>CAWBLO010000042.1:0-47273 GCA_963789475.1 uncultured Gammaproteobacteria bacterium | reverse complement strand
CAAATGGAACAAGATCGAACAAAGTATAGCAATCTCTAATCACATTCTTGTGGTCTGGATGCTGGCACAAATCTGTCTGGAACAGATTTGCATTAACCCGAAGAATGATAGACAGAATAGCTTGACGTGAGCCCCCGCCGGTATGGCCTACTATTTTTATAAATTGATAGGTGGCAAGAGCTCATACAAAGGCTTTATCATATATCGAATAGTCTCTCCGTCAAACGCGGTGAGAACGGCGAACATTAACAATAATCAGTCTTTGCAACTTGGCAAATAAATCCCGTCACTTACAAACTCGTCAACATCAGTCATTATCCATACGTGTAATACTGAGAAATTGCCTGCTTTTCTTTGTTGCTACCTCTGTAATTGCGGTCGCCTTGTTACGTTTTTTGCCCGTGCCAACCACTGCTTTTATGGTATACCGGCATTATGAAGATTTAATCGACGACTTTTCATTCCAGCCTATTCAATATAAATGGGTTAGTGCAAAAAAAATCGCCCCAAATGCTTCGGCGGCGGTGATTGCCTCGGAAGATCAGCAGTTTTACGAGCATTTCGGCTTTGATTTACACTCCATACGCTCTGCAATTAATGCTTACATCAATGGCGGACGACGGCTCAGAGGCGCCAGCACAATAACCCAGCAAGTCGCCAAAAATTTATTTCTAATGCCCTCGAAAAGCTTTGTCCGTAAAGGCTTGGAAGCCTGGTTTACTCTCCTGATTGAGATCTTGTGGAGTAAAGAACGGATATTGGTGGTTTATCTGAATATAGCCGAATTCGGCGACCATTTATTTGGCATAGAAGCCGCAAGCCAACACTATTTTGGTATTCCTGCAAAAAACCTCAGTCGCTCTCAAGCGGCCGTGCTTGCAGCCACCTTACCCAATCCGCTAAGATTGAAAGCCGTGCGTCCCTCGAACTATGTCGTCAGAAGACAGAATTGGATACTGAGACAAATGCGAAATTTAAGTGGCCCGCTTAATTAGGTAATTGATTAAAGATCTATCGGGTCAAGGGAGGGAGCATTAGAGTATAGTCTCTAAGCCTTAATTTCGAGATCCAATTAGGGCGTACCCTGAAAGCACCGAGTCACTTGATGATGCCCAAGCATACCGAGTTACAGAGCGTGTCTGCGTTAATCGCATTCGAACATTGAACCTTGAGGCTTTGAATTATGGCGGATAAATACCAAACTACGTTGCTGTTGACTCTTAAGCCCTCAAAACGAATAAAAAAGATGGTTATTATTATTCATATATTGGCCTTATGTGCCAGTCTCGCTAATACTTTGGACTTTGCTATTAAAATCAGCTTATTTGCATTAATTGGAATACATTACTGGTTGGCTGTCCGGCGCTTAAACGCTGAGCATTACACCATCAAGCATACTGAAGCTTTCGGTTGGGAGGTTTCAGAAGGGTGTGATTTTGCCTCGGTTGAGATTTTGAAATCAACGGTTATTACAACATTTGCACTATTTTTACATTTTAAACAGAATTCTCTAGCTCAGTCCTGGAAGTCAGTCCATAAAAAAACGCTGCTTGTTTTAAACGATGCGTTGGCGTCAGAAGATTATCGATACCTTATTGTTAAATTGAAAACGACAGTAATAAAATAAGCGCAACTTAAGGCATCTACTGGTAAAATCAACTAATAGAATAAGGGGCAACCTTAGTTTGACAGATATGATTTGTATTGACTTGTAATTGCAGTTATCTTAAGCATTATTAAAATTAAATAATAAGGAGAAATCGGATGTCAAAAGGTCAAAATTTGCAGGATAACTTTCTAAATACGCTTAGAAAGGATCATACCCCTGTATCAATTTTTCTTGTTAACGGTATAAAGTTACAAGGAAAAGTCGACTCATTTGATCAGTATGTCATTATGCTGAAAAATACCATTAGTCAGATGGTCTATAAGCACGCTATATCAACTATAGTGCCCAGTAAAGCCGTAAAAATGATGCGTGATGACGAAACCGTCGACGAGTGAGTACTTTCCGGTTATGCCGTAATATTTTTTTAACCCCGTTCATGGAGTATTTTATTGTTTGATCGTCCCGATTCAGGTGAACGAGCTGTGCTTGTTCATCTCACTTTTCGTTCCGGGCAGGAAGATCTTTTAGAATTAAAAGAATTGGCTAAATCAGCCGGAACTGATCCTGTTTATGTCGTTACCGGCAGTCGCAAACGTCCTGATCCAAAATATTTTGTCGGCAAAGGTAAGCTTGATGAGCTTAAATCGGCGGTAGAAGCAAATTCTGCCGACGTGGTTTTATTTAATCACCCGCTTGCTCCCAGTCAGGAAAGAAATCTTGAAGGCGCTTTGGGCGTTCGGGTAGTTGACAGAAACGGCCTGATTCTTGATATATTTGCCCAACGCGCGCAATCTTTCGAAGGTAAGTTACAGGTTGAGTTGGCGCAATTAAAGCACTTATCAACCCGGCTGGTTAGAGGCTGGACGCATTTGGAGCGCCAAAAAGGCGGTATTGGCCTGCGCGGACCCGGTGAAACTCAGTTGGAAACCGATAGAAGACTCTTGGGTTTGCGCATCAAGCAGATTCAGCAGCGTTTGGATAAGGTTGATAAACAGCGGCACCAAGGCCGTAGTAAAAGAAAAAAAGCCGAAATCCCATCCGTTTCTTTAGTTGGTTACACCAATGCGGGTAAATCCACCTTATTTAACACGCTGACAGGTGCGGACATTTACACGGCAGATCAACTGTTCGCTACCTTAGACCCTACCTTACGCAGTTGCCAGTTGCCTAATAGCAGCGAGATTGTTCTGGCTGATACGGTGGGTTTTATCCGTCATTTACCGCATGAATTGGTAGCGGCTTTCAAATCAACCTTACAGGAAGCCAGTGAAGCCGATTTGCTACTGCATGTTATTGATGCACATAGCGATGACAGGGATGAAATTATTGTTCAAGTCAATCAGGTTCTGGAAGATATAGAGGCTGATAAAGTCAGGCAACTTGAGGTTTTTAATAAAATTGATTTATTGGATAACATTCAGCCGCACATTGATCGAGATGATGCCGGCAATCCGGTCCGGGTCTGGTTATCCGCCGAAACGGGGGCGGGTGTCGATCTGCTTTATCAAGTATTAGCGGAACTGTTTTCGATTACTAAAGTTAAAAGACGTTGTTATTTACAACCCGATCAAGGCAATATCAGGGCAAAATTATTTACTTGCGCAAAAATAATTGACGAGCATATTGATGACTCAGGCGCGAATGAATTAGTCATTGAAATTGATGTAAGGCATTTGGGGTTGTTAAAAGAAGTGAAAACTGAAGAAATAAATTAGGTGAAAACGGCAAGGCTAAAGCAAGCAGTTTTTAGCCTCGCGACTTGTGCTTTTTCGCCTTTTTATAGATTTACGATAGAATACTCACAAACATCCTGCGGGATAAATTAATTAAGCAATTCAATATGGAGCATAAGTATGTCGTGGAATGAGCCTGGCGGCGATAATAAAGACCCCTGGAGTGGTCGAGGTGACCAGAAAGGGCCTCCTGATTTAGATGAAGCAATACGTTCATTGCAAGAAAAATTAGGCAAATTTTTTGGCGGCGGTGGCGGTGGCGGCGATAACGAAGGCTCACCCAGGAATTTTTCCTCTGGCAATTCAATGAAAACCCTTGGCTATGTTGCAGGCGGTGCAATTGTTTTGTGGGGTTTAAGCGGCTTTTATATCGTTGATGAAGGTAATCATGGCGTCGAAACGCGGTTTGGTAAATATATTGGCACCACACAGTCTGGTTTAAACTGGCACTTACCTGCACCTATTGAACGTGTTGATATTGTCAATGTAAAACAGCAACGTTTTATCGAAGTAGGTTATCGCAGCGGCGGCAGTGAGCAAGTTACCGGCTCGGTGCCAAAAGAAGCCTTGATGTTAACCAAGGATGAAAATTATGTGGATGTTCGCTTGGCTGTTCAATACCAGGTTAAAGACGCCAAGCAATTTATCTTTAATGTTGTTAATCCTGCGACTACATTAAAGCAGGTTACTGAAAGCGCATTGCGTGGTGTAGTGGGCAGCAGCACAATGAGCTTTGTATTGACCCAGGGCCGCAGTGAAATTGTCACTCTGATTAAAAAAGAAATCCAGGAAATCATGGATAGCTATCAATCAGGTGTTCAAATTACCAGTGTTAACCTGCAGGATGCTCAACCGCCGGAACAGGTTCAAAATTCATTTGAAGATGCTATTAAAGCGCGTGAAGATGAGCAACGTTTGATTAATGAGGCGGAAGCCTATTCTAATGACGTCGTGCCGAGAGCTCGCGGTGCGGCCGCCAGAAAGTTACAGGAAGCGGAGGGCTATAAAGAACAAGTGATTGCTCAGGCACAAGGTGAAACCAGTCGTTTTTCCCAATTACTTGCTGAATATATTAAAGCCCCCGAGGTGACCCGCAAACGCCTTTATATCGAATCGATGGAATCCGTAATGGCTGGAACCAATACCGTTATGGTAGATGTTAAGAGCGGGAATAATTTGCTTTATTTACCACTGGACAAAATGATGCAACATCAGCCTTCTTCAGTACCACCACCCATGAACTCACCATCAGGCACTGCCGATCAACCTCAACCCCAACCGGTTGTGGTACCAGAGCAAGCCGCCGAGCGTACTTCAATTCGTAGCCGTGACGCAAGGGGACGCTAATGACACTCAATAAAATATTAATAGGCTTGGCGGCATTGTTGCTTGTTGGCATGATGTGTGTGTTTACAGTTAATCAAACAGAAAAGGCGATTAAATTCCGTTTAGGTGAAATCGTCAGAAACGATTACGCAGCCTGGATTGCATTTTAAATGGCCGTTTATCAACAATATAAAGAAATTTGATGCGCGCATTCAAACTATGGATGCGAAACCTGAACGTTTTTTAACCGCTGAAAAGAAAAACGTCATTGTTGATTCTTTCGTTAAATGGCGTATTGGTAATGTGAGCACTTTTTATACCACCGTTGCGGGTGATATAGATCAGGCTAATTTACGTCTCGATCAAATTATTAAAGACGCTTTCCGGAGTGAATTTAGCAAACGCGATATCAAGCAACTGATTTCAACGGATCGTAGCGCTATACGCGAAATTTTAACCAACAACTCCAAGGCTGTTGCGGCTGGTTTAGGTATGGAAATTGTTGATGTTCAAGTAATGCGCATTGATTTACCGCCCGAAGTCAGCAGTTCCGTATTCCGTAGAATGGAAGCGGAACGTGAACGCGTGGCGCGAGAGTTTCGTTCGCAAGGGGCTGAAGCCGCCGAGAGAATTAAAGCTAATGCCGACAGACAGCGGGTTGTTACGCTGGCTAATGCTTTTCGCGATGCAGAAAAACTGCGTGGTGAGGGTGATGCAATCTCTGCTGAAATTTATGCCAAGGCTTATGGCGCCGATACTGAGTTTTTTACTTTTAATCGCAGCCTGAATGCTTACAAAAAAACCTTCTCAAGTTCAAGCATGTTGGTGCTTGATGCTAATGCTGATTTCTTTCAGTATTTTAATAAACAAACAAAGTAGCTAATAACGTATTGGGTTACCTTAACGGGACTGTGAAGTATTAATTATGGGAAGTAAAAAATATTTTTTACTTCCGCTTTAAATAAAAGCAATCACTTGTAAAATGGAAGAAATATTTTAGACATATTTTCATAATACATTCATGGTCTTTAACGCAAACCCAACACGCATTTGAAAATATAAAAACGCTCCGCTTGCGGGGCGTTTTGTTTGAGTGGACACATAAAACATGCATCAAAAAGATTCCTGGCTTTTGCCTGATGGCATAGAAGAGATATTGCCGGAAGAAGCCAAACATCTGGAAAACTTGCGCAGTAAGCTATTGGAGCTATTTGCTTGCTGGGGCTATGATTTGGTTATTCCCCCGTTTATCGATTTTCTGGATTCCTTACTGACAGGTTCAGGTCATGACCTGGACTTGCAAACTTTTAAGCTGACCGATCAGATTAGTGGTGAAATGCTCGGAGTAAGAGCTGACATGACCCCGCAAGTTGCGAGAATAGATGCCCATAACCTTAAGCATGAATGGCCAACGCGTCTGTGCTATGTGGGTACTATATTACATACCCGTGGCGATCCGCTGGAAAAGACCCGTAGCCCGATGCAAATCGGCGCGGAACTTTATGGACACGCAGGTAAAGAAAGTGATGTAGAAGTTATTCGCTTGATGCTGGAAATGCTGGCCATAACAGGATTGCAAAATGTTCATCTTGATTTGGGACATGTTGGCATTTACCGTGCTTTATCCAGGCAGGCAGGATTAACTGTGTTACAGGAAAGTGAATTATTTGATGTATTGCAACGTAAAGCCAGACCTGAACTTCAGGATTTGATGGACAGCTATACTATCGATAATGATCTTAAGTCCATGTTGTTAAAGCTGCCGGAACTGAATGGAGGCAGAGACACGATTAAAAAAGCGCAAGCAGTGTTTTTGAAAGCTGATGATGACGTTAAAAATGCACTGGCGGATTTGGAAGCCATTGCAGAAAAATTGGCAGCGCGTTTTCCATCGTTAACTATCAGTTACGATTTAGCCGAATTGCGTGGCTATCATTATCATACCGGTATGGTTTTTGCCGCTTTCGTACCTTCAGTCGGCAGAGAGATTGCCAGAGGCGGCCGTTATGATAATATCGGCGCTGTGTTTGGACGTGCGCGTCCTGCGACCGGTTTTAGTGCTGACTTGAAATTATTGTCATCACTCAGCAAACAATCCTGCCAAGTAGAGCAGCGAGAACTTATTTTTGCGCCGTATTCAGAGGATACGGCGTTAAATGAAAAAATCAGGGATTTACGCGCCCAGCAACAAGCTGTTGTTCAACAATTGCCGGGGCAATCCGGAAGTGCAAAAGAGCTGGGTTGCACCTCTATTTTAGAACAAGATAATCAAAATTGGGTCGTCAGACCTTTAGCTTCGGCAACTGCTCCATGCGTTGCTCTACCTCCTGCATCTGTGCAGTCGTAAATCTGGAATAATTATGGGAAAAAATGTCGTTATCATCGGCACTCAATGGGGTGACGAGGGAAAAGGTAAGCTGGTTGATCTGTTAACCGAACAAGTGGAAGCAGTAGTGCGTTTTCAGGGCGGTCATAATGCCGGACATACGCTGGTTATACGTGGCGAGAAAACAGTATTACACCTTATCCCTTCGGGCATTCTCAGGGATAATGTGCAGTGCATGATTGGTAACGGCGTGGTTTTGTCGCCGAATGCCTTAATGGAAGAAATTGAGTTTTTGGAAAAAGCGGGGATTTCCGTAAGAAACCGTTTATTAATCAGTGAGGCCTGTACCCTGATTTTGCCCGTGCATGTAGCTATCGATCAGGCACGAGAAAAAGCGCGGGGAGGTAAAGCCATTGGTACAACAGGACGCGGCATTGGGCCTGCTTATGAAGACAAGGCAGGACGCAGAGGTTTGCGTGCCGGCGATTTACTGAATGCTGAGAGCTTTGCCGAAAAACTTAAAGAGTTAGTTGATTATCATAATTTTATGCTTACTCACTATTATCATACGGATGCAGTCGATTATCAGCAGACATTGGCTGAGGCACTCCGCTTGGGTGAGCAAATCAAGCCCATGTTAACTGATGTCAGCGAAGCGCTCTATAAATATCAGGCCCAAGGGAAAAACCTGTTATTTGAAGGGGCTCAAGGTGCATTACTGGACATTGATCACGGTACATTTCCTTATGTCACTTCATCCAGTACCACTGCGGGAGGAGCGGCGACCGGTAGCGGATTAGGGCCGCTTGATCTCGATTATGTACTGGGAATTACCAAAGCTTACTCGACACGCGTAGGTAATGGTCCGTTTCCATCCGAATTGCATGATGCAAACGGTGATCATCTGGGTACGAAAGGTCATGAATTCGGCGCTACAACCGGACGCAAACGTCGTACCGGCTGGTTTGATGCCGTAGCCATGCGCAAATCAGCAAAGCTGAACAGTTTAAGCGGTATTTGTTTAACCAAACTGGATGTGCTGGATGGTCTGGAAAAAATTGGTATTTGTACGGCTTACAGACTAAACGGCAAGGTGACTGAAACCGCGCCTTTAGGTGCGGATCAATATGAACAATGTCATGCCATTATTGAAGAAATGCCTGGCTGGACGGGAACGACAGCAGGTGTAACTGATTATAATGATTTGCCTGATAATGCCAAAGCCTATATCAAGCGCCTGGAAGAACTGGTCGGTGTTAAAGTGACTATCATTTCAACGGGGCCAGATAGAGACGAAACCATTATTTTGGAACATCCTTTTGCTTGATTGCTGGGCTTTAACAGCAGCTATTCAGCCCCTTTTACTAAATTCAGATGACTATTCTAAATAATGCCGGCGTTTGCTAGTTCACCTTTTTGAAAAAGGGGGTGCGGATTGTTTAAATAAATCCTCCTTTGTAACCTCGCTTTTCTCTTCTCTATTTCAGAGGGTGAGGTCGAGTAGTTACCACCTAACTTGATTAATCATTTACGCTGTATGGGTTAATCAAGTTCTTTAAAATAATTTCACCCAAGTATACTGATCAAAAAATTGATTAGCCCTGCTATGCCAATTTTATTATTCAAGCGTTACAATATCTTTAATTCAACAGGTGTAGTCATTTTTTAAGCGGGCATGGTATGGAAAAAATAAAAGTTCTCTTTGTATGTATGGGCAATATTTGCCGTTCACCCACGGCTGAAGGCGTTTTTGCAAAACTCCTTAAAGAGCAGGAGTTAGAAGAGCATTTTGTCATCGATTCGGCAGGTACTCATGCTTATCATGATGGAGAGGCTCCTGATTTGCGTGCGCAACAAGCGGCGCTCCAACGGGATATTGAACTAAACCATTTACGCGCGAGAAAAGTCGTTATGGGGGATTTTGAAGACTTTGATTTTTTGCTGGCCATGGATGATGATAATTATGCAGTCCTGATGGAGGCCTGTCCTGAGGAATACAAGGATAAAATCAGTTATTTTCTTGATTACGCACCGCATCTGGATACACGCGAGGTGCCTGATCCCTACTTTGGCGGGAAATATGGTTTTGAGCGGGTGTTGGATTTGGCTGAAGCGGCTTCTCTGGGGTTTTTATCAATGTTGCGGAAGACAGGGAGCATCAATGAAATGGTTATCGATTAAGGTAATATCATGGCAATAGTATCGAATACCGTGGGTTATCTGGATGGAGATGTCTTGCTGGAGGCTTTCTTTGCTTTTGATGATTCATTATCTGGTCGTAGACCCGCTGTTTTAATAAATCATACTTGGGCCGGCCGGGATGAATTTGTTGCAGAAAAAGCAAAAAAACTCGCCGCGCTAGGTTACGTCGGCTTTGCGGTTGATATGTATGGCAAAGGGGTATTGGGTTCAAGTTTTGAAGAAAATGCAAAGCTCATGCAACCTTTTATGGACAACCGGCAAATGTTGCAAAAGCGTATGCAGGCTGCACTTTATGCAGTGAAACTACTGCCCTGGGTTGATGACAGTAAAATTGCTGCGATGGGTTTTTGTTTCGGCGGTTTGTGCTCACTTGATTTAGCCAGAACAGGTGCTGATTTGAAAGGCGTGGTCAGTTTTCATGGCTTGCTGGGCGCACCGGGCAATACTCAGGGTCAATGCTATCAAGGCAAAGATTTTGGCGTTGCATGGTCATGATGATCCTATGGGTACCGTTGAGCAAGTGATTGCCTTTGAACAGGAGATGACGGACGCAGGCGCAGACTGGCAGTTTCATACCTTTGGCAATACCATGCACGCATTTACCAATCCGGCCGCTAATAATCCGGATTTTGGTACAGTCTATCAGCCTGATGCAGACAGGCGCTCATGGCTGGCGATGGAAAATTTCCTGACTGAAATCTTTGCTTAACATTTAAGCGTCAACACCTTCGACTCACTATCGACAATTTGCTATAATTCTCAAGTTATATAAAGTCATGTAGTCGCACTTAACGGAAGGAATCAGGAACGGTGCGGTTGTATTTAGTCAAGAAACCATGCCGATGCGTTGTTATCGGTACACTGTTTATATAGGGATCAATGTCAAACTTCGCTAAAGAAATTATTCCTGTCAATCTCGAAGACGAGATGAAACAGTCCTATCTCGATTACGCCATGAGCGTTATCGTTGGTCGAGCCCTTCCGGATGTCAGAGATGGCCTTAAACCAGTGCATCGTCGCGTGTTATATGCGATGAGCGAGTTAGGCAACGACTGGAACAAGCCTTATAAAAAATCAGCGCGTATTGTCGGTGATGTGATTGGTAAATATCATCCGCATGGCGATACGGCAGTTTATGACACCATGGTTCGGATGGCTCAGCCTTTTTCCCTGCGTTATATGCTGATTGATGGGCAGGGTAACTTCGGCTCGGTTGATGGCGATCCACCTGCGGCTATGCGTTACACCGAAGTGAGGCATGGCGAAAATCGCCCATGAATTGCTGGCTGATCTTGATAAAGAAACCGTCGATTTTATTCCCAACTATGATGAATCAGAGATTCAGCCCGAGGTATTGCCCACCCGTGTGCCGAACTTATTGGTTAATGGTTCATCAGGTATTGCAGTCGGTATGGCGACCAATATACCGCCGCATAATTTGTCTGAAGTGGTCAGTGCTTGTTTGGCAATGATTGATAAGCCGGATGTGACTGTTCATGACCTGATGGCTTATATTCCGGGGCCTGATTTTCCTACTGCGGCCATTATTAATGGTGCTTCGGGAATTTATAGCGCCTACACGACCGGGCGTGGAAAAATTTATTTACGGGCACGTTGTCATTTTGAAGATATAGGTGATAGCAGTCGGCAAGCGATTATCACCACTGAACTGCCTTATCAGGTCAACAAGGCCACTTTGCAAATTAAAATTGCCGATCTGGTCAAGGAAGGCAAGCTCGAAGGTATTTCCGCGATTCGTGATGAGTCGGACAAAGACGGTATGCGTTTGGTGATTGAGTTGCGTCGTGGCGAAGTGGCGGAAGTCGTGCTGAATAATCTTTATAAGCAGACGCAATTCCAGACGGTGTTTGGCATTAACATGGTTGCTTTGCTGGATGGTCGTCCGCATTGCATGAGTCTTAAAGAGATTATCAGCGCCTTTATTGATCATCGGCGGGAAATTGTTACCCGCAGAACGATTTATCTGCTACGTAAAGCCCGCGAAAGAGCGCATGTTTTAGAAGGGCTTGCGGTTGCTCTGGCGAATATTGATGACATGATCGAGTTGATCAAAACATCCAGCAATCGGGACGAAGCTAAAGAAGGCCTGTTGGCAAGAACCTGGAATGCAGGACTGGTTGCTTCTCTGCTGGAACGCGCCGATGCTGCTCGATCCAGGCCGGATGATTTGGCTGAAGAATTCGGTATTCATGATGGCATTTATCGCCTTTCTGAAACCCAGGCTCAGGCTATTCTTGATTTGCGTCTGCATCGCTTAACAGGCCTGGAGCAGGATAAAATAGTCAATGAATATAAACAGTTGCTGGAACAAATTGATGAGTATCTGGCCATTCTGGGTAGTGATATCCGGCTGATGGAAATTATCAGGGAAGAATTGGTTGCTATCAAGGAAGAATATTCAGACCCGCGCCGCACTGAAATTATTCAAAGTCAATCTGGACTTATCCGATGGCGATTTGATTACCGAAGAAGATATGGTGGTTACCATGTCCCATGAAGGTTACGTTAAGTCTCAGCCCTTGAGCGATTACAAAGCACAGCGGCGCGGGGGGCGCGGCAAATCAGCGACAGCCACAAAAGAACTGGATTATGTCGATAAGCTGATTGTTGCCAATACCCACGATACTATTTTATGTTTCTCATCACTGGGTAAAGTGTATTGGCTGAAAGTTATCAATTGCCTGTTGCCAGTCGTGCGGCGAGAGGCAAGCCTTTTGTTAATTTATTGCCGCTGGAGCAGGGTGAAAAAATTAATGCCATATTGCCTATCCGTGAATTCACCGAAAATAAATTCATATTTATGGCGACTTCTGCGGGCACGGTTAAAAAGACCCCGTTAAACGAATTTGAGCGTCAACGCACCACCGGTAAAATCGCCATCGATTTAAGGGAAGGCGATACCCTGGTCGGTGTTGCCGTCACTGACGGCCAGCAAAATGTTTTATTGTTTGGCAGTACCGGTAAAGCCGTCTGCTTTAATGAAGCCGATGTGCGCTCCATGGGCAGAACCGCCTCCGGTGTGCGCGGAATGCGCTTACAGGAAGGGCAAAAAATCATTTCCCTGATTATTGCAACTGAAGGCACGGTGCTGAATATTACCGAAAATGGTTATGGCAAACGCACCAAGCTGGAAGAATTTACCTGCCATAAACGCGGCGGACAAGGCTTGATTGCCATACAAACCTCAGCACGTAATGGCGCATGTGGTGGGCGCTGTACTGGTTAATGATAATGATGAAATCATGTTGATTACCGATGGCGGCACCTTGGTACGAACCCGCGTTGATGGCATTTCGGTAGTCGGCAGAAATACCCAGGGCGTCACGATTATTCGTTTGGATAAAAAAGAAAAAGTCATTGGCGTTGATCGTATTGAAGGATTGGCGGGTGATGATGATGAAGAGGATGTTGAGGGTGTGGATGATGAAATTGAGAACGTGGATGATCAATGCTGATCACCAGAGATCGATGCAGATGACATAGCGGATAATGAAATGGAATAAGGAGAAGAATAAGGCTGTTGCTTGATTGCGGCAATAGCATATTTGTAAGCAATACCCATAGTAGACGCTTTAAGCGATGTATTTAAAAAATTAATCAAGAGAATCAGCATGTCCAGAGTTTATAATTTTAGTGCAGGCCCGTCAGCATTTCCTGAATCGGTTTTGCATGCAAGCGCAACAAGAAATGTTGGAATGGCGCGATAGCGGCATGTCGGTGATGGAAATGAGCCATCGAGGCAAGCATTTCTCGATTATTGCCGAAGAGCTGGAAAGTGATTTAAGAAGTTTGATGGCTGTTCCTGAGAATTATAAAGTGTTATTTTTACAAGGCGGCGCATCGGCGCAATTTTCATTTATTCCGCAAAATATTTTAAATGGTAAAACCAAAGCTTGTTATGTTAAAACAGGCGCGTGGTCTGAAAAAGCCATCAAAGACGCACAGACTTACTGTGATGTGTTGGTCAGTGCCAGTTCGGAAGATACCAAATTTACCAGTATTCCGGATGCTTCAACCTGGGCTCTTGATGAGCAGGCGGCTTATTTGCACTATACATCCAATGAAACCATTCATGGCGTGGAATTTCAAAGCATTCCGGATGCTAAGGGTTTAACGCTGGTATCGGATATGTCTTCCAATATTTTATCGCGTAAAATTGATGTCAGTCAGTATGGTTTGATTTATGCGGGAACTCAAAAAAATATGGGGCCTGCGGGTGTTACCGTGGTTATAGTCAGAGACGATTTAATTGGGCATGCCACTAAAGCAACGCCTTCCGTATTTGACTATGCAAGCCAAGCAAAAAACCAATCCATGTTAAACACGCCTGCTACCTACAATTGGTATCTGGTTGGTTTGGTGCTCAAGTGGTTAAAAGCCCAAGGTGGTGTTGAGGCTATTGAACAACGCAATATTGCTAAAGCGGCAAAACTGTATCAAGCCATTGATCAATCGGCTTTGTATTCTAATCCGGTAGCAATTCCGTTCCGTTCACGCATGAATGTACCGTTTATTCTGGCTGATGAAAGTTTGGATAAGCCATTTCTTGCGGCAGCGGAAGCGAATGGATTGTTTGAATTAAAAGGACATCGTTCAGTGGGCGGTATGCGGGCAAGTATTTACAATGCCATGCCAGAGGCAGGTGTGCTGGCCTTGATTGATTTTATGGCTGAATTTGAACGCACCCATTAAACGGAAAATATTAACGCAGAGCAGCAGCAATGTCATCAGTCACTCCCCTTTCTGAATTAAGAGACAAAATTGATGCAATCGATGAGCAGATTTTGCAATTGATTAATCAGCGTGCGTCTTGTGCGGTGGAAGTTGCCAAAACCAAAATTGCTCAAGGCGAGCAAGGTACTTTTTATCGCCCGGATCGGGAGTCATTGGTGTTAAGGCGAATTATGGACTTAAATCAGGGGCCATTGTCTGATCATACCGCTGTGCGTTTTTTTAGAGAGCTGATGTCCGCCTGTTTGGCTTTGGAAAAGCCAATGGATATTGCTTTTTTAGGGCCTGAAGGCACTTTTACTCAGCAAGCTGCATTTAAACATTTTGGGCATGCCGTTAAAACGATCCCTGCTACAACGATAAACGAGATTTTTAGTGCTGTGGAGAGTGGCCACTGCCAGTTTGGTGTGGTTCCGGTTGAAAATTCTACTGAGGGTGTCATCAGTCATACATTGGACAGATTTTTGACGTCACCGCTGAAAATATGCGGTGAAGTTGAAATCAGAGTGCATCAAAATCTGATGGGGCACGCAACAAGTCTGGCTGAAATCACTGAGGTTTTTTCTCATCAGCAATCACTGGCTCAGTGTCGGCAGTGGCTGGATAAGCATTTGCCGCATGCCCGGCTAACTGCAGTCAGTAGTAATGCCGAGGCAGCACGATTGGCATCGATCAATAAACAGACCGCAGCGATTGCGGGTATTGTTGCGGCTGAAGTTTATAATTTAACGATTATTGAAAAAAATATTGAGGACGAACCCAATAATACCACCCGCTTTATTATTATTGGGCAACAATCACCGTCTCCTACGGGCAACGATAAAACCTCATTGGTTGTTTCTACAGGTAACCAGCCTGGAGCTTTGCATAAAATTCTTGAGCCTTTCGCAAAATTTGGCATAGGCATGGTTCATATTGAGTCCAGGCCTTCACGTCAGGGTTTATGGGATTATGTTTTTTTTATTGATATTGAAGGCCATAGTGAAGATAAGAGTGTTGCTCAGGCTTTAGATACGGTGAAAGACAACGTTAAGATGTTCAAATTATTGGGTTCTTATCCTAAAGCCGTTCTTTAACGTGTTTTGTCTACCAAGTTATTCTTCGCTGCAGATAATATTAAAATATCCCATTTAAAATCCATGAACAACACAGATAAAATTTACAATCTTGCGGTAGCGGGTGTGCAACAGCTTATCCCTTATAAGGCAGGTAAGCCGATTGAAGAGCTTGAGCGCGAATTGGGGCTTACCCAGGTTATCAAGCTGGCTTCCAATGAAAATCCTTTAGGGCCTGGTAAAAAGGCCTTGGCTGCCATTGAGGCAACTTTGCCATCTGTAGCTCTGTATCCCGATGGCAGTGGCTTTAAGTTAAAACAAGCATTAGCTGAAAAATATGCTGTCGATGCGAGTCAAATAACACTGGGTAATGGCTCTAATGAAATTCTGGAACTGGTAGCCAGGGCGTTTTTAACGCCGGAGCTTGAAGTCGTTTTTTCACAACATGCTTTTGCGGTGTATCCTATCGTAACTCAAGCCGTGGGTGCTACAGCCATCGTTGTGCCCGCATTGAATTATGGTCACGATTTGGATGCCATGTTCCAAAGAGTGACCGAAAAAACCCGTTTGGTGTTTATCGCAAATCCCAATAATCCAACGGGCACATTGCTAAGCCAAGTCCAGTTTGGAGCGTTTTATTAGTGCATTGCCCGACACGTGTGTGTGTGTGCTTGATGAAGCCTATTTTGAATTTGTCAGCAATGTTGAGTCGATCAATTCTATCGATTGGTTGAAAAAATTCCCTAATTTATTGATTACGCGTACTTTTTCAAAAGCTTATGGATTGGCTGGGTTACGTATGGGTTATGGTTTATCCAGTCCGCAGCTTGCCGATATTCTTAATCGAGTGAGGCAGCCTTTTAATAATAACATGCTGGCTTTAGTCGCAGCAGAAGCGGCCTTGGGCGATGACGAGCATTTGCAACAAACCATCGCAGTGAATGCGTCAGGTATGCAGCAACTGACGAATGGTTTTAAAGATTTGGGTCTGGAATGGATTCCCTCAGCAGGGAATTTTGTTTTGGTGAATCTAAAGCAAGCAGGACAGCCAGTTTACGAGGCCTTGTTACGTAAGGGCGTTATTGTCAGACCTGTAGGTAATTATGAATTACCTGATCATTTACGCATTAGCATCGGTACAACGGCACAAAATGAATTATTTCTCCAGGCGTTAACCGATACGCTGGCCAATGTTTAACAAGCTTTGTGTTATTGGTGTTGGCTTAATTGGCGGATCAATCGCCCGTGCTGCCAGGCAACATAATTTAAGCACAAGCATTGTTGGCTTTGGCCGCCAGCAGGACATGCAAAATCTGGAGACTGCAAAACAGCTAGGTATTATTGATGATTATTATTTGCAGATAGAGCAAGCCGTTCAAGATGCTGATTGCGTTGTCATCGCCACGCCTGTTGCGTCTATCGAAAGCATTTTTGCAATGCTTAAGCCGTTTTGGTCAGAACATGCGATTTATACTGATGTAGGCAGTACCAAGGGTAGTGTTATTTCAGCTGCACAGCAGGTTTTTGGGGTGGTGCCGGATAATTTGGTACCCGCGCATCCCATTGCGGGGGCAGAACAAAGTGGTGTAGAAGCGTCTGTCGATGATTTATTTCTGAATAAACGCTTGATTATTACCCCCCTGAGTAATACCCGGACAGAAGCCTTGTATAAAATTCAACGTTTCTGGGAACAGTGCGGATCTGTGGTATCGGTGATGGATGTAAAGCGTCATGATGCGATATTGGCGGCCACCAGCCATTTACCTCATATCCTGGCTTTTGCTTTAGTGGAAATGCTGGGTCATAAAGACGAACAAAGTGAAATCTTTAAATATGCGGCGGGCGGCTTTAAAGATTTTACGCGGATTGCATCCAGCGATCCCACTATGTGGCGGGATATTTGTTCAGCCAATAAAAATGAAATAATTCCATTGATTCAACAGACAAGGGAGCAACTGGATAAAATACAGTGCTTGCTGGAAAATGAGGATAGCCAGCAACTTTTAGCAATCTTTGCGTATGCCAATACTGCACGGCAACGCTTTCTTAATCAGTTTGAAGGTAATATGTCAAAATCAATCACATTCCAAGTGCAACCAGGTGGTATATTACAGGGTGAGGCGCGTGTGCCGGGTGATAAATCCATGTCGCATCGTTCTGTTATGCTGGGTTCATTGGCTGAAGGCATTACACACGTTAAAGGCTTTCTCGAAGCCGAAGATGCTTTGGCGACATTACAAGCTTTTCGCGACATGGGTGTTGAAATTGAAGGGCCGGTAAATGGCTGTCTAACTATTCATGGTGTTGGCAAACATGGCTTAAAAGCACCTAAAAATGAGTTGTATCTGGGTAATTCAGGCACCTCTATGCGTTTGTTGAGCGGGTTATTGGCGGGACAGACCTTTAATTCTGTGTTAACTGGCGATAAATCCTTATCCGGCAGGCCGATGAAACGTGTCACCGAGCCATTGGCAGCGATGGGAGCCGATATAAAAACCACAGAAAAGGGAACTGCGCCGTTAAGGATTACCGGCAAGGCTGGGCAATTGAAGGGCATAGATTACGTTATGCCAATGGCAAGCGCACAAGTCAAATCCTGTTTGTTGCTGGCTGGCATGTATGCTGAAGGTGAAACCAGTGTTACTGAACCGGCGCCGACACGTGATCATACTGAAAGAATGCTGTCCGGATTTTCTTATCCCGTTAAGCAACAAGGTAGCAAAGTGACTATTACTGCCGATGGGCATTTAAAGGCAGCGGATATTGATGTGCCCAGTGATATTTCCTCGGCTGCATTTTTTTTAGTTGGCGCGTCGATTGCGCCAGGCTCTGATTTATTGTTAAAACATGTAGGCATTAATCCTACCCGCACGGGTGTTATTGATATTCTCAGATTAATGGGTGCGAACATTGAAGTGCTTAATGAGCGCATCGTTGGTGGTGAGCCGGTTGCCGATTTGCATGTTGTGTACAGTCCTCTAAAAGGCATAGATATTCCTGAAGAACTTGTGCCATTAGCAATTGATGAATTCCCTGTATTATTTATTGCAGCTGCCTGTGCAAATGGACAAACCCGGTTAAGCGGTGCTGAAGAGCTTAGAGTTAAAGAATCAGATCGGATTCAGGTTATGGCGGACGGTTTGCAAATTTTGGGTGTGGACGCGCAGTCGACTGCGGATGGTATGATTATTCAGGGTGGTTCAATAGGAGGGGGGGTAGTGACATCACATGGAGATCATCGTATTGCCATGTCCTTTTCGATTGCGGGATTACGTGCCAATGCGCCGATTACCATTCTGGATTGCGCTAATGTGAATACCTCCTTTCCTGAGTTTAAAGATTTGGTAAAGCGATTGGGATTGGCTTTGGTCTGTGAGGAATCCTGATGCACATCCCGGTCTTAACTATTGATGGTCCAAGTGGAGCAGGCAAAGGCACCGTCAGTCGTCTGGTAGCAAAAAAACTGGGCTGGAATTATCTGGATAGTGGCTCGATTTATCGATCGCTGGCTATTGCGTTGCAAAAGACTTCTGTTGATTTATCCAATGTCAGTGAGATTGTTAAAGTAGCGCAAGTTATGGCGTTAGAGTTTGAGTGTGGTGATGAATTGGTCGTTAAGCTTAATGGTGAGGACATTACTAATCAATTAGGGCTTGAAAGCACCGGCAGTATCGCTTCACAGATTGCCGCACTGCCAGATGTCAGGCGAGTATTATTGCAGAAACAGCAAGATTTCAGGCAACCGCCCGGGCTGGTTGCAGATGGTCGCGATATGGGTACAGTCGTTTTTCCAGATGCTGAGAATAAAGTGTTTTTAACCGCAAGCGCAGCAAAAAGAGCTGAAAGACGATATAAACAGTTGATAGAAAAAGAAATTGATGCTAATCTTATACAAATAACAAGTGAAATTGAAGAGCGCGATCGCCGCGATATGGAACGTAAAGCCGCTCCATTAGCCATGGCGGCAGATGCTCTTTATATTGACTCTTCGGACATGACTATAGAAGCTGTGGTTGAAGACGTTCTGAATTTAATCCGTTAAGGATTTTTTTGTGACCGCATTGTTAAGTGTGGTTTTTTTTAACTTTGATAAAGAAAAGGTTTGTTCGAGTTTCGACAAGCTTGGGAAATAATAAAATGAGCGAAAGCTTTGCTGCATTACTTGAAGAAAGTTTAACCAAGACCAAAATGAGTCCTGGTGCCATGTTGATAGGTACGGTGATTGATATCGAAAATGATATGGTTATCGTCAGTACCCATTCTAAATCAGAAGGCGTCATTCCAAAATGGCAGTTTTTAAACAACGATGGCGAATTAGAAGTTGCAATTGGCGATGAAGTTGAAGTTGCCCTGGATTTATTTGAAGACGGTTTAGGCGCGACCCTTCTTTCCCGAGATAAAGCGAAGAAAAACAAAGCCTGGTTTGAACTTGAAACCGCTTTTGAAAAAGAAGCTACCATCATTGGTCGTATTAACGGTAAAGTTCGCGGTGGTTTTACCGTGGCTGTGGGAGCGTTACGTGCTTTCTTACCTGGATCGCTGGTTGATGTTCGCCCGATCAGAGACACGACTTTCCTGGAAAATCGTGATCTGGAATTCAAGGTTATTAAAATAGATCAGAAACGTAATAACGTAGTGCTATCTCGTCGTGCTGTCGTGGAAAAAGAATACAGCGCTGAAAGAGAAGAATTGCTGAAAACACTGGAAGAAGGCGCAGTTGTTACCGGTGTCGTTAAAAATCTGACTGATTACGGCGCATTTATTGATTTGGGTGGTATTGATGGCCTGCTACATATTACCGATATGGCATGGCGTCGAGTTCGTCATCCATCCGAGTGTGTAGAAATCGGCCAAGAAATTAAAGTTAAAGTCCTTAAATATGACAAAGACAAAAATCGTGTTTCTTTGGGCATGAAGCAAATGGGTGAAGATCCATGGCAAAATATTGCTCGTCGTTACCCTGCTGGAACACGCGTATTTGGTAAAGTTAACAATCTGACTGATTACGGTTGCTTTGTTGAGATTGAAGAAGGCGTTGAAGGTTTAGTTCACGTTTCTGAAATGGATTGGACTAACAAAAACGTGAATCCATCTAAACTCGTCCAATTAGGTGATGAAGTTGAAGTGATGGTTTTGGAAATCGACGAAGAACGTCGTCGTATTTCTTTAGGCATGAAACAGTGCAAAACCAATCCATGGGATGAATTTGCAGCAACGCACAACAAAGGCGATAAAATCTCAGGAAAAATCAAATCAATTACTGATTTTGGTATCTTCATCGGTCTTGACGGCGGAATTGATGGTCTGGTTCACATGTCTGATATTTCCTGGGCAGACGATGGCGAAGCATCAGTTCGTGAGTTCAAAAAAGGTGATGAACTGGAAACTGTTATTTTAGCCGTTGATTCCGAGCGTGAGCGTATTTCATTAGGCATCAAACAGCTTGAACAGGATCCATTCCAAAACTTTTTGGCTACTCATGAAAAAGGTAGCTTGGTAAAAGGAACTATTAAGGAAGTTGATGCTAAAGGTGCGGTTGTAACTTTAGCGGACAATGTTGAAGGTTATTTACGCGCTTCCGAGATTCAGCGTGATCGCGTTGAAGATGCTCGCACATTGTTGAAAGAAGGCGATAAGCTTGAAGCCAAATTTATCGGTGTAGATAAGAAAAGCAAGTCAATCTCTTTGTCAATTAAAGCGAAAGATCAAGACGAAGAGGCTCATTCTATTAAAGACCATTCTCAACATTCTCAACATTCCCAACAGTCAGTTGGTACACCTACATTCGCTGATATATTTAAGCAAATGGAAAAATAAAGACCATGAGGAGGGTATGTTTTGAAGCATACCCTCTGATTTTATTCTTTTTCACAGGATAGAATGTGACAAAATCAGAATTAATTGAAGCACTTGCTAAAAAACAGCCGCATCTTGCCCTGAAAGATGTTGAACTGGCGGTAAAATGCATCATTGAAAAAATGAACCAGGCATTATCTTCAGGTGAAAGAATTGAGATTAGGGGTTTTGGCAGTTTTTCTCTGCATAAGCGACCTCCACGTATGGGGCGAAATCCAAAGACTGGTGAAGCTGTAGCTTTGGCTGAAAAGCATGTTCCGCATTTTAAGCCAGGCAAAGAGTTACGCGATCGAGTTGATGCGGCTAGCGAGAAATGTGAAATAATCGACTAATGACTATTTAAAGCAAGTTTAGGGCCTGTAGAAAAAAGGCTCATCATCTTCTGTAACGCTTGTTATGGCGTTGTTTTTTGCTTCCAATTTAAAGTGGACGATATTACAGATAACATCACTTTAATCCAGAAAAATCAGTAGCACACCACAGAGACTCAAAGTTCATAGAGTATCAAGGCATTAGATTCATTTGCCACTCACCCGATGGGTATAAGGGATTTCTTTCCAATTAGATTATTTTTCTCTGTGCTCTCCGTGCCTCTGTGGTGAGCTGAATTTTTCAGGATTGAATTGTCGTTCATCAATTTATCTAAAGTTACACCTTCCCATGTTTTCGCTTCCATTAATGCTGACAACTGACTTAATTTGCCAAGCAAAGGCCTGCTCCGTTACATCTTTATAATCTCAGAAGTGGCTTCTCGCCTTCCTGGGGCTACCTTGCCCCCTAAGTAGCATTAATAAATAGCTATTTTGCAGCGGTTTATATTTTTTCAAATTTAAATACGACTTGTTTTGAATGAATTTAAATGTGTGATATAGTCATTCTTAATGAGAATTATTATTGATTGCTTGTTGGTCTTATGAGGCGCAGAAAATCGCCCAAGTCTTCCAGTACACTTTATTACCAAGGCTGAATTCATGGCGATGAGCTTAAAAAATCTTAACGTAGGTGATTTGGGAAAGATAGTCGGCTTTGAACAGTCCGGTAAGGCTTATCGAAAACGCTTACTGGCCATGGGCTTGACCCCTGGGACTGAATTCAGTGTTACCCGGTTTGCACCCATGGGCGATCCTGTTGAAATTAAATTGCGTGGATTTTCGTTAACTCTACGAAAAGATGAAGCGGCAATACTGTTGATAGAGAAACTGTCATGAAAACTGATTTTACGGTTGGCGTAGTTGGCAATCCTAATTGTGGTAAAACAACCTTATTTAATGTACTCACTGGCTCCAGACAGCATGTGGGTAACTGGCCTGGCGTCACGGTTGAAAAAAAGACCGGCGAATATGCCTATGCTAATAAACTTATTGAATTAGTTGACTTACCAGGCACTTATTCTTTAGAGGCAGCAGATGATCAGGTCTCTTTGGATGAGAAAGTTGCCAGGGATTATGTTGCATCCAGGGATGCTGACTTAATCATCAATATTGTAGATGCTTCAAATATAGAGAGAAATCTGTACTTAACGTCGCAACTTATAGAAATGCGCGTACCCATGATATTGGTACTTAATATGATGGATGCGGTTAAACAGCGCGGTATTAAAATTGATTGTGATTTTTTGTCTCATCAGCTAGGTTGTCCGGTTATTCCTATTACAGCATCCACCAAGGAGGGTATCAGTACATTAAAAGCAGAGATCAACAGTGCAGCTATTGCCAAGCCTGTTCCATCAGTAAATATCAACTATGCAATTGCATTAGAACAAGCCATAGAGGACATTTCGCCTGAGTTAGTTGAAATTGCAAATCAGCACCAATGTGATTTGCGCTGGCTGGCCGTTAGGCTATTAGAAGACGATACCCTTGCTAAACAATTTGCCGGAAAAGCGCTGATACCGGCAGTTACCAAATTACAGCGTAGAGTAGAACTTGAAACAGAAGATGAAATAGATATTCTGGCTGCCGATGCCCGCTATGGATTCGTCAATGAATTGATTCAGGGCGCTGTTTGCAGACTCAATGAAGTGAGCAGGCACACCACAGAAAAAATAGACTCCATCGTTTTGAATCGTTTTTTAGGTATTCCAGTGTTTTTGCTGGTTATGTATGCGATGTTCATGTTTACCATTAATATCGGCAGTGCTTTTGTTGATTTTTTTGATCAATCGGTCGGTGCGTTATTGGTTGATGGTTTAAGCCAGGTGCTCACAGAGATCAATATGCCGCAATGGCTGAATGTCTTGATTACCAAGGGTGCTGGAGGTGGTATTCAAGTTGTTGCTACCTTTATACCCATTATCGGGTTTTTATTTATGTTTTTATCGGCACTGGAAGATTCAGGTTACATGTCCAGAGCCGCTTTTGTTATGGATAGATTCATGCGCATGATTGGTTTGCCAGGAAAGTCCTTTGTGCCGATGATAGTGGGTTTTGGCTGCAATGTACCAGCCATCATGGCAACCCGAACGCTTGAAAACCAACGTGACCGGATTTTGACCAACCTGATGAATCCGTTTATGTCTTGTGGCGCCAGATTGCCAGTTTATGCTTTATTTGCAGCTGCATTTTTCCCGGTTGGCGGTCAGAACCTGGTTTTTGGCTTATATTTATTGGGTATTGCAGTAGCAGTAATAACGGGCCTAATTATGCGGCATACTCTATTTAAAGGTGAGTCAGCACCTTTCATTATGGAATTACCCGCCTATCATTTACCGACATTGCGCGGGGTTTTTATTAGAACCTGGGATCGACTCAAGTCATTTTTGTTCAATGCGGGCAAGGTGATTATACCGATGGTACTGGTATTAAACTTTCTTAATGCGCTGGGTACAGATGGCAGTTTCGGTCAGGAAAATACTAATAAATCGGTGCTCAGTGAAATCGGGCGAGGCTTAACCCCCGCCTTTAAGCCTATGGGCATTGAAAAAGACAACTGGCCGGCAACAGTCGGTATTTTTACGGGTGTTTTAGCTAAAGAGGCCGTTGTTGGAACGCTCGATGCTTTATATAGCCAGCTAGCAACAACCGATGCCGTACCATCCGATAAAGCGCCGTTTAATCTTAAAGATGCGTTATTGGCTGCTTTTGCAACCGTGCCAGAAAACTTAAGCGCTATAGCAGGCAATCTTTTAGACCCGTTAGGGCTCAATATCGGTACTGTTGATGATTTAGCGTCTGCTGCCAGTGAGCAGGACGTTAAAACTGATACTTTTGCAGCTATGCAACATAGTTTTGATGGTAAAGCAGGCGCTTTTGCTTATCTGTTATTTATTTTATTGTACGCGCCCTGTGTCGCAGCAACGGCCGCTATTTACAGGGAAACCAATACAGGATGGACCTTGTTTGTGGTGTTCTGGACCACGGGTATTGCCTATATGACGGCAACTATTTTTTATCAAGCGATGACATATAGTCAGCATCCTGAGTATTCTCTGGTTTGGATAAGCGGATTACTCATTGCTTTTTTATTGGTATTGACGGGGTTGTGGCTAACTGGAAAAAACACGGTTGAAAAACACCCTCAGGAGTCGTTAAGTGATTTTATCTGATTTGCGTAGTTATTTAAAACAACAACATAGAGTTGCTTTAGCTGATTTAGTTAATCATTTTAATATGGATGCTGATGCCCTGCGCGGTATGCTGGGCCTTTGGATAAGCAAAGGCAATGTTCGCAAATTATCTTTGGAGCCTTCCTGCGGTACAAGTTGCTGTAAATGTGATCCTGCGTTGACAGAGCTTTATGAATGGATAGATAAATAAAGGTTCAAGGTGAAAGACGCAAGACAGATAACATCCCGTTTATTGAACAGGCCGTTAATTGAATACAATTTGATTTTGGCAATGGCTTTACTCATGCAATCCTGAATCCCCCCTATAATAAAAAAATTGGCAGTAACCCCCGCCACCGCTTATTTCTTCGACAGGACGGAATTGAAACCGTCAATCTCTATTCCGCTTTTGTTGTCTTGGCTCTGGCAATGATGGAGCCGGGTGAAAGCTTCCGCCGTTAGAGTGGGCACACCTTAGTCAATGCAGCCGATCTTAAAGATCATGAAATGCCCGAGCCGGAAGGCCCTGTGATAGCGTTTGGGGAATGGGCAAAGCGTAGCGGCGAGTTTACGCAGGACATGATTGATGAACAATTGGATAAGTTGATCGCATAACGAAAAATAACAAGCATATCGAAGAAGCGCATCAAAATTCTCATTTCTTTTGGTTTGCCGCGTGGGCAGCATAATGAACGATATGCGTTGTGTCTGTTGGCGCAGTTGAATTTTACTGTCCTAGCAAGGTAGAGTTTTCTTACGTACCGTTTTCGAAGGGTTCCTAGTATATCAAATCCCAAAAAGGTACGCGAAGCGTACCTACATGGCTTTGAATTTAATTATTTTACTCAAATCGTTCATCTTGTGTTCGATTGCGCTGTTCTTCCCATTGGCGTTCTTGTTTTATTTCTTCTGAAAATACTTTTTCTTCATTGCAAGCCCATGTTGAAATCGCTGGATTTTGGTGTGTTTTGAGTTGTGATATAAGAATTAAGCTTCTTTCCATGATGTCTGCCCGAGACCCGCTCCATGAGCTAGGTCTAAATGTTCTCTTGAACAAATTTAACACGGCGATGACATCGGGTGCATTATTCATTATGGTCAAAAATAATGGTGTCCATTCAAGGTTATTTTTGAGTTCATTGTGCCGAGAGGCAACCATAGAAGCAGCCACTTTGGGGTATCTAACCGAGGGATTAACTTCGCACCAGGCAATAATGACCTCGTCTTGTATATGGGATAGCAGTTTGGGACCATCGTAATTTATAAATAAGTACTGCTCTTGAAATTCACGATATTCACTATCACCTAAAAGTTATCAAGGAATGCTTGAGGTTGTTGTTTTGCAAGACTCTTCAAAAGACGCGGGCAATCCAAAGAATTTATTTTATATTCCGATAGTGCCTTGGCGAGTTTTTTACAAATGACAGCGGCGTTACGGCGGCTTTTTCACCTCCCAAACACTCTTCAACTAGTTGTCCTAGCCTATCATCCATTAGTTCTGAAGGATGGATTTTACGGTCAAAATTTACTTGAACAAGCAATTCTTGCCCCAAAGAACTGATAACGCTGCTACAGTCGCATTTTTCTTCTTTGTTTCCATGCAATCGCATGTGGAGGATTTCGACAGCAATAGCTAAACCATCGGGCTTTGATGCAAGCATTCTAAGTAGATCACATAGATTATCATCGCTGATGCTTTCATGTCTTCTGCCCCAACCCAAGTAACGATAAGTCCGCACCGGAGCAAGACCGTTATTAAGCGACTGCTTTTAATCGTTCTACACCTAGCTCATCAATTTTCACTGACAATTGCAACAGTGGAAAACCAGCACTCAAAATCTCATCGGACACTGCCTCATTTAGGATTTGCTCTGCCATTTCAGGATTTAGATTTCGAAACTGCATCAAGAAAACCACAAAGAACAGCATAGTTTCGTTGATTCCAGCTACCGTTGATAACTGATTGCGAAATTTCTCCCACATTGCTAAGGGTTCGTCACATCCCTCTGCCAAACCCTTAGCAAAGCTAAATAATCCAGCCCCGCTTACATCAACAGTTATCAATTCTGGCAATAATGCGTTAAATACCGTTTTATTAATCGCTACTTCTTTGCCTATTTGTAATCCTCATTTGTTCGAGTTTTTCTTGTTTTTTGATGTAGCCATTACCATCAATGTCGTCAGTATCAAAATTAATTAAACTCAATGAACCATGATCATCAGAAAATGCGTAAGCTCGTGCTTGCTCCAATAAATTATTGGGTTTCAATAAATTTTCTAGTGTTTGCAGTCGAGAAAGCAAAGTCAGGACTCATTTTGTTTGCATCAAGATTGATTGTGTTTCTAACAGCAATCCATCCTTCATTCCAAGCTGTTTTCTTAATGATTGAGTGAGCCATTGTTTCAAGCACATCAAATGCCCCCGTGTTTGCATCCATAGCCCTCTAAATTTTTCTGCTACCAGGATTTTTGCTTTAGCGGCAATAGGATGTTCTAAAACCGCCAACTTCCCTGCTAGATTGATAAAACAGACCATACCATTGCTGCTACTTCTTCTGGGGTTTTTGGCGAGTACCCGTAATCTCTGGAACGAGCCCCAAAATCAAAATTGTACTGACCGCTAAAATCCATGCTTCCAACGTGCAACCAAGTAACAACAAGCCCAACTCTTGCTCATGTTCAGAATCGGCATGGACTAATTTTTCAATTATTTCCAGTCGTTGTTCGGCTGAAGCGTGTGTTCCAGAAAAATATGGAAAAAAAAGTGACTTTAAAAGATTACGTATGGAATTGTAATTTTCCTTTGGCTTTTCAGTAAGGGCAAAACGGCAAAGTATAGCTAGCGCAGCGATCAAACAATTCCGCTTCATAGGCTAAAGAACGCAACAATTGGGTAAAATCAACAAAATGCTGGTTGTCCCGCGAAGTAAAATGCTGTCCGTTCTCGCCATTTGCAGCGCGTTCGATGGCTTCAAGTGTTGCTTTTGGTGCAACGGGGGCAATATTGTTTAATATGGCAATACCAAGGTCATTAAGATTGCTAACATCATTTAATATGCCCTGTGCCGACAACCAACGCTCAGCAATTTCGACAGCTTGTTCACTTTCATGCAGGTAGCTTAGACGCCTGGAAAATGATTTTAACAGGCGTTCTGAGCCACTTTGTTCAAATTCAGCGAGAATAGGGTCTAGCGGAATATTTTCGAGAGCTTTCTGAGCCAATCTATTCGCCAAGGCATGAGGCAAAACTGCACGCCAAATATTTCTTTGCTGAACCAGATCACGCCGCTTTAACTCTGCCACGTCACGGAATAATGCGTTGACGGTTGTCTCGCTAAGGAGGCCAGCAGCTTTAATTCTCCATCCAATCTTCAGCTGTTTGACAGTCGAATGAATAAACCAATGCGCAAACCTCAGCCGACTTCAATAATGTATCGTTGGCGTCATGTCGCTGATGAAAAAGACGATTAAAAAGTTCTTCATCGTTTAAAGCTGCCAAAGTTTCGCCTTTATCCACGGTATTTGCCAGTGCAATGGCAATTCGAGCATTACCACCGGAAAAATCGGCAATGGTATGGGCATCTATCTGGCCAATGTGCTTAAAACGATTTTGAATTATCTTTTCAACCAGGGCTACCGAGGCTGACTCCAGCCGGAATACATCTGTCTCTTCGGGCTGGTTTTCTCGAATATCATATTCCACGGTTATCAGGCTGACCAAACTTCCAGATTTTGTACAAACAGCGGTTAAATTTTTATGCAATTCCGGAGGACAGTTATCAACGGCAAGTATTGCTGGTTTTCCAAGCGCATATAATTGTTCAGCAAAAGCAACGGGAGCTGGATTAGGGCTATCGCCCATATCGGTATAACAAACCTGTGAGCTAGGCAGCGGATTAACACCAATGCGAGGGTCAAATAGCGCTTGCAATAGGCGGGTCTTTCCTGTGCCTGAAAGACCTGCCAGCCGAACCGATGATGCAGGACATGATAGTGCAGCTACGAAGCGCGTTAATACCGTCAACAGCGTTCATTCCCTCCAGGCTTTTGTTTACACCGTTGTACAATCGAACATCATCATCCAATAAATATTCTTCATTTAATTCTGCCTTGCGGATTTGCCCAATTGCCAAAGGGACGCCAACCTTGAATAGATCGGCCTATTTTGTCTTTAACCCATAATACTAGCGATGGGTGACAACTGCACCCAGGAAGCGACGCGACTACGATCATAAAAATCAAGTTTGAGATTGGACGCATTAGGAATGTCAGACAATGCCGCTAACATTGCTTTTTTACGAGCTTGAAGTGGAGTATCCGATGTCCACCCTTCACTACTGACAATAATATAAGCTCCATTTGCATCAGCTAATTCACGTATAACAGGTCTTAAAATATTTTTGGGACGCATTTCCTTACGAATTTTGTCAGACGGCATGTCAGATTTTTTACTTGAAAACCAGTAAACGATCTGGGCACAAATCCATCAGGATCAACACAAATAGAAAGATCAACACGAACGTCAATTCCTCCATCTGGCGCCTTCTGATGACCGCCCCAAGTAACCCCTGCTTTACCAGGGAAATCAGCCTCACAAAGTAAACCTACTAACGAGCGTAAATCTTCCTCGCTGAGATTGCTGATGTCTTCATCGTGTTATTTCAAACATATTGATTTCATAGTAACGCTATATTAATTGCAAAATTCGAGTTGGGTAGAAAGCTTTGTCGGTTGCCCTAAATAACTTAACGTATAATTTGCTAAGTTGGAGCCTGGAAACCAAAGAACACATAACTTTGATTATGTTTAAGATAGAAGCATTTTAGTTGATCTGAAATATTTCTGGCTTTAGTGAAATTATCAACTTGTTCTTTAACGGGGGTTATCAGCCTATTCTTTCATGTCCGATAGCACAGGCTGAACTTCTTCATCCGGTTATTTAACTGCTGATTCCACTTCAAATTAGCTGCTACTTTGACTTACCAAACAGGTTTTTGAGCTTTCCAATTGGGATTTTAATGGTACTTGCTGGCAGTTGCTCCACTTCAGGCGCCGCTGTTTGAATTGCCTCTTCAACCTGTTTTTCAGCTTCGGGTTTTTGTTTTGAACCGAACAGGTTCTTGAGCTTTCCAAGCTGGCCTTTAGCGGGACTCGCTGTGGGTTTCTCCACTTCAACTGGCGCAGGCTGAATGGCTTCTTCAACCTTTTTAGAATCTTCGGGTTTTGGTTTTGAACCGAACAGGTTTTTGAGCTTTCCAAGTTGACCTTTAGCGGGACTCACTGACGGTTTTTCGTCTTCCAAGGCCGCTGGCTGAGTTTCTGCTACGTCTTGTTTTGTATCTTCGGATTGCGGCTTTGCGTCACCAAAGTAGTGTTTTATTCGTCCATACTTGTCTTTTACTTGGCTCACTGGTGGCTGTTCGACTGACACTGGCGCAGGCTGGATTTCCTCTTCATAGTGTCTTGTTTCTACGGCTTCCGGTGCTGCGGTAATGGGTTCTTCTTTGGTTTTGCCAAACAGGCCTTTGAGTTTTCCGGTTACTCCGCCCGTTTGTTCTTTAACGGGATTCACAGGTTGTTCTTCCACGCTCACTGGCTCAGGCTGAATTTCGGGTTCGTCCTGTTTTATTTCAACGGATTTCGGTTCCGCTATTATTGGTTCTTGTTTGGTCTTGCCAAACAGGCCTTTGAGTTTGCCTGTTACGCCACCTGTTTGATCTTTAACGGGACTAACCGGCTCTTGTTCGATAACCGGTGGCGCAGGCGGGGCAACTTCAGCAGTCTCTTTTAATTCAACGATCGTTTCTAATTTTTCCTGCTTTATAAAAGCAGGTTGCGCTTGTACTTTAACTTGTTCGGCAGGCTTACTCTTTTCCAGTTGTGTAATGAGAGCATCTTTAGCATTTAATTTGGCTTCCATCTGCGTTAACTGCTGTTTGGTATTAACCAGATCAAGTGATTGCTGTTCCAGCTCTGTGATTCGCGCCAATTCAGACAAGTGTTTTTCCAGGGTTTGAGATAGAACCTGCTGGGCTTTTTCCTGTTGCTCTTGCAGCAGGGATTTTTGTTCTTCAAGCGCTTGTTCCAGTTTGGAAAGCTGACTGGTTTGGGTGGCTAAGGTGGTTTGCAATGTTTCAAGCAAGGCTTCTTTTTCAGCCCGTTTTGCCGTTTCTGCCTGATAAGATTGTTGCAATTCCGTTTTGGCCTGCTGCTCACTTTGCAGACGCGTTGTTATCAGGTTGATAACTCTATCGTGTTGTTGCCAGAGGCCTTCTGCTTTAATGTCGCCCATAACAGGTAACGGGCGTTCGCCAAGATCAAAACGGGTATGCAAGGACTGAATAACCCCGGCAATCTGCTGATTGCGTTGGCTAAGCTGCTCTTCAAGTTTTGCAGCTCGCTCGACTTCATTTTGAGCCAATTGCCTGGCTTTTTCCATTTGTTCGGTATTAGCAGCTAACTCATCTTGCATGAGCTGCATTTGTTGTTGCGCCGTGTTTAGCTCGGCATTCAGCTTGTTTTGCTTTTCACTGTGCGCTTTGTCACTGGCGATAGCCTGCTTATTTAAAGAAGCAATCCTGATGCTGTAAAGAATGGCTGTCAGTAAGAAAACAGCCAATGCTAAAGCTGTAGCGTAAAAGGGATTGTTAAGAGTTAATTGAACCCAATCAGAAAAAATGGATTTAACAATGGGTAAGTAAGTTTCCATAGGTATGTTCCTCAATAAAAAAATAACGGGTGTGTGTGGATTGCATTAGTAATTTGATTTCTTTGATTGGCTCCATACACATTAGCTTAATGTTATCCCTAAGAACCCATCCATGAAACAAAATTATCAAAAATTAAAACTCAATACCCTGCTCGGCTTTTATGCCTTGCTGAAAGGCATGTTTTATCATGGTCATTTCGGTAACAGTATCCGCGATTTCTATCACTTCCGGTGCAGCATTGCGACCCGTCATAATCAAATGCAGCCAGGATGGTTTTTCATTGCGAATAAAATCGGCAATTTCCTGACCGGAAATCCACTGATAACCGCAGCAATAATTAATCTCGTCCAGTAACACCACATCAAACGCTTCGGAAAGAATTTTCTGTTTACTGAGTTCCCATATTTCCCGGCTGGTTTTAATATCCTGTTCAGGATTTTTGGTATCCCAGGTAAAGCCATCACCCAACGCGTGCCATTCAATATTATCAAAACGTTGAGCGGCTTTTTGTTCGCCGGTTTGCCATTGCCCTTTTATATACTGGATCACACAGACTTTCATATCCCAGCCTGCGGCACGAAAAACCATCCCCAAGGCACTGGACGATTTACCCTTGCCTTCGCCGGTATTAACTACGACCAGGCCTCTTCTTCTTTCTCTTGATTTCATGAACTATTCCGTAAACGCTTTCAATAATGGCAAAGTTGCCCTATGCTTTACACCCTTCATTGTAACCTTAAAAAAGACATTATGACCGAAGCAACTGTTTTATTTTCCGACGCAAAACAAGTCATTCCAGGTGGCGTCAATTCGCCAGTCCGCTCTTTTAGCGGTGTGGGCGGCACACCGGTTTTTATCGACCATGCCAGTGGTGCTTATATCTACGATAGCACTGGCAATCGTTATATTGATTATGTGGGCTCCTGGGGGCCGATGATTTTGGGCCATGCTCATCCTGAGGTTATTACCGCCGTTAAACAGGCGGCTGAAAAAGGCCTGAGTTTTGGTGCGCCGACAGAAATTGAAACGTTGATGGCCCAGCGGGTTTGTGAGCTGGTACCATCAATTGAGTTAGTCAGGATGGTCAGTTCCGGCACTGAAGCCACGATGAGTGCGATTCGCTTAGCCAGAGGCTATACGGGGCGGGATAAAATCGTTAAGTTCGAAGGCTGTTATCACGGTCATTCCGATTCATTACTGGTGAAAGCCGGCTCAGGCGCTTTAACTTTCGGCGTCCCGAGTTCCCCGGGAGTCCCCGCATCGGTTGCTGCCGATACCATTACCTTGACGTATAACGACAGCGAGTCGGTCAGATCACTATTTGCCGAAATCGGTGAACAAATCGCCTGTATTATTGTTGAACCTGTCGCGGGCAATATGAACTGCATTCCGCCTGTGCCGGGGTTTCTGGAAACCTTGCGTCAGGTCTGCGACCAATATAACAGCGTATTGATTTTTGATGAAGTGATGACGGGGTTCAGAGTCGGTCTAAACGGTGCGCAAGGGGTGTATAACATCAAACCCGATTTGACAACACTAGGTAAAATTATCGGCGGTGGTATGCCGGTTGGTGCTTTTGGCGGACAACGTAAAATCATGGAATATCTTGCCCCGCTGGGTCCTGTTTATCAGGCGGGTACATTGTCCGGTAATCCTGTTGCTATGGCGGCTGGACTGAAAACACTGGAATTGATTGCCCAGCCCGGATTTTATGAATCGTTGACTGCAAAAACCGAAAAGCTGACCTCCGGTTTGAAAGAGCGGGCTCATCAAGCCGGTATTGCCCTGACCACCAATAGCGTTGGCGGTATGTTCGGACTGTTTTTCAGCGCAGAGCCGCAAGTGACGACCTTTGCACAGGTTATGCAATGCGATCAGGCTTTATTCAAACGCTTTTTTCATGCCATGCTCGATGCCGGTGTCTATCTGGCTCCTTCGGCGTTTGAAGCCGGTTTTGTTTCAGCCGCGCACAGTAATGAAGATCTGGATAAAACGCTGGATAGTGCAGAAGTAATATTTAATCGTTTGTAATCCACTCATAAAATGGATTTTATAAATAACCTGCCTCCCCTGGCATTGGTCTTTATGGGTTTGTTGGCAGGCGCATTATCAATGCGCTTGCTCAATAACAAAGACAAGACCACTATTGTAAAACTTTCAACCGATCTTGCTGTATCGGAAGAAAAATTAAAGCAGTTTCAAAACAAGGATTCTGAATTCAGGCAGTTGCAGCAACTGTATATAGAAACTAAAACAAGAAATGCCGAATTGCAAACTCGCATGCATGAGCAGGTAAAAAATGCCGAGGAAAAGTTAGCCTTATTAAAGGATGCAGAAAGTCCGGCTGAATAATCAGTTTGAGAATCTGGCCGGTAAAATTTTCGACGAACGCAACCGGCAATTTACCGAACACAATAAAACCAGTCTTGACCATATCGTTAAGCCCTTGCGTGAGCAGTTGGGCGAATTCAAGCAACGCATAGAAACGGTTTACGACAATGAAAACAAGGACCGCAGTTCCCTGCGTGAGGAAATTATCTCGCTAAGGCGTGATACCGCACAAATGAACCAGGAAGCCCTAAACCTGACCCGTGCTTTAAAAGGCGATAAAAAAACCCAGGGTAACTGGGGCGAAATGATACTGGAAACCGTACTGGAAAAATCGGGATTGCGAAAAGGCATAGAGTACGAAACGCAGGGTGCATTCCGGGATGAAAACAGCAAGCTGTTTAAGCCCGATGTGATCGTCCGTTTGCCTGAAGACAAGGATATTATAATTGATTCCAAAGTGTCTTTGGTAGCTTATGAGCGCCACTGTTCAACCGAGGATGACGCAGAACGCATCACCGCGTTAAAAGAGCATACTGAAGCAGTACGAACACACATTAAAAGCTTGAGCAGCAAAGACTACTCCGGCCTGAAAGGTTTGCGATCCCTGGATTTTGTGTTGTTGTTTATGCCTATTGAAGCTGCCTTCATCGCCGCTTTTCAGGCAGATGAACGCTTATTTACCGATGCCTTTGAGCATAAAATAATTGTCGTCACGCCCACCACGTTACTGGCGACCCTGCGCACGATCGAAAATATCTGGCGTTATGAGCGCCAGAATGAAAATGCCAGAGCCATAGCCGATAAAGCCGGCATCGTTTATGACAAAATACGCGGCTTCGTAGAAGACCTGGATAAACTGGGCAAGCAATTAAGCACTGTCCACACGACTTACGATGGCGTTATGAATAAGCTAACCCAGGGCCATGGCAATTTGATCCGTCAGGCAAGCAGTTTTGTTGATTTGGGCGTCAAGGTTAAGAAAACGATACCCAAGAGTATTACCGAACAGGCTGGGCTTGAAAGTGATGAGCGCTAGATCAACGTGATCAACTCAAGGGCCCGGTCAATTTCTTCAAGCGTATTATAAAAATGCGGTGAAAATCGTATGCCGCCGCCACGCAAGGCGCAAACTACGCCGTTTTCCTGCAAATAGTGATACAACACTTCGTTTGAAACGGTTCGGTGTTTAAAGATAACGATACCGGATTTCAACCGGTTTTGACGCTCCGACAATAAAACCAACTGAGTGTTTTTGCTGATGGCATCCATTAAATAGTCTGACTTTTCTAAAACCAGCGCTTCGACCGCATCCATACCGGTTTCCAGCAATAAAGATAAACTGGCGGAAAAAGCATGGATTCCCAGCATATTGGGACTGCCGCATTCAAAACGGCGGGCAGTAGGATGGACTTCCCACGGCTTGTTTTCATAATTATGGGTGTCTTTCATCATGTGCCAGCCGTACTGGGTCAGCTTTAGCTTGTCTCTGGCTTCGGGCGTGGTGTAAAAAACACCCAAACCTTCAGGGCCGAACATCCACTTGTGACCATCGGCCATGACAAAGTCTGCCTGATAAGCCTGCACATCAAACTGCACTGCGCCCAGACTCTGGATGGCATCGATACAAAATAGAATGCCGCGCTGTTTGCAGAATTCGCCAATCTTTTCCAGATCCATGCGCAACCCTGATGCAAATTGTATGGAGCTGATGGTCAATAAACGCGTATTGCTGTCTACCAGCGCAAATAAAGCATCCTCAGGCGTATCAGCGCTGTGCAGATCAGCTTGTCGAAATTCCACGCCCTGATTGGACAGGGATTGCCAAGGCAGTCTGTTGGAGGGGAATTCCTCATTGCTGGACACAATATTGTCACCGGCCTGCCACGTCAAACCGTATGCGACAAAGGACAAGGCTTCCGAGGTGTTTTTAACCAGGGCAATATCATCAGGGGAGGGGGCGTTTAATAAAGTCTGTAATTGTGTGCGTAATTCAGCTTCCTTTTTTAACCAGTCCAGGTAAAAGTGTGAACCGTAACGGGTATTTTGTTCTGCAAACCTGATTACCGCTTCTCCGGTTCTTTTAGGCCAGGGCGCTACGGCAGCATGGTTAAGATAGATTAATTCGTTGGTCAGGGGGAATTCCGGGTGTTTCATAGTATCAATCAGGGGACGGTTAATGAAAAAAGTAGAGTGCCGATGCTTAAGTTATATGAATGGAATATGAATTTATTGTATCAATTAAAGAAACAATTCATATATTCCTAGTGTTATTGTCAACAATTAACGTCTTTAGTATAGTTAAGTCCTGATTTAAATAAACGTTTCACTTTATACGAGGACTTACCCATGAACGACTTTCAAAAAGATATTTTAACTGGAGCGGTGTTTTTAACCGGCCTGATTGGTTTTATTTCAGGCGAATTTATCATTTCATCCACACTGTTCGCATCAGCGGCTATTGTCAGTAACATTGACCTGAATCGTAAACGGGGAGATACCGGGCACCTGTCATGCGACTAATGCCGTTATTTGATAGACTTAATCAAACAACTTGAAAACTTCCAAGGCTTAACGGCCTTGGAAGTTTTTTTTGCTTTCTTTTTTACACTGGTTTTTGTAGCTGAATCAGTATATAAACAGCCGCCAGAAGTAAAAAACATTTTTCAATAGCTTTTTAATATCGCCAAATATACAATCAGATAATGTGTTAGTTTAAACGTGGCGTTGAGTCAATAGCAATAATTGGCACTAATAGAATGTAGCGTTGTAATTACATTAAGTGATATTTTAGCTAGAGGTTATAGTCCCGCCATGAAAAAAAGAGTTAAACGATGATCATTATTAAAAATTTGATAAGACACACGCGCCTGCTTGAAATCGTCGGTGATTTGATACGTGTGAGCGCGCAAGATGTTGCTTTTGGCGAACTCGCCATGATTGAAAACATCGACGGTGAGCGGTCTTTGGCGAAGGTCGTGGATCTTGACCGGGATGTTGTCAGTCTTCAGGTGTTTTCCGGTGGCAAAGGCTTGTCTACCGACGCCAAGGTAAATTTTCTCGGTCGTCCTCTTGATGTTATCTACTCCGATAATATTCTCGGTAGAATCTTCCGGGGTTCCGGAGAACCCATTGATGGTGGACCCGAGCTACCGACCGATCCGCGCATCCCAGTGGGTGGTCCCACGGTTAATCCGGTCATGCGGGTGATGCCGACGCGGATGATCGAAACCAAAGTGCCGATGATCGACTTGTTCAACTGTCTGGTGGAAAGCCAAAAGATTCCTATCTTTTCCGTTGCGGGCGAACCCTTTAATGAACTGTTGGCGCGTATCGGTTTTCAGGCCAATGCCGATGTAGTAGTATTTGGCGGCATGGGCCTGATTTTTGATGACTATCATTTCTTTCGCACGGCCTTCGAGGAGCATGGTGTTTTTCATCGCACTATCATGTTTGTTAATCAAGCTTCCGATCCGCTGGTTGAACGTCTGCTGGTTCCTGATATGGCTTTGGCCGTAGCGGAAAAAATGGCGGTTGAGGATAATAAGCGGGTGCTGGTGCTGCTTACTGACATGACGGCCTATGCCGATGCCATGAAAGAACTGGGTGTCGCGCAGGAACGCATTCCCGCTGTGCGAGGGCACATGGGTGATCTTTACACGCAACTCGCCTCGCGCTATGAGAAAGCCTGTGATTTCAAGGGCGCGGGTTCGGTGACAATACTGAGCGTAACCACCATGCCCGGTGATGATGTGACCCATCCGGTGCCGGATAATACCGGTTATATCACCGAGGGGCAGTTCTATCTGCACAATGGTTTTATAGATCCGTTTGGCTCACTCTCAAGGCTAAAACAGCATGTCGTTGGCAAAGCCACGCGCGAAGATCACAGCCAGATTATGAATACCATGATCCGTTTTTATTCCGGCGCTGTAGAAGCGCAAAAAAAGCAGGCCATGGCCTTTGAACTTTCGCCTTTCGATGACAAGTTGCTCAAGTTCGGCCATTTGTTCAAGGAGCGATTCATGGATATACGCGTTTCAATGCCGGTGATTGAAGCGCTGGATCTTTGCTGGACGACGCTGTCTGAATGTTTTGCGCCAAAGGAGTTGTTGATGAAGCAGAATCTGATTGATAAATATTTCCCCAAACCTGTCCTGAGCAAAGCCGAAGGGCCTGCTCCGAGCGAAGCAGAAGAACAGAACGCCGTAGATGTCGATAAGGTTGCGTAAACAGTCATGGCGAAGCTCAAACTTAGCAAACACGCATTGCATGAGCAACAGGAACAGTTAAAACTGTACCAGCGGCTATTGCCCTCCCTGGACCTCAAGCGACGGCAGTTGTCGATTGAAGTAAAAAAAGCCCAGGAAGACTATGCGGCTGCCCAATCTGCTGTGGACGCTTTGGAAACCCGAATTGGTGAAGAGTTACCTATGCTTGCTGACAAGGAGTTTCGACTCGGCGGACTGGTGCAATTGAAAGGTTATAAAGTCATCGAACAGAATGTAGTCGGTGTGAAATTGCCCTTTCTGGATAGTATCGACTGTACGGTAGCCAACTATTCGCGTCTTGCCACGCTACCCTGGGTCGATACTCTGGTACAACGTTTGAAAGATGCCACAGAACAGCGGATGCGTGCTGAAATTGCCGGCGAGCGGTGGCGTATTCTTCAAATTCAGGTGCGACGCATTACGCAACGGGTTAATCTATTTGAAAAAATCTTGATCCCAACCGCTAAACAGAATATTCAAAAAATACGTATTTTCCTGGGCGATGCCGAACGGGCCAGCGTGATTACTTCCAAGCTCGCCAAGCAGAAACAGCAACAACAACGGGAAGCAGAGCCGGGGGAAGTATTATGAGTATTGTTACTATGCACAAGGTCACTTTCATCGGCATGACTGCCGGCCGGGATCGCTTATTGACCAATCTTCAGAAAATGGGTTGTGTGCAGATTATTCCACTGGCTTCCGGAAGCGCAGCGCTTGCCGAGACAGCACACACTGCGGGAGCGCGCGAAGCGTTAAAATTTCTGCAGTCGTATCCGCAGCGAAGACGGCAAGTTCTGGATAAGCAGCGGTTTGATGCCGTTAAAGTTCAGCAGCGGACGCTGGAAGTGAGAAATCGTTTGCATGACCTGGAGGAAGAACGTGACTTTTTGATCAAACGGATTCAGGACATGCGTCCCTGGGGCGATTTTACGTTTCCGCCGGTGCGGGAGATGGGTAATCAGCGGCTTTGGTTTTATGTTGTTCCCCATAAAGACTTGCCGAAATTCGAAGCAGCCGCACCCATTTGGGAAATTATCCGGAGCGATAACCGGTTTTCTTATGTCGCCGTGGTGGCCGAGAAGGAGCCTTTGGAGATGCCGGTTACTCGCATTCATATTGGAAGCAAACCCCGGCCTGAACTGGAAGCCCGGCTTGAGGACGTGGAGTTGGCTATAGAAGACGCTCAGGCAGAAAGGGCTTATTTAACCCGTTGGCATGATTTGCTCAGTCGAGACCTTAATCGGCTTGAAGATCATGCGGTTCGCAAGAATGCGGCGGAGCAAATTTATAGTAACGATCGGGCTTTTGCCTTGCAGGGTTGGGCTCCCGATGACAGCCTGCCTGCACTCGAAGCTTATTCGAAAGAACAGGAGTTTTATTTTGCAGCGGAAGTGCCCACTCAAGAAGATAACCCGCCTACACTCATGCGCAATCCGTCGTGGATCAGTGCAGGCGAGGATTTGGTTACTTTTTACATGACCCCTGGTTATAAAACCTGGGATCCCTCGGCGGTAACTTTCGTTTCTTTTGTGATCTTTTTTGCGATGATCCTGGCCGATGCCGGCTATGCCGCAATTTTGGGGATCATTTTAATGCTGATGTGGAAAAAGATGGGGCGCTCAACCTCCGGCAGCCGTTTTCGTCCTTTAATTTTGTCCGTGGTGGTCGCCTCCTTAGGTTTTGGAATACTGGCCGGCAGTTATTTCGGCGTAACTCCGGCTGCGGAGTCCTGGCTTGGAAAGCTCCATGTTCTGGAGGTGAGTGATACCAACCGGATGATGATGATTTCCGTCGTGATCGGAGTTTTCCACATCGTACTTGCCAATGTAATGAATGCCTACCGTTACCCGCATTGGCTGGAGAGATTACCCTCGCTCGGATGGATTGGCGTGATTTGCGGCGGATTTGCATTGGCGATTAGCGGTTTAATAACGATCGCTGGTTTGCAAGAGTTGGGCATAGCGTTGATGGCACTCGGTGCGATATTAATTGTGTTGTTTACCGCGCCACGGGAAAAGCCGTTCGCCCGTCTTGGTCAGGGATTGTTGGGACTGACCAGGCTATCCGGTGCGTTAGGTGATATTCTGAGCTATCTCCGTTTGTTCGCGTTAGGTCTTGCTTCGGCATCGCTAGCTGTTGAATTCAACAACATGGCAGCGGGTATCTATGAGGGATTTCCAGGAATCGGCTTGTTCTTCGCTTTACTGATACTGGTGCTCGGGCACACAGTTAATTTATTTCTCGGCATTGCCAGCGGAGTCATTCACGGACTTCGGCTGAATGTGATCGAGTTTTTCAACTGGGGCCTCAAAGAAGAGGGAACCCTCTACAAACCATTTAAACAATCGGAGGATAAATCATGGAACCATTAATTTTGGCATTGGGTTGGGTGGGGCTTTATGCACCTTTAGCGCTGGGTGCAGTTGGAAGTATGGTGGGCTGTGCTCGAGCCGGCAGTGCTGCGTGTGGTGCTCTGTTGGAAGTCGAAAGCGGCTATGGGCGATATATTGGTGTGGCAGCGATGCCGTCCTCGCAGACTATTTACGGTATCGTTGTGACGATGGCGTTGCGCCGTGAACTGACCTTGGATAATTCCCCCGGTATTTTTGGCTTGGGAGTGTTGGCTGGGTTGGCTTTGATGTTGAGTGCTTTTTCTCAGGGTGATGCCTGCGCGGCATCGATCAATGTATCCAAGAGCAAACTGGACGTTTTCGGTATATCACTGGCGCCGGCGGCACTGGTTGAGGGCTTCGCTGTCTTCGCATTCGTCTTTGCTCTCGTGCTGGCTGCGGGAATTCCGAAATAACCTTGACGAGACTAAGAACATGACAGAACAAGAGCAAAGTAAATCCGGGGCAGGCGTTCAGAACCTGGTTGACCGCATCCGCGATCAGGGTGTATTGGCGGCCACTGAGAAAGCGAACAAAATTTTACAGGGACGCCGAGGCAAAGTCTGCAAAAATGCTGGCGGATGCCAAACGGGAGGTGGAACAACTGCGTGAAAATGCCCGTGTTGAGATAGAGTCCAATCATTCGGCCGCTTTGGAAGCGCTGAAACTCTCTGCGCGCGATACGGTTCTTCAACTCGAAGCCAAGGTCGCATCGGCGTTTGAAGTATTTGTACAGCGACTGGTGACATCGGCTACACGTGATGAGAAATTTATTAAATCCATTGTGTTGGTATTAGCGGATCATGTACAGAAAGAGCTGATCGGCGACAAGGAAATCGAGATAAGTATCTCCGAATCGTTACTGACGGGCCAACCGGACGAAAAAATGAGCGAACGCACCAATCAGGCCATTCTTGGGTTATCCAGCGAAATGCTGCGTGAAGGCGTCGAGTTGATTCCATCCAGCGAGATCGAAGGCGGGGCGTCTGTCAGGTTGGTCAAAGATAAGCTGGAAATAGACCTAAGCGACAAAGCCATTGCCAAGCTGCTCTATCAACGCATTTTACCCCGTTTCAAGGCGTTACTCGAAGGTAGCGAATAAGCGTTATGGCGGAACTCTACATTACACTGGTCGCCAGTCTTCCCTATTTGCCTCCATTCGAAAAGGCCGAGCGTTCGCCGATCACACGTCTGCGGCTGGATCAGCGTCTCAGTACTCTGAAATCCGGCGACGCCCAACAACTGGCCAAAGCTGAAGCGGTGGCAAGCTGGCGGATGTCGCCGGCCAGACCGAAGACCGACAAAGAGATGGTGTTGCGCAGCCGGGCCGCAATGCAAGAAATCAGTCAGCCCGCTTTGCGCGAATTTATTGAGTTCAGGATAGATCAGCAAACGATACTTGCGGGTTTGCGCCAGCGCAACGCTGTTTTTGAGTCGTCGTTTTTGGAGCAGGTAAATGGTGCGAGCCGCCGGGCGGGTAAGATCGCATCTAACTGGGACGATCCCGATTTCAAGCTGGCGACAGTGTATCCCTGGATTCCCGAAGCCCGGAGTTATCTTGAAGCCAACGATGCCTGCGAACTTGACCGTCTAATGATGCGCATAATCTGGCAACGGCTTAGCCGTATCGCCGAAAGCAACCGGTTTGGATTCGAGGCGGTGTTCGCTTTCGTTTTTAAATGGGACATTCTTCAAGCCTGGCTCGCACGCGATGCAGTAAAGGCGAAGAGCCGATTTCAAGAATTGATTAAAGAGGTAAAAAATGACAGCTGAACAACCGGTATCGAGAACCGCGAAGATAATTGGGGTGAAGGAAAGCCTGGTGCTTATCGAAGTTGACGAGAATACGTCGCTTATGAAGAACGAACTGGGCTATATCTGTGTGGGCGATGAACGCCTTAAAGCCGAGGTGCTGCGCATCCGCCGGCGTACTGCCGATATGCAGGTTTTCGAGGATACTCGCGGTGTGCGTGTCGGCGATACAGTAGAGCTAACAGGAGAAATGCTTTCCGCCGTATTAGGCCCCGGTTTGCTGGGGCAAGTGTTTGATGGCTTGCTCAATCCGTTGCATGCACTGGCTGACAAATATGGTTTTTTTCTTCCCCGTGGCGTTACAGTTCCCGCCCTCGATCAGGACAAGAAATGGCATTTTGAACCCGGTGTCGCAGTGGGTACCAGAGTATCTCCCGGCGGAGTCGTCGGAACGGTTCCCGAGGGTGAATTCAAGCACAAAATCATGATCCCCTTTAATGAGCCTGAACCTGTCGAGATCACCTGGATTCGGGGCGGCAACCTGGGGTTGCATGATGTTATTGCTCGTTATAAGAACAGCAAAGGGACTGAGCTGGATTTGACCCTATCCCAGCGCTGGCCGGTTCGTAAATCCATGCCGGAAGCGCTTATCCGCCGCCGCTATGCTGAACGTCTGAGTCCCACCGAACCCATCACGACGGCGACCCGCGTTATTGATACGTTCTTTCCCATTGCCCAGGGCGGCACGGGCTGTATTCCCGGCCCGTTTGGCGCAGGAAAAACCGTTTTGCAAAGCTGTATCGCCCGTTTTTCAACGGTTGACATTGTTGTTATCGTCGCTTGTGGCGAACGGGCAGGTGAAGTGGTCGAAACAATTACCGAATATCCGGAAACCAAAGATCCTCGCACTGGGGGTACTTTGATGGATAGAACCATTATTATTTGCAACACCTCATCAATGCCGGTCGCTGCTCGCGAAGCCTCTATCTATACCGGTATTACTTTAGGCGAATATTTCCGGCAGATGGGCTATCACGTTCTGCTTATTGCCGATTCCACTTCGCGCTGGGCGCAGGCTATGCGCGAAACATCAGGCCGCATGGAAGAAATTCCCGGCGAAGAAGCATTTCCTGCCTATCTTGATTCTTCGATCAAAAATGCCTATGAACGGGCGGGAGTTCTCCGCTGCCCGGATGGTTCAACGGGTAGTTTAACCATGATCGGCACCGTCTCTCCCGCTGGCGGTAACTTTGAGGAACCGGTTACCCAATCTACGCTGGGTACAGTTAAAACCTTTCTCGGTTTGTCGGCCGAGCGTGCTTACCGGCGCTTTTACCCAGCCATCGATCCGCTTATTTCCTGGTCACGTTATCTTGATCAGTTGGGCGGATGGTTCACCGGAAATCTTGACGTAAACTGGGTGCGTGACGTTAAGTCCATGCAGGGATTGCTTGAGCAGGGCGACGGTATCTACCAGATGATGCAGGTTACGGGCGAAGAAGGCATTACAGAAGAGGACTTTATCACTTGGCAGAAATCCTTGTTGCTGGATATGGTCTATCTCCAGCAAGATGCTTTCGATGAAATTGATGCGTGTATGTCCCGAGAACGGCAGCTTGAGAGTTTTCACCTGCTGAAGGGTCTAATAGACGCCGATTATGACTTCAAGGATAAAGATTCGGCTAGAGGCTTCTTTACCGAAATCACCAATATTTACAAGAACTGGAACTACAGCGCCCCCGGCTCGACTGACTTTGATCGTTACCGCAAAGAAATCGTGGCGTTGGCAACTCAGCATGGATACAGCGAAACATCGGCGGCCTAGAGGCCTTGAAATCAAGAGCGAAGAACTGAAAAATAGTCAATCTGGCGATCGGCAAAGCTCAGCAAAACCCAGGTCATGAAACTGAAATGAAAACCGGATGACGGCAACTATAGCCATCATCATTTAATGGAGCCCAATTATGATAGACAAAAAACTTATCAAGCTTTTACGCGTCAAACCCGGAAAAAAAATTCATCTTAAGGATTATGATACCGGCTGGGAACAGACCGAGGACTTGAAAGAACTGGGCAAGGATAAAGTAAAGGAACGGGCCCGTGTTATCCTGGAACAGAATTTGGCGGATCTGACTGAAATCCAGCAATTGTTGTACGCGGATAATACCCATTCCTTGTTGATCATTTTTCAGGCAATGGACGCAGCAGGCAAGGACGGCACGATCAGGCATGTAATGTCAGGTGTTAATCCCCAGGGGTGCCAGGTTTTCAGCTTCAAAAAGCCGTCAGATGAAGAATTGGATCATAACTTTCTCTGGCGTTACATGAAATGCCTGCCGGAAAGAGGCCGAATCGGCATCTTTAATCGTTCATACTACGAAGACGTGCTGGTGGTTAAAGTCCGCCCTGAACTGCTCCGGAACTTGCCTGACGGTAAAAGATGCAAGGAGTTTTGGGAGGATCGCTACGAAGATATTAACGCATTCGAACGTCACCTGGAGCGCAACGGCACGGTGATTTTAAAATTTTTCCTGAATGTGTCCAAGAAAGAGCAAAAACAACGCTTTTTGGAACGACTGGATCGCCCCGAGAAAAACTGGAAATTCTCCGCCGCCGATCTTGCGGAACGCCAGCATTGGGACGACTACATGGATGTTTACGAAGACGCCATTAACGCCACCAGCACCGAATGGGCGCCCTGGCACATTATTCCCGCCGATCACAAATGGGCGACGCGTGCCCTGGTTGCCGACATTATCACCTCGAAATTGCGTGACCTCGATCTCAAGTTTCCCGAAGTATCGAAAGCACATCTTGAGACGCTGGCAGAAGCACGGAAAACGCTTGAAGAGGAGTAATACTAAAAATTTTTCACCACAGAGCCTGTTCTGATCGCAGCCGAAGGGACGTTAGTTTATCGGCTGTACAGGCGCTTAAATGAAGAGAGGTGCTAGTCATAGCTTCACATCCATGTGACTGGATTCCGGCATCCCTGCCGGAATGACGAACTTCGATACACTTTTAATCTATGCACCGTTTTCCTCCAATTTTTATCTATCAAATTTTTGTATTAATTCCATCTAGCCTTAAAGAGATATAGCACATGACCACAACTGATCAATCGACAACTGCTCCCCCTGTTTCCGCACCGCTAAGCGAGGATGAGCTAAACAGTATTAATGCTTATTGGCGTGCCTGTAATTATCTGGCAGCAGGCATGATTTACCTGCGGGACAATCCATTATTGAAAGAACCGCTCAAGCCCGAACATATCAAGAACAGGCTTTTAGGACATTGGGGATCCAGCCCCGGCCTGAGCTTTGCCTACATCCATATAAACCGGCTCATTAACAAGTACGGTCTTGATGCTATATTCATGGCCGGCCCCGGCCATGGTGCGCCGGGCGTGTTAGGTCCAGTCTACCTCGAAGGGACTTATGCGGAAATTTACCCCAACAAGGGTGAAGATGAAGAAGGGTTGCTGCAATTTTTCAAGGAGTTTTCTTTCCCCGGCGGTATCGGCAGCCACTGTACACCCGAAACACCCGGATCCATTCATGAAGGCGGGGAACTGGGCTACAGCGTTTCCCATGCTTACGGCGCGGCATTCGATAATCCCGATTTGCTGGTGGCGGTTGTGGTGGGCGATGGCGAGTCGGAAACAGGCCCCCTGGCAACTTCCTGGCATTCCAATAAATTCCTCAATCCGATACGCGATGGCGCGGTATTACCAATTTTGCATCTGAACGGTTACAAGATCAACAATCCGACGATCCTCTCACGCATTTCCCACGAGGAACTGGAACGCCTGTTTCAGGGTTACGGTTATACACCTTACTTTGTGGAAGGCAACGACCCCGAGACGATGCACCAACTGATGGCAGGGGTTCTCGAAAAGTGCATACTGGAAATTCGCCGTATTCAGGACGAAGCACGCCGTACCGGTATTCCAGCGCGGCCACGCTGGCCGATGATTGTATTACGTAGCCCGAAAGGCTGGACGGGGCCCAAAGAAGTGGATGGACACAAAGTAGAAGGCTTTTGGCGTTCTCATCAGGTGCCGCTTGCCGGCATGAAAGAAAATCCGGCGCATCTGAAACAGCTGGAAGACTGGCTGCGCAGTTACAAACCCGAAGAATTGTTTGATAGTACCGGCAGATTGATCCCCGAGCTTAAGGCACTGGCGCCCAAAGGTACACAGCGCATGAGCGCGAATCCTCACGCCAACGGCGGTTTGTTGCGCAAAGCCCTGAGAAAGCCGGATTTCCGGGATTATGCACTGGCCCTGGAAAGTCCGGGTAAAGTCACTGCGGAAAACACGCGTCCGCTGGGTAAATTCCTGCGCGATATTATGAGCGAGAACATGCACAATTTTCGTGTGTTCGGACCCGATGAAAACAGCTCCAACAAGCTGGATGATATTTATGAAGCCAGCAAGAAAACCTGGCTGGCTGATTACCTCCCGGAAGATGCTGACGGTGGCGCATTATCGCCGGACGGCCGGGTGATGGAAATGCTGTCCGAACATACGCTGGAAGGCTGGCTGGAAGGTTATTTGCTGACTGGACGACACGGCTTCTTTTCTACCTACGAAGCGTTTGTACATGTGATTGATTCCATGTTCAACCAACACGCCAAATGGCTCGCCATGTCCAAGGAAGTGCCCTGGCGTGCAGCGGTATCCTCGCTCAACCTGCTGATCACCTCTACTGTCTGGCGGCAGGATCACAATGGCTTTACCCATCAGGATCCGGGCTTTATCGACCTGGTAGTGAACAAGAGCCCGTCAGTGACCCGCATCTATTTGCCACCGGACGTGAACTGCTTGCTCTCTGTCGCCAACCATTGTCTGAAAAGCACCAATTACATTAACGTGATAGTGTGTGACAAGCAGAAGCATCTGCAATTCCTGGATATGGACGCAGCGATTAAACACTGTACCAAGGGCATAGGCATCTGGGAGTGGGCCAGCAACGACGAAGGGTTTGAACCGGATCTGGTAATGGCCAGTGCGGGTGATATTCCTACTAAGGAAGCTCTGGCGGCTGTTGTATTACTGCGAGAAAACTTTCCGCAACTCAAAATTCGCTTTATCAATGTAGTGGATCTCTACAAATTGGTACCGAGCAGCGAACACCCGCATGGTCTTTCGGATCGCGATTTCGACAGCCTGTTCACGCTGGATAAACCGGTTATTTTCAACTTCCATGGATACCCCTGGTTGATCCATCGGCTCGCTTATCGCCGTAACAACCATAATAATCTGCATGTGCGCGGTACAAGGAAAAGGGCAGTATTAACATGCCGCTGGAACTGGCGATCCAGAACGAAACCGACCGTTTCAGCCTGGCCATCGACGCCATCGATCGTATTCCGCCTTGCGGGTTTCAGGTGCTCACGTTAAAGAAAAACTGCGTGA
>CAWBLO010000041.1:0-50790 GCA_963789475.1 uncultured Gammaproteobacteria bacterium | reverse complement strand
AACAGTTAGACTTACCTATCCGGATAAACGAATTTGACAGCTCTTTGCCGCCAATGGCCCAGGCAACAGGATGCTTGACGGTGTTGCCGGTTGAGCTCCCTGAGCCCGCTCAATGCGGACAGACAAACCCGTTAAACAGCCGTTATGTATTAAAAACCATTACTAAAGCAACTAAAGGTTGCATGGATGGGCTTTTTGATGCATTGGTCACCGGCCCTGTGCATAAAGGCATTATTAATGAGGCAGGCTTCTCCTTTAGCGGTCATACCGAATATATTGCCGAAATCACCGGTGGACATCCGGTAATGATGCTGGCAACGCCGGGATTGCGTGTTGCCCTCGTTACGACTCACTTGCCCCTTACTGAAGTTAGTCCAGCTATCACTCATACGCGCCTGAGAACAGTCATTCGTATACTGGATCATGATTTACGCACGCGATTTCATCTTGATAACCCAAAAATACTGGTATGTGGACTTAACCCTCATGCCGGAGAAAACGGCCACTTAGGCCGTGAAGAAATAGACATTATTGAACCGGTGCTGGAAGGCTTGCGACAACAGGGCTTGAATCTTCAGGGGCCCCTCCCTGCAGATACTGCATTTACCGCTAAATATTTAGCCTCTGCGGATGCCGTCTTAGCCATGTACCACGATCAGGGCCTGCCTGTACTTAAATATCAGGGTTTTGGAAAGGCCGTTAATATCACGTTGGGACTACCTGTTATCCGCACCTCCGTTGACCATGGTACCGCTTTAGACCTGGCCGGCACTGGCAAGGCTGATATCGGTAGTCTCCAGTATGCCCTGCAAACCGCATTATTAATGGCGGCTAACAATTCCTGATAACATGATACATATTCCACGCAAACGCTTTGGTCAGAATTTTTTACATGACCATAACATTATTTACAACATACTCACCAGCATACAGGCAAAGCCAGGTGAGCATTGGGTTGAAATAGGCCCTGGCCAAGGTGTGTTAACCGAGCCTTTATTGAAATTGGGATTACGTCTTGATGTGGTTGAGCTAGACAGAGATCTGGTCATGTTGCTCAAGGACAAGTTCAAGCAGCAAAACCATTTGCAGATTCACAGTGCCGATGCTTTAAAATTCGACTTTTCAGCACTGGCAGAAGCTAACGAAAAGCTGCGTATTATTGGTAATTTGCCCTATAACATTTCAACGCCGTTAATGTTCCACTTGCTGGATAACGCCTCTTGCATTGAAGACATGCACTTTATGTTGCAAAAGGAAGTCGTTGACCGGATTTGTGCGGCTCCTGGCAGTAAAAAATACGGCAGACTAAGCGTCATGATGCAATATTATTGCGCAACAGAACATTTATTTGATGTGCCTCCTGAAAGCTTTAATCCGGCACCTAAAGTAATGTCGGCAATAGTCAGGTTAGTGCCGCATCAACAACCGCCAGTTAAAGTTAACGATATGCAGAAGCTTAATAGAGTTGTAACACAGGCATTCTCGCAACGCCGTAAAACCATGCGTAATTCATTAAAAAAACTTATCGACGAAGACGCTATAATCGCTCTAAACATAGACCCGGCATTAAGAGCTGAAGCTCTCTCACTTAGCGATTTTGCAAAGCTGAGTAATCTTTTACAAGACTCTTGACTGCTTGGCTAAGCCCCAAATAAGAACCGAATCAATAACGCAAAAAATTTTATATCTGCTATCCTTATCCCATAATTGCCAAATTAATATAATTAATAAAAATTAATTGAATTCGTATGCAAATCCGTATTTTTCGAATGACTCTTTTTTTAGCCTGCTTGCTTTGCTTCTTTGAAAGTCAATCTGTATTTGCGAAAAAAATGTATCGATGGGTAGATGAACATGGTGATACCTATTTCTCTGATCAAGTGCCACCAGAACAAGCTCAACACAGCCGTGCATCCCTGAGTAAAACAGGTAGAATTCTCGAAGTAACAGAAAAGGCCAAATCAAAAGAGCAACTGGAGCAGGAAAAACGCTTGGAAGAACTCCGGAAAGAGCAGGAAAAACTTATTACTAATCAAAAAATTCATGATAAGGCTTTATTGAGTACGTTCCGCTCCAAAGAAGATATGCTTTTGGCAATTCAAACAAAAACGGAAACACTTGATAAACAAAAAAATATAATTGAAGGTAATTTAAATCGCTTTAAAGAACAGCTTACAAAGCAACAAAAGGAAGCGGCTGTTTTTGAGCGCAACGCACAACCGGTCCCCAAGAAACTGCTCGATGAGGTAATACTAACTCAAAACCGGATTGAGCAGACACAAAGTGCTCTTCGCCGCCATATTGAAAAACACAATCAAATCAAAAAAGTAGATGAAGCTGATATTACGCGATTTTTATTTCTGACCCAATCTATAAAAGACCAAGCGCCAAAGGCAAAAATACCCAGTATCAAGGAAGCCAACGAACTGGGCTTGTTTTACTGTGAAAATGATCATCAATGTAAAAAGGCATGGGAGATTGGACGTATTTTTGTTAACTTCTACTCCACAACTGAAACGGATGTTTATAACGAAAAACTGATCATGAATCGCCCACCGCCCAAGGATTCAGACATTAGTTTATCGTTATCGAAACTTGCGATTAACGATGACGACTATCAGCTTTTTCTCGATATCCGCTGCGCGAGTCGTTGACCGGCAAAGAATTATGTGCCAGCCAAAAAGTCAAGGATATACGATCTTCATTCAGAACTTATATTAATGATGCTTTATCGCGTGACGCTCTCAGCAGTAAAGTGCCTACACCCTGATTGGTAAAAAGCTCAAGCAGCACTGCATGCTCCACACGTCCGTCGATAATATGGACACTGTTTACGCCCCCTTTTAGTGCATCAGTTGCGCAACGGGTTTTCGGGATCATACCGCCCGATATAGTGCCATCTTCAATCAAGTCATCAATGTCCTTGATTGATAAACCGGTTAGTAGTTTTTCCTGTTTATCCAGAATACCGGGGGTATTAGTCAACAAAATCAATTTTTCGGCTTTAAGTACTTCAGCAATCTTACCTGCAACCAGATCGGCATTGATGTTATAGGATCGGCCATCATCGCCAACACCGATGGGAGCAATAACCGGAATAAAATCACTCCGCCCCAGCATATCAACAACAGCCGGGTCTATACTGCTTACTTCACCGACATGACCCAGATCAATTATTTCCGAAGCATGCGCCTCCGGCGCTGACTTTTTCAGGTGAATTTTTTTAGCCCGGATGAAATCACCGTCTTTTCCGGTTAAGCCTACTGCTTTACCACCATGTCTGTTAATTAAATTAACAATTTCCTTATTTACCAGACCGCCCAGCACCATTTCAACCACGTCCATAGTCTCGCTGTCCGTAATACGCATCCCATCAATAAATCCTGTTGTTTTTCCCAGCTTGGTCAACACTTGGCCAATTTGAGGGCCGCCACCATGAACTACAATCGGATTTAAGCCCACCAGCTTCATCAAGACTATATCACGGGCAAAACTGTGCTTGAGCGCTTCGTCAACCATGGCATTACCGCCAAATTTAACCACCACAGTTTTTCCCTTAAAGCGTTGAATATAGGGTAATGCTTCAATCAGCACATCGGCTATTTGGTGAGCTGTTCTTTTTTGCATCATTTTCTGATTTTCCACTTATGAATAATACTTAAAGAATTAACCACAGAGACACGGAGAACAAAACTCTGTGATCTTTGTGTCTCCATGTCTCTGTGGTCAATAGTTGTTTACAAGTTAATTTGAAAATAATTGCGTTAGTGTTAATGAAGCGCTCAAAAAAGTAACACCATATCAGGTTTAATTTTCTTTATTAGCTGTTTAAATTGACCTTGAATGCCAAGTAGCGCCTCTTTGGAGTCAGCCCCAAAACAAATAACCAGTGAGGGTGTTGTATTGGATGCTCGTACCAGACCCCAACCATTCGAAAAATCTACCCGCATTCCATCGATAGCGGTGATTTTGCCTTCTGTAAAACTGGCCTCAGCAAACAGTCTTTCCATGAAGATAACGCTTTCACCTTCTTCCAATTCTATATTCAATTCCGGCGTATTAATGCTGTCAGGAAACTCGGCAAAAATTTCCGCGCTGCTCCTGATGTCCTTGGATAGTATCTCAATCAAGCGTGCGGCTGAATATAACGCATCATCAAAACCAAACCAGCGATCATTAAAGAAAATATGCCCGCTCATTTCACCGGCTAATGCAGCACCGGTTTCTTTAAGCTTTGCTTTCATAAATTAATGCCCGGTTTTCCACATTACCGGTTCCCTCTGTATTTTGTAATCTGATCAGGCTAAATGTCTGCTACATTTCACATCATAAATATGCACTGTCTGATTTGCTGAATTCTTTCACCAGTGAGCGTTTCGCCATTGATAATCATTTTCAGACCATTATAATTAACTGGATTATGGCTGCCGGTAACCATCACACCAGAACGGCCTTCGGTATGTGTACAACAAAATAAAGCATAGGCGTAGGCACCATCCCTATGTCCAGTACATTACATCCGGTTAAAGCTATCACCTCGGCTAAAACTTTGGCTAGAACTGGACTTGATGTTCTTCCGTCACGATCCACCACGACTGTTTTACAGCCATGATCTTTGGCATCTGACCCCAGTGCTCGACCTATATCATGAACCGCTCCATAGTCTGTGTTTTACCAACAATACCGCAAATATCATTGGCTCTGAAAATGCATCCATTTCATCAAGCTTTTTTGAGTAGCCGGGAAGTTCAATTTTTTTCCAGCTTTTCAATAGCCTTTTCTACATGATTGGCCAAAAAATTGTCTTCATCCATAAAATGTTCATTGACATCATATTCCTGAGGCTCATCAAAGATGTCATACTTTGCAGGCCCCTCGCTAGGCTCCAGCATCCGTTTAAACTTCAATAATGCAGCAATGACGGTAGTTGTTTCAGTCAGACTGGACGGGTAACTGCCTAGCGCCTTATGTGTCATAATATCCTTGCAGGCGTTAAGCACATTATTCAAATCTTGCACCAGCAAACCTGAAAGCCGCCTATGCCCAAAAAGGAAAGTAAGTAATGCCAGTAGCACAGGAACAAAAATAATACTGGTGATGAGTGTAATTTCAGCTAAATTTGAACCGGTAGCATAGTGGTAATGAATCTGCCAGTCGGTGTTTGCTACCTTTGATTGCACAGTTTCGGTTTCCACTGTACCAACGCGTTCTCCTGACGCACCTAACACCAGTTTTCCTTGATTTAATTCGATGATCCCGTTTTTTAAGGCCGCAGCCTGTACACTTTTATTAAAAAAGTCATAACTCAAACTAGCCAGAATAACGCCAACCACACGATCATTCTGCATAATCCGGGTAGTTATCGCCAGATGTCTATCGACCCCCTCATAGCCTTGTATTCGTGGCGACTGATTGTTATTAAAAGTTTCGCGCACCATATCAAGATCGGCAAATCCCATTCGGGGTGCGTTTTTTTCATCAAGTTCACTGACTCCAGGCAATAACAGCCTGATTTTCAGGGCGTCTGGAAAATATTTTTCAAGCCGTGAGGCTACCGTCGTCAGCAAAACGGGGTCGGCTCGCGTAACGGCAATCAAAACCTCTGGATCCTGCGCCATTTTATTTAACGTTCTATTCAGCAGATCTATCTGTTGCGATAGCGCTAAAGCGGCAGCATTGGCAATAGCGATCCCTGAATCCTGCCTAGCTTGTGCTATTCTAGCCTTAGATACCCAGTAAACACCACCACCGGCAACCAGAATCATCGACACAGCGACGGCCGTTAGCAAAGAAAATATTCGTCCCATGTTATACCTTTATCAGAAAAAAACAGCTTAATGACGCCCCGTATGACCAAAGCCACCCTCGCCTCTATCGGTGATGGTGGTAAAATCTTCAACCAGTTTAAAAGCGACTTGAACCACTGGCATAAATAGTAACTGTGCAATCCTTTCGCCTGGCTGAACAACGTAATCATTCAGCCCATCATTATGCAAAATTACCCCTATTTCGCCATGATAATCCGAATCGATAATACCTAAACCCTGTCCTACCCGAATCTGGCTGTTCAAACAAAGCCCGCTACGACTTGCAACAACTGCGACTAAACCGGGATCTTGAATATTTACTGCCAAACCGGTTCCAATCAATTTATTTTTGCCCCCGGCAATGACTATCGATTCCTCAATACAAGCAACAAGATCCATTCCTGCTGATCCTGTCGTCTTGTATGAAGGTATGCCGTATTTTTTAAGCAAAGGATTTACTATCCTGGTTTCAATGAGTCTTTTCATTTACTAGATACCACACAAATTGACATTATAACCTACCCTATATTGAACACAGCCAAGCTTGCCGATATTTAAAACACAGAAATCGTTTCCGCTAAGACTCACGTTGTTTCAAAAATCGCATGAAATCACCTTAAGGAACGTGCATGAAATAACTTCAACTTCTGACTCTCTCTCGCTCCGGGAGGGGTGGGGTGAGGGGATAGTGTGCTAAGATTATTTCGTACACGTTCCTTAGTCAAGCACACAGATAAAAATTGTAATAAGATAGCAATGATTTCTACTATGAAAGAGCCAATACCATGCGTTATTTTATTCTACTGTTTTTTCTTGCCTTCCCGGCATTTGCTGTTGATGAGCAACCACCTAAACTTGAAGCTGTACCCGAAGCTCCAGAGCCGCCTTTGCCGGTGCAAAGTGGAGAGACACTGGAACCAGATATTACCATTATCCGTAAAGGCAAAAAGACCATACAAGAATTCCGCAGAGGCGGCAGACTTTATATGATCAAAGTCATACCCGATATTGGCCCCGCCTATTATTTCATCGATAACGATGGCGACGGCAAAATGGATGTCCGTCGCGACGATCTGGATAAAGGCAGTAACGTCAATATGTGGAAAATATTTGAATGGAAGTAGCCGTGTTCTATTATTAAAGCGGGCATCGGATGAGTAGTTACCAAGGTTATTGATAATCAGTGAACCTGCCCTGAGATTCCCGTGAGCGATAGCAGAAGGATCAGTGTCAACTGCAGTCGTTATTTTTGTGCCTCAATGGACGAGAGAACACGTTCGACAAGCATTAGCGTATCTCGGACAGAAGCATTGCCATCATACTTTCAGCTTGCCTCAAATAGCCGCCGCCAAACAAATTTAGGTGATTCAGAATATGATACAGATTGTAAAACGTCTTTCTAATACCATAGCCGTGATTCAGCGGCCAAACAGCCTGGTAAGCCGCATAAAAATCCCTGCTAAAACCGCCAAATAACTCCGTCATCGCCAGATCAGCCTCCCTGTCGCCATAATAACAGGCAGGGTCAAAAATAACAGGCCCCCCTTGCGTATCAACAGCCGCGTTACCCGCCCATAAATCGCCATGTAATAGCGAGGGTTGCGGCAAGTCATTATCAAACAATGCGGCCATATTGCTGCAAAGACGCTCACCATCAGCTTGCAGCCGGCCGCCATAGCCATTATGTGCAGCCAGTTTCAGTTGAAACCCCAAACGCTGATCGCGCCAGAATGCCAGCCAGTCATCGCTTTGACTATTGAGTTGTAACGTACTACCGACAGTATTATCCCGATGCCAGCCAAAATACGGCTGTTGTTGCTGGTGCATAAGCGCGAGTTGCTTACCCAATAAACGATCGGAGGCTTTGTCTGAACAGCCAAATTTAAGATGCTCCAGCACAATAAATGAATGCTTTGCTGTTATTCCGCAAACAACCGGCGCAGGGACGCGTATAGCGTGAGTCTTTGCCAAATTCTGTAAGCCGGCAAATTCAGCCTCAAACATAGTGACTAAATCAGCACGATTCAGCTTAACAAAATAGGACTTATCATTCCCTTGTACGCGAAAGGCAGAATTTATGTCACCACCTGAAAGCCTGTGAACAGATACGACCTTAAAGGGCTGTCCGGTTGCTGATTCAATCTGTTCTGAAATAATTTGCCAATTCATTCTTCCTGCTTTCTTCTATAAAGAATGGATGAAAAAACCGACAAGCCGATCAATATTGCCCCAACCAGTCCGGTGACTACTTCAGAAATATGATAGGTCATGCTGATTAGCATAATAGCCGCCAGTGAGCCAATAGCGTAATGAGCGCCGTGTTCCAGAAACACATATTCATCCAATGTGCCCTTGCGCACCAAATACACGGTCAGGCTCCGTACAAACATTGCGCCGATTGCCAAACCCAGCATAATAATGACGACATCATTAGTGATTGCAAATGCACCGATAACGCCGTCAAATGAAAACGAGGCATCCAGTACTTCAAGATACAGAAAACTCATGATGCTGCCTCTTTTAATGGCTGCCGAAACTTCTTCACCCTCTTCTTCATCTTCAAATAAAGCACCTAGACTATCCACGATGACGAATAACATGACGCCGTAGATACCGGAAACCAGTACTTTTAAATGAATCGCCTCGGGTAGCCAGTTATGCATAGTTAACAGCAGTCCTAATGCCAGAATAATTTCAATAGCTTCAAGCTTTCCGAATGAGGACATTTTTTCTTCTATGTATCCTAACCAATGCAATTCCTTCTTTTCGTTAAAAATAAACGAAAAGAAGACCATCAGTAAAAACATACCGCCAAATGCCGCAATTTGCACATGAGAATCGGTTAAATGCATGGAATACGTATCGGGATCGTGTAACGCCATGTCTGTTACGCCAACAAAACCGATACCCGTAGCCGCCGAAACAATAGCAATAGGAAACACCAGGCGCATACCAAATACCGCGATTAAAATCCCCCAGGTTAAGAAGTATTGTTGCCAGCGCTCATCCATGCGCTTTAAGATGGACGCGTTCACAACAGCGTTATCAAATGATAAACTCACTTCAAGGATCCCCAGAATAAGGGCGATAAATGCGCCCATTATTCCGCCCCAATAAATGGCTACGGCCAGACAAACCGCTGTAACGATAAAAGAAAGACGAAAATGCTGCATAAAATACTCTTTAATAGATGGTGTTTGAATTAGGGTAACTATAAGAGCATTTAATTTAAAATCAATATTTTTACCGTGTTTATGTAATTGCAGGCCGTTATAAAGTTGAAGTGCTATTGCTTTTGATGCATCTTGCATCAATCATCCTTTGCACGGATGGGATCATCTCCTGACCATGCTTGCAGTGTGCGTATGGGCTGCGCAACTGGGTGGCCGGGCAGCATGGCAACTTCCGACAAAGCTGACTGGAATTCAACCGATCAAATTCCCAAGCGTGCGGTAGACATCGATTTGATTGGCCGGTTCGGGAACATTGATCCGACCGATGGCGGCAGCAGCCAACGTTACAACTTGACCACTGAATGGCACCGGCAAAATGGCACCGACGCTACCAAACTCATGGCGTATGGGCTTTATACCCAAATGGATTTGTATTCCAACTTCACCTACTTTCTTAATGATCCGGTTCGGGGCGATCAGTTTGCGCAACCTGATCAACACTGGGTTTCCGGTCTTAAAGCGAGTCATACTTTTTTTCATCATATTGGCAATGCCGATTCCGAGAGCACCATCGGGCTTCAAATCCGTAACGAAAATATCCATAACGGTCTGCTTTTAACATAAGCCCGGCTGCATATACACCTGCTGAAGATGACGTTTGGGTAACCAGTGCATCCTTATGAGCTGCACTGTAGCTGATAGATCCAATGCGCTGCGTAAGCAGCCCATAGAGCGCCTCAAGCCACGCACCTAATCCAATTCTACTCACACAGACAGACATATCACACACTCTTCTCACGCTATCCCAGACTGAGTAAAACCCTGATACCGGTAAGTCACCAGGCTCCCGATCAACGGTGGTTTTTTCCTTTGTTGCTGTGTAAAACCACTCCCTATATAAAATTCCTTGCCATTATCCATGCGGACTTTTATAGCGCCCATCAAGCCGGTATTTTTGCCTTTACCGGGTTTATTGCCGATAATAGTGGCTTCAGCATCTTCAAAAGGTTTGAGTTTGAGCAAATCATCACTGCGGCCACTATGATAAAGCGCGGTTTGCCGATGCAGCATCAAACCCTCGCCGCCTTGCCCGGCAATGTCATCAAGTTTGTCCATCAATGCCTTATTTGAATCCACACGAAACTGCTCAATCACATCCAGATAAGGTGTAGATGCCAATTGCCCCATGGCTTCTACACGCTCAGTAAAAGATCCACCATGAGCTGGTAGATCAAACACCATAAACTTGATGTTTTTCCAGCCGTCATGAGGTTGTTGTTTGCGGACGATTGAAACAACGTCTTCATAGCGACCCCGCCCCATCCATAATTCACCATCCAAAGGTTTATCAGGAAAATTCCGGACAAACCATTCCGGTGCTATAAAGACATTACCGCCGCGTGAGATGAGCTGCCTGCCATCACATCGGGCTCGAACACCATCGAATTTTTCACTCACCCAGAACTGCGCAACATCCTCATGATGACAATAGACGTTTGCCAGCATGACATCCGGCGTTGCATCGGCCGCTACCGGTGATGCAATAGACAGCGTAAATAACAGCGCAATGAAAAAACACCTGATAGCGGGGATATTAATGATTCTTTGGGCAGGTTGATAATTAGACATAGTTAATCTCTTTGGGACATTCATACGAGGGTGCCTATCCAAGAATGCAAAAACTTAAAATTCAGCATACTATAACTAAAAGCATTAAAAATTAATCATAGACCGCTCGATATTACCTCAGCGTTTGGTTTAATCAAAACAACGCTGACGGCCACGTTAGCCGAACTTGAACAGGGGGTTAGATTTATTCCGGTAAAGCCAGGCAGATTTTGCTGATTGTTTAATTTTGTCTGAAAGTCAATACGCTGAAACGATTTTGTACACATTTTATAAAAGCTTGGGTAAACACAGTGACACAAAACTGCTTTGATACCTTACCGTCAACACTCTGCGGGGCGGGTTATTCAACCCGCCCTGAACGGTTGAATTTCGGCGCGTTTACTGGCAATTAGCCTGTGTCAACCAATAGCTTGACTCACCTACATCTATGAGTTCACCACTTGGTATCTGGTAATAGACATGGTTATCTATAGCAGAAACACCTAAGTAAATGTTCGTATTGCTGTAGTAGCGATAGGTATAAGGTGCATACGTTTGTGTAACTGCGCCCGATGGGGAAAAGTAACCGGGGTAATTCGTTTCTGCCCAGTTGAATAAACAGTCGGCGGCGGCCCGATCTATATAATCAAGAGACTTATCAGTACGACCCTCAAAGTAACCGTATTTAATGAAGTGCAACGTGGCTGCTTCGTAGTCAGTACCAAAAGCAGCCTGAAGATCTGGATAGTTGGCCACATACTGCACCTCGTCGAAGTTATCGGAGGATCGCCCTTCATTATAACCCCAGGTGATGTAATGCCACGCGCCTGCCTTCGCATCTGCCCCGAAGGCGAGGATTAGATCGCCATAGGAAGCAATGTATTGATAAGCACCGAAAGTGACGATTCGCCCTTCACTATAGCCCCACTGAAGATAATGATTGAATCCCGCTGATTCGTCTGTTCCGAATGCAGCGATCAGATCAGCATAGGAGGCAATGTAGGCCAGTGGGACGTCGGCTTGCTCTGCACTTAGCGTCTGGTCACCGAATCGGAGACTCTCCACACCTGTAAGAAGGTCCAGCCCCTCTCCATCCTTCGACTGATGCCCGACCGCCACCTTACCTGCATATGCTAGCACCGTGAACTCATTGCGATTCGCCTCATAGACGGCGATATCGTCACCAGTTTCTCCATTCAAAGTGTCGTTGCCGGGCCCACCATGGAGCATATCACCTTCGGATCCTCCTTCCAATGTGTCGTTTCCCGGTCCGCCGTAGAGCATATCGTCGCTATTGAGCCCACGCAAGATATCATTGCCACCCAGGCCCGAGATCATATCCCGGTAGTTTGTGCCAACGAGCAAGTCATTAAGCTCGCTGCCGATTTTGGTCCTTGGATTTTCATTCTCGAAAGGCAACGTATCGGGTGTGATCACAACGTCCGTAGTAAAAACTAGATTGGGTTCCAGCAAGCCCGACTCCTCGTAAGTGAGCTCCACCATAAAAGCCGTCCAGCCTTGTGGTGGCGGCGGAACATAACCCCGATAGATCCCCGGTTCGATGGGTGCCAGGTCGTTGGCTATCCAGACCGGACCGATGGCTTCCAACCGAAAATCTCGCGCGTTGGGATTTGTCGCCTGCCAGAGGCGTACTCGGTCTGGACGGCGGTCTACAGTTTCAACCCGAATAGCTCCATCGGTTTCGATTGTCCAGTTATATCGTGGAGGAGTCTCCCCGTCATTAATTTGGTCAATCCAGGAGGCGAGACTCTTTGCTACGTCCAAACTTTGCTTGTGGTCGGAATTGGGCAAGTAGCGCATCCACTTGGTTTCCGGCAGGTCCTTAAAATAGAATTGTGATGAATCAGGTAAAAAAAACTGATCGCCGGTCGAGTTCAGAATAATTTTAGGCATCGTAAATCGTTCTCGATACGCATAAGGGTCGACGATGCCCAGCAGTTCTTGTCCTTCTGGCGTGAAGATGCGGTTTGGTAGGTCGAACGCAATGTAGTCGGCTATAGCGGGAGCATAAAAACCGTAGGCCTCGTAGTGTCTGCGGAATTGCTCCCCCATGTTGAGGAGATCAATAGATGCCGGGGCTATAGCTTTGATGCGATGGTCGTGGTCGACTGCCGCGGTTAACCATGTCGTCCAGCCCCGCTTCGATCCCCCCTCGACAATGAAATCTTCTATGATAAGCGATTTCTCATCTTTGAGAAATTTTTGAATAGTATCCATGGCCCGGACAACTGACTTGGTCATAGGCAAGAGAGCAGGCCATTCTTCATCGCCGGTTTTCAGAAATTTATCGAAACTGTACGCGATGATTGCATCCCCACTTCTAGCAACATTGTCCTCATCTGCAAAATACAAAGGCTGATTGGGAATTTGGTTCACCTTAACGACCACGGAGCCCAACGCTGGAGCAATGATGGCCACTTGATCATCGGTCTTAGTAGGAAAATTTCCGTTCGAGCCCCCATTTACCAAAAGGATGGCCGTACCCGGACTGCTCGAATGGCGGATTTTGGGAACAGTAATCTCGATGACATGCGTCCAGAGATTACTCGTCCAGGGATAACTCCAGGGATTACAGTACACCTCGTAGCATGATCGCCAACTCTGAGAGGTCATATAAAGAAAATATGTGTCGTAGAGAAGATTTCGATCGGTGCTGTAAGAGTAATACGAGTAATTTGGGTCCGGTTTCGCAATATACCGGTCAAGCGCCGTCTCCTCGGCGAATACATGATAGTTGAAGCACACTAATGAAAATAACAATGCGTACAGAAAACATTTCATGACGTTTTTACCGATATTTGCAAACATTAAAAAACATTGGACTTTTAAACCCTTCTTTAATTCAATAAATATGTAAGTTCGGCTTTTGAAACTGGCCATATAATATCGCCATCCTTTACGGTTACGGTATTCATCCTTTGCAGAACGTCAAGCTTTCCAGGCCGTGATAACATTGAAATATTGTGAGGGAAATACTCGTCTGGCCAAGAGAGTATTTGGCTGGGGCCGCGACACTGTTCAGTTGGGACAAAATGAACAATGCACCGGAGTTATTTGTTGGGGAATGCAATCGGCTTATGATGGGGACAAGTTGTGGGAAGAAAAACATCCTGAGGTGGCGCAAGCCCTGTGGGTATTGTCGGGATTGCATAGCCAGCAAGATCTAACCTTCCGGACATTGCTGTCATATACCCGCTTAACCGCAGCGGAAGCTTTGAAGTTGTTATGTGCCTGAGGTTTCCAGGAAGACCAACTGCTGTCGTTCAGCTGGGTAGGGTACTCACCGAGTACCTTTATGAAACCTGGTTTCTCGACTTACATGAACGAGGCGTTAAGTTTTATCTTTCACCTATCGTGATTGCTGAGATTTATGTCGGCGCATTTAAAAAAGAACACCTGGAAATTGAAGCCCTTTTTAATCTGTGTACCCGCTGGATATTAGACGCTAAAACGGCAAAACAAGCGGGGTAACTACTTACTCCCCCACCTTCCTCCAAAATAAATTAAAAAAAGCTTGACAGCTTTTTCGCATGAAAAATATCTTTTTCTTGTGTCGATGAAAAATCATTTCGTTTAGTTCATGTAATGACACTGCCGACGCTAAACCGCACCCTTACTTGCTGGATGTCAAAAAATCTATTTTCGCCTGTTCAGGGCGCTTCCAGGAGGTCGAAAAGTGCCATGATATGATATGAATATTCTAGGAGTCTGTCCGACTTGTCATTTATCCTATTGATTAACATCACTAATCACAAATATTTGTTAGAATTAAAATAATCTATAATCAATGGATCAGCAATTAAGTCAGACAAACTCCTAGATATTTCATAGTCATCTTAATCGCAAACTTAGATAAAACCTCGGTTAGAACGGAAGTCAGTCGGTTGAAAACTGATTTTGAAAAACTCTGTGCCGAAGGAAAAATCACCTGCGAAAGTAAAGCGCTCATGATTAGCCTGTTCATGATTGTTGAACTGATACTGTCCATTTTTCTAGAAAAAACCACTAAAAAAGACAACAAAAATTCCAGCATACCCTCATCTCAAACCGAAAAAGATGAGTCATCGTTGAGCCATCAGGGAAGTAACGGTAAGGGCAAAAACGAAAACGATACCCTTGCTAAAAATACCAGAGTCCACGAGAAAGTGACTCTTTCAACAGTCAGCCTATGTAATGTCTGCGCAGAAGACCTGAATAACACTCCCTGTATACACGTCGAAAGACGAACGAAGCTTGATATTATTTTTGAGAAGGTTGTTGAGCACATCGATGCAGAGGTTAAGCGCTGCCCAACCTGCAACACCGTGGTTAAAGGTGAGTTTCCCGCGGATACGACCTGGCCTGCGGCACCGGCGGCATGCTATCCGTGGCTGAACATCACCTCCAAGACTTTAATCCCAATGCCAAGCTGGAAGTGTTCGGGCAGGAGATCAACCCCGAATCCTACGCTATATGCAAATCCGACATGCTGATCAAGGGACAGAACCCCGCCAACATCAAATTCGGTAACACCTTTACCATGGATGGCTTAAGGGATGAGAAATTTGATTACATGCTCTCCAACCCGCCGTTTGGTGTGGACTGGAAAAAAGCCCAGAAAATCATCACCGACGAATACACCAACTTAGGCTATGCCGGCCGTTTCGGAGCTGGCTTTACATCTTTCCCAAAATGACGGTAATGATGGTGGGCATTGGCGCTACGATTGGAAAAGTTGGGCTTGCCGAAATGGAAAGCTCCTGTAATTAACAAATAAATGCCATAGGCTGTAACGACAAAATTAATCCTGTTTTTGCAACTTACTATCTAAAGACAATGCGTGATTTCATTGTGAAATGTGGAAAGTTTACAACCATGCCAATCATTAATCAGGACGAAACTAAAAGTCTGATGGTAACGGTCCCATCACCAGAAGAACAAACCGCTATCGTTCAGCACATCGAAACCGAAATTGCCCGCATTGATGCTAAAATCGCTAAAACTCAACGCATTATCGAGCTACAAAAAGAATATCGCACCGCACTGATTTCCGAAGTGGTGACCGGTAAAATCAAGGTTTCGCATCTGGCAGAAAAGGAGATAACCTTATGACTTTATGTGTAGCCTGGATTCGTCAAGCCAATAGCACGGAGGAACTGGTGTTTGCGACGGATAGTACGTTGACCGGTGGCGAAAAATGGGATCACGGTATCAAGCTGTTCGAGTTGCCGCGCAAGGACTGTTTATTGAGCTTCGCCGGTAGCACGGCAAGAGCCTATCCGCTCATTCTGAACCTTGTCTCGTCTATTACCTTTGATAAGCATCTGGATACACCGTCAACCAATATTGAAGAATTTTTAAAGCATATTGCTGAGTTATTCACTGACTTAATTCGGAAAATTGTCAAAGAAATTGTTTCAGAAGATATTCACGAGTTACGAAGTAGTGCACGCTTTGTTTTCGGCGGCTGGGACTGGCAGCGCGGGTTGTTTCGTGTATGGGAGCTGTTTTACTCTAAAGAAGTGGAAGGTTTTCTGTTCAAAGAGATCACGGATGATGACACTAAAACCCGCTTTTATACTTTCGTAGGTGATGCCCAGCAAGACGACTTTAGTGAGCAAACGAAAAGACGTTTCCAACAGCTATTGATCGACGAAGGCAAGTTGGATTCCAAGCTGGATATGGAACCCTTGCCATTGGCGGCGGTGCCCATATCATTATCACCACCTTGCAGAAGTTTCCTTTTGTGATCGACAAAGTGGGTGAGCTGCCTAACCGCAATTATGCGGTGATTATTGATGAAGCCCATAGCTCGCAAGGTGGCGAAGCCAGCAAAAAAATGAAAGCGGTGCTCACCTGCGGGGATAAACCCGGAAACACCGGCGATGCGGCGCCGGAAATCAGTGAGCCTTACCCCGAATACGACAATGATGACGGTGAAGTGGTCGATGCCCAGGAACTGGTGAATTACTATGTGGAACGCTCTGCCGCAGCGCGTGGGAGGCAATCAAACTTATCCTTCTTCGCTTTTACGGCTACACCGAAATATAAAACCTTGGCGGTATTCGGGTATCAGGATGCCGACGGCAAACCGCAGCCGTTTCATCTTTATTCCATGCGTCAGGCGATTGAGGAAGGTTTTATTCTGGATGTGTTGCAGAACTACACCACCTATCAGCTCTACTTCAAACTGTCCAAAGCCATTGAAGACGACCCGAAAATCAATAAGAAAAAGGCGGCACAGGCAATCGGGCGCTTTGTCTCTTTGCATCCGCACAATCTGGCGCAAAAGACAGAAATCATCATCGAGCATTTCCGCCAAGTGGTGGCGAGCAAGATTGGCGGCAGAGCCAAGGCGATGGTGGTGACCGGCTCACGACTGCACGCGAAACGCTATTTTGAGGAGTTCAACCGCTATATCAAAGCAAAAGGCTACGAACAGAATATTAAAATTCTGGTGGCATTTTCCGGCAAGGTGGTGGATGACAACTTCCCCGAAGGCGTGACCGAACCGCAGTTGACCGGATTCGGCGAAAAAGAATTGCCTCGGGTGTTCGCTGAGGATGACTATAAAATCCTGATTGTGGCCGACAAATACCAGACCGGGTTCGATCAGCCCTTGCTGCACACCATGTATGTAGACAAGGCGTTATCCGGCGTAAAAGCGGTACAAACGCTGTTGCGCCTGAACCGCACCGCACCCGGTAAGGAAGACACATTTGTACTCGACTTCGTGAATGACCGGCAGACGATTCTCGATTCTTTCCAGCCCTATTACGAAATCACCACTGTGACAGAAGAGCCGGAACCCAACCATTTGTATGATCTGAAAGCCAAGCTGGATGAGCAGCAGATTTATTTGGCTTCGGAAGTCGATGCACTGGCCAGGGTCTACTTCAACCCAACGACGCAAATGACTGCCCGGACTCAATCGCAGTTATACAGCTTCATTGATCCGGCGGTTGATCGTTACAAAGCCATTGAATCGGAGGACGAAAAAGACGAGTTTAAGAAAAGCCTGCGTACATGGACAAACCTGTACGCATTCCTTGCCCAGATCATGCCCTTCCGCGAGCCTGAATTTGAAAAATTTTACGCCTACGCCAAGCTTTTGTTAACCAAGCTGCCTAAGCGTGACTTGGCCGAAAGCATGAAACTCACCGATGAAGTGGCGTTGGAGTATTACCGCCTGCAAAAAATCAAAGATGGCGCTATTGACTTAATCGCTGGCGAAGAAGGTGTGTTGGATGGTCTGACAGAGGCGGGAATTAAACGCGCCACAGAAGAAAAAGCCGCTTTATCTGAAATCATCGATGTTTTAAATGATCGTTTCGGCACGGAGTTCGAAGAAGCCGACCGGCTTTTCTTTGAGCAGATTGAAGCGGAATTGATGGGAGACGCCACCCTTCAAATACAAGCCAAAGTTAATAAACTGGATACCTTTAAATATGCCTTTGAGGAGATGTTTATCGACAAGCTGATTGAGTGGATGGATCAGAATCAGGAGATTTTTGAAAAAATCCTTGAGGATCAATCGTTCGGTGGCCTGGTAAAAGAACTAATGATGAAAAAAGTGTATGCCCGGATGAACGCAGCAGCGGAACAACCCATATAACAAGGCGCTGCACCGTTGGGTTTAGGTCGACTGCTTACCGGCATGCTGATTGATCAGTTCATTCCCGATATGGCTATTGGCGTCATCGCTGTTAAATTCTACCGTCGCTTTCGTGACAACTACTCGGATGGTTATACATTGCATGCGATTACTGGTTGGGTTTGCTGCCCGGCAAAGCGAGCCCAAACACGCTTAGATTTATTATTTATTTATAGTCTATTGCATGATTGGTGAAAAGAGATGATAAGCCGCTACAAATTTAAAAGAGTAAAATAAGCCTAAGAATAAAAAGCCGGTTTTAGATTACGAAAGTACAGTTGCCAGAGGAAAAAATGAGATGAGTTTTATGTATAACGAGAGATTATGCAAGTCATTATTTTGGTATTGCTGTTCAAGCATGACAGGATTTTGAGGGTAAAAAGTTGTTTTTTACATCGTCTAAAGGTTCGATATTAACGCTATGTTAACCCGTCTGATTGTATATTTTGCCTATTTTTTGAAAACATCGCCGTATTATAGAAATACCAAGCGGTTTTTTTATAATTTACTGGAAAATCCGGAAAGCCGGATCAAATCATATTTTGATGTTGTTATGATTTGCCTGGTTCTTCTCAGTGTTTTTTTGTTGATTTACGAAGTAGATACACAATTCACCCGATTTGAAATGCTGTTCGAGCATGTCTTGATCGTCTTGTTTCTCATAGAGTACCTGCTGCGAGCCTGGCTTTATAATGATGCTCATAAAATTATTCTGGAGCATTACGAGAAGGCGGAGTATTTAAATAGTCCATTTAAATTAGGTGAAGTTGCCAGGTTAATTTTGGCCAAGAAAATTGAGTATATTTTTACACCGTTGGCTGTAATTGATTTACTGGCCATTTTGCCCAGTTACAGGCCAATAAGCGTACTGAGAGTATTGCTTATTTTTCGATTGTTTAAATTATTTCGCTATTTTAAAAGTCTTAAATTATTTGCCGAAGTCCTGGACAGCAAACGCTTTGAGCTTTATAACCTGGCTGTTTTCCTGGGTTTTCTGGTTTTTATCGGCAGCACGGGAATTTATTTATTTGAACACCCCACTAATAGTAAGCAGGTCAGTAATTTATTCGATGCGGCTTATTGGTCTATAGTGACCGTCTCATCCGTCGGTTATGGCGATATTGCACCGCAAACAACAGGTGGTCGACTGGTTGCCATGGCCTTGATTTTGACAGGTCTGGGTGTGTTATCTTTTTTTATTTCCATTATCGTTTCGGCATTTAGTGACAGAATGCACGATTTGCGTGAAAACAGAACTTATGCCGAATTAAAGCGCTATAAGGACTTTGTTATTATTTGCGGATTCGGCCGGGTAGGGCGGCATATCGCCATGCAGCTTGAAAAGCACCAGCAAAAGTTTGTTGTTATTGATAGCAAAGAAATTAATGCATCGAAAGCAAGGCGGCTTGGGTATCTGGTTATTCATGCGGATGCCAGCAAAAATGAAGTGTTAATTAATGCCGGTATCAAGCATAGAGCGAGCGCTGTTTTATGCACGACAGGTGATGATGTGGTCAATGTTTATATTACCCTGACCAGCCGGCATCTCAATCCGGCTATTCGAATTATTTCCCGGGCAAATAATCAGGATAATGTTAAAAAACTCTATCAGGCCGGGGCTGATAATGTTATTCAGCCTTTTGAAATTGCCGCAATGGTAGTTGCTGAATATATCGGTCAACCCGTTGCTTTTGAGGCTATTTTGGGAATTATCCGAGAAGAAAAGCAGTTCATCATGGAGACATTGTGCGTATTTTCAGGCTCCGATATCGATGGAATGAAAATTTCCGAGATTGACTTTGAACGCAGGAAATTAATGCTGGTAGGTGTAATCAGCAGCAATCCAGTGCATAGAAAGCATAAGAACAGTTATAAGGTGAAAAATCAGCATTTTTATTTTAATCCGGAGCTCTACTTTGTATTGCGGGCGGGTGATCTTTTGGTGGTTCTGGGCAGGGATGTCGCGATTGATTATTTTCGAGACCAGATTGAAAAAAGCCGGTTAAAAAGCGGGCGCAGATGATGAAGCGAATTGCCGTATTTGGTTACAGTATAATGTCGTTAGAAGTGATGAGCCGGTTAAATAAGGATCAATACAGCTTCGTTTTTATCGGAAAAGAGGAGTCCGAGGTGGCTTTGGTTGCAGAGAAAGGTTTTGAGACCAGCATAATCGATTTTCGTAATGATGATGCGCTCAAATCAATTGGTATTGGTGCTGATGTTGATATTCTGTTTTGTTTTTATCCGAGGGATTCTGATAATGTATTTTTAACGCTTTCAGCACGAGCAATAGATAAAGCGCTGACTATTGTTGCTATTGTTGATGATCCGGAGTCCGCAGAAAAACTATTGGCGGCAGGGGCTAACAAGATCATAGATCCTTATGAAATTTGCGGCAGAAAAACCCATGACATGCTGGCCAAACCTGATATTACTAATATTCTGGATCACACTGTGTTTGGGCGGCATGATTTACATATCGCGCAAATAGAAATTCCCATAGGATCCTGCCTGGAAAATATCACGACCAGCGAACTAAAGTTGGATGAAAAACATAATTTAATTCTCATCGGCGTAGTGGATAGAGAATCAGGCGAAGCATTGCATTTTGCCGTTGGTGAAAAAGAGTATACCCTTAATGCAGGCGATGTTTTGGTTGTATTGGGTTCAAACAGAGAAATCAGATCTTTTAAAGAGGAAGTTGAGTATGTTTAGAGCGCTAAAGTTTAATTCGAGAATCTGGTTTTTATTAGGCTTTGCTGGTTGCATGGGCTTGTTGGGTATGGGCGCTTATTTTCAATTGGTTGGCGGCCTGGAGCCTTGCCCTTTATGTATTTCCCAGCGTCTTGCGATTTTATTGACGGGTGTGGTTTTCTTGATTGCGGGACTGCATAACCCCGGACAAACGGGAGTGACACGTTATGCTATTTTGGGAGCTGTCACCGCGTTATTTGGCGCGTCTATCTCAACCCGGCATGTCTGGCTACAACAGTTGCCTCCCGATGAAGTTCCGGAATGCGGCCCTGGATTAGAGTATATGTTCCAAAACTTCCCCTTGTTCGATACCCTTAAATTAATGTTAAGCGGCACCGGGGATTGTGCCAAAGTAGACTGGACATTCCTGGGATTAAGTATGCCTGCCTGGACCTTGGTCGCTTTTTTAATGTTGGCAACATTGAGTTTGTTGCAAATCTGGAATTGTGAAAAAAAGTAAACATGTTTTTAATTGAGAGATTTTAATGAAAAAAATTTTATGGGCATTGTTGCTTGCAATAAGCTTTTCATCCGCACAGGCGGATGGGGATTCAACCTCTTTACAAAAAGCAATCGCAGGAAAACAGCGTTCTGCAGAACATAAAGCCCGCGATAAATATCGGCATCCACAGCAAACGCTGGAATTTTTTGATGTTAAAGATGATATGACGGTGGTTGAAATCTGGCCGGGCGAAGGCTGGTATACCGAAATTCTGGCACCTTATTTGAAAGATAAAGGCAAACTGTATGCGGCCCATTTTTCAGCCGATGCGAAGCAACCCTATTTTAAAAACGGTTTGGAAAAATTTGTCAAAAAAATACACAAACAGCCAAAGGTATACAGTAAAGTTGAGTTAACTGTGCTGCAGCCGCCGGAATTTTTGCAAATCGCACCGGATGGATCGGCAGACAGGGTTTTGACGTTTCGTAATGTTCATAACTGGATGAAAAACGATCAGGCCGCTGCGGTATTTAATGCTATGTACAAAGCCTTAAAACCGGGGGGAATTTTGGGTGTAGTTGAGCATAGAAACGGCACATTAAAGCATCAGGATGCAATGGCTGAATCCGGTTATGTCAGTGAGGACTATGTTATCGCACTGGCAAGAAATGCCGGTTTTGAGTTTCTGGAAAAATCTGAAATTAATGCCAATAGCAAGGATACCAAAGATTATCCTGAAGGAGTCTGGACGTTGCCGCCTTCTTTAAGATTAAAGGATAAAGACCGTAAGAAATACCTTGCTATCGGTGAAAGCGACAGGATGACGATTAAATTTATTAAGCCTGAATAAAAATTTGATTCAAATTTTTAACGTTCTGCTCCACGTTCCCGCTTTTATCTTTATACACACATTAAGTCCAGTGAAAAGTAACAGGATAAGAAAACTGCCAGGGGTGGTTTTTTTGTCAACAACTATTTGTTAACTCATTGAAAACAGAATAAAAATAATTACTGGCTTAAAATTGTTCAAAGTAACAAAACTGTAATAAAAACGGGTAGTAAGGCCTCTTAAAAACCAGTTACCCACAGAGTTATCCACAGCTTCTGTGGGTAACTCAAATAGTTTAGGCCGCATAGTGACTTAGCCATAAAACATTAAAAATAAGTTAACTTCTATGGCTAAATTGCACCTTGGGTAAACTGATTTTCTTCGTAGTGTTCCCTCGTTCTCAAGCTCCTGCTTGGGAACGAGGCCATGGAACGCCCTGGGTTTTTGCATAGCGTATGATAAACTAAATCAACTGGACTTAATTCAATAAGGTTTATCATGCAAACAGTCAATATCCACGAAGCCAAAACCCAACTGTCCCGGTTGATAGAGCAGGCGGTAAAGGGTGATTCTTTTATCATCGCCAAAGCTGGAAAGCCACTGGTGAAGGTAGTCCGGCTGGACGCTCCATCAGCCGGACAAATCCGAAGGCTAGGTTTCATGGCGGGGCAGATCACCGTTCCGGATGATTTCGACAGCATGGGCGCTAAGGAAATTGAGCTGCTTTTTGGCGATGAAGAATGAAGCTGCTACTGGATACCCACTTGTTACTATGGGCGGCTGGTTCGCCTGACCGGTTGTCTGCCGCGGCTCGTCCATTGCTGGAAGACCCGTTGAACGAACTGCTTTTCAGTGCGGCCAGCCTTTGGGAAATTGTCATCAAGCGAGGCCTTGGGCGTTCCGATTTTCAGGTGGATGCACGGGTTTTACGCCGTGGGCTGCTGGACAACGGTTATCAGGAATTGGCAATTACCAGTGAACACACCGTTTCTATCGATAGTTTGCCACCCATCCATAAAGACCCATTCGACCGCATCCTTGTTGCGCAGGCGACCGTTGAAGGAATCACCTTGCTAACAGCGGATGCTTTGGTGGCGAAGTACCCAGGACCGGTGCGGCAAGTTTAATCTTTATACACACATTAAGTCCTGTGAAAAACAAGCGAATGAGAAAACTGATATAGGTGGTTTTTTTGTCAACAACTATTTGCTAACTCATTGAAATTAAAATAAATATAATTACTGGCTTAAAACTGTTCAAATTAACAAAACTGTAATAAAAACCGCTAGTAAGGCATCTTGAAAACCAGTTACCCACAGAGTTATCCACAGCTTCTGTGGGTAACTCAAATAGTTTAGGCGGCATAGTTACTTAGCGATAAAACATCAAAAATAATTTAACTTCTATGGCTAAGTTGTCACTCTGGCGATGAACTGATTTTCAGTCTTTTCCACATTCCCAAGCTTCTGCTTGGGAATGTGCTCTTGGAAGCTCCAGCTTCCCGAAACATGGCAAGCTAGAGCTAGGGAGGTTGGGAATCAGTGCAAACAGCTTTCATGCGATGGAATACGCTACGCTATTGCATCTAAAGGACTGCGCCTTCGGATCTTGACCGATTTAATAAGAATTGATTATAGAATTAAACTACTGTATCTTAATTAATGGCGGGTGTTAGTCGCCCGTTTGTTTTTGCTCTTTAAAAATTACTACGTTTGTTTATACCCTAACGAGAAAGCGGTGCCTTTCGAGGCGAACCTTCGGGTTCATGACCGGGCTGCGGGGGCTTGTCTAAGCGCATGAAGACTTTGTGCGTATTTCTAGGCGACCGTTGTCTGGCGTAAAGGTTAAGAGTCGTCCATATTATCAATCTATATATTCTCGCGTTCCTATTGTTGGTCTGGCGTGGCATTCGCCACAAATAACTTCAATTAAGGACAAAAAATGAAAAATGATATTCGTATCACCGTAGTAATTAAAAAAACCGAGAGCAATGATTTGCAACAGCCCCACGCTGTGCAAATTGAAAAACAACAAGTTGATTCGGATCAAGGTAGTAAATTGTCTCGTTTTGGAGCATATTTACCCTTGGCTGTTGGATTCATATTTAAACTTATTAGATTTCATTATTAATAAGTTGAACTAACAGCTGACTCTTTAACCCATTGCTTCCATACCTATGAAGCTAAAACCTCACTATCCCCATAATCCCATTGCCTCTATTGAGGCATTGGCGGTCACCCTAGGAATTCATCCTAAAGCTTTTGCAAGACTTAGCAAATAAAGTTGATGATTCTTATACCAATTTCACAATTACTTCTAAAAATAGAAAGGGTGAAAAAAAAGATAGACATGTTTGTGAGGCTAAACATGAGCTAAAAAAGCTACAAAAACGTATAAATGCAAGAATCTTTGAAAAAGTTGAATATCCTGACTATTTGCAAGGTGGAATTAAAGATGAGGAAAATCCTCGTGATTATGTTGCTAATGCAATACGCCACGCTAATGCTAATCAAATCATATGTATTGATGTTAAGCAATTTTATCCCAGTATAAAATCGCAATATGTTCTCAACATTTTTCAGTATTTTTTTAAATTTTCTCCTGATGTATCGGAAATACTCACAAAGTTAGTCACTTATTACGGTAGAGTTCCTCAAGGTGGATGCACATCTTCCTATGTTGCTAATCTAATTTTCTACGACACCGAATATCCGTTGGTTTCTGAACTACAAAAACATGACATTCAGTATTCGCGGTTATTGGATGACATAACTTTATCCTCGCAAAAGAATTTTACTAATGTACAAGAAACCTTGTTCATCAATAAAATTGCGGCGATGTTTAAAAAATATGACCTCAAAATTAACCCCAAAAAAAACAGAAATGAGCATCGTGCTAATCCGGCAGTGAGTTTTGAAGTTACTGGACTTTGGATTGGACATAAAAAGCCTAAAGCGCGTAAAGAAGAACGGCGATTTATTCGGCAACTCGTTTTTATGTGTGAACGAGAATATAAAATACGACCATTATTCTGACAAGTATCATGCCCGGTGGAATGAAGCGTCAGGAAAAGTTGCAAAGTTACAACGACTTGAGCATTTGCAAGCTAAAAAACTTCGTGAAAGGCTTAGTTCAATTTTGCCCTTATATGACGAAAACATGCAAAAACAAATTACACAAGAAACTAAAAAGTTAATTGATTTACCTGTTCCACAAAATCAAAGAATCGGCAATATTAAGCGTGTAAATATATTAATTAATAAATTGGGTATTTTAGCTAGAAACAATAAATCATTAGCTAAATCACTTCGCTTACAAATAAATAAAGTTTATGCCGACAGACCAACTGCAAAAGAAATATGGAAATAAATAATGGAAGATCGTCATTTTGGAATAATTAAAACCTTTGATGTATTTAAAGGTTTTGGATTTATTCAAAGACAAAAAGGTAAAGATGTTTTCTTTTTCTATCAAGAAATTGAAGGATGACGATAAAATTTTTGCAGAAGGCGATAAGGTAAGCTTCACGATAGAAAAAAAACCTAAAGGCTTAAGAGCTTTTAATATTCGAAAAGAAGCCGCTTAATTCACAAACCAACGCGTTAGTCTGGGTCAAGTTGCAAGAGCTGATCTCTTGCCTCTTTCTCATTCGTATTACTGTGTGTTATAGATAGTAAATATGAGAATTACAATCCAGATACATGCGACAGTTAAAATTATCAAAGCGAGATGCTACAAATAATGGCTAAGTTGCTCCCTGGCGATAACACTGATTTTCAGAGTTGCCATTCCAGTCCCCGTTTATCGTTTATTTGATTATCTCGCTCCGGTTAATGTCGAGCTGGATAACATCAAACCGGGGATGCGCCTGGAAGTGCCTTTCGGCAAAGGTAAAAAAATCGGGTTTCTGCTTGAAATTGCCGGGCACAGCGAACTGGATACCAGTAAATTAAAACGGGTAATACGGGTTCTGGATCACAAGCCGTTATTATCTACAAAAGATTTGAAATTGTTACATTGGGCCAGTCACTATTATCACCACCCCTTGGGCGAAGTCATTAGCACAGCCTTTCCTGCGGGACTGCGGCAGGGAAAGCCGGTTGTTGTTCAATCAGAAAAACGTTATGCATTGACTGATTTAGGAAAAGCGACTCCCAGTGACCAGTTGCAGCGAACACCCAAACAGAAAAGTGTGCTGGAAAAATTTCAAGGCTATTCCGTTCGTGCCTGTCGGAAGCAGAGCTCTCGGCATGGAATGACAATTGGCGGCCCGCAGTAAAGCAGTTAATTGCTAAACAATTGCTACAGATTGAATTGTAGCGATGCCAGCCTGAATAGTCCTGAAGCGTTAATCAGGAATAATGCCTTGCAGTGTAATCCCCAGCAGCAATCAGCGATAGATGCAGTCTGTGCCAGTCTCGGGCAGTTTGGCGTTTTTTTACTGGAGGGTGTTACCGGTAGCGGCAAAACAGAAGTGTATCTACAGATTATTCGAACTGTATTGGAGCGGGGGCAGCAGGTATTGGTACTGGTGCCGGAAATCACCCTGACTCCGCAGCTTGAAGATCGATTCAGACAGCGGTTTGCTGTCAGTATTGCCTTATCGCATTCCAAATTGACCGACAAGCAACGGCAAACGGCCTGGCTCCAAATGCAGCAAGGCGAGTGTTCTATTATGCTGGGTACGCGTTCGGCCTTGTTTACGCCGTTAAAAAATCCGGGACTGATTATTCTTGACGAAGAGCATGATGCCTCATTCAAGCAACAGGAAGGCTTTCGTTTTTCTGCCCGGGATATTGCCGTAGTGCGTGGCAAGCTGTTACATATTCCGGTTTTATTGGGTTCAGCAACGCCCGTCTCTGGAAAGCCTGCATAATGTTGATAAACAGCGTTACCAGTTGCTGCATTTGCCGGATCGGGCCGGCAACGCCATAGAGCCGGTCTTGCAGTTGATGGACATCAGAAATAAAAGAATGCAGGAGGGCTTATCTGAAGCGCTGGTTGAAGAAATGCATCTCACCCTGGCAAAAAATGAACAGGTATTACTGTTCCTGAATCGGCGCGGTTTTGCACCCACGCTGATTTGCCACGGCTGCGGATGGGTTGCGCGATGTCAACGCTGCGATGCCAATCTGGTGATTCATTTCGATGAAGAATGCTTGCGTTGCCATCATTGCGGTAAGGAAGAACGCCTGCTGAAGCAGTGTCCGGCTTGCAAAACCGGTGAGTTGACGCCCTTGGGACTAGGCACCGAACGGGTAGAAAAAGTATTGGCTGAATTATTTGCAGATAAAGTGACCGTTCGTCTGGATCGCGATTCTACGCAGCGTAAAGGTTCACTGGAAGGTTATTTGCAGCAAATCAATCAGGGCAAGGTGGATATTATTCTGGGCACGCAAATGCTGGCTAAAGGTCATCATTTTCCTAATGTGACTCTCGTGGCGATCCTTGATGTTGATAGCGGATTATTCAGCATTGATTTTCATGCGGCCGAAAAACTGGCGCAAATGATTGTACAGGTTTCAGGCCGTGCCGGACGCGCGGAAAAACCCGGCAAAGTCATTATGCAGACCCGGCAGCCGGAGCATCCTTTATTAACTACTTTAATCCGGCAAGGTTATCGCAGTTTTGCCAAAACGGCATTGGCTGAGCGTAAAGAAGCGTTGTTACCGCCGTATAGTTATCAGGCGTTATTACGAGTACAAGCCGGAGATGTCGATACGCCGCAGCTTTTTTTTCAGGCGGTCACTGCTTTGGTGCAGGAACTCAATACCGGTCATACCCAGGTTTTGGGCCCGGTATCGGCGCCGATGGCGAGGCGTGCAGGTCTCTATCGTTATCAATTGCTGTTTCAAAATACCCGGCGTCAGGAACTGCATGTTTTGCTTGATGTGTTAATACCGGAAATTGCCAAACTCAAACAGGCAAAAAAAGTACGTTGGTCACTGGATGTTGATCCAGTGGATTTATATTGATATTGTTTGAATGGATAATCGGATGATTTTCATGGATAATGCGCGTCTATTTATCTGATCTGACTACGCATGAAGCAATGAAACAAAAAATAGAGGAACTGATTCTGCAAGCCGTGGAAACACTCAAAGCAGATGGCATTATTGGCTTGGAAATTACTCCGCATATAGCAATAGAACGCACCCGTGACGCACAACACGGCGATTTTGCTTCAAATCTGGCTTTAGTGTTGGCCAAACCGGCGAAAGCCAATCCTCGTCAGCTGGCGGAAAAAATTATCGCAGCACTCCCTCAGCATGATGCCGTCATGAAAGTAGAACTGGCAGGCCCCGGTTTTATTAATTTTTTTATCAATCCTGATTCTCAGTATCAAATTGTCAGTCAAATCCATAGCGAGGGCAGGGAGTTTGGTTTAAGCACTATCGGTGCGGGTAAAAAGGTTCAGGTTGAGTTTGTTTCAGCCAATCCTACAGGGCCCTTGCATGTCGGGCATGGTCGCGGGGCGGCTTATGGTTCTGTGGTTGCTGATTTATTAAAGGCAGTCGGTTTTGATGTGCATCGTGAATATTATGTTAATGATGCCGGACGACAAATGGATATATTGGCCACCAGTATCTGGCTAAGGTATCTGGAGGAATGCGGCGAGATTGTGCATTTTCCCAGCAATGGTTATCGAGGTGATTATGTGCGCGAAATTGCCTGGGATATTCATAAGAACGCTAACAATGAATACCGCAGGCCGATAGAGTTGGTGTTAGAGAATATACCTGCGGATGAGCCGCAAGGCGGCGATAAGGAAGCGCATATTGATGCGCTTATTGACCGGATGAAAACCTTACTGGGCCCATCGCTATACCGGCATTTTTTTCAAATCGGGCTGAATAATATTCTGGATGACATCCAGGTTGATTTGAAGGAGTTTGGCGTTGATTATCAGCAATGGTTTTCAGAACGCCAGTTAATGGATAACGGTTCGGTGGAAAAAGCGCTTGAACGATTACGTGTTGGCGGGCATCTTTATGAACAAGATGGCGCGACCTGGTTTGCATCCAGCAAGCTAGGCGATGAAAAAGACCGTGTAGTCGTCAGGGAAAACGGTCAATACACCTATTTCGCTTCAGATATTGCCTACCACATGAACAAGCTGGATCGTGGTTTTGACCAGATTATTGATATTTGGGGTGCAGACCATCACGGCTATGTGCCCAGAGTTCGGGCCGCCATTCAGGCCCTCGGTGCTGATGAATCCAAATTAAAAGTGTTGTTAGTACAATTTGCAGTTCTTTATCGGGGTGACGAAAGAGTGCAAATGTCGACCCGTTCAGGTGAATTTGTTACCTTACGGCAATTGCGTAATGAAGTTGGCAAGGATGCTGCGCGCTTTTTTTACGTGATGCGGCGGTCAGAACAACACATGGATTTTGATTTGAAACTGGCGACCTCAAAATCCAATGAAAATCCGGTATTTTATGTGCAGTATGCCTATGCCAGAGTGTGTAGTGTATTGCGTCAACTGGATGAAAAAGGCTGGGAAAGAAATCTGTTGCTGGGCATGGAAAGTCTGGCTAAATTGACCGAAGAACATGAAATTCTGTTGCTGGGCACATTAGCGCGGTATCCGGAAGCGCTTGAACGTGCCGCTTTGCAGTATGAGCCGCATCAGTTGGTTCATTATCTGCGTGATCTGGCCCATGAATTTCATACTTACTACAATGCCCATCAGTTTCTCGTTGACGATGCCAGTATCCGCGATGCCAGATTGAATCTGGTTTGCGCGGTAAAACAGGTATTGGCTAACGGTCTGGGTTTGTTAAATATCAACACACCGGAATCCATGTGATGACTAGAGATTACAAACCAAGAGTTAATAAGGAACGAAGAGCTCAGGGCAGAGCCGGCGCAGAACGCAGGCAACAATTCGATCGGAATGTCAGAGTTAGTCGGTGGCGATGGATGCTGATTACTGCAATAATTATTTCGTTTGTGGTTTTTCTGGTTTATTTGTGGAGTACCGGGTCCAAACAAATAAATCCCCAGCAGATTTCACAAACAATACCGAATAAATCCGGTGCGGAAAACGCAGCAACATCCAAAGAAGAGAAGAAACCTGAAGTTAAACCGGGGCCTAAAATGCCGCAGTTTGATTTTTATACTATTTTACCTGAAAAAGAAGTGGTGGTACCCGAGTACGAAATTAAAACCCGCACACGGGAAGAGCGCGTCGGTCAAGGCTAAGGAAACTCATTATATTATGCAGGCAGGTTCTTTTAAGACCTTTAAAGAAGCTGATCAGTTAAGGAAAAAGCTTGCTTCGATGGGTATAGAATCTAAAGTACAGAAAGCAAAAGTCGGTAGCGTGAACTGGTATCGAGTCAAAATGGGGCCTTATACCCAAACTGCCAGCGTTAATACAATCAGAGCGCGGTTAAGGCAGAATGGTATCGATGTGGTTATTACGGAGACGAACGATTAAACCCCTTCCTCTTTATCATCATCAGAAGCCATATCAGAAATTTCTTTTAATCGGGAGATAGCCCTGAAATTGATGCTGTTTTCAGGGTAAAAGCCTTCGTTGTTCACTTCGCCCGCCGGTTGTCCGGTCAATAGTTCCAGGGTCTCATCGACACTCGCCACCGCATAAACCGCAAACAGTCCTTGTGCAACGGCATCAATCACTTCCTGTTTCAACATAAGATTGCGTTTGTTGGCGGCAGGAATAATAGCCGCATGTTGTCCATTAAGTCCGCGTGCCCGGCAAAGCCTGAAGTAACCTTCTATTTTCTCATTGACTCCGCCTACGGCTTGCACTTCGCCGTATTGATTAATCGAACCGGTAACGGCAAAGGCTTGTTTGATCGGTGTTCGTGTGAGAGCAGAAATAAGGCAGCATAGTTCAGCCAACGAGGCGCTGTCGCCATCGATATAGCCATAGGATTGTTCAATGGCGATACTGGCGGAGATAGCCAAAGGAAATTGCTGAGCATAAGTATGCCCCAGATAACCCGTTAAAATCATCACGCCTTTTGAGTGGATGGCCTGACCCAATTCTGCTTCCCGCTCAATATCAACGATGCCTCTGGAACCCGGAGAAACCGTTGTGGTAATACGTGCCGGCGCACCAAAGCTGCTGCCGCCTATTTCCAGAACGGTTAAGCCGTTGATTTTTCCGATGGCCTCGCCTTCGGTATCAATAAGAATCGTCCCATCCAGCATTTCTTCGAGTATGGCCTGAGATAACCTGCCGTTACGGTATTCTCTGGCTGCCAAGGCCTGGGCAATATGGGATCTATCGATTTCGCTGTGCCTGGCTTGCTTACAAAACAGGTTGGCTTCAGCAATAATGTCCAGTGAATCCTTGATGTGGGCAGAAAAATGATGCTGATTTTCCGACAGCCGGCAGCTGTGCTCGATCAAGCCTTCAATAGCCGCACGTGTTAATGGTTTTGCGCCCGAATCGGCCGTCTGTTTAATCATTAACGTGGCAAAGCCCTGCATGGATTCATCGGTACGTGGAATGTAATTATCAAAGTCGGCAAGAATCCTGAACATTTCGTTGAATTCACTATCCAGTTCTTCCAGTAGATAATAAATGTCCCGCGAGCCAACCAGGATCACTTTAACATTTAACGGGATGACTTCGGGCTTTAAGGTAATGGTGTTAATGCCCAGCTCTGAATACGGCGACTCAATTTCAATGCGGCCTGATTGCAATGCCCGTTTAAGGCCTTCCCAGACAAAGGGGTAGGTCAAAAGTTTTTCTGCGTCGAGAATTAAATAACCACCGTTGGCTTTATGCAATGAACCGCTACAAATTTTCCGGTAATTGGTCACTAAAGTGCCCTGGTCGCTGACATATTCAATGCGGCCAAACAGGTTCTGATAAATGGGATGCGGTTCATAAATGACCGGCGCTCCACTCTCCTGTTTGTTATCGACCAGAATATTGGGGGCATACTGCTCGGTTAGTGCCAAACGTTTTGCTGTGGTGTCTCGCGGTTCCAGTGTCCGCCCCGGCATCAGATAATCGGCAATGGTGTTATCCAGGTTCTTTTTGATTTCCGATAAATAAGTGATGACATCATCAATGTTCTGATACTTATCATTCAGTTCTGCAAATAATGGGTCTATCGCCAAGCTGATGGTGTCATTATCAAGTTGCTTGATTTTTTCAACCATCGTCCTGCGCCATTGAGGTAATTCCAGCAACACTTCACTCAGATATTCTTCGAGTTCTTCAACGTGGCTGTGAAAAGCTTCACGCTCAGGTTGCGGCAATTGGGTGAATTGCTCTTCATCAAGTGTTTTATTTTCCCTGATAGGGGCAAAGGTAATCGATTCACTTTCCCTGAACAAAGCTATATTTTTTTCTTGAGATTTTTTATCAACCAGATCAATCGCATTGTTATAACACTGGCTAAACTGACGCTCGATTGCGGACTTTTTTTGCTGATAAGTCGGGCTTTCAAAAGCCGCTGGAAAAGTGGCCAGCAGATTATCAATCAACCTTTCAATATCCTTGCTGAACACCTGTCCCTGTTCGGCCGGCAATTCAACGGCAACCGGTTCTCTGGGGTTATCAAAATTATCTACATAAGCATAGGAAGGCGGCGCAGGCAGCGATTGAGCAAGCGCATACAGATGATTGGTAACCATGGACAGACGTCCTAAGCCAGGCTCCCCCATGACAAAAATATTGTAGCCCGGATTCGGCATGGCAACGCCAAACTCCAAGGCTGACTGAGCTCTTGGCTGCCCTAAAATGCCGCTTTGCAATCGGGGTGCTTCCGGAAATTCAAAACCGGTCAAATCGACATTTAGTTTCAGTGACTCTAATGGAAGCTTTAAGGTAATAGACATGGATAAATTCGAAGGTATCGGATTGCAAACAATCGACCATTCTAACATTTTTATGAGGTTGTCCGATAATAGGGAAGCGTATTTCGCTGCTTCTCGTTCTATTCGAGATTTAGACCTGCCAGGTTTTTAAAAACCTGGCAGGTCTGGCGAAGATTACCAGTGCTTAACTGGAATTTACCGGATTTCAGCAATTCTCATTTTGAACTAAACCCAAGCTGTTTCAAGCTTTGGTACCACTTGTTATTTGATGGCGATCTCCCATAAATAATCATACAAAAAAGTAAAATCATCAGGGCAAGAATAACCGGTTTATCGCCTGAAAGTGCATAAGGTGTCATGCCGCTCATTGGCGTTATCGTTCCGGTAAGTGTTGTGGCTTTAAATAAGGGTGCCCGGCTGACAATTTTTCCATCAGGCGCAATAATTGCGGTTATCCCGGTATTGGTGGAGCGCAACAGAAAACGTCCGGTTTCCAAGGCTCGCATTCTGGCAATTTGCAGATGCTGATGCGGCTCTATTGAATCTCCAAACCAGCCATCATTGGTGACGTTCACCAGGAAAGCTGCATCTGGTAAGCCTTTAATACCCTCATTACCAAAGGCATCTTCATAACAAATGGAGGTTATAAAAGGATAACCTCCTGCTTTTAACAACGGTTGATCGATGCCGCCAGGCTTAAAATCGCCCAATTTTATGCCTAAGCTATTTAATATAAAACCGGATACCGGCTGCCAGGGTAAATATTCGCCAAAAGGTAATAAATGTTTTTTTCGGTACAGCCCGGATTCTTTGCCCAGCGTCATAACAGCATTGTATTTTTCATTCTCCGAGTTCCCATGTGCCGGTAGACTGACAATTAAATCTGTATTATGTTGCTGTGCGGCTTTACTTAAGGGCAATAAAAACCACTCGTTTACATCGGATAAAAAAGCTGGAATGGATGTTTCAGGCCATACAATGACAGCAGAATCCCAATGCGCTTCTGTCATTGTCTTATAGTATCGCAAGGTATTAAGTTTGTTTTCGGGTAACCACTTTTGATCCTGCGCTATATTGCCTTGAATCAATGTGACGCGGATGGCGTCACCCATAGCATGGGTCCATTTTATCGTTTGTAAGGCACCACCTGTAGTCCATAAAACAAGAAGGATTGTGGTTAATAACAGCCTGTGTTTTTTAGATTGAAAAATAAATACGATAACGGATGCGGTTAAGGCTACTAAAAAACCGGTGCCATAGACACCTGCTAAAGGAATATAACCCGCCAAAGGTGTTTCTAGCTGGGAGTAGCCTATTTGCAGCCAGGGAAAGCCGTTAAGTACCCAATAGCCACGCAAGTATTCGATTAATAGCCAAACCACAGGCATGACCAGCATTGAGATAAGTCCTCTATTTGCAGGCATTATTTTTACAGAAAGATAACCTGCCAGTGCCGGAAATAAGGCCCAAAAACCAAAGAAAAGGCAGGTTAATAGGCCGGAACTTAGCATATTAGCTCTGCCAAAATCATGAATACTGATATAGACCCAGGACACGCCCAGAGCAAATGCACCCAAGCCAAAAAAATACCCTCTTAATAGCGCACGTCCAGGGGTGATATTTTGCCAGGAAGCAAACAGTAGGCTCAGTGCCACTGGTGCCAGATAAGCATAATCAAAAGGAGCAAACGCCAGGGTGAATAAAATACCCGCAATGGCTGAGAGCAAATCCCAATAGTGTTTTGATGAAAATCGCATAGATTGCAGTTTGTGATACAGTTAAGCCGGGTGTAAAGATAAAGGATTGAGTGAAAAATTATGAGCAATATTTTGACAGCAGAAATAAACCACTTTTCAATAGATCAGACAGTATTGCTCAAAGGAGTTGGTATACTTTCAATAGTGCTGCACAATTTCTTTCATAATTTAACACCCCTTATCGGAGAAAATGAGTTTGCCTTTTCGTATCACACTTTCTGGAATTTTTATCACACTTTACTGACCAGTCCGGAAAGCTTCTTACGGGCAATCTTCAGCTATTTTGGACACTATGGAGTTCAGATATTCATATTTTTTAGCACTTATGGTCTCACCAGGAAATACCATAAAAAACCACTTATTATTAGCGATTTCCTTAAAAGCAGACTCTGCAAGATTTATCTTTCTTTCCTCTTGTGTATAGGCAGTCTATATTGTTCTTGGGTTAATTAAATCTACATTTTTGGTGAATGAAAAAGTACTCTACTGGGACAGCCTGCTTTGGAAGGTTTTACTGGTCTCTAATTTTATTCCGGGGCAGGCTCTTATGCCTGTTGGTCCGTGGTGGTTTCTTCCATTTATCATTCAAGTTTATGTACTTTACCCGTTTCTCTTAAAAGGTTATCAAAAATGCGGGTATAAACTTCTTGTTTTTGTGTCCTTAACTTCATTTCTGGGTGAGTGGCTTATCAATCCTTATCTGATTTCACAAGGTTTGAATATAAATCATATGGTTTTTGGTCATTTACCTGTAGTTTGTTTGGGAATGGTTCTTGCCGTTCAGAAATCAATAAAAATTCCTATTGAATATACCCTCTTGGCCTTGTTGCTTTTTATTTTGGGGAATTTCAATCAGACCATTTGGCTAGTTGCTGATTTATCATTTACTATATTATTTTTAGCTGTATCAATTATTGTATTCAAGGCTCCATTTCAACACACCTTGATAACAGGGCTTTTTATATTTTATGGGAGTATCTCATTTCAATTATTTATGGTTAATGGCTTTTTACGGTCGCCTTTTCATGACTTTGCAGAAATTTATAACCTTTGGTGGATAGATAATCTGGCCGCTTTGGCAAGTTTGGCTTTTCTCTACCTTATGCGCATTTTTCTTGAGAAAGATTGATAAACGGTTGCGTACTGTTTTCAATTAATAACTGATGTTTATTCCTGTAAGCAACAAGCTGATATTTTATGATTTTTCTGCTGTGTGTTCACGCCAGCGTAACGTTTCCCACTCACGAATCAGGTTTATCACCCGATCTTTATAAACAGGATCTGAAAGCGCCTCTTTGTACGATTTCCATGATCTCAAATCACTGAAAAAAAACTCTTCCGAACGAAAATCAAACAACGTCCGGACTCCGTCCTGCTTTACATGGGCGATTAATGCAGGTAGAGATAAACTGCCCACCCATTGAAATACGGTTTTATCTTTGTTTGTCCAGGTATTTTTTATGCCTAACGCAGATCGAATGGCAATTTCCGCGACATCGGCTTGACCTATCGGCTCATCAGCAAAGATAGTAGGATCATTTATAATTAACGGTATTTTTGTTTGGGTATCATTAATGGCATGTCCATGACCAAGAAAACCGTCATCAAACAAGGATTCACCGTGATCACCTAAGATAATAATGGTTGTCTTGTCAAGCAGGTTTCGTTCTTTTAATGAGGCAATAACTTTGCCAACTGCCCAATCAGCATTGGCTATGGCATTCCAATAGGTTGCCGCAACCCGGTTTTTATTTTTCTCATTAATGTCTGATCGAGGAATTAAATTATCAACAATCCGCTTAGCCATTTTCGGGTGCGAATAAGGGAAATGACCTGCTTGTATGTTCACGTAGAAAAATTGTGGCTGAGTGAAATCTACCTGATTGATTCGATTTTGAAACTGCTGAACAACACGCTCTTCACTCAGGCGCAAACTGCCTTGTTCCGTGCTGGGAAATACCCGGTCATCAAGTGCAGTTCTTGCATCAAAATAAGAAACACCCGCGTTTTTCATGCCCGTTTCCAGTGCCACATCGCCAAATGACTCATCTTGACCGGAGATAATAGACACTTGGTAACCGGCGGCTTGGAGAAATTCAATTAACGGGATTCTATTTTTATTGTTAATCAGGTTTCTGTTGAATATCGCTTTAATAGAGGTGACGGTATAGCCCGTATGACTATAGGCATTTTTTATAGCGACGCCGTTTTTTGCAATTTCCCTCATCACAGGCGTTACATAATTCCCGTTTATTTTCTGATCGAGTAAATCGGCGCGAGCGCTTTCCAGGACAATAAGAACAATATTTTTACCCGGCCGGGGCGTTATTTCAGCAAGGTTATCTTTGGCAACAGCGGTCATAATGTAGTCACCCAAAAAGCCATCTTCATCGATACCGTTTCCAGGAATATCCAAAGCGCCTGGATAAATAGAAGCATTGTAAGCAGCTTTATCCTTCGGATATGAAAAACTGCCAAAGCTGTCAAAATCAATATCCGATAACTTGTCCAAGGCCATGCTAATGAGGCGGTAGGAGGTTTTCTTTTCCAGTCCATACCTTATAAAATCATTATTGGAAACAAATAATGTAATGACAGGCGTTAATACAACAGCAAGTATCAGCAGCTCTATATAAGTTCTATGTTCTGTCGTATTGGAAGTGAACCGCTGCACCAGTGCCCTGTTTTTCAGGAAATTCATAAGAAAAACCAAACAGACTGTGATAATGCTCAACATTCCAACAAATAAAAAGATTTCATTACTGGCATAAAGCAAGGCTTCTTTTAAACTTCCCCCAGCTAAATTTTTAATGATTTGAAGATTTATCGTATCGCTAAAATATGATAAAACCTTAAACTTAAGAGCTAGCCAAATACCGGTTAAAAATACCACGATAACAGTAAAGCTATAATAAATAATGAGGCCGTATTTATTGAGTTTGTCAGCGATAAAAAACCAGAGACTGGCCAATAGCCCAACAAATGACAAATCAAAACATAATGAAAACAGGATGAATGTTAAGCGCTCAGGAATTGTTTTGTATGAAAACGGTTGTAAGAAACCGCCGGTAAATAGATCATATTTATAATGAAGAAGCATTGATTCGAAAAATTGAATAATGATAACAGCAATCAAAACAACGATTAATCGACGATATCGCGCGACTAAATTTTCTAATTTCAGAAAAAACACTATCAAATTCCTATATTGTATTGCTCAGTAAATAGCTCCAAGTTCATGGCGTGTAATTAAAGGATAAAAATTAAATACGATGCCCTCACTACAGTCTAGTATAAACTCCCAAGAAACTATAATGTCTATGTTTGTGTCAATGAAAATTTATTTATTCTAAAATCCATTTAAGTTAGGGCGTAACGTATAATTTAATTGATTGTATAAGAGTGGTCAGTTAATCCGGGAGTTTTTTATAAAACCCCCGCTTACACGAGAGTGGCTTCATTTAATAATGGATACAGAACAATGCTTTTCCTTTTCAGGTTGTTTATTTATTTGCAACCTTAACCAGCCACCCCGTTTTATTGTCACAACCCGAAATCGCCTGAGCGCTTATATCAATCCTGACAAAGTTCCCATTTAAAGAAGCGGGTAACTTTGCCTTGATTTTGTGAAAGGTACTAGTGCTTTCCACTGTAAAAGCCAGCGCTTGTTTTTTGGCAGTTAACTTAATGGTGCTGGGGTCAGCCCAAGCGGATATTTTTATAATAAACTCTGATTCAGGTGCAATTTCAATATTATCAGGTGCTTTATACTCGGTAAGATTAAAATCAGTGAAGTGCGGTTTTTTGCAAGCTTGTTCTAATTCCTCAGGACTGTAGGCGGCTACCTCGCCATTAAATAAAACGACAGCAATAACTAGTGCAGATTTAAATATTTTTGTTATTTTCATATTAATTCCTTAATCAAGACTGGGTGTTATCTTTAGAGATTAACCTACTGGCCAACAAGGTCACTTTAATTATTTTTTAAATGTAATTCAACTATTTCGGTGAAAAGTTATCAGGGATAGATAAAGGCAAGCAAGCTTTCTTCATATCCTTCAGACAAAACCGATGATGTCTTGTACAATATCAACAGTTTAAATTTTAAAGAGAATATGACTTTGAGCGCACAAAATCAGGAAAGCTTGAATTATAAAAGTGCCGGCGTTGATATTGCGGCAGGTAATGAATTAGTTGAGCGCATTAAGCCTATTGCCGCTAGAACTCGCACGGCAGGCGTTATGGCGGGATTAGGCGGGTTTGGTTCAATGTTTGAACTGCCCCTGGATCGTTACCAGAACCCGATTCTGGTTTCAGGAACGGATGGCGTAGGAACCAAGCTAAAACTGGCTATAGATTTAGGCATCCATAATACGGTAGGTATCGATCTGGTTGCCATGTGCGTCAATGACATTATTGTGCAAGGTGCAGAGCCTTTGTTTTTCCTGGATTATTTTGCTACCGGCAAACTGGATGTTGATATGGCGGCAGCCGTTATAGAAGGCATTGGTAAAGGTTGTGAACTGGCGGGCGCTGCACTGGTTGGCGGTGAAACTGCGGAAATGCCAGGCATGTATGCTGATGGCGAGTATGATCTTGCGGGTTTTTGCGTGGGTATTGTGGAAAAGAGCAAAGTCCTGGACGGCAGCAAAGTTAAATCCGGTGATAAGCTGATTGGCATTGCCTCGTCCGGCCCGCATTCCAATGGCTATTCGTTAATCCGGAAAATAATTACCCACAGTAATTCAGCACTCATTGACTCGTTTGATGGCAAAACATTGGGCGAAGCCCTGCTGGAACCGACCCGGATTTATGTAAAATCGTTATTATCATTATTGGACAAAGTGCCTGTACACGCTTTTGCTCACATCACTGGCGGCGGTTTAACCGAAAATTTACCGCGTGTACTCCCGGTAGGACTTAACGCTAACATTGACCTGGATTCCTGGACGTTTCCTGATATTTTCCTATGGCTACAGAAGCAGGGCAACGTATCTCAAGAAAATATGCTAACTACCTTCAATTGTGGTATCGGCATGATAGTTTGTGTTGCCGCAGAAGACGAAAAAGCAACACTTGAAATTCTGCAATCCCTGGGTGAGGCTGCGTTCGCTATTGGCGAACTCGTTGAGTCTGAAGGTAAACCTGAAGTTAACTATAGTCATTGTAATATCTAGTCAAATGGGGCGTGCCGCGTGCGTTGAGGATGGAGTTATAGCTAAGATAGAGGCGGGTGATAAGATCTACTTGGCTTTTCGAGCTAGGATGCAAGAGCCTCTACACATACCTGTTGCCTGTGGGAACTTTTCACTCGCCAACCAAATGGGTCTCTTGGAGCTTTACCAATGGTGGATAATGCGCATCTTATTAGGCTTTAAACCTCAATAATTACCATGCAAAAATTACCTATATCGCTCTATCGAGCTGCACAAGTCAGAGAACTTGACCGAATTGCTATACAAGAACGGGGCATTCCCGGATTTGAATTGATGAGCAGAGCCGGTTATGAAGTTTTTCAATGTATCAGGACTAAATGGCCGAATACCCGGTCTGTAGTCGTTTATTGTGGTGCCGGCAATAATGCCGGCGATGGTTATATTGTTGCCGGATTGGCTTTGGCAGCAGGATTGAAGGTCAGTGTTTATAGCCTTACTGATCCCGTAAATCTTAAAGGGGATGCACTCACTGCTTATCAGAACTATGTTGCGGCGAAGGGATCTGTTATCCCATTTCAGGGTGAAGAAGTTATTGAAGTGGATGTCATTGTTGATGCCTTGTTAGGGACAGGACTGGATCGACCAGTAACAGGGCTTTATGCCTTAGCCATTCAAGTTATCAATAAATCGTCAGCCCATGTTGTTGCGGTGGATAGCCCTTCGGGTTTGAATGCGGATACCGGCAATGTGATGGGATGTGCTGTAAAAGCGGATTGTACGGTTACGTTTATTGGTTTGAAACAAGGTTTATTTACCGGGCATGCGGCTGACTATTGCGGTGAAATTTCTTATGCCTCATTAGCTGTGCCGGATGCTATTTTTCAAGCCGTTTCTTCGTCGGCGGTTCGTGTTGTTAAAACACCGTTGCCGCGTCGAGATCGTTGTTCGCATAAAGGTAATTATGGACATGTGCTGATAGTCGGTGGCGATTGGGGTTATTCCGGTGCGGCGAGATTGGCCGGAGAAGCGGCTTTGCGAGTCGGTGCAGGATTGGTTAGTGTAGCAACACGGACAGAGCATGCAGGGTTAATGAACCTGAACAGGCCGGAATTAATGTGTCATGGCGTAGAGAGTGCCGGGCAATTAGCTGTGCTGTTGAAAAAGGCCAGTGTCGTTGTGATAGGCCCTGGCTTAGGGCAAAGTGATTGGGCAAAAGAACTGTTTACGGCAACGATAAAGGCTCAAAAACCAATGGTGGTTGACGCAGATGGTTTGAATTTATTAGCTCGTTCGCCTGTAACAAACCCTGGCTGGATTTTAACACCCCATCCGGGTGAAGCTGCCCGGTTATTAAGCTGTTCTACTGCTGAAATTCAACAAGACAGGTTTGTCTCTGTCACGGCTATTCAGGCCAAATATGGCGGCATTGCCATTCTTAAAGGCGCCGGCACATTAATTGCCTCTGAAGATGAAATTGCCGTTTCTACGACAGGAAATCCGGGAATGGCTTCAGGGGGTATGGGCGATGTACTTGCAGGGGTGATTGCAGCATTGCTGGCCCAAGGCTTGTCTTTAAAAAATGCGGCGCAACAAGGGGTTTATAGTCACGGACAAGCAGCTGACTTGGCCGCAGGAAAAGGTGGGGAAAGAGGTTTATTAGCCAGTGATTTAATGCCCTATCTTAGAAGGAGTTTGTGATGCAGAGATATTTGAATAGTACAGAAGAAACAGAACAGTTTGGTGCGGAGTTATTTATGTCTTTGCCTACAAAATGTCTTGTTTTTTTACAGGGTGATTTAGGTGCGGGGAAAACGACCATGGTCAGAGGTTTTCTTCGGGCCGCAGGATATAATGGCGCAGTTAAAAGCCCAACCTATACGTTAGTCGAAGAGTACACGGTAGGCAGTCGTAAAATATTTCATTTTGATTTATATCGAGTGGTTGATCCTGAAGAGCTGGAATGGATAGGTATAAGAGATTATTTTGATCAGGACAGCATTTGTTTTATTGAATGGCCGGATAAGGGCAAAGGATTTTTACCAGAACCTGATAGAGTCATTACTTTAAAAACGCAAGGACTTGGGCGATCGCTAAATATCGAGTAGGTTTCATAAAAAAAATTACAAAGGGATGTGTAAAAACAACGACATACTGCTATAATTTAAACCAAATTGTTGCCTTTGGGGGGTATCGCTATGAGAAATTACTGGAACATCTTGTTTTTCTTGGGATTACAGTTGTTGTGTGTGCCGAGTTATGCACAACAAATCAACGTAAACTCGTTGCGCTACACCACGACCTCGAAGCAAAATCGCATGATGTTTGATGTAACAGCCTCTCCAAAACATCAGGTTTTCATTATGGATAATCCGTCTCGTTTGGTCATCGATATTAAAAATGCCCAGTTGGATCGCGCATTAAGCCAGCCATCAGCAGCGCATCCATTATTTGCACGGGTTCGCGCGGGAACAAAAAATGACACGGATTTAAGAATTGTTGTTGATTTAAAAACAACGGTTAGTTCCAATAATTTCTCATTAAGTTCAGATAATAAGGATGAGCATCGATTAATTGTCGATTTGTTTAATAAAAAACCTATTGTCGCCACAATAGCGGAAGATAAACAAGACACTAATAAGAGTAAATCTTTTGAACTCAAAACGGTTGCGGCTAAATCAACTACAGGCAAATCGACTGAAACTAAAAAGGCTAACAGTATAGTGATTGCCATTGATGCGGGTCATGGCGGCAATGATCCAGGAGCTCATGGGCCGCATGGCACTGAGGAGAAAAAAGTGACCTTCGCAATTGCAAAAAAACTGGAAGCATTAATTAACGGACAGCCCGGAATGAAAGCGGTAATGGTTCGCAAAGGTGACTATTTCGTTGGCCTTAGAGATCGGATGCAAATCGCCAGAGCAGCAAAAGCGGATTTATTTGTTTCAATACATGCCGATGCTTTTCAGAATGCTGATGTTAAAGGCGCTTCCGTCTTTACCTTATCTACACGCGGGGCATCAAGTGAAGCGGCTCGTTGGCTGGCAGATAGTGAAAATGCTTCTGATTTAGTGGGAGTTAGTCTTAGCGATAAAGAGGATGTATTAGCCTCGGTTTTGCTGGATTTATCGCAAACGGCGACTCAGGAAGCGAGTGTCAATGTTGCCAATCATGTATTAAAAAGCTTCGACAACATTGCGGAATTGCATAAGAATTCCGTGCAAAAAGCAGGCTTTATTGTATTGAAATCTCCCGATATTCCGTCCATTTTGGTGGAAACAGCTTTCATCTCTAATCCATCAGAAGAGCAAAACTTACTGAATGTCGGGTATCAATCAAAAATGGCTAATGCTATTTTCAAAGGTGTACGTAGCTACTTTAGACAATCGGCACCTGTTGACAACAGAATTGCAGCTTTGAATTTGTAAAATATCACATTCAAGGTGCAAGGCTACTATCGCTTTGCACCTTGATCGTTTCACTAAACTATCACGACTTTAACTACTCATATAGAATAACGCCTTTTGCTTTAGGCTGGCTGATGCGTATTCATTCACTCCCCATTCAACTGGTTAATCAGATTGCCGCTGGTGAAGTGGTCGAAAGACCCTCTTCTGTGGTCAAGGAACTGATTGAAAACTGTTTTGATGCCGGGGCAGGGCACATTACTATTGATATAGAACAGGGCGGCGCTCGACTGATAAAAATCAGGGACGACGGTTGCGGCATAGTCAAAGAAGACTTGCCGTTAGCATTATCAAGACATGCAACCAGCAAAATTGCCACCTTACAGGATCTGGAACAAGTTGCCAGCATGGGTTTTCGCGGCGAGGCTCTACCCAGCATCAGTTCTGTGGCAAGGCTTACGCTGATTTCACGCACTGCCGATGCCGAGTGCGCCTGGTGCGTAACTGCCGACGGTTCCGAACAGAATTTTGATCCGCAACCCGACCCGCATCCTCAAGGCACCACGGTTGATGTACGTGATTTATTCTACAATACCCCTGCCAGACGCAAGTTCCTGAAAACCGAAAAAACAGAATTTGCCCATATTGAAACATTAATTAAAAGAATGGCTCTTAGCCGATTTGATATTGGTTTTACGCTTATCCATAATCAAAAAGAAGTACTCATTCTTAGACCTGCGGTAAGTGATAGAGCTCAAGAGGAAAGGATTGCCGGTATTTGCGGATCAGCATTCATTGAAAATTCGGTAAAAATTGACTTTGCAGCATCGGGCTTGCAATTAAGCGGTTGGGTCGGTTTACCGACATTTTCCCGCAGTCAACAGGATATGCAGTTTTTCTATGTCAACGGTCGTTTGATAAGGGATAAACTGGTTTCTCATGCGGTTAAGCAAGCCTATCAGGATGTTTTGTTTCATGGGCGGCATCCGGTCTTTGTTTTATATTTGACACTTGATCCTACTCTGGTTGATGTTAATGCGCATCCGGCAAAGCTGGAAGTCAGATTTAGGGAAGGCCGCCTTGTCCATGATTTTTTATTTTCAGCCCTGCACCGGTCACTGGCTGATATAAGGCCTGAACACACGGTAGTTCGTGTTAGCGATGGTTCGATAGACTCACCACAGACGGAAGACTCACCACCGGCGGACATCACTCAACAATCGGTGCCTCAATTGACGCATCAGCAAATACGCCCGGATTTTGATTCTAAACCCGTTTATAACCAAAGACCCCCTCAGCAAACTTCACTGCCTTTAACGGTAGCAGAAACGATAAAGGCATACTCGTCATTGTACCCGGAAGACCAGCCCGTACAAAAACAGCAACAACCACTACCTCAAACACAGGATACTCCGCCCTTAGGCTATGCTATCGCGCATTTACATAATATTTATATTCTGGCTGAAACCTCCAAAGGTATTATCCTGGTTGATGCCCACGCCGCCCATGAGCGGGTTACCTACGAGCGACTGAAGCAGCAATATCAACAAGGTGCGGTGCCCAGTCAACCCTTATTGTTGCCCATTAAGATAAACGTCAGTTCAGCGGAAGCTGATTTAGCGGAACAGGAACATGAATTCTTCGGTTCACTTGGGTTTGAACTCAACCGGTCTGGGCCTGAAACTATCATTCTTCGTTCAACACCTGCTTTATTGGGCAATATCGATAAAGAGACATTGATACGTGATGTGCTGGCCGATATAACCGAACATGGCATGAGTCACCGTATACAGGAGCAATCCAACCAGCTACTGTCAACTATCGCCTGTCATGGTGCAGTTCGCGCTCATCGCCGTTTGAGTATAGACGAGATGAATGCATTGCTGCGGGATATGGAACAAACCGAAAGAATAGGCCAATGCAATCACGGCAGACCCACCTGGATAGAGTTATCAACGAATGACCTCGATAAATTTTTCTTACGAGGTCAATAGCGGGCGGGCATTTGCTATTCATTAACAATGAAAAATTCAAAGGTTTATGAAGATCATGCAGAATAATTTACCCGTGCCCACGCTGGGTGTTAGCGGTGTCGTGTTTAACAATCAGAAACAAATATTACTGATTCAGCGTAATCAGCCGCCCGCTATGGGCTTTTGGTCTATTCCTGGTGGCAAGTTGGAGGCGGGTGAATCGTTGGTTGAGGCTTGTCGACGAGAAATTAAAGAGGAAACAGGTCTGGATACCGAAATTAAAAATATTGTCGCTGTTGTCGAAAGGCGCGTTGAAGGTTTTCATTATGTCATTATTGATTATTTAGCTCTGTTAGTGGATGGAGAAAGCACTCAGCCGAACGCACAAAGCGATGTTTCCGAGGCAAGATGGGTAAGTTTGGAAAACCTTAATGATTATGCTTTGGTAGAAGGATTAGCGGAAATTATTTTGCGAACTTATAAGGTGTATACCGGTAATTGTATTGCAGGTTTGTACGATGTTGATGCGACGGGTAGCGACTATATTCTCCCCAGGGTAAATTTTGCGTAAGCAGGCCCGATTCGGCTTTTCTATATTATTCAGCTTAAGGCGGGACGCCTTTACAGATAACATTCCTTTAAAGGATAGCTTTACGCCTCACCTTTAATATACAATCAAGTCGTCTTCAAGAAATTGGAATACCGATGTTAAAGAGTCGTTTTACCAGACAACTGTTTAGCAGCTTTCTGGATCTGGCTCCAATACTTGCTGTTGTTTTAATTTTTCAGATCCTGATTATTGGCAAACCTGTGCCTGATGTTGCCAGTTTAATTACCGGCACACTCTTTGTTATTCTCGGTCTTACCCTGTTTATTCAGGGGCTGGAACAAAGCCTGTTCCCACTGGGCGAGGCAATGGCTTATGCTTTTGCCCGTAAAGGCAGTTTATTCTGGTTGCTGACTTTTGCGTTTTGTTTAGGTTTTGGTACGACTGTTGCCGAACCAGCGCTTATTGCCATTGCAGAAGAAGCCGCAAATATCGCCAGTAAAGGCGGCATGATTGAACAAACCAGCACCGCCAGGGATAGTTATGCGTTGGGGCTCCGTATTACTGTTGCCCTGTCCGTTGGTTTTGCTATTTTAATTGGCGTATTTACTTGCTGGATTTAGGTTGCCCCCGTCCCATCTTTGCTTGTTTTGTTTTTTGTGCCAAATGATTAGTAATAAGCTAGAATGGCGTTCATGGTTTGATAACGCATTTATTCAAGTGGACTAACCGCTATCCATGTTTAATATTTTTTAGGGTATTTATATGAAAACGCAACACCTCTTATTCTTTCTGTTGGGCATAATGGCGTTAACTAAAATCACTTATGCCGATGAGATTAATTTTGGCAAAAAAACGCCATCGACCAATCAAGTGATTGATGCTCTTAGTCCTAATGGGGCTAATCCAGACGATGCCGTTTACGAAGATGATATAAAGCATATCGGCAAAACACGTTCTATTGACATGACTAATCTTGAAGCGACGCCTAAGGCCAAAAAAAAACCTAAGTCCAAAATGCCTTTGGCGGCACATAAAGCTAGTGCCAAGAAGGCTTTGTCTATGGGAATTGTCTTTCGCTATAATTCAGCAGAATTGACAGACGAAGCCAAGAATCAACTCAACCCGGTGGGTGAAGCATTGGCTTCTGAAAAATTACAAAATCTGGATTTTGTTGTGGAAGGTCATACGGATGCTATTGGTAGTTATGCTTACAATAAAATTCTATCTGAAGAACGTGCAGCTTCAGTCAAGCGTTACTTAGTTGATACCTTTCAAATAAAACCCAATCGTATAGAGATTACCGGCAAAGGCAAAAGTGATTTGCTTGACCCTAAAAATCCAGGGAGCGAAGTTAATCGACGGGTACGTATTATTGACCACACAATAGACTATTACCGTAATAAAATGAATTGCCCGCCGTTTTAGAAAAAACAGCTGAGCGATAATATTTTGTCAAAGTTAATTTTTATAAATTACATTAAAGCGGCTTGGTTTTTTCATGCTTGAAAAATCGCACACTAATTCAAACGATACCGATGTTACCCTTGTTAAGTCGGCAGACTCTAATAGTGAGTTAGAACTCAATACTGAAGCCGTCTGTAATATCTTCTTCAACGCAACCTGCTACTCGAATGATGAGTGGCAATTATGATAGCGACTCCCTCGCCGAAGCTCGGTTAGACATAGGTAGTGTTGTTAAGGATACCTATGAACTGGTTGCGGTACTGGGTGAAGGTGGCATGGGAACGGTTTTTAAAGCACTGAATAAAGTTTGGGAAGAAGTAGAAGCCCGCGACCCCTATGTGGCTATCAAGGTACTGAAGCCTGAGTTGTCCGCAAATAAACAACTGGTCGGTCTTTATATAGCGACTTTGACAGGACCAAAATGCTTGCAAACTGCCCGAATATTATTAAAGTTCACGGTTTTGATAGAGATGGTCCACATGTTTACATGACTATGGAATACCTGAGCGGGAAAACGCTCGGCGACTACCTTAACCATACAGCAATGAATTTGGCTCAAGCCTGGTTCATTATTGAAGGCATCGGCAATGCTCTTGCTTACGCGCATGAAAACAACATCGTGCACCGCGACATCAAACCAGGGAATGTCATCATTACTGATAACGGTATCGTTAAAGTGCTGGATTTTGGCATTGCTTCCAAAATTAACGAAACCGAAGGGGATGAAACTAAATATGGCGGACATGAACTAGGCGCATTAACCGTGGCTTATGCCTCTCCCGAAATGCAAAGAGATTACCCGCCTGATGCCCGTGATGATATTTATGCGTTTGCTTGTGTGATCTATGAAGTGCTAACGGGTAAACAATTTTACAAACAAAAAACCCATAAAGCCGCACCTATAAAGGGTTTAAACAGTCGGCAAATGGACGCTCTAAACAAAGCCTTAGCTTTTGAAAGAGACCAGCGTATAACTAATATTCATGAGTTGCTGGATAAATTACGGCCTGTTAAAATCCCATGGGTAAAATACCTGAGTATTGGCGGTGGCGGGTTTCTTATCATCGTGGCGGTGTTATGGTACATACAAGGACATGGCCCCAAAGAAGATGCAGCCAAAGCCACTACTGAATTAAAATCCGGAGAAGATGCAGGCAAGGTCGCTGCCGAACTAAAAGCCAGAGAAGATGCCGCTAAAGTCGCCGCTGAACTAAAAGCTAAAGAAGATGCAGCCAAAAGCGCTGCCGAATTAAATGCCAGGGAACAAAAATCATTGGATAGCTCTAATAGCTCAACCAGTTCCGATGGCATCGTACATCTACAAACATCAAAACCTGAGTACAAAAATGGTGAGCCCTTTCAATTGAGTTTTATGCTGACACAGCCTATGTATGTTCGAGTCATTGATCGTGATGCTAACGGTGAAGTAACGACGTTACGCCCTAATCCTCGTCAACCAGATAAATTACTGCCTGCCAATAAAAACCATTTATTTCCGCCCAAAGGTTTTAACGCTCCTGTGAAAGGGCCTTCTGGTAACAGCACTGTAACCATCGTAGCAAGCGCACAACCTTTTTCAAAAGCTATCGAATTGCTTAATGACGATGGCAGTGTTTCTGACCAAGTGCAAAGTGGTTCGTATTCGTGGACACAAGTACACTATACATTGCATCGGTAATGAAAGGTGAGATTAATGGCGAAAAAACGCGTTTTTCGCCGACTACGCTAGTTTAAATATATTATAAATTGCCTTTTTAGTAGAGTCCTGTTTTATTAAACCATTTCAGTTTCTGAGAGCTCTGTAGATGACTTTCAAAACGCCCTGCTCAATTGAAAATAGCCCATAGGACCTGATGCGGTCGGGTCTGCGGACGGTTGTTTGCTGGAATCTCGCCAGGCAAGGCTGGTACGCAAAGTGAAACCGGCCGCTTCCAGCCAATTAATGCCGAAGCCGTAGCCGGTTAAATGCTGCGAGTTATTGAAATCGCCAGGTAATGGCTGGGCATTAACGCGGGCATAACCCGTATCAATAAAGCCAATGACTTGCAGATAACCTGGCAGATAAGGAATGGCGGGTAGTCGGTAACGCGTCTCCGCATTAAATTGCCAACCTTCATCGGCACTGCCTTCCCCAACGGGATAGGCGCGAATGCCATAAGGGCCGCCTAGCGAAATTTGCTCGGAGCTGTCGAGATTTTTACTGGCAATCTGACCTTGAAAGTTGGCGTACACGCTAACAGGTCCCCACACAGTTTGCGTGCGATTGAGCAACCAGTTGAATTTATGATAGCCGCCGCTGGTGTTTAAACCACTGCGTTGATCAAAATCATAGGCTTCAGTATTGGTGAAGTTTACCTGTCCTGCTGAAACATTGATAAAGGCTTGAGTCACCCCCATTTCTTTCAGCCATGAATCGGTAGAGGCTCCAGCAAAGGAGAAACTCATCACATTGAGTTCGCGATCGTTATGACTGCCAACCAAATCAATATTATCTTGCATCCAGCGGTGTTCATAATGGGCGAAGCCTGTCAGTTGTGCGTTACGTTTGAGCAACAGTGGCTGCGTGAGGGTCGTGCCAACCGTGCGGGCGAGACCGTTGGCTTCCAAGCGCGTGAAATCGCGCCCCAGGGTGTAATCCAATTGGGCAAAATTAACACCCAGGCGAGTGCCATAGCCATTAAGCGCCATGTTGTAGTCCGCCCAGCCGGCAACGGTATTGCCTGTTTCTGTGGTTTGGGCGCGTAAATTAAGCTGATCGCCCAAGCCTAAGGGACCGTTAATACTCACTCCGCCATCAAACCGGTAATAGCCAGTCGAATACAAGCCATAATTATCGGTGGAAAGCGTAACCGCTTAATAACGGGGCTTCCTTGATTTTGACGGCCAGGGATGAAGTACCTGTTTCCTGGCCAGGGGCTAATACCACTTTGGCATTGATGCCGGGCAGTTGATTGAGCAGCAAGCTCAGATGATTCATGTTGTCTTCAGTAATCACGGTGCCTTTGGGCAATGTACCTAGAAAATTTTGCAATACGCGTTTGTTAATACGGGTGTCATTGAGCAGAGTGATACCCTGCCCTGTCAAATGCTGATCATCCAGCCGTCCTTCAAAAATAGCCAGTTCTACTTGCCCGTGTTCCAGGGTTTGTTCGGGTAAATAGGCATAGGCGACCAAAAACCCCGCGTTTCGATAATACTCGGTAATGACTGCGGCGGCCTGTTGTAAATCGGCAAAGCTAAGCTCACGGTTGGTGTACTGGCTAAGCAAGGATTGCAAGATGCTGGTTGGAAATTGGCTATTGCCGCTAAAACTAAAGCTTCGCACGGTGACACGCAGATTACTTTGCGCGGCCATGGGCTTTTTGAGAGGAGGCGTCTCTATCTGGGTGTCGATGGGTTTTTTCGGCATC
>CAWBLO010000040.1:0-35783 GCA_963789475.1 uncultured Gammaproteobacteria bacterium | reverse complement strand
GTAGGCTAGCATGGCGAAAAAATATTGAGTAACATTGACGATGGGGATAGGCATGAGTTGGAAGAGCCGGTTGCTAAAGGAATGACTGCGGCTAGGAGTCTGTCGGTCTTTCTGCTATCCCACATTTATTGAGTTAGAATAGCGTAGAATTAACAATTACGGAAAAATTATCACCTTATGAGGACTTTATGCAGCACGCCTCCACCGAACGCGCGAACCCAGTGCCGCGCATCCACTGGCAAGACTTGACTGGCGACCTTCTGAACCGTCTCGAAACGCCATTGATCGTGGAAGGTTGGCCGACGCCACCACGCCGCTTGCAGCCAGACGAGTTGGAGGTCTGCTTAGGCAACCAGGTGCTCTGGGTCTATGACAGCAATCATGGCGATACCTGGCAGGAATACCTCGCGCGGGACTTCATCGCTGTCTGGAGTGCGCCGGATGCCTCTCCCGAACTGAACGTGATTGATGTGTGCCTGCCCGATGAACACTTCGATTCCGTATTCCCGGTTCATCCAGCCTTTGATTACAACAACCTGTTGATCGAGGATCTACGCACCGCTCGCTATCGACGCAGCTTGGTGCTGTCGGCCCCCGGTGCATATACCCCAATGCACGTGGACAGTCATGGCTTTGGTGGCTGGATGTATCTCATCGAGGGGGAAAAGCATTGGGAACTGGCCCACGCCGACGATGCCTTACGTCTCTGGGATGAGGCCACCAGTGACTACAAGGATCCTCGCGCTGGCAACTGGCCTGAAGATATATTCACATGGGTAGGAACCTTAAAGACTGGTGAATTGATGATTTCTCCTCCCGGTTTTGTGCACCGGGTGGAAACCTCAGTCAGAAGCACAGGCTTTGGCGGCTCATATTTACCTGCTGGACAGGTCGCACGCAGTGTGAAGGTGTGGCGAATGGAACAGGCCCTCGGTATCGCGGGTTCGCTGGATCTTGGCGAGGTATTACTCGCTGCTACTGCCAAAGGACTACTTGAAACCCGCAATGCTTTGGACGAAGCTCTAGCTCAGTGAAGGGCTCATAACAATATCAAGGTAGAACAGCCAGATACCCGGCTGCCCCCCTCACAAATCCCGGCGTGCGGAATTTTCGCACCGGGCTTTTCAAAGCCGCTTGCTTTGCACGCACACAACGACTTCTTGATTCCTAGAGAGTATGATAGATAGATGGCTTGGCTATTCCAAAATACTTTATCAGTTCTTTAAATCCTTCCCAATTGTAGTTTTTTCTCTGGCTGCGCCTAATAAGCAATTTGAAAAGTAATTCTGTTACCTGATATATAAAGCTGTTTAAGCTCTTACTAGTTTCCAGTCACACCGTAATAATTCTATCAATTTCAATTTCAATTTCAATTTCACCTAATATTATTTGCTTCCAATGAAAAAACGCCAAAACCCAATCGGATCCTCATGCCCAACGCTGCGCAAGAAAAGCTAAACAACGCGAAGCGGTAGTCAGGAAAGAGGCGCTTACTAATCAGCAGCGGAAGAAAACGGAACTTGTGCATGAGATGTATCGCACCATTCGCCTTCACTTTCCTGAGTTGTTTGCCTGGATGCGGTAGGTGGACGATGGCCGCAAAAAGTCTCCGATTATGAATTGGCCGCCTACCTGACAGCTTGTTTGGCGATGTTCCTGTTCAAAGCGGGTTCCCGTAACCAATACAACCAGCATCTTGAGGATATCCAGTTTCAGAAGAACTACAAACGCCTGTTTGGTTTTGCGATGCCGCATGGTGGCTCTGTTCAGAATGTCATGGCCTTTTTGGAGGTGTCCTAAATCGAACAGTTGAAGCAAAAGAGGGTTCAGATTTTGGTTCAGCGCAAGACCTTCCTCAATTATGGGGATTGACAACATATATCTGTGTATGGATACTAATAAGTTTTTTATCAATGACAAAGCCCGCAAAATTGTTTATGGCCTCGTTCACTAGGGCTAAGATGCTTGCGTCGTGCTTCCGGGGTAGTGATCCAGCCTCAAACAAAGGGGTTTGATAACACTTCATTGATACTTTATTAAGGAGAACGTCCCATGAATACAGTAGACATGACTCAGATGACAACTACGACGGTGATCCACAAGCCGGAGCCTATCCGTACCGGCAGTGAATACATCGATAGTCTTCGAGGGAGGAAGCTAAAGGTCTTCCTCTTTGGTGAACTGATCGCGGAGCCAGTGGATCACCCGATTATAAGGCCGTCCGTCAACGCGGTCGCGGAGACGTACGATCTTGCAGTTCGCAATCCAGAGATCGGTACCGCACTGTCTCCTTTCACTGGTGAGCGGGTTAACCGGTTTCTCCATATTGCGCAAAGCCCTGAAGATCTGGTTATGCAGAACAAAATGCAGCGCCGGCTCGGTCAGCTTACAGGTACCTGTTTCCAGCGCTGTGTCGGCATGGATACTCTCAACTCGCTACATTCCGTTACCTACGAGATGGATGAGAAGAACGGTACACCGTATCACCAGCGTTTTATGGACTTTGTGGGCATGGCGCAACGAGCGAACTTCGTTATCGCCGGCGCCATGACTGATGTAAAAGGAGATCGGAGTAAATCACCCAGTGAGCAGGCCGATCCGGATCTATTTGTCCGTGTTAGCCGCCGCACTAACGAGGGTATCTACATCAAGGGGGCCAAAGCGCACCAGACGGGATGTTTAAACGCGCACTGGCTGGTCGTCATGCCGACCATGCGACTGGGCCCCTCCGATCGGGATTATGCGATTGTCGGCGCATTGCCGGTTGATGCTCCCGGTATCACCTACATTTATGGCCGCCAGTCATGCGATACGCGGAGTATGGACGAAGGCAGCATTGATGCAGGCAATGCCCGTTTCGCTGGACAGGAAGCGATGATTGTGTTCGATGACGTATTCATCCCATGGGAGCGGGTGTTCATGGATGGTGAAAGCGAGTTCGCCGCCATGCTGGTGGAAAGGTTCACCTGCTATCACCGGCGCAGCTATGTATGCAAGACAGGCGTTGGAGATGTGCTGATCGGGGCTGCCGCGACTATCGCGGATTACAACGGTTTGGAGAAAGTCTCGCACATTCGAGACAAGCTTGTTGAGATGACGCACCTGAATGAAACGATCTATGGCACCGGCGTGGCTGCTAGCTACCAGGGTATACCGATGAAGTCAGGCGTGTACCTGCCCGACGAAATGCTGGCCAACGTCTGCAAACATCACGTCACCAAGCTCCCCTACGAAATCGGCCGGCTTGCGCAGGATCTCGCCGGCGGTTTGGTAGTGACCATGCCCTCGGAGAAAGAATTTCGGCATCCTGAATTGGGACCGCTCATCGAGAAATACCTGAAGGGTAGAGCGGAGATATCTACGGAAGACCGGATGCGCATTCTGCGACTGATTGAGAACATGACCATGGGAAGGAACGCGGTCGGTTATCTTACCGAATCCCTGCACGGCGCCGGGTCGCCTCAGGCGCAACGCATTCAAATTGCACGCGCGATGCAAATCGAGATCAAGAAGCAGTTGGCAAAGACACTTGCCGGTATTGCGCCGGATTCGCACGAGGAGGTTTCCAGCGATCTGTCGACTTACATGGCCAGGGTCTTTTCGCCCGTCTCAGGTGACGCTGAATAGAAAACTTTTCTCTGCGGGTCAAGAGCCCCCCGTTTGGACTGTCAAATAAGCACCTTTATTCGATGTTCGAGTTTTTACTATCCAGTGCGACATAAATACCACCAACCATAATATGGAAAGGCAGATGAGTGACTATACTAAAATATCCGATGTTACTGAAAAAATCGCGCTTTATGTTGATCCCCTCAGCGGTCAAAAACATTTGCAGGCTAGCACTTGGCACGCGCAGGGTTCAGTTTTGCATACGTTTTCTGCCCGCGAGTGCTTAACGCAACCCACCTATCTTACTGTCCAAATTGATCATCATCAGCATATCCATCTTGCCCCGGAATTTCTTCAATATATTAATCACAGTTGCGAACCTAATGTTTATTTCGATGTATCGAAGCATGAAGTTCAATGTCTGCGCGATATTGAGGCAGGTGAGGAGCTTACATTTTTTTATCCTTCAACCGAATGGTCGATGGATCAAGCTTTCGAGTGTACTTGCAGCAATCCCGGTTGTTTAGGCATCATCAATGGTGCAGCTCACTTGGACAAAAAATTGATTGAGAATTATAAGTTTGCCGACCACATTATGGAAAAGCTCAGTGAGCAGCCTTTGCTAGTATCTGGCAAATAATGCATCTTTTTAATGGTACTCAAGCATGAGAATATGCGTTCTTCAATCCTCATATCATTTTTCCGACTCACCTCTTAAAGAAGATGACTCTTTACTCGACATAAGACCGCATTTGCTCGAACACGAAGTTAAAGTCGTCGATGTTCACAAAGCAACAGCGGTCAGGCAGGTACGCGAACTTGTTCAGCAGGGCTTCGATTTATTTATTAATTTGTGCGACGGTGCGTGGGATGAAGACCGTGCAGGCATTGAAGTCGTGCAGGCATTAGAGCGTTACAATGTACCGTTCACTGGCGCGACCTCAGATTTCTATGAACCAACACGCGAGGACATGAAGCGCGTATGCCACTATTACGGTATCAGTACACCGAGACATTATTTCGCGATGACCGCAGCGGATAGTGAGGAAGTCGCTCAAAATTTACATTTTCCCATGATTGTGAAACATCCCAACAGCTATTCAAGCATTGGCATGACGCGCAGTTCGCGCGTGGAAACGCCAGCGGCTCTTCGGATAGAGACTACGCGCATGATCGAGCAGTTTGGCGAGGCATTGATTGAGGAGTTTATTGACGGCAGAGAGTTTACCGTATTGGTCGTGGAAAACGCTGCCGATCCGCAAAAACCCATTGTGTTTCAAGCCGTTGAATTTCTGTTTCCACAAGGTGAAACCTTTAAGCATTACGATCTCAAGTGGATTGAGTACCAAGGTATGAGTTGTCGCCACTGCGAGGATGCGGAACTTAACGAACGCCTAAGTGCCATGTCACAGCAGATGTTTTTAGGCTTAAACGGGTCGGGTTATGGTCGTTGCGACATTCGCATGAATGCAGAGGGTGAGTTGTTCATGCTGGAAATTAATCCCAATTGCGGTATTTTTTATTCACCTGAAGAAGCGGGAAGCGCGGATTTTATTCTACTCAATCATCCCAATGGCTACGCGTATTTCCTCAACTTGATTCAGAAAGCGGCTTTCCGACGTCAGCAAACTAAGCAAAAAAAATGGCGATTGCGGCTAGACGCGCACAGTGCTTATGGCATGTACGCTGCTACGAATATAGCGGAGGGTGAACTTATCGAACCGTTCGAGGAACAAGCGCATTTCCTCGTGTCGCTCACCCATGTAGAGAGACACTGGAATGCACAGTGGAAAACGTGGCTACAACAATATGGTTATCCCATCACTGAAGAAGTTTGGGTGATGTGGAGTAATAATCCGCGTGACTGGAAGCCTATTAACCATTCCTGCAATCCTAATGCTTGGTTGGATAATCTAAATCTTGTTGCCAGGCGTTGTATTTCGCGCGGCGAGCAAATCACTGTCGATTATGCGACATTTTGCCATGCCAGCATGGCTGAATTTGTTTGTGAATGCGGGTCGCCAGACTGCCGCCGTCTTATTACGGGGAACGATGCTACAAAGCTGTTTATGGTGAGCTACGATCAACATGTTTCTGACTATGTTAAAACGCGGCTTGACAGTGCATTAGCGGAGCAGAGTCTTAATCGCCTCCTAGATGAGCAACCTTGAATTCACTGCCAAGCTGTGGCCATACATTAAGCCATACCGCTGGCAGGTACTGTTTATTCTATTGGGGCTAAGCGTTGAGTTTTTTTATGAGGCAAGTTTTCGTTATAGTTTGAAATTTCTGATTGACGATGTCATTCTAAAAAAAAAACAAGAGGTTTTTTTCTTGCTGTTTGCCATATTTGGCATAGTCGGGGTGGTATATTCGGTTATTTGCGTCACCTGCGATTACTACTGGGCTAGATACGGTGCCAAAATATTCAGTGATCTTTGTCATGACCTTTTTCAGCATCTACAAAAGCAATCTTTGGAGTATCATAACCGGCAAAGCAATGGAGATTTAATGGCGCGGTTTACCTCAGATGCAGAAATTGTCGATACTGCCCTGGTAAGTGTGCTACCTGCGGCTTTTTTGAGTACGGGAGAATTATTGGTTTCTTCTGTGTTTTTGTTTCATCTTGATTCTTTATTATCTTCTGGTGTAATGCTGGGTATCGGCATTAGTTTGTGTTCACCACACCTATTGACAAAAAAAACCGCCATTGCCAATTATAAGCTACGTCATTATAACGGACGATTTAGCAGCTTTTTACAGGAACACATCGGCGCGTTCAAAATAATTCAGGCTTATAACCTGGAGAGGCATGTCGCGACAAAATTCCGCGAATGTTTGAATGAATTTGTCGTAATTGCAAGTAAAGCTTATCTCTTATCTTATCTTTCGCAACGTTTGCCAAATCTGACATTCCTAATGATGAACATGCTGATTATGTTCTGTGGTGGATTACTGGTCATGCAAGATCAAATATCCGTGGGAACCTTGGTTTCCTACCAACTTATTTTCGTAAGTATGAGCGCGGCAATTAATAACATGACCTGGATTATTCCAAACTTGGCGGCAGCGAATGCCGCCATGCAGCGCATACAAGAGGTTTTTGACGCGCCAGTATCTTCAGTGAATGAAAACGGTCACATTGAATTGCCTTGCTTGGCTAGTGGAATAGAATATCGTAACGTTTGTTTTTTTTATACTGAGGACAAGCCGGTTTTAAACAATCTTTCGTTCAAGCTTGATTCCGGTTGTTTTGCCGCTTTCGTAGGACAGAGTGGTACAGGGAAAACCAGTTTAGTCAATTTGCTATTGCGTTTTTATAAGCCGACTGCTGGACAAATTTTGCTCAATAATGTTGATATTCAACACATTAAACCCCAGTCTCTGCGGCAGTCGGTAGGTATAGTGACGCAAGAAGTCAGTCTTTTTAACTTATCCGTTGCCGAAAATATTCGCATTGGCAACCTGGATGCTACTCAGGATGATATAGAACAAGCCGCTAAATCCGCAGAAATTCATGATTTCATTTTGTTATTGCCCGAACAATATGAAACCGGTTGTGGAGAAGCCGGGGGACTGTTGTCAGGTGGCGAGCGGCAACGCATAGCTCTTGCACGGGCCTTGTTGCGCAAGCCTTCGTTACTGCTTTTGGATGAAGCGACTTCAGCACTCGACCCCTTGGCTGAACAAAGTATCTTGAAAACCATTCAAAAACTTCGAGGTCAATGCACGATTATTGCTATTACCCATAAATTGAATGTGGCAGCTGAGGCGGATGTTATTTTTGTCATGGACGAAGGACGGATTATTGAACAGGGAAATCACGCACAGCTATTGAAATAAATATGGAATGTACACACGCTTTTGGGATCGACGTGGGATGGGCAGAAGAGGAGGTGATAACACATGAAATACAGTATATTTTTTGAATTGTGATATACCTCCACTACCATGCATACGCATCCAGGAATTCATCCCATGCCGATTCAAGGGCAAAATCAATGGTTGATCGATAATATTCATAATCCTCATCTTCTTTTTCAGACGCGTTGAAAATAAGGTTAATCGTAATGCCATGCATGTCTGAATAAGCATTGGTATGACCTTCCCACAACACCACAGAATCGATCGCGTTCATCACAGATTGAGATTTGGATCGGATGTTCGAGTCACTGACCAGGCGATTGATCTCAGACGCCATATAATACAGGTCATTATCCATCTTCGCTTGCCACAGAGGGCGGGTTGCCCCAAAGGCGACGGTCATACAGCTTGCGATTTACAGCCAGTCCATCGTTCAAAGCCACTGCAAATTGATCCACAGCAGTAAGAAGCGTATCAAGTCGGCGTCAACGGCAACCGCAGACCAAGTCCTCTCGCCTCCTTGTATTATTGCGGATTCGGCGGATGCAACCGCAACCTCGTCAGCGGTCATGTTTGGATCAGCAACTAATTGAGAGAGAACAACATCATATTCGATGCCGTTCCAATTGACATATTCCTGTGAGGCAGCGACGGCAGTGGCATGTCCCCGCCAAAGTTTATATATCTCAATGGATGCCATGTTACAGCCATCGAATCCAACCATATCAATGAAGCCCAGGGATGGGATGGCGGCTTTTATTTCATCATAATCGAGTGTGTACGGGCCGGTATCATCTTGGGTATCATCTTGGGTATCATCTTGCATCGACCAGCCCGGGTGCCAGTTCCAGCCATGACCCCAGAAGTACAAAGCATAATGATCTGCGGGATAATGTGCCTTGGACCAGGTAACAAATTCGACCAGGGTTTGCGGGTCGCCAAAGTTTCGTTCGCCCCAATCTTCGACATCATTGTCGGAGTCAGCTTTCATGCCTTTTGTAACGTAAAAAAGTTTGGTCGTTTGCCAATCACCCCGGCTGGTGTCGTAACCAGGGCCTCGATCTGCCAGAGCGAGAATCTTGATACAGTTTTTTGTTACACTGATGAGCCAACCAGACCCAATTCTTCTTCAATATCTTTCACAATATAATCTTCAAGGTTGTTGTCTCCCGACATATAAACCATCACCGTCCATTTGGCCTTCTTCGGAGTTGGCCGCGCCGCAGAGGCAGTACCTGCAAGCGTGGAGAACAGAACGAGCAGGGCAATAAGCGTGAAAAAAGAGCGGCTTGTTTTGTGCATTTCATCCTTCATTGATTTTGCATTGAATTCAGGGAGCATGGACAGACTTATTGTCTGCGCCAAGATGCTTGTCGACGTGTAGAAATTTCGATTTTTGTTCATGGCATAGAAAAGTGGGAAAAAGTGGGAAGTCTATAATTAGTATTCGCCAATAAAGCATAGACTAAGATTGATTAGAGGATATAAATAATTCCGTGTATTGAAAAGGTCTTTAATTTTAATTTTCTTTCGAACGCTATGTATAGAACCCAGCTATGTATAGTGAGCAGATGGCTTTAAGCATGAAAAAGCCGGTATTATCGTCTGGTTTTCAGGAGTGGGCCAAAATTTTTCCAATAAATCTGCTATTATTGCTAGTATTGGTTTTGCACGAATGATTGGTGCTTAACAAGCTATAATCTTTCAAAGAAAATATATGTTTTATAATAAAAAACAAACAGTTAATCGATTAGCAGCAAAAACAGGCCATCTGTTTCAATTTTCCTTATTGGGCTTTATTTCCACCGGCTTGCTAACCATCAGCTTAAGTCTACAGGCCAGCGATGCGAACCTTTACATGGATATGGATCTGGAACAACTGCTGGATGTGAGAATTGTCACTGCATCCAAATACAGCCAAAAACTATCAGAAACTGCCAGCTCAGTGACAGTGATCGACCAGCAGCAAATCAAGCAGTTTGGCTACCGCACAGTGGGCGATGCCTTGCGTTCAGTGCCCGGTTTTTTTGTTGTCAATAATCGTACGTATGAAAATGTTGGCATCCGTGGCTTCGACCAAAGCGCAGACTTTAACGGTCGCATGCTGGTGATGATAGACGGTATTCGCGTCAATGAGGCAATTTTCGATTCTGGCTTTGTCGGCAGTGAGTTACCCCTGGATATTGATTTGGTGGAGCAGATTGAAGTGGTGCGCGGTCCTGGCTCGTCAATGTACGGAAGCAATGCGTTCCTAGCGGTGGTCAACGTGATTACGCGTAATGGTAAAGACCTCCAGGGCGGCGAACTGGCAGGCGCCTGGTCGAGTTTTGAGACTTACAAAGGCCGCTTTAGCTACGGACGCAAACACGACAATGGCCTGGAATATCTAATTTCCGGAACGGGCCTGAGTTCCGAAGGCCCGGCGCTGAAGTTTCCCGAACAGGCTAATGATAACAATCCTGATGGCTTGACTAAAACTAATAGCGAGGATGGCGAACAAGTTTTTGCCAAAGCCAGTTGGGGCGATTTTAGCTTTGAAGGCGGCTATGGCAATCGTAACAAAGGAGTTCCGGGCGGCCTCTTTGACAGCAATTTTAACGATCCCGGCAACACCTATCAGGACAGTGAAGCATTTGTAAACCTGCAGTACGAAAAAGCGCTCACGCCCAAACTGGATTTAATCGCCAGGGCGTTTTATGGCGATTATGACAACACAAGCCTGTATCAATACGAAAGCACCACTAATAACTCGCGATCCCATGCCTGGTGGACTGGGTTTGAAACCCGTTTGATTTCCACTCATTTTGATCGACATACCGTGATTGGCGGCCTGGAAGTCCAGGAAAACTGGCTGCAAGATGTGGCTAGTTTTGACACCAACCCTTATGCGCTGTATTCGCAAGATAGTCGCGATAGCCACCGTATCGGGGTTTACCTCCAGGACGATATTGCCGTGACCGAGCAACTGAAGTTATCGCTGGGTGCGCGTATGGATGATTACTCTTTAGTCAACAATATTTTGTTCAGTCCGCGCGTGGGCTTGATTTACCAACCCTTTTCTGAAACCACCCTGCGTCTTCAATACGGCCAGGCTTTTCGCGCCGCCAATGTTTCTCAGCAATTTCAGGCCTATGAACCGGGCAAATCCGATGAGAATGGCGATGGTATTGCAGAAACACTTAGTTATCCCGGTTTGCGAGCCAATCCGTCCTTGCAGCCGGAACAAGTCGAAACCTATGAGGTGGGCCTGGAACAAACCATTGCCAAATACTGGAATCTCAGTGCGACCGGTTATTATATGGAACTGGACAAGTTGATAGCCATGCTGCCCGTTGACGATGATTTTGTACAACAAACCAACGCCAATAGCCAAACGGGTTACGGCGGAGAATTTGCATTGCGCCGGCAATGGGCGAATGGCATACAGTTGCGTACCGGTTACAGCGTGCAATACGCCAAAAATAAAGACGGCAGCAGCATACTCAATATTCCCCATCATATCTATCAGTTAAACCTGATGGCGCCTTTATTTACTCCAAAATTGCAAGGGGGGCTGGAATTGCAAACCTTGTCCAGCCGGGAATCCTTGAACGGTAAAGTGCCTGGTTATACCCGGCTCAATCTGAGTTTGTTATATCAACCCATTAAGTATGTCGATCTATCCGCCAGCGTATACGATTTATTGAACGACAATAAGATAGAGCAACTCGCCTATGGACTTCCTTTCATACCACAGGAAGGGCGCACGTTCCGTCTCAAACTCGAACTGCATTTCTGATTGCGGTTTGGCAAAAGATGAACCTCGTCGTCGCAGATTGTTTACTGCAGAGTTCAAGTAAAAAAAAATTGTCTGATATGGCTTATGGGAAACTTTGCCTTGTGCTGGTTCTAACTTGGTTAATTATCGGCAACGCGTATGCAGAGAACGAGACCGAAGTAGCGGTGAAAGTCGGCTTTTTGTATAATTTTTTCAAATTTATCGATTGGCCTCAAAGCGCCGACACCAGTGATGGCTATCGTTTGTGTACTACCGGCGGCAACAGTTTAGGCAGCAACCTGCTGGCCTTGCAAGACAAAACTATCAATAATAAACCCCTCAGCATAAAACTTGGCGTTTCCGGTAAGGAGTTGAAAAACTGTCATATGGTTTTTATCAGCGTGGATGAAGATATAAGCAAAACCATTGGCGATTTACAAGGTCTAGCTGTGGTAACGGTGAGTGACATACCCGATTTTATAAATCAGGGAGGCATGATAGGCTTGGTTCAGTACAAAAATCGACTCGCTTTTGAAATCAATCTTGACGCTGCGAACGCTGTCAACATTCGTATCAGAGCCCAATTACTTGAATTAGCGAAAAAAATCAATGCTTCAAAATGAGGTTGTCCTTACAAAAGTTAACGATCATTTATGGTATCTGCACTATGTCAGTTATAGATGGGTTCGCCCCCATTGTTTCAGGTAATGCGAGTATATTAATATTAGGATCTATGCCCAGTAAAGCTTCATTATTCAGGCAACAGTACTATGGGCATTCCAGAAATGCTTTCTGGCCTATTATGAGCGCTTTATTTGATTCGGATCCCGAGCTTTGTTATCAGCGGCGAAAAGAGCTGCTTATGGAAAATGAAATAGCCTTATGGGATGTGTTGCAAAGTTGTAGCCGATTGGGGAGTCTGGATTCTAATATAAAGTTGGCGACAATCAGGACAAATGACTTTTCAAGCTTTTTTGTTAAGTATAAACATATCAGGCGAGTGTATTTTAATGGCAGAATGGCTGAAAAATTATACCTAAATAGAATACTGCCGGCTTTACATCATCGCTTTTCCTGCCTTGAATATCAGTGCCTGCCATCAACAAGTCCAGCCTATGCCTCATTAACACTTGAGCAAAAGATAGAAGCATGGAAAGTGATTAAACAGGATATGGTAAAGTAGGCGTAATTTTTTATGTGTAATGGTTTTGATATAAGATGAGTGAAGAACACGACTACGAATACGAATATGATGACAATGGCGAAATAGTTTATTACGCTGTTCGACCCAATAAAACTCAAATAAAAAAGGATATGGCCATACTTTTTGCATTAAGTGAGGAAATGTCCGAATTATCTGCGACCCAATTAAAAACCCTTGAGCTTCCTGACAATATTTATAAAGCGGTTGTGGAAGTCTCAGGAATGCCACATAAAGGTGCTAGAAAGCGGCTCTTGAAATTTATTACCGGGCAACTCAATAAAATAGAGGTTGAGCCTGTTTTAGAAAAGTTAGCGCGCATGAAAAACAAAAGTGCTCATTCGGTAAGAGAGCATCATATAGTTGAACGCTGGCGAGACAGGCTAATTGCTGGAGGTAATGATGTCCTGACAGAATTGCTCAACGAGCAGCCTCATGCGGATCGTCAGCAACTAAGACAATTATTGCGTAATGCTCAAAAAGAAGCGGAAGCCGCCAAGCCACCTAAATCTTCCCGGTTGTTGTATCGATACCTGAAAGATTTATTTAAGGTTGAAGATGAAGCTGAGTTTGAGGAGGAGCAAGAATTTGAAGATGACGCTGAGTTTGAAGATGAAGATGATCTGGAGAAAGGCTAAAGGTGCAAGACTAAAGGTGAAAATAGCCAAGCATTTGCCTTGTGCCTTTCACCTTGAGCCTTTTACCTTAAATCCTATTTTTCAGGAAGTTGCAGTTCAGCAGTCAGATTCCATGCAGAGAAAGGGAAAGGCAGTGTTTCCGTGTTGAAAGTCAGGAACAGCATGATGTGGTAAATGTACACCGAAAGGCTGCGTCCGAAACTTAGCACATTTTGGTTAGCTTTTCCGGTCAACAGTGTGGATGCCACCTGCAAAATAATAACCGCCCAAAGTATCATTCTGACCAGTGCGCCGATTGCAGCAAAAACCAGCATAAAGAAGATCCGCTTCCAGGTACTGAGTTGTTTCAGGTTATAGTTGATTTGTTCGTCCATAATTATTATTAACCTCGGTTCATAATGTCACGCAAATCAAGAGCTGCTGCATTAGCGCGAGCTATATAATTTGCCATTGACAGTGAATAGTTGGCAAACAGGCCGTAGCCGCTACCGTTTAAAATCATTGGGCTTAAAACAGGTGTCAAAGCATTTTCCATTGCCTTGATCATAATATCAACTGTTCGCATTGCCCGTTTATCCAGCAGAATGTCAGCAAAGTCATGTTTTATGGCTCTTAGAATATGTAATAACGCCCAGCTTGCTCCGCGGGCTTCATAGAAAACGTCATCAATTTCCAGCCATGATACTCTAGTTACGGGTGTTCCTTTTTCATCAGCTGCCTGTTTTTCAAGCTCGGTTAGCCCTGGTCCATAGTTGCCGCCAGCGCTGTTTGCGCTTAAACGGGTAGACAAACCGCCAAGGCGCTTTATGACAACTTCTGTGTACTGCCAGAGATTGTCGGCTCTGGAGTAAAATTGTGCTTTTTTAACTGGCCCACCGTATTTTTGCAGGCGCGACATATACTTATGAAGGGCATCAATGCCTTTTTGATATTCGGCTTCAGTTGATGGCAACGCCCATGAGTTGTGCTCGTAATAGAAGTAGGGTTCTGCTATTGCCAAATCAGGATCTTCGGCTGATTGTGACTGGTCTCTGGCAAAGTGATTTCTTAATGCTGTTGTGGCATCGCGCAACATAACCAGCGCACCATATTCCCAGTTGGAAATATTGTCGAGCAGAACGCCTGGAGGAGCCACATCATTAGTGATGTAACCGCCACTTTTATGTAACAGGACTTCAGCGATATGAGCCAGCGTGTTGGTATAAGTATAGCCAACGGGTATTTCCGAGGTATTGGTTTCTTTTGCCCGTTTGAGGGCTTCATCCTGAATATTGAACTGGCCCGGTTCGCTCCCCCACCATGCGCCCAGGATAATAAGAACGACCAATACTACGAGGGTAAGAACACCAAAGCCCCAGAGTATTCCTTTAGATTTTATATCATCCAGTGTTTCGCTTGCTGCCATTTCCGGTATCCTTGTAAAGAGGGTGTGTATTTAGGTGATTGCTTTTGTATGAAAAATTGGTCACATGTTAGCAGGTTTTTAAATCTTTTGCTTGGGTAGCCAGTGGCTATACGGATTTTTTTTTGGCTCTTGGATGCGCCTTATCATAAACATCAGCCAGATGCTGGAAGTCAAGATGGGTATATATCTGTGTCGTACTGATATTGCTGTGCCCAAGTAATTCCTGAACAGCTCTCAAATCCTGACTGGATTCGAGTAAATGGCTGGCAAAAGAATGTCTTAGCATGTGTGGGTGGATATGTTCTGCAATGCCTTTTTTTTTGCACCACTGTTCCAGTCTTAACTCGATACTGCGTTGACCGAGCCGTGTGCCTCGTGTTGAAACAAATAAAGCAGATTCAGAAGCGGCAGCAGTTTTTAAACGCTGTTGCAACCAGTTATTAATCGCTGTAACGGCTTTATTGCCTATAGGCAATATCCTTGATTTTCCGCCTTTACCCATGCGGACAATAAGCGAGTTATCAGGCAGATCAACATCGGATAGATTCAGTGCGGCAAGTTCGCTAAGGCGTAAACCGGAAGAATAGAACAATTCAAACATGGCCAGATCACGAATTTCCAAAGCTGAATTTGTGCCCGCCTCCAGTAGACCGGTTATCTGGTCTACATCCAGTGTTTTAGGCAGTTTTCTGGCTTGCTTGGGTGCTTTAATATGTTGTGCCGGATTGCTGTCGGCAAGACGTTTTTTTAACAGAAAGTTATAAAAACTGCGAATTGCTGATAGTTCCCGTTGCAGGCTTGTACTGCTAAGGCCTTGCCGATGGCGGCCGGCTATATGTGCCCGGATATCGCTTTGCTTTAGATCAGCCCAGTGGTGTAGGGACTTGTCTGTGCAATAGTGGGTTAAGTGTTTAATATCCCGCTGATAACTTTTAACCGTGTGTTCAGAGGCGCGTTTCTCAATAGTCAGCTGATCGAAAAAATCAGCCAGCATTTGCTCTGCGTCAACATGCATTGTATGTTTGCCGTAACAGTGAAATCAATCGAGTGCCGATAATTTCGCTCATTTGCGTTAAAAACAGATTGCCCATGCTGTAATGAAACCGGCCTTCTTCCCGGCTGCCTATGGCCAGAATGCCGTCTAGTTCTGTGAAATTCATCGGAATAATGGCGCAAGACTTCACTTCTACTGCCGAGTCACCGAATAATACTTTTGCTTGTGCTAAAGTCGGCCGGCCGCATTTTGGTTGATTGTTGCTAAGCTCTTTAATAAACGGCTGCAGATTTTCGCTGCCGGGTTCAATAAACAAATTGGCAATAGGTGATTCCGGACACTGTTTAATGATACGCACAGCGACAAAATCGGTTAAAAAATAATCGGCCAGGACTTCATCAAGATTGGCGATTGCTTGTTCCAGAGTTGATGCTTCAAGCAAGGCTAGTGTGAGCTTGTGCATACGAACGAAGGAAGTATCGTTATCACGGGCTATTTCTATCAATGCATTGAGCTGGTTTTCCATCTCTTGATGTTTGCTTCTGAACAGCTCCAGCTGTTTTGAAATCAGGGAAATGGCCGTTCCGCTGGGATGAGGAATACTCATTTGTTCCAGCAAGTTTAAATGTTCATGGAAGAAATCCGGGTGTTGCAACAGATAGTCTTCAACGTGAGATGCGCTTGGATAGGATGTTTGTTCATTCATAGATAGATTGTTCCATCAAAAACAGAAATAGCTGGTCCCGTCATAAACACCGGCTCACCCCGGCCTGACCAGCTTATATTTAATTCTCCACCGGGTAGCTCAACACAGACCTCAGGATCCAGCAGGTTTTGCTCAATGCCGATAACAACGGCGGCACAAGCGCCACTGCCGCAGGCCAAGGTTTCAGCAGCACCGCGTTCATAAACGCGGAGTTTAATATGATTCCGGTCGATAATCTGCATAAAGCCGATATTGGCGCGCTCAGGAAAAACAGCATGGCTTTCCAATGCCCGCCCCAGGTTAGTTACGGGTGCGGTTTTAACATCATTAACCTGGATTACGGCGTGTGGATTACCCATAGAAACGGCACCAAAAGCTTGTTCAATCCCGTTAACAGAGGTTGCATAAAAGTGGGATTCCTGTTCGGCAAGCAGTGGAATTTCAGCGGGTTTGTGCTTGGGAATGCCCATATTAACAGTTATCAGGCCAGAGTTATTAAAGCGCAACAGTAATTGGCCTGAGTCTGTATCAACGCGTATCTCGTCTTTGGCAGACAGCTTTTTATCACGTACAAAACGAGCAAAACAGCGCGCGCCATTCCCACATTGCGCGACCTCACCGCCATCCGCATTAAAAATCCGGTATTTAAAGTCGGCATTGTCACTGACCGGTTTTTCGACCTGTAATAGCTGGTCGAAACCAATACCGAAGTGGCGATCAGACATGAACCGGATTTGTTCAGGCGTTAAGGCTATGTGCTGATTGATAGCGTCAATGACCACAAAATCATTGCCCAGACCGTGCATTTTAGTGAAGTTAATCATGGGTTGTCATTCATGTTGCGTAATTTGTTGGCCAGGTTAGCATAGTAACGTAACCCGGCAATCGGAATCAGGTAACAAATGCTCACCTGCCCAAAGTTGTGCAATACTTTCTCTTTCCCGGATTAAATGTAGCTGATTGCCATCAACCATCAATTCAGCGACGCGCGGTCTGGAGTTGTAATTGGAGCTCATGGAAAATCCATAAGCGCCTGATGAGCGTATCGCTAGCAAATCCCCTTGAGATAACTTAAGCGCACGGTCTTTACCCAAAAAATCGCCGGTTTCACAGACGGGGCCGACTATATCCCAGTGTTGTTCGGGTGCGTTGCTTTGTTGATTGACGGGAATAATTTTTTGCCATGCGCTGTAAAGTGATGGGCGTATCAAATCATTCATTGCCGCATCGACGATGGCAAAGTTTTTATGAGCAGTGGGTTTAAGGTATTCAACCTGAGTCACCAGAATGCCTGCATTGCCAACGATGGCACGACCCGGTTCCAATAAAATTTCAAAATCAGTGTTGCCGAGCCGCTTTAAAACCGCTTTTATATAGTCGGCAGGTTCGGGTGGTTGTTCATCGTTATAACAAATACCTAAGCCCCCGCCCAAATCCAGATGATGCAGAATAATACCGTCGGCTTTCAGGACTGAAACCAGATCCAGTATTTTATCCAGTGCGTCCAGAAAAGGCCGTGTTTCGGTTAGTTGTGAGCCAATATGACAGTCTATTCCGGTAACATGGATGTTTGGCATAGCAGCTGCACGGCGATATTCAATTAATGCCTGTTCAATATCGATGCCGAATTTGTTTTCTTTTAAACCCGTAGAAATATAAGGATGGGTTTTGGCATCGACATCAGGATTTACTCGAAAAGACACCGGCGCAATAACGCCCATTTTTTCTGCAAGCTGGTTAATTCGATCCAGCTCACCACTGACTTCAATATTAAAGCAGCGTATGCCGATTTTGAGTGCCGCTAAAATTTCATCAACACGCTTGCCTACACCTGAAAAGACGATTTTTTTAGGATCTCCACCCGCTTGGATGACACGATTCAGTTCACCCAGCGAGACAATGTCAAAACCTGAACCTAAACGGGCAAGCACATTAAGCAAGGCAATATTGGAATTAGCTTTTACGGCATAGCAGATTAAATGCGCTTTCTTGCCAAAAGCCTGATCAAAAGCCTTCCAGTGTCTTTCCAAGGTAGCTCTGGAATAAATGTAAGAAGGGCTGCCATATTGATAAATAATGTCATGCACAGCAACATCTTCGGCGAAAAGCTCATTGTTTCGGTAATTAAAATGATCCATGGTTATTTGTTTTTTTCGGGTTCGGGTACGGGTTTTATTTCAGGTTTTGGTTCAGGCTCTACATGGATAGGTGGAGTTGTGCCCGGCAGATAAAGCGGTCCGGGTTGTCCGCAGCCTGTTAAAGCTGAGCACATGGTTAAAAACAGGAATAACTTAGTGGTTTTCATAAGGCATTATCATAAATCATAGTTGGCCACCCTGTGGCAAAAATGAATGACATAATAATCTGAATGACCCTGTTTTAAAAGATCGGGCAATCATGCCTGTGCCATTTGGTATTTTATTCACCACTATAATGCTTTAATACCCATATAAATTTATCATACCCATTGCAGTAATACCCGATTTCAATTGCCAGTTATACCTCCTATCGCAAACATGAACGCAAACAATGCAATGTCTACTAATAATTTCACCTTTCCAAACACTTTAATAGGGTGGCTGAAGCAGATCGGCATTGCCGCACTCTACGTGCTTTCCGGCTATGTCATGCAATATCATTTCACCAGCCAAGGCATTGTGAGTGCTGTCTGGCCGGGTAGTGGCCTGGCACTGGCGGCATTACTTATTGGTGGCAGATGTTATTTGTGGGGGATACTTCTCGGAGCGCTGCTGGTTAATATACTCACCAACGGCTCGCTTATTTGGGTTGCAGGTGCCACATTGGCAAGCATACTTGAAGTTTTATTGGGTGCTTGGCTGCTCACGCGCAATAGTAAATTTTCATCATCACTGAACACATTGTCTGATTACCTGCGGTTGATTCTATTGGGTGGCGGTGTTGCCTGCATTATTGGCGCCATCATTGCCGCATTGGCTTTACTGCTCTTGGGCTTTAGCACCCCAAGCGGTTATTTTGGGAAAGTACTGCATTGGTGGATGGGGGATACACTCGGCGTTGTGTTGGTCACACCTTTTATATTGGCCTGGTGGGAGACAAAGCCGGAGCAACTCACAGGCAAGCAACTGCTTGAAGGATTGTTGCTGGTTGGTATAACGTTTATTGCCGGACAAATCATTTTCCTCGGCTGGTTTAATGAAAGCTTTATTGTTACGCCCAAAGCTTTTGTGATGTTTTTGTTTATAACCTGGGTTGCAATAAGGCTTGGTATTCGTTCCACAACATTTGTCCTGAATATGATAGCCATTCAGGCGTTATCGAGCGCATATCTGAAAGTGGGTTATTTTGCCAATGAACTCGCCAGAACGAGTCTCTATAATTATTGGTTTTACATGCTGATTCTATCTGGGGTCGGGATGGCTCTGGCTACCTATGTCAATGAAAGCAAGCAGAAAGAGCTTGGTTTGCGGGAAAGCGAAGCATTACTCAGAGAAGCGCAAGTCATTGCGGGTCTGGGCAGTTATGTTCTGGATATCCCCTCCGGGTTGTGGAAAAGCTCGGAAGTGCTTGATAAGTTGTTTGGGATTGACAAAGCCTACGAACGCTCTGTGGAGGGATGGCTGGCTTTGATCCATCCCGGCGACCGCACGATAATGGATAGCTACTTTAGAAATGAAGTTCTTGGGCAGGGCAAGGCTTTCGACAAGGAATACGGTGTCATCCGTATTGACGACCAAGCCGAGCGCTGGGTACATGGATTAGGTAAACTGGAATTCGATTCTCAGGGGCGACCTCTGAAAATGCACGGCACGATTCAAGACATTACCGATCGCCATAAGAACCAGTTGCGAATAGAACAGCTCTTAGCTGAACAGAGGATAATGCTGGAAAACCGGTTGCTCGGAATTATTACGGTGCGTGATAGGAAGATTGTTTGGGCCAATCCCGCGTATGAAGCCATGCTTGGATATGATAAGGGTGAGATGATTGGCGCTTCATCACAACAGTTCTATGTGAATGAGGAAGACTATCAAGCCATGGAGGCGGCTTACCAAAATATTGAGAACGACGATATTTTGCGAATTCAATATGAGTTTGTGCGTAAGGATGGTCAGCACATCTGGCTGGACACAAGTGCTGCAGTACTGAATAAGGGAACAAACGAATCACTTTGGGTATTCGTCGATGTAACCGAGCGCAAAAAGGCGGAAGAAGCTATCAAAGCAGCATCTCAATACTCTCGCAGTCTGATTGAAGCGAGTCTGGATCCCTTGGTGACGATCAGCGTGGAGGGCAAGATCACCGATGTCAACACCGCCACTGAACAGGTGACCGGCATGGATCGAGCCAGTCTGATCGGTAGCGACTTTGCGGACTATTTTACCGATCCTGAGACAGCGAGAGAGGGGTATCAGCAGGTATTCTCAAAGGGGTTCGTGACCGATTATGCGTTGGCTATTCGCCATGTATCCGGCAAGATTACTGACGTGCTCTATAACGCTAGTGTGTTCCGTGACAGCAATGGCAACGTGCTTGGAGTGTTTGCCGCCGCGCGCGACATCACCGAGCGAAAGCAGGCGGAGAATGAGCTTCGCATCGCCGCTACTGCCTTTGACTCTCAGGAAGGCATGTTCGTCACCGATGCCCATTGTGATGATCCTTCGGGTGAATCGCGCCTTCACTAAAATCACTGGTTACACCGCTGAAGATGTCATTGGCAAGAACCCGCGCCTATTCCAATCTGGTCGTCAGAATAGCGGGTTTTATGCCGCTATGTGGGAGAGCATCAATACGCACGGGTGCATGGGAAGGTGAAATTTGGAACCGGCGCAAGAATGGCGAGATTTATCCAGAACATCTCACCATCACCGCAGTAATAGTCGCGGACGGCATCGTTACCCATTACGTTGCTACACTCACCGACATTACACTAAGCAAGGCGGCTGCGGATGAAATTGAACGTCTGGCCTTCTATGACCCCCTTACTGGTCTGCCTAACCGGCAGCTTCTTCGAGATCGGTTAATAGCCGCATTGGCTTCAAGTCATCGTAGTGGCAGAAAAGGAGCGTTGCTGTTTATTGATCTGGATAATTTCAAAACGCTCAACGACACCCTCGGTCATGATATGGGGGATTTGTTGTTAAGACAGGTTGCGCAACGTCTTGAGTTTTGTGTGCGAGAAGGTGATACCGTTGCCCGTCTGGGTGGTGATGAATTCGTGTTGTTGCTGGAAGACTTGAGCGAGCAAGTCCTTGAAGCCGCAGCCCAGACTGAAGTGATTGGCAATAAAATTCTGGCCGCCCTCAACCAGCCTTACCGGCTTGACACGCACGATTATCACAGTACCCCCAGCATCGGTGCAACCTTGTTTAACGGTCACGAGCAATCTATAGACGAGCTACTGAAACAGGCAGATATTGCCATGTATCAGGCCAAGAGTTCAGGACGCAATACCCTGCGCTTCTTCGATCCGCAGATGCAGGCGAGCATCTCTGCCCGTATCGCAATGGAAGCGGACTTGCGACTGGCCTTGGCAGAAAGCCAATTCAAGCTTTATTACCAGCCACAAGTTTGCCACAATCACCAATTCATAGGCGCTGAAGTATTGATCCGCTGGCAACATCCACTGCGTGGTTTGGTGTCGCCAGCGGAATTTATCCCGCTGGCCGAGGAAACCGGCTTGATATTGCCAATTGGCCAATGGGTTCTGGAAGCGGCTTGCGCCCAGATCAAAATCTGGGAAGGCAATGCGCATACCCGGCATTTACAACTTGCTGTCAACGTCAGTGCACGGCAATTCCGCCAGGCTGACTTTGTGGAGCAAGTGACCCAGGTTATTGTGTCGTAATGCGATCAATCCCGATAGGCTTAAGCTGGAACTCACCGAAAGTCTGGTTCTCTGATGACATTGACGACTCTGTCCAAAAGATGAATGCACTCCGCGAAATCGGCGTGCGCTTTTCCATGGATGACTTTGGCACCGGCTATTCATCACTGGCCTATCTGACACAACTGCCACTCGACCAACTCAAGATTGATCAGCAATTCGTCCATAACATCGGTGTAAAAACCACTGATGCGGTGATTGTGCAAACCATTATCGGCATGGCTAATAATTTAGGCATGGAAGTAATCGCTGAAGGAGTGGAGACCGAAGCACAACGCCTCTTCCTGGAACAACATGAATGTCAGGTTTATCAGGGTTATTTGTTCAGTCAGCCGGTACCGATTGAACAGTTTGAATTGTTACAGAAGCAAGCATATGGTGAGTGGTGCAGGGATGTATAAGTCGAACACCAAACATTACTTAGTTGCTTGGAAATCGATCCAAGGCTTTGATAATAAACCACCACTGAAATCCAATTCCTGCAAGCACAAAAATATGCAGAATTTCATGAGGACCAAGTATCCCAGTCAGTATTATTAATTTATGCTGGTATTCAATAATTGCCCCTACCGTGTAGCAGATGCCGCCAATCACCAGCGGTCGAATAAAGCTAAAGCCATATCTTTGCCAAAGTTTATATCCCATCAAGAGCCCCATCCATCCAAGCCCCAAATAAAAGGACAAGCCTAACCATTCCGGTATTGTTGTAAAATAAATCGTTTTAATGACAAGACCACTGATGGCCAGAATCCATACGATAATGAGGAATCCCCATCTTAAAAAACCGGTAAAAAGAATACAGTGTATTGGCGTAAACGTGCCCGCGATGACCAGAAAAATAGCCGCATGGTCGAGTCGTTGAAAAACCGCATGTGCTGTTCCACTTGTCTCTAACAAGTGATAAACAGCACTGATTACTAATAAAAATACACAGGAACTGGAAAATACAGCCAGCGAGATGATACGAATGCTTGACCCCTTTCCCCGTTGAATTAAAAAGTAAGCCAGGTAAGTAAAAAATAGTGCACCTAAAAAGTGAATAATTGAACTTAAAGGGTGCGTAAAACCAGGCATGCTATAAATATCGATCATAGTAATAATCACCTCCAGTGTTTATTTTAACAATCGAAAATAGTCTTCTCAAGCCAGTAATTTTAGTAAGAATTAGCGTTAAAGTTATTATGCTGTGTTTTTTAAAATTGGAAGCAAACGGTAATTAAACAAGAGACTCTAAAATAACAAGCGCAGTTTAAAATTTAGACTATTTTTACCGTATACTGCTTCTTTGCAATACATTTCAAGAATTATCAAACTATTTTGATAATGAATAAACTATCGTATCAGAGGTTTTTAATGTCTTTTGAACAGCTCGGATTAACCGAGGAACTCCTTAAAGCAGTAACCGAGCAAGGTTACACAACACCCACGCCGGTACAACTAAAGGCTATTCCACTTATCCTTGAAGGGCGGGATATTTTAGCGGGCGCACAAACGGGTACGGGTAAAACCGCCAGTTTTACCTTGCCGTTATTGCAGCGTTTGGCTGAAAACAGTGATCCACATCAAAAGCCTCGACGAGTTCGTGCGCTTATTCTGGCGCCAACGCGCGAATTGGCGGCTCAGGTTTATGAAAGTGTTATTAACTTATGGTAAATATTTGCCTTTGCATGTGGAAGCGGTCGTGGGCGGTGCGAGTATTGGCGTGCAAACTCGCAACTTGCGCAGAGGTTGTGACATCGTAGTGGCAACACCGGGGCGTTTGATTGACCACGTACAGCAACGTAATATTAACTTGTCAAATGTAGAAATACTGGTATTGGATGAAGCAGATCGGATGCTGGATATGGGTTTTATGCCGGATGTCCGGCAAATTATGTCGCTACTGCCTAAAAAGCGGCAAAGCCTGTTATTTTCGGCTACCGTGCCGAATGCCATAAAATCGCTTGCCGCGTCGGTGCTTAATAATCCGGTTGAGGTTGAAGTCGCTAAACAAAACGCTACGGCTGATAATATTTCTGAGCGTGTCTATGGCATAGGTCGAGAGTATAAGCGCGAATTACTGTCCTACTTGATTGGCAGTAATAATTGGCGTCAAGTATTGGTTTTTGTACGCACTAAACACGGTGCGGATCGCCTGGAGAAACAACTCATTGAAGATGGTATTCGCACTGTGGCATTGCATGGCGATAAAACCCAGGGCGCACGCAATAAGGCTCTGGAATACTTTAAAACGGGCAAGGTAGCGGTATTAGTTGCGACCGATATTGCGGCGCGCGGACTGGATATTGATGAGTTGCCGCATGTGGTGAATTTTGATTTACCGCAAGTACCTGAAGATTATATCCATCGCATTGGTCGTACCGGACGTGCCGGTTCAAGTGGTGTAGCCTTGTCACTGGTTTGTCCCGAAGAAGCCTGGATGCTGGTGGAAATTGAAAAGTTATTGAAAAGGCAAATCCCGCGTGTTGCCGATACCGGCTATGAACCGGTTTCGTTAAAAGTAATTGATGCGCCTAAAAAGAATGCGCCCAATAAAAACACGGGTAAAAAAGATTTCCGGCATACTAAAAAACCGGCAACGCGTGGCGCTAAACCAGCGCAAGGCGAAAGAAACAAAAAAGGTAAAAGGTGAAAAAGTAAAAACTATCCTCTTGAACCTTTTTTCATTCCTGAACCAGTATCCAGGGTTTAAATATTTAATAAGTGTCGTTAAAAGTAGAGCTGTTATTCTATAATAATTCGATTAAAAACCACTCAGTCAGGAGTAAAAAAATCATGTCGCTGATAGCATCGTTCACTAAAAAATCCAAACTCAATGCAACTATTGAGCAAACTGCGAAGGCTCGTAAAAGTGAAGGCAGTACAGCTGACGGCCTTTTTAAAGCCGCTTATCAAGGTTACGCTGAAGTCATGCTCGATGATCCGTTACGTGCTGATACCTTATACAATTGGGGTTTTGCTTTATTGCATCAGGCAAAAACCAAAACCGGTGACGAGGCGGCCAGAATTTATCAGGATGCTATCGATAAATTCGCTTTTTGTATGCTGATCAATCCTAATTACCTGGGTGCTGCAATCAATGGTGGTGTTGCTTATATGGATTTGGCCAGACTTAAAAAAGTCAAACCTGATGATAAGTTGTACGAATTGGCCAAAAAACAATTCGAAAAAGCTAATGCGATTCAAGCAGGAACAGCTTCTTATAATCTGGCTTGTATTTATGGTTTACGCGGCGACAAAGACGCTTGCTTGAAAGCACTTGAAAACGCAAGAGATAAGGTAACTTTGCCGGAAGCAGGCGATATTCTTAACGATCCTGATCTGGTCAATGTTAAAGAACAGGATTGGTTTGTAGAATTTATGGAAATGTTAAACAAAAAAATTGAAGCTGATTCTGAAGATAAAGAGGCGGTTGCCGAAAAGGTGCCTGCGAAGAAATGGGTTGTTGTTGAAAGAAAAGAGGTTTCCGAAGAAACCATTACTGAACAAGAGGCGCCTGTTGAAGATAGCCGGGTGGAAGAGGAAGCAAAATAATATTTGTCCACTATCTCCGGCTGGAGAGAATTGGAGTAACTCGCAAAAAATAAATTGCCACAGATTCACCGATTAAATTTATTTTTAATCTGTGGCAACTTTGACAGGGAGGAATTTTTATATAGGGACTTTTTCCTATAGGGTTACATCGTAAATGTCAGTTCATGTTAAGTGGATAACACGCTGCTAATAACGCCTGCATTTTGGCAAGCCCCAATTCTCGCGTTAACTCAATATTTCGTTGCGGGATGTTTTCGGGATGTGGGTAAGTCGCTACGGCCCGCTCAATGCTGGCTTCCCTCAATAGATGTAACATAGGGTAGGGCGAGCGATTGGTGTAATTGGCCGGATCGTCCTGCTTTAGCCCCTTCAAAACAGTAATCCGGATGAAAACTGGCTAGCTGGTAAACACCTTCATAACCTTGTTCAATTAGCAGTGTCTCGGCAAGCTCAAGAAAACCCAGATAGTCGTCGAATACTGTAAAAGCACTGTCATATATCAGAAGCGTGGTTTCAATACTTGAATCAGTATCCAATCGATCGCATTCCAGCATCAGATTCATTAGACAGCTTTCAATTTCCGTGTCGTGGTTGACGCTAAAACGAATACTCCCGCGATCCAGTTCACGTTTGGCGAACGGACAGATGCTGTATTCAATAATGATGGTTTTTAACCAGGTTTGGGTTGTTGATATTATTTGTTGATCTTTAGTGTTCATCGCCGGGTTGTGTTCTATGTGCTTTGGGGGAAGTGCTTGGATATGATGCTCACAGTTAATATAATAGCTCATTTTAAGTTAGCCGCCTTTCCAATTACAAAAAATCATGACGATATTATTATTTCCCTTGCGTGGCGTACCCGAAGATGAAGCGGACGAAGTGCGCGAATTACTGACTGAGCAAGACATTGATTTTTATGAAACTTCAGCCGGTAACTGGGGAATGTCTATGCCGGCGTTGTGGCTTAGGGATGATTCCGAGTTGGAAAAAGCCCGGTATTTACTCAGCGCATACCAACAACAGCGATTTGACACTGCGCGCGAGAATTATTTGCAACGTAAAAAAGCAGGTCAGCAGCAGACATTGCTGAAAGCGTTTATAGAAAAACCGTTGCTGTACTGTGCCTACCTATTGGCGATGTTACTTGTTGTTTATGTGTCGATTAAATTACTGTTTGAGTTGGGTTTGTAAACTGATAAAAAAGAGTTGTCATCAAGCCGGTACGTTGGAGGATTAAAGGCGGTGTTTATTGAGACAGTGCCATGAATTAAGGTTAGAATATCGGCACAATATCACGGGTGTCTGGTGTTTGCACGACTGCCTGGTGAGCAAACTAACTATAACAAAAGGACAGCTGAATGACTGAGATAACTGAAGTACCGAGTCCTTTTTGCGGTATTGGCACGGATGATTTGACCATCAGGGTTGATGGTGTATCGCTGAAAGTGATTGAGAATGGCTGTGCGGTGAATACGCCTGCATTTGAGCAGGCGATTACCGACACCAGCCCCCGGGTTGATGGCAAGGAAGTCAGTCTGGATGTTGCCATAGCGACAGCGGCGGCTTTATTAAAAGACACCCGGCTGCCCGTGATTGGCGGTTGTGCAACCGATGTCAATGGCATGCGGGGCTTGCTGGCATTGGCGGATCGTTGCGGCGCCGTGGTCGATAACATGAATTTCACCGGTGCGCGTAATAATTTTCTGGCGCTGCAAGATTCCGGCTGGATGAATACCACGCTGGCGGAAGTTAAAAATCGCTGTGATTTGTTGCTGGTTGTTGGTACGGATTTGGAAGCCTTTGCGCCACGCTTTTTTGAGCGTTATCTGTGGAATAAAGAAGCCATGTTTCTGGATGATACCAGTCATCGTGAGGTGATTTATTTAGGTAAAGCGCCTTCGGGTGATGCGTCAACCTCGCCAAGCGGTCAAAAAGCACAAGTTTTTGAATGTGCAACTGATGATTTGCCGGAAGTCATTGCCGTATTGAGAGCTTTGGTGAAAGGGCAGCCGATACGCGCTACCTCGGTTTGCGGCATTGACGTGGCTGATTTACAAGCTATTGCCGATAAATTAAAAGCCGCCAAGTATGGCGTAGTCACCTGGGCAGCAGGTGCGTTAGCTTATGCCAAGCGGAATTGACCGTACAAACGCTGTCTGAAATGATTAAAGATATTAATATAACAACACCCGTTGTTCCGGCTTGCCGTTGGCGGGTAAAGAAGGCGATCAAACGGCTAATCAGGTGTGCGGTTGGACAACAGGCTATCCCACACGAACCCGCTTTAGTCGCGGCTATCCTGAATACGACCCGTTTTTAAACGATACCAATGTGTTACTGGCAAACGGTGAAGCCGATGCCCTGGTTTGGGTGCAAGCGTTTAACATCAATTCAGTGCCCCCGGTAACGGCTTTACCCACTATTGTGGTGGGCCGTTCAGGCATGACTTTCGCAAAAGAACCGGATGTGTTTATTCCTGTGGGTACGCCGGGTATTGATCATGCCGGTCATGCCTATCGTATGGATAACGTGGTCGCCATTCGCTTGAAAAAGTTACGCGATTCCGGTTTGCCCAGTACGGCTCAAGTATTGAACGCCATAGAACAAGCGCTGTAGGTTGGGTTAGGCGTTAGCCGTAACCCAACGCATAGAGCCCGCAATGTTGGGTTACGCTATCGCTAACCCAACCTACAATGCCATAGAACAAGCTTGTAATTAAGAGAAACAATATGTTAATCAAACTAACAGGTGGAACAGTCTATGATCCTGCAAGCGGGGTTGATGGCCAGCAGCAAGATATTTACATTCAAGACGGGCGTATTGTTAAAAAACCGGCTGAAGCGATTCAAGTTGATAAAGAATACGATTTAAAAGGCAAAGTCGTGATGTCCGGCGCGATTGATATGCACACGCATATCGGCGGCGGTAAAGGCAATATTGCCAGAACCTTGTTGCCGGAAGATCATCGCCAAGATCCCGTGCATCGTAGCGACATTACCCGTTCCGGTTGTGGTCATGCCATGCCCAGCACCTTTGTCACCGGTTATCGCTATGCGGAAATGGGTTATACCGCCGGTTTTGAGCCTGCGTTATTGCCGATTAACGCGCGCCAGGCGCACATGGAAATGGCCGATATTCCTATTCTGGATAAAGGCGGTTATGTCATGCTGGGCAGTGATGATTATTTGCTGCGCATGTTGACGGCTAAAAAAGACCAGAAAGCCATTAATGATTATGTGGCCTGGACGATGCAATCGGCCAAAGCCATCGGCGTTAAAGTCGTTAATCCTGGCGGTATTAATGCCTTCAAATTCAACCAGCGCAAACTGGATTTGGATGAGCAAAATGCCCATTACGGCGTAACCCCGCGCGATATTCTTCAAGTCCTGGCAACTGCCGTTAAAGAAATCGGCGTGTCGCATCCGCTTGCACGTCCATGGTTGTAATTTGGGCGTGCCGGGCAATATGCAAACCACGCTGGATACCATTCAGGGCATCGGCGGCTTGCCCATGCATTTGACGCATATCCAGTTCCATAGTTACGGTACGGAAGGCGATTTCAAGTTTTCTTCCGGCGCGGCGCAGATTGCCGAAGCTGTCAACAATAACAAAAATATCACCATTGATGTCGGGCAGATTCTGTTTGGTCAAACCGTCACGGCGTCCGGCGACAGTATGCGCCAGCATGCCAACCATAAACACGCCAGCCCCAATAAATGGGTGACGATGGATATTGAATGTGATGCGGGCTGCGGCGTTGTGCCGTTCAAATACAAGGATCAAAACTTTGTCAATGCCTTGCAATGGGCGATTGGTCTGGAAACCTTCCTGCTGGTTAATGACCCGTGGCGTATTTTCCTGACCACCGACCATCCCAATGGCGCGCCGTTTACCTGTTATCCGCATTTGATCCGCTTGTTGATGGACAGAAGTTTCCGTAATGAGGTGTTGTCAACCATTCATCCCGAAGCCCAAAAAATGACGACGCTGGCATCCATTGAGCGTGAATACACGCTACAGGAAATCGCCATCATGACCCGTGCCGGTGCGGCAAAATTGATTGGCTTAAAAGATCGAGGCGGTTTAAGTGCAGGCAACTGGGCGGACATTACCGTTTACACCGACAATGCCGACCGGCAACGTATGTTTGAAAAACCCGATTATGTGTTTAAAGACGGTCAATTGGTTGTGGTTGATGGCAAAGTGGTTTCTACCAAATGGGGAACAACCCATGTTGTTAAGCCCGACTTTGATCCGTCGGTCGAAAAAGGCTTGAAAGATTATTTTGACCGTTACCTGACGATGAAACTGGGTAATTTTAAAATCAGTGATGATGAGATTACCGAGGATGGGCGGGGGAGTTTTACGGTGCATCCGTTGAGAACATGTTGAGTTCAGTGCTGTGTCTGACTCTGAAGCCCATTTTTGCTGCCCCAGTTGTAATCGACTTGTATTAAAGGGCAGCAGTTTTTGTAAAGTCTGCGGTCAAGTGTTTGAGCGTGGCGATCTCAAGCCGTGCGCTCTTTGTTTGGAATTTAAAGATTTGAAACGCTCCCATGCTATTCCTAATTCCGTTTTTAAAAAGCTATTTAACCGTGGTGGTGGACAGGCTATTGTCGTCAATAATGATGTTGAAACATATGCAAAACGAACAAATGATAGCTGGTGGGAGCATCAACTTTGCCTTGGATGCGAGAGACATCTAAACGAATCATATGAAGAATATTCATTGTTGTTTTTGCGTGGGAAAAGAGGGAAAAAGATAGAACACGATAGAGATATTACATTTAGCGAAGTTGATATCACAAAAATACAATTATTCTTTTTGTCTATTTTTTGGCGAGCGGCGAATTCGGAAGATTTAGCATACAGTCATGTATTTATACCAGAACCCTGGAATAACGAACTCCGAGAATATATTTTTAAAAAGCAACCTGTTCCTTTAAATTTAGTAACTGTAAAAATTTCGTATCTAACATACGAAGGTAGTAATGGAGATCATAGTGAAAAAGTCGTAAAAGACATTATTCCATCACCGTTTAGTAGAAGGCTACCATACAGTCGTTTTTCATTTTGTTTTTTAATAGAAGGTTTTTTTATTGAATTTTTTACTCCAGGTTTTGGATTTAAAAGAGTAGGTGTAATAAATCCAAAAAAGAATATTTTGGTTGTTCCATTTATTGATCTATTTGATATACCTGAATTCGTGCAAGGAATTACCATGGGAATAAAAAAAGGATTTAAGGAGAAAGCCAAGTAGGGTAAGCATTGCGTATCATTCAACTATAACGAGTAAAAACCATGCGTTTAGATGAAATAATCCAACAGCACACCAAAGCATTATCACTAGATAACTCAAACTTTGCGGCATCATTCCTTAGGAGTCCAACTCATGCAAGCCATCAAACAATACACCGAAGTCATAGGTGGTAGTATCCACATAAATCTACCCCCAAATTTCACTGCCAAACGGGTGGAGTTGATTATTTTGTCCGCCGACGAAAACGACGCGGATAGGGGCGATTTTCAGAGGTTTTTACTCGACAGCCCGGAAATGACCGATGAGGAATATCAAGCGATTGAAGAAAAAAGAGGGCATCTTAACCAATGGACTTGATATGCCTGGACACCAACAATACTCATTGCCCATAAACGCGCAATAACAAGCGGATAAAGAAAGGATTTAAAAACAAAAAGGGCAGTTAATCGAGGCGGAAGACCTATTCATTGGCGCAACAGCCCTGCATAATGGGTTAAAACTGGCGACCAACAATCTTCGGCACTTTGAGAGGACTGTGGGTTTGGAATTCGTTCCGGTGCAATATATACCGACTTAAATAATCAAGCCAGTGAGTTTCAACAACAGGATTTAGTCATGCAACAAACCATTACCATAAATGGCACCTTATTAAAAAATGCCTCGCAGTGTGTGGGCATTGATGATTTGAATGAAATAATTAACATTGCTTTGCGTGATTTAATCAAAAATCATCAAGCCGTTGATAAACGCCGTCAACCGCCTGTTTCTATCGCTGGTAAAGGAAAGATAATCGGCGATTTAATAGAATCCTGTGTTGCCATTGATGATTTTGAATGCCTGAAATAGTCGTATCGGATACGCATATTTGGGTATCGCATTATTCCCAAGCTCTAGCGCTCATCGTTATACACAAGTCTAATAAATACACGTCATTCCGGCAGGGATTGCCGGAATCCAGACTCCATGGATGGATTAGGTTTACCATCCATGGCACTGGATACCCGCTTCCCGGCGGGTATGACGAGTTACCTGGATATTTGTGCATAACAATGAGAGCTCTTGCGTAGGAATGATAGAATTGAACAAAAAATATAAACAATGAGCATAACAATATGATTATTAACGGTGTAACCATCGACGCTACGTTTGCCGAAGCGTTTCCAATGAAAGCCACCCGCGCCATTATCACCGCGCAAAACGAAAAATGGGCGATGATTTCAGCACAAGCCATGACCGGCTTTGCCACTTCCGTGATTGCCTGCGGCTGTGAAGCGGGCATTGAACGAATCTTAAGCCCTGACGAAACCCCGGATGGCCGCCCTGGAGTATCGATTATGATATTTGCCATGGGCGGCAAAGGCTTGGCTAAACAACTGGAAACCAGGGCAGGGCAGTGCGTGTTGACCTCGCCTACTTCCGCCCTGTTTGCAGGCATTGATGGCGGCATCAGAATCCCGTTGGGTAAAAACCTGCGCTATTTCGGCGACGGCTTTCAGATTGCCAAAGTCATCTCCGGCAAACGTTACTGGCGTATACCTGTGATGGACGGTGAATTTTTATCCGAAGCGACCACAGGTCAAGTGGATGCCATCGGCGGCGGTAACTTTTTAGTACTGGCCGAGTCGCAACCGCAAGCATTGGCAGCCTGCGAAGCCGCAATTGAAGAAATGCGCAAAATTCCCAATGTGATTATGCCTTTTCCTGGTGGCGTTGTGCGTTCAGGTTCTAAAGTGGGTTCAAAATACAAAACCCTGAACGCATCGACCAATGATGCTTTTTGCCCTACATTAAAAGGCGCGACCAAAACCGATTTGTCACCCGAGATTGAATCAGTGATGGAAATCGTTATTGACGGCTTAACAAAAGAAGACATCGCTAAAGCCATGCGAGTGGGCATTCAAGCCGTCTGTGATTTGGGTGCGGATAATGGCATCAAACGCATTAGTGCAGGTAATTATGGCGGCAAACTAGGGCCGTTCCACTTTCACTTACAGGAGATTATGGCATGAGCGCTTTAACCTTTACGCTGAAATACTCACCCGATCAACGTGTCGATATGTCGCCGCTGGTGTGTCATCAGTTAAAAGATTTGGCATTGGCCGATATTGCCGCATTAACTTGCAAAGCGGCAAACGCAAACTGCGTGTTGATGAATTATTTACGATTGACGGCTCTGATACACAAAATATCGTTATTAAAAACAGTGTTGATAAGCTTGATTTTATCGGTAAAGAACTCGAAGGCGGCAGCATAAGCGTAGAAGGCGATGCCGGTGCTTATTTGGGGTTTGGCATGAAATCTGGCGAGATTAAAGTATCGGGTAATGCCGGACTTTACGCCGCTTGTGAAATGAAAAAGGGTTATCTGGAAATTACCGGCAATGCGGGTGACTTTTTAGGCGCGGCACTGCCGGGCAATAAAATGGGCATGAAAGGCGGCACTATTCTGGTTAAAGGCAATGCCGGTGAACGGGTCGGCGACCACATGCGCCGTGGCAATATTTTGATTGAAGGCAATGCCGGCGATTATTGCGGCTCACGCATGACCGCCGGAACCATTGCTGTTATGGGGCAAACAGGCCGGTATTTAGGTTATGCCATGCGCCGGGGTACGTTGTTGTTATGGAATCAGCCGCAGTTATCGGCCAGTTTTAATGATTGCGGCGCACATACCTTGGCATTTTTACCCATTTTATTTGCGTCATTTAAGTCGCTGAATTCTAAATTTGCCGATGCGTCAAGCGCATTCAACCGTGTACAACGCTATGCGGGAGATATGTCGGAAATGGGGCGTGGTGAGGTATTGGTTAAGATTTAATCGTTCTGGATTGACAGTGTTTGGCGATTTGCCATCGTCAAACCTGTTTTTATCAAAGCGGATTATTAGGAAAGCTGCATCTCCCGCCTGCGCCGTTATGTGCTTTCGTCCTTGAACCGGAAGTTCAAGTGGGGACGGTAACCGTTACGTCAGGCTTCCCGTATAAAACGGGCATGCACACCAGTAACGGAATTCGCCCCCGGGGTAAATACAGGTTCAGGAAACACCCAGCACACTCTCGAACGCTGCAGGAGATACAGTGCATATTTTAGCGTGTTTAAGGATTTTCTAAAACGTTTTCTATTTTGTGACTCATTTTTGTCAGACATTCACTCAATCTTTGATTCAGCAGGGCATTTTGACTTTTCATCATTTGCAGTTCATGCGCCAAATTTAGCGCTGCCATGACCGCAATTCTGTCCGGTCCGGTTATTTTGCCGGAGTCTCTCATTTTGCGCATTTGCACATCGAGTTGTTGAGCCGAGTGAATAAGATCGTCCTGTTCTTCAGGATCGCAGGCAATCCGGTATTCTTTGCCCATAATGATAAGAGATACGGGTTGGGGTTTCTTATTCATGAGCCGTGCTCCATTGCTTTTAGCCGGGTGATCATTGCTTCTACTCGGGTTCTGGCCAGAGTGGTTTTTTCCAGTAATTGAGCTTTTTCCTGAACCAATGTTTCTTGTTTAATCTTCAGAGAACTGTTTTCATTTTTCATGGTGTGGTATTTGTCGATGAGCTGATCCAGTTTGTCTTCGAAGTCTTTTAATTCTATAGGTAGATATGTTTCTGTCATGGTGGTAACTAAAGTTATTGCAAGTAATCAGGTGCTTTCAAGAGTGTTTTCCGGTAGCTAACGATAGACTTTAACTACGCAGAATCAGTCGCTCAGCGAGTCAAAGTGAACAAATTTTAACCGGGTTAACTATCAATGGTAGCATAAGCACTATTTTTATTTTAGTGATAGTGAAATTATTATGGCTTATAACGCGTGTAATGCAATAATTGTACAAAGTGATGCTGATCTCTCGGCGGCTGAAGCTCACGGCATGGCAACCGGCATGTTATGTGTCAATGAACAGACAGAGAGTGCTCTTGGTTGGATGAGTTGTTTCATAATAGCGATGCTTTGATTGATGAAAATAAATATTTGCTGGTAAGGTTATTTGAGGAGACAAGGCGTTTACTGGCAAGTGATGAGTTTGAATTTGACCTGTTTTTGCCGGAAGATGATGTGTCGTTGAGCGAGCAGGTTGAAGGGTTAAAAAGCTGGTGCAGAGGGTTTCTATTTGGAGTGGGTTCAGGGGCAACGGCTACAAACTGGTCAAAAGATGTTCGTGAAATACTGAAAGATATTACCGAATTTACCAAGCTTGATGCCAATGCGGAAGGGGAGGAAGATGAGAATGCTTTGGTGGAAATTACTGAATATCTGAGATCGGCTGTACTATTGCTTCGTGATGAGTTGGGTGAAAGCAGCGGCGAAATGGTTGATTAAGCGGCGGACAAAAATGAAACAAAGTGAATTTAAAAAACGACGGAAGCAACTAATGCAGCATGTTGGCAAAGGTAATATTGCGCTAATAGGCAGTGCTTCAGTCCGCACCCGCAACCGGGATGTGGATTATCCATTCCGGCAGGACAGCGATTTTTATTATTTAACCGGATTTAATGAACCGGATGCCTTGGCCGTGTTTATCCCCGGACGTGAACAGGGAGAATACATTTTATTTTGCCGCGAATTTGATGAAAAAAAAGCGTTATGGGAAGGTGCGCATTCGGGCTTGGAAGGCGCTACAACACATTACGAAGCGGATGATTCTTTCCCGATTGATGATTTGGATGACATTTTGCCGGGTATGTTGGAAAACAAAACCAAGGTTTTTTATCCGATGGGTCGCGATCCAGAGCTGGATCATAGCTTGCTGGAATGGATAAATCATATCCGTAGTCAGTCACGAACCGGTGTTATTGCCCCCGGCGAATTGGTTTCGCTGGAGCTTATGTTACATGAAATGCGCCTGTTTAAAAGTGCCGGTGAACTTAAACTCATGGTGTCGGCGCTGTATAGGTTTAGCAATACGTATTTAACGAGTAGATGTAGATAAAGCGATGGCGGTTATTGCTCGAAGA
>CAWBLO010000039.1:0-62749 GCA_963789475.1 uncultured Gammaproteobacteria bacterium | reverse complement strand
AGCCGAAAAATAATCAATGGCCCTGACGCCATTGATTTGCCTCTGTGTAGCTTTGGCTGCGCTCAGTAAAGGCTCTGTGGTGAGCTTTTATTAATCAATCAAGCAATTTTGTAAAACTGAACATGACCTTACTCTACCGATTTTTGGCCATCTGCCTGATAGTGGCATTCATTACATTTAGCATGGGCCCTTGGCGGGCGATTCACTCCATCAGTCAAGCGGCAATAGCAGACGATAAGGAGCAATGGCAGCAGCTTGTTAAGCCGGCTGCTTTTGAAAGCTATGCCGATAAACTGCTGTCTGGGCTTTTGAAAATTAAAATGACTGCGGAAAGCCAGAAAGACCCTGCGCAAGCGCAACGTAATTATCAGGAAAGCCTGAATGCGATGCCAAAAACCGTGCATCAATTAACCAGCCCCAAAGGTTTTAGTTATTTGCTGTGTGGTGACCTGTCCAGTGACCCTTACGCAAAACCAGCCGGCACGACTGATTGCTGGGCACTGGATGGCAAAGTAACATGGGAATCACCGACTCAGGCAAAGGTGACTTTTATCAACCCGGAAACTCAATGGCAGTCCAGCGTGACATTATCGAGGGTGGGTTTATTTACTTGGCAAGCTGTTGACATGGAATTACCTGCAGAAACCATTACTGAACGCTTTGCGAAATCAATCGGGCTGAAAGCTGATAAGAAATGAATCAATGGTCAGACCCCATTGATTTATTGTTCATTGATTTTCTTTTGTTTCAATTTTTGGATCGGGCGAGCCTGGCGAGTTTTCGGTGAGTGCCGAAAGACTGAAAATAGTGCTTTTGATAATGGATTTAAGGTGGGATAATTTGATTGAGGCGGTTGAATTTCCTATCCGTACCGCCTTGTTAAGCCTGCATGGAAAGGATGTCTTTTTCGTATTTTTATAACTATATTTAATAGGATTTTGTAATTATGAGCACTTTTTGGGATTCATTTTGGCTGATCGCCGAAGTTTTTATTTTTGTTGCATACATCTTTGTACTGATTCATATCTTTTCTGATGTGTTCCGCAATAGCGAGATGAGCGGTTTTGTTAAAGCGCTGTGGATTCTCGGCTTGATTCTACCTATACCCCTCGTTGCCCTTATTTACATTTTGTGGCATGGCCGTGGCATGGCGCAACGTCAGCGCGAAGCAATGGAGCGAGCAAAGTCCGATACCGACAGCTATATTCGCCAAATCGCCGGTAAATCACCCGCCGAACAAATCAGCGAAGCCAAAGCATTACTCGACGCAGGCACTATTACTGCGGATGAATTTGCTCAACTAAAAGCCAAGGCTCTTGCTTAATCATCAATTAACTAATCCCTGTCCTGATTAGCAAGATACTTCAGTAGACCGAAGCCAAGCGCCTGGGCGGGGCCCGATAGTGGTAGCGGCCACCAGCGGGCGAGTCGGGAGCGTGTCGAGCCGGAAGCGCCGGTTGAACCGATAGGCAAAGGCCGCCAGATAGCGTGACGCGTATTTTGCAAAACTGAAGGCATGATAAGCATCGCCCAAGCTGGTCTTGAGATTGCCCAATATTGCGTTGAGCTAAAGAAATTCCGGCAGGTCTTTGGGTCTGAGACCATCGACGATGATTGCTTGGTGTTGACAGCCTGCATTGGTCACCGCAGTGAAATACGCCAAGCCATCGGAAAGCACTGCACAACCGTATAACTGGGGTCAGAGTGAACTTAGATTTCTGCTACACTGTTCCTATACATCAACTTCAGGTAAAACAAATGGGTGGGTAATGCGATAATGTAGCCATGAACAGTGAAACTTTATTTAGCATGGCTTTAGGCCTGCAGCCCCCTTGGCAGGTCAAAAATGTGACCTTTGCTACAGATGAATTGGCCCGTAGCGAACTTCATCTGCATATCGATTTTGTGACTGGCTCGCGGTTCTTAGACGACGCGAATAACCTTTGTCCAGTGCATGATACCGTAGAGCGGCAATGGCAACATTTGAGCTTTTTTGAGCACACCTGTTACCTCCATTGTGCAGTGCCGCGCATTACCACGACCGATGGTAAAGTTCGCACTGTTGACGTTCCTTGGGCAAGACCAGGCAGTGGTTTTACCTTGTTATTCGAAGCTTTGGCGCTAGCCTTGATCGAACGGGAAATGCCGGTCAATCGAGTCGCCGAGATACTGAAGGTCAATCCACAGCGCATCTGGACCCTCTTTAATCACTGGATTAGCAAGGCAAAAGCAGCCGATGACCCGGGTACGATAACCAAGCTGGGCGTCGATGAAACCTCGACCAAAAAAGGCCATCATTACGTCACACTGGGTGTTGATTTAGATGAAGCGCGCGTGATTCATGTCACCGAAGGCAAGGGCAAAGCGACATTGCAAAGTATTCAACAACACCTCGAAACTAAAGGCGTCGATAAGGAACAAATTGAGCAAATCAGCATGGATTTGTCACCGTCATTTATTGCCGGTGCCGCCGAGTCATTCCCTGTCGCACAAATTACCTTTGATCGATTCCATGTTGTTAAATTATTGAACGAGGCCATGAATCAGGTGCGCATTGCCGAACGCAAGGAGCATGATGCTCTGAAAGGCCACAAATACACTTTTCTAAAGAACCGGGAAAACCTATCCGACAAAAAAGAAAAAGAGCTGGATGAACTGATTAAGCTCTACCCCACGCTGGGCGAAGCTTACCGATTAAAGGTGCTATTCAATGATCTCTGGGAAATGCCCGACAAGCCGGCAGCGGACGCTTTTTTGAGGCAATGGTGTGACGAGGTGGACGCAGCCAAGATTCCAGCGTTTATGAAGTTCGCCAACACGGTTCGAGCGCATTGGTCGGGGATCGTGCATTTCGTAGAATCACTCATTACTAACGGCATTCTTGAAGGTATCAATAGTAAGATTCAGCTGGCTAAACGTCGAGCCAGAGGCTACCGTAATATCAATAACTTCATTAACATGATTTATTTCCTTTGCGGTAAGCTGAAATTTGATTACCCACTGTCAAGATTACCCCGTGTATGTCCAGTAGGGATTCCCCAACATGTAATCTAAAGTGGCAACAACCGACAGGTGTGCTTTGGCAGCGAGCAAGATTTAGCGGCTTATGCAAGTTGGCTGAAAGACTACTCAAACAAATATCAGGTAGATATTCATGCGTGGGTATTGATGACCAACCATGTTTATCTGCTATGCATACCGAGAGCCAATAATGCCGTCAGCCACATGATACAATCACTGGGCAGGCACTATGTACGATATTTCAATTTCAGCAACAAGCGAACGGGGACGCTTTGGGAAAGCCGACTTAAATCATGTTTTGTGCAGGAAGAAAATTACCTTTTGCAACCTTATCGTTATATCGAGTTGAATCCAGTCAGAGCAGGAATGGTAGAGCAACCGTCAGATTATGTTTGGTCAAGCTACCCGATAAATGCATTGGGAAAAACATCGGAGTTGTGTGCATCTCATCCCTTGTACCTTGCGTTAGGCAGTGAACCAATTGAGAGGCAGTCAAATTATCGTGAATTATTCAAATATCATGTCGAAGGGAAATACTGGAAGATATTCGGTTTGCGGCAAACAAAGGTATGATACTCGGCAATGTGCGATTTGAAGCGGAAGTTGAAAATTTGACCGGCCGGAGAATGACGGCAAAAAAGATGGGGCGACCTGTTGGTTGAAGGAAGAAAAAAGTAGATAAATAATTTAAGTTTACTCTGACCCCAGTTATTTCCTAAGTTTACTCTGACCCCAGTTATTTCCTTTTTCTTACTCTATAGTCATCAACCGGAAATTTACGTGAGGTTGGTTTGGTAATGGTATGCCAATGACGCCGTGGTAAAATCAATGCTAACCCTAGCAAAACAGCAACCAAACCTTAAAGAATAATTTGCAATGAATATTAGCACGCCTTACGAAATGATCGGTGGCGAACAAACCCTCCTCAATTTGGTCGACCGGTTTTACTTCTATATGGATACTCTGCCCGAGGCACAAGGCATACGCGCCATTCATCAGCACAATCTAGCCTCCGCCAAAGACAAGCTGTTTAAATTTCTATCCGGTTGGCTGGGTGGTCCCAATTTGTTCATCGAAGAATTCCGTCACCCGATGCTGCGAGCCCGCCATCTGCCGTTCCTAATTGGCGAATCTGAGCGCGACCAGTGGATGCTGTGCATGAATAAAGCACTCGCGGAATTGGCCATGGATTCTCAACTGAAAATCAATATCCAAAATGCTTTGCAGCAACTAACAACACATATGATTAATCAGGTGCCGGATCAAGAGTCTGGGAAGGGATGCTGAACTGGATTTCGAAAGCCTAATTAGAAAACAGCGTCAAAATTTACACTTCTTTGACCAACATTAATGAATGATTCTATTAATCATTTTATGCAGCCAGTGTTTAGCTGTTACCCTTCATCCTTTCAAAAAAAAACCTGTTGAGAATATGAATACCAGTACCGTTCAAGTCATTGCCAGACAAAGTCGTTACGCAGCACGCCAGCTATCGACAACTTCCGAAGCACTTCGTAATCTTGCCCTTACGAAAATGGCTGACGCGCTTGAAGCGGTTAAGCACCAGGTTCTGGAAATTAACGCCCGGGAAGTTAAGAAAGCGCGTCAGGATGGGCAGTCGGATGCGATGGTCAAACGTTTGACCATTGACGATAAAGTATTCCAGTACATGCTCTCCAGGCTAAGAAAGGTGGCTCAGCGACCAGACCCGTTAAATCGGGTGTTGGAAGGACATACCAATCCGGCCGGCCTGCGGGTCTATAAAAAATCGGTACCGCTTGGCGTTATCGGCATTATTTACGAGTCGAGGCCAAATGTCACCACCGATGCCGCCGGCGTCTGTATAAAAAGCGGTAATGCCGTCATCTTGCGAGGCGGATCGGAAGCACTGCAAACTAACGCACTGCTGACTGATGCCATGATTGAAGGCGCTGTTAATGCGGGGCTTCCGCAGCATGCCATCCAGATAATCCGCACGCCAGGCCATGAAGCGGTTGGCGAACTGCTCAAAATGGATGCCTATGTGGACGTATTGATTCCTCGAGGGGGTAAAGGGTTGATCAAGCGAATCGCCGAGGGCACCCGAATTCCAGTCATCAAACATTACGATGGCATCTGTCATCTCTATCTAGCAGAAGACGCGGACCTGAAACAGGCAGTCGAGCTGGCGATTAACTCGAAATGCCAAAGTATTCAGGTCTGCAATGCGCTCGAAACACTATTAGTCGATAAAAAGTGTGCCGAACACCTGTTACCCTTGCTCCAGGCGGCATTTGAGTCAAACAACATCGAACTGCGTGGCTGTAAAGAGACACAAAAGATATTGAAAACAATACTCCTAGCGATAGAAGAGGACTGGCATACCGAATATCTGGCGCCGATCCTTTCCATAAAGATCGTCAACGGTATTGAAGAAGCTATTGATCATATCAATAACTATGGGTCGGGACATACCGATGGCATTGTCACGCAAAGCCTGAGCAGGGCTCAAAAATTTGAGCAGCAGGTTGATTCAGCATCTGTATTGATCAATGCTTCAACAAGATTGTCAGGGGGTGGCGATTATGGCTTGGGATCGGTAATAGGCATCAGCACGGACAAACTTCATGCCCGCGGTCCTGTTGGACCGGATGAGTTGACCACATTCAAGTGGGTGGCCTATGGAAATGGTCATTTGAGGCGTTAGCATAAGTGACTTTTTTTTGGTTGGAAATGTAAGATATGTAAAGGTTTACCGGGCATAAAAGGGACAGTTTTAACCAGTTTATCCGCGATCAGCTTAACCAGTCGGTGGCGTTGGGTGTTATCGTTAATAAACCCAAAGATCTCACCCGCGAGCAACTCACGGAAATCCGCCTGCTGCTCAATCAACACGGCTATATTGAAGCCAATCTGCGTAGCGCCTGGTACAGCCAAACCAATCAAGCCATTGCCGCAAGTATTATCGGTTTCATCCGTCAGGCGGCTATCGGTGAAGCCCTTATTCCTTTTCAAGAGGTATTTATGTAAACCGAACAATGGTCGTTACAAGACGCCAAAAATAAATTCAGCGCAGTGATTGATGCGGCGCAAAAAGGTAAGGCTCAGGTGGTCACACGTTGTGGAGTCCCTGTTGCGGTTGTTCTATCGTTTGAAGAATTTGAAAAACTCCAGCGTATTGAAGCTGTTCAATCGTCTTCAATTATCGATCATCTCTTCGGTATACCAAGTGATGGCGGTGAATTTAAACGCATGAATGTTCAGTTAAGAGATTTCCTGATTAGCAAGGTGTTTCAGCCAGTGACACAAGCCCGTCATTCGGGCATGGATGGCGGAATGACGGGCTTCGAGACACTTGTGTATAACGATGAGAGCTGGAGCTTGGGAACAAGTGATGGATTTCGACTGCTTTACCCATCACAAGTTGTCTATCGGCTATGCCAGCTTTGGAATGGTTATTGTTTTGTTACTCTGCAACTGTTGAATGGTGCTTGCTATGTTCCGGTACCGCTTCGTTACCGTGCTCACTCATCTGAGCATCAAACCATTCATGAAGTGCCTGAACATATTGAGGATATTCAGTTGAATAATGAATCTGGGCGCCATTTGGCAAGGCTTGGTATTCATATTTAATATCGTCGGTTTCAGCCTTTTTTATCTGGGCGAGACCTGGCATAGTATTACCGTGTATATGTTCAGTCACAGAAAAATCACCTTTTCTGAAATCATTGGCCATTTTAAGCAGGTTTGCCTGGATCAATTTTATTTGTTGGGTATTGTCGGCTGATTTGACGACAACATGCTGAACGCCGCCGTGAACCGTTTTAGTAAACGTTAGTTGGGTTTGGTCCAAGGCATAAGGCACCACTTGCTGGGTGCGTTGCTGAACTTCGTCAACCTGCTTAGAGCTAGTATTTTCAAGCGCTGGTGCTGCTGTAGAAAAAAGCAATAGCCCAGCCCATAGTAAAGTATTGGGTTTCATAATAGTATTCCTGGTCAAGTTAAGGCTAAATGAAAACATATTGTTTTTTAATGTCCTTCGAGGAGACAGATTTTTGTTAACCGGGTTCAATACCATTCACGAATGCTTGATACCGGATAATTTGTTTGAATCCGGCCTGGGTGAACTGGTGGTAACTCGGCGTGCTCCTAACGGCGATATTGCCATGAGCGCTTTTGTTATCGATGTCTACTGTCTGGGTGTCAAAGACGCTATGTTTTTGGTCATGCCGGAAAGTGAATATGAGCATAGGATCAAAGCAAGAATGTTTGCGACAAATGACAGGGATTTTGAAAAACTGCATCAAAGCTGTGCTAAAAAGCTACTGGACGGTTTAGTTGATTATGCCAAAGAGCTGGGTTTTTCACCCCATCCTGATTACAACAATGCCTACGAGCTATTTGGCATTATTGATGCGGGCGCATGCCCGGTTAAATACACATTCGGTAAGGAGGGTATGCCTTATTATATGAACGGCCCTTATGAATCGCCAGCTGATGTTCAACGAATTCTAAACACCCTGACTAAAAAATGTGGTGCAGACGGATTTAAAACCGTGCTTAGACTGACTGACGGTATGGAGGACGATTTTTTTAATTTACTGGGCAAATGACGGTGTTTAACCGATATAATAAACAGTTAACTTAATCCAGTTAGTGAGAACGCAGTGGATATTAAAGAATATATGCAGGGCCTAGGCCTTAAGGCCAGAAAAGCCGGAAGAGAAATCAGCCGAACGGAGTCTGGTAAAAAAAATCTGGGGTTGTTGAAAATTGCAGAGGCGATAGAAAGCAGTCATGAACTGCTAATAAGCGAAAACCAAAAAGATTTGGCTGCCGGCAAGCAAAATGGCCTGGACGCGGCTTTACTGGACAGGCTGGCAATAACACCAAGCGGCATTCAGGCGATGGTTGAAGGCTTAAAACAGGTGGCTGCTTTACCTGATCCGGTTGGTGAAATCAGCGATTTGGTTTATAGACCCAGCGGCATACAGGTCGGGCAAATGCGCGTACCGTTGGGCGTTATCGGCATCATTTATGAATCCCGTCCCAATGTGACTGTCGATGCGGCGGCTTTGTGCCTTAAATCCGGCAATGCCTGTATTTTAAGAGGCGGTTCGGAAGCTATTCATTCCAATCAGGCCATTGCCTCGTGTATTTCTAAAGGCCTGGAGGCAGCCGGTTTGCCTGTGGAAGCCGTGCAAATCGTGGCAACCGCTGATCGCGCTGCGGTGGGCGAATTAATCACCATGAAGCAATACGTTGATGTTATCGTGCCACGCGGCGGGAAGGGTTTGATCGAACGAATTTCCCAGGACGCCACGATTCCGGTTATTAAACATCTGGATGGTATTTGTCATGTTTATATCGATGATAAAGCCGATCTTGATAAAGCGGTCAAGATTGCCGTCAATGCCAAAACCCATCGTTATGGCGTATGTAATGCCATGGAGACTTTGCTGGTTGCCGAAAGCATTGCCGCCAAGGTTTTGACGGTTTTGGCTGAAATTTATCTCGAAAAAGGCGTTGAACTGCGTGGCTGCCTTAAAACCTGCTCCTTGATTCCGAAGTGTATAAGAGCGACTGAAGAGGACTGGCACACCGAATATCTCGCGCCTATTCTGTCCATCAAAATTGTTAGTGGGCTGGATGAAGCGATGGAGCACATCAATAAATACAGCTCCAGCCATACCGAAGCCATTGTCACCGAAGATTTCACGCGGGCAAGACGCTTTCTGCGCGAAGTGGATTCCAGTTCGGTGATGGTCAATGCCTCAACCCGTTTTGCCGATGGCTTTGAATATGGTTTGGGCGCTGAAATCGGTATTAGTACCGATAAATTGCATGCGCGCGGCCCCGTCGGTTTAAAAGGGTTGACCTCGTTAAAATACATCGTCCTGGGTGATGGGCATATCAGGCAATAGATGATCGGTATTTTTGGCGGTACTTTTGACCCCATTCACTATGGGCATTTACGCTCGGCGCTGGAAGTTAAAGAAATCTTTGGATTGAAAGAAGTCCGGTTAATCCCCAGCGCACAACCCCCGCATCGAGAACAACCCGCTGCGACAGCGCTAATGCGCTTGCACATGCTGGAACTGGCCATAAAAAATCAGCCGGGGTTAATCGTTGACACCCGAGAATTAAACCGGCACGGTGCATCTTATATGGTGGATACACTGAAATCTTTACGGCAGGAATTCAAAGACGAACCGTTGCTGTTGTTTATCGGCAGTGATGCGTTCAATCATTTAAAGACCTGGTATCAATGGCAGCATTTATTTGATTTTGCGCATATTGTCGTCATGACCCGGCCGGGCTTTGAAATACAGAATCTCGATAAGTTTTTTAAAGCCAGGTTGGCGGGCGGGATAACTGAATTGGCACACAACCTCGCGGGTAAGTTATACTTTCAGCAAGTCACCCAGCTTGATATTTCGGCAACGGCTATCAGGAACATGATTATGGAACAACGAAGTCCGGGATTTTTACTACCCGATACAGTCATTGCCTATATCAGGCATCACAAGCTTTACCAGAGACATCGGTCTCATCATTTACACTAGGAATTTTAATGCAAGTAGAAGAGTTATTGAAAATTGTCCAGGATGTTTTGGACGAGCGTAAAGGGCAAAATATTACGACACTGGATGTCCGTGGCAAAACCAGTTTTACCGATTACATGGTGGTGGTAACAGGAACGTCTGATCGTCACTTAAGATCCTTATGTGATTACATCGCAGAAAAAGTCAAGGAACAAGGCTTTAAACCGTTAGGGATTGAAGGCGACTTGGGTTCAGACTGGATACTCCTGGATCTGGGTGATGTCATTGTTCATGCAATGACCGCTCAGGCACGCGAATATTATCAGCTTGAGAAATTATGGTCGGTTGATCGCTCGAAAGAAGTTGAACAGGAAGCTGGTTGAGTGCGGGGAAACAGGCTTGTATTAAAGGCATAACACCACGAAGACAGTCCTGAAGTAAACACGAAGCCAGTAGGCCGGAATAAGTCTTTTCGAGCGGAAGCGAGAAAAGCGTTTCCGGCGCATCGATGCATGGCAAGCCGGAAACGCCACCACGCGCTACGCCCTTTGGCGAACTCAGTCCAGGCTAGGGTGGTGGCATACACCTGTTTGTCCTGCCTTATGTGGTGGTTAGCCGAAAGAGGCTTGTCCAACAACTGGATAAGATTGTGGTTTACTTTGCTCACACAATCTATCCTTATTCGTTTGGCTTAACGGTGATCAGCTAGAACTCACGCCAACTTCCTATTAATATGATTAACCCTCGCAGTTTAATTCGAGCGCTTGATAAACACTGGGACGCAATAGAGCGCTTCGTATTGCTGGGCCGCGATCAGATGACCTATGAGCGAGACGAACTATTGGCGTTACTGGCAAAAGTCTATGTGCATGAGGCAGATGAACAGCATATAGAGCGTTTGCAGCATATGATCAACGCCGAATTGTTGATCGAAATGTCGCACAGTAATACCTTGCAGCTCAATGAAAATGTCCACCAATTTGCCGGCAGTTTGTTGCATGAACATGAGCTGGGTTTGTCGGACATATTAAAAGCCCGGATTATTGATATTAAAACCGGCCTTGAGCAGTTGTATCAGGCGGTGCAGGAACGGGATATGGCGGCGCTGCAACGGGGCGCCGTCCGTATCGACAACCAGCTTCGGCAAATTTTGCAACAACTGGATCAGGATACCCATGCCATCCAGGACATTGCCGAACGCGCCAAAGCGGCTGATGAGCGGATGCCATTGGCCCGGCGTTATCGTGAAGTCCTGGAGGCTTATGACCGGTATGTGCAGCCAATGACCGAATTGATGGATACCGGCGCTGGCGGTAGTTTCTATCCGTTACTGGAGGAAGCCGAACGGGTATTGGAAACACTGGCTCAGCAACTGGCAATTCAAGGCGTTTTATACAGTCATCAACGCTTGTTGAGACAAATAGGATTCAGGGTTAAGGAGTTACGGCAAACCGGACTCATCTCATTAAAACAATGCACCAACACCTTGATGCCGCTGAGAGAAGAGGTTCGCCGCCATAACCAGTTAAGCGCCGCGATCGGGCAATTACTGGGTGAAGTGCGTAAAAAAGGCTTGCGCAGAACTTTCCCGCAACAAAGCTTGCCGGTTTGGCGTAAAGAACGCCCGGTATCGGTCGCAATCGGCCCTGAGTTGTTGACGCTCATGGAACAAGTGCGTCATTATCAGCCTAAAGCAGTTGAATTTCCGGAGCTGATAACAGAAGACACCCTTATTCAGCTGGAACGCGTCGATGAAGAGGCCATCCGTAAACACCTTGATCAGAGTTTGCCGCTGGCGGACCTGATGCGCTGGCTGACCGATCATTACGGCCATTATCAGGATGTCACGTTGTTAAGGCTTTATCATTCATTAATCCGTTTACCGGATATTTCCGCGATCCCTGGCCCGGAAGAAACGCGCATTGTCCTCAAGCAAGTCGCGATTCACTTACACAGTCATGCGCTTAAGTCCTTATGACCATTAATTTGACCCATCTGCCCCAGCTACAGCCACTGTTTAAACTGTTGAGTTCCGGTGCCCATTTAAACCGCTTGCAGGATACCGGGCTTTGGGTTGAACTAGAGAATCAGCAGAGCCAATACCAGGCTCTGTTTGCCGCGCTGGGTTTTGTCCTGGTATTGGATGGCCGCGGTTTCGCTTACTTCAAAACGGATCAAGCCAGCGCTTATACCGGCAAACTGACCCGAAGACTGGCCTTGCTGCTGATGTTGCTTTTTGAATATCAAGCCGACCAAGGCTTGCATTTGTTCCAGTTCCAGCAATGGCGGCTTGATACCCCGTTACTCGAAAAACTTTGGCAGCAGTATCACGCCATACTGGAAGCCGAAGACATGAACAGCCCGCAAACGCTAAAAGAAATTTTAGACAGTGCCGCCCGTGTCGGTTTTCTGGTGTTTGAAGACGGGGCTTACCGGCTTCTGACAGCCGTGCATCGTTACCTGGACTTGTTTGAAGAACTGGCACAGGCAGAACGGCCTGAGCATACTCCAGCCGAAGATACCGGGGAGAATTTGCTTTGAGCCTTGCACAGTACGGATTTCAAAAACTGGTGTTATTAAACAGCGCCGGCTACAGCCGCGCCGAATTGCCGCTGGACGATTCGGTATCGATTATCGCCCCTAACAATACCGGCAAAACCAGCCTGATCAATGCCTTGCAATTCCTGCTCATCCTCGACAAACGGAACATGGATTTTGGCGCGCACAGCTTCGAAAATACCCGGCGGTTTTATTTCCCGGACAACAGCGCCTACATTCTGCTGGAAGTGTTGTTGCCATCCGGCATGGCCGTCATTGGTTGCGTCGGCAAGGGCTTGAGTCATGATTATGAATACTTTGCCTATCAAGGCAGTCTCGATCTCGACGATTACCGGCTGGATGATGGCAAGCTGGTTGACCAACCCAAATTAATTGCTCGTCTGTTTGAATGCGGCAAAATGGCCAGGATTTACCCGCAAGCTGACTTACGTGCCCTGTTGTACGGGAATCGTCAAAAACAGCGTTTTGACGATCCCGATTTCACTCTTTTTCCGCTTGAATTCACGTCTCAGGCGGCGACTTATCAGCGCATTCTGACCCGGACGTTGCGCCTGGATCGCCTGGATAGCCGGGAAGTGAAAAACTATTTACTGGAAATATTTAAAAACGATTTACAGGATCGCAGCGTCGATTTTAAAAGCGAATGGGACAAGTCTTTTGCCGATGTCAACTATGACAAATCACAATATGACGCAGTGTTTCGCAACCAGGCGCTCATTGCCTGCATGGAAGACAGCCAGCAAACGCGCCGGACTTTACGGGGCAAGATTATTTTGTGGCGGCCCTTGATTGAACGCGGCTTGAATGAATGGGAATCCTACAACAGCAGCGCTTCTGAACAACTCCGGCAACGGCTTCAGGCTTTGGCCGAGGAAGTAAAGGCTTTGGAAAGTCGCCAGAAATTGATTTACAAGGACCAGGCCGAAGCCGAAACTGAGCTAAGAGAACAAAATAAAAGTGAACTGCGCTTTCAAGAGCTAACCGTTCAATTTCAGTTTGTCAGTGAATTAGCGCAATTACAAACCCAGCGGCAAGTCTTACAGGAAAGGCGCGATGAGTTGGTTCGCATCATCGGTAATGCCGAACAACAGCAATCGACCGTGTCGATCAGAAGAAACATAGATAAAATCAGCAAGGAACAAAGCGATCTGCACCAGCAGTTGGCGAATATCAACGACAATCTATATTTGCAACTGCAAACGCTTTTGCCAGCGAATAGTTTTGATGTGTTAACCCGGTTATTGGCAAAAACAGTTTTAAGTTTGCCAGTCAATGAAGGTAAAGCTATTGAACTAAACGATCAAAACGCATTCCGGTCATTCGCAGTAACATTAGAAGACCGGTTGCTAGCTAACCGTTTGGAATTGCCCGGATTGTCACTGGATTTATCATCATTGGAACCTAATCTTACTATCAAAACCGCGCAAGAACTGGAAACCGAAATCAGCGATTATGCGCAGCAGTTGACCGAGTGGAAAACTCTGTTACAAACCGTTGAATCGTTAGCACAACAAAAGCAACAGCAAACCGGACTGGAGCGACAAATCGCTGAATTGGATAAGGATATAAAAAACTATGAGGAATTGTTGTTGTTGCAGGCCGGCAGCTCGGATAGGTTACAAAAAATAGACGGTTTGAAACAAAAACTGAAAGCGCTGCGGGGAGTCGCTATTTTTGCGAAAGCTTTTTTGGGCATCCCTGCCCAACAAGCGGCAAAAATTACGCGACCGCTAATGCCTTCGGCGGCCCCAGCCGTCCTGCTTCACTCGTTGCATACCCAACATGATGATATGGACTCCTCTCACACCTTGGTGCTATAAAAGCACCGAGAAATTTTTAACCGACGTAATGAGGAGTCCGAAATGAACAATAGCGTAATTGGCTTAGATATAGCAAAAAATATTTTTCATCTGTTTACTCTGTTGGCTGATGGAAAAATACTTAAAAAGAAACTCAATCGCAGTAAATTGCTAGAGTTTTTTGCCAACTATCCCGCCAGTATCATTGGCATGGAAGCCTGTGGAGGGGCTCATCATTGGGCCAGAGAACTAACCAAGTTGGGTCATGAAGTCGTCTTGCTTAATGCCCGCTATGTGAAAAGCTTTGTAGTCGGCAATAAGAACGACTTTAACGATGCCGCAGCGATCTATGATGCTGTCACTCGCCCGAACAAACGGGTGGTGGCGATAAAAACTGTTGCACAACAAGATATCCAATTGGTTCATAGTATTCGCAAAGAGCTGGTTGATCAACGCACGGCGCTGGTCAACCAAACGCGAGGCTTGCTGAGTGAAAGAGGCATCGTCATCAACCAGGGCATCACGCAGATTAGAGAGCAGTTACCCTTGATAGTAGAAGACGCTGAAAACGGCTTAACCGACTTAAGCCGGGAACTGTTTGCAGAGCAATACGAAAAACTTAAGACGCTGGATGCTGAAATCAAAGCCCAGGATCAACGGATCAATCGCTTATGCAATGCCAACGACCTCAGCAAACGCTTTCTTGATGTCCCAGGCGTTGGGCCACTGACGGCAACGATGGTGGCAGCTGATATCGGCGACGGCGGCAAGGGCTATAAAAGCAGCCGGGATTACGCCGCCAGTTTAGGCGTGGTACCCAAACAGCACAGTAGTGCTGATAAGCTGCATTATCTGGGGATCAGTAAACGAGGGAACCGGTATATACGAACTTTATTGATACATGGTGCGCGAGCCGTGTTAAAAAACTGTACGAAGAAAACGGATAAGCTGAGCTTATGGCTACAAGGCTTAGTGGCACGACGCGGCTTTAATAAAGCCGCTGTGGCTCTCGCCAATAAAAATGCGCGGATATTATGGGCGATGGCGAGTAACGGCAAAGACTATGAAGCCTTGGATGCCTAGGCAATAATGAGCACCGGGTTATCCACCCTTTGCCCACCGACTACGAGCACGAGTGAAGGGCTCTCCGTCAGTGGGCAAAGCGTGGATAACCCTCCAACAAACCTTGACAGTTAACCAGGTAAACCAGAATTGCGGAGGCAAGTTAACACCATTTGATGGCAAAAACAGGTCAGACCGGTGCTTTCATAACCCGACATACCCAGAGAGTTCGATAAGAATCCGACAACATGGTAGAGGTGAAAGTGCGCGGATAGATTCATCAGGAGTCCTGAGGTAATAAAACCTCTATTAAGAGACCGGATATATGGCTGCAATCTTGATCTCTGTAGGTGTCATCAATTGTGAAAACTTGGCTTGCAATAAACGAGGAGTCCATATAAGGGGTATGCAACATAGTTACGCAATGACTCGACGCGATTTCGTAAAGCCTGCATTTTCACTACGCATAAAGCGCTTCGTGAAAACACATGCCCTATCGCTTCTGGGGACTACTCGACTCCTGTTTCGCAGCGTGAGCAGGAAGAATCGACATTGGGTGAAAAGAAAGACGCCGTCATCCAAACACAGGACCGCCATAAAGCCGAACAGAAAGAACTTCAAAGTCAACATCAACGCATCAACTATGCACGCCACCAGCGATTAGATCAACAATCCCCTTTTGATTTTTTGGAGCAACTGCCCTATTTTCCTTGCATGGAGCCGACCGAATTGACTATGCCAATGCTGGCTGATCGAATCGAAAGTTATAACAATGAGTGCCGGCAGTTACGGCAAATCGACAATGACCTGAACCAACAGCTCGGCGAGTTGCATGGGTGCGGTATCAGTAAATTTCAAACGCAGGATTCTTCCGAGCAGGAACTGGATGCCTTGTTTGCCTATACCCTGAACTTAAGCCAGGAACAGGCCGCCATAGAACGCAAAGCCCGTTCGGCGGTGGTCCAGGTGGCGGCCATTTTGCGGGATCTGCGCGACAGCCTGGAAACGCTTAAACGGCGGATGCGCGAATTTAATAACAAAATCAATAAACGCCAGCTTTCCGATCTTAAGGTGTTTAAAATCGAACCCCGCGAAGAAGAAGCCCTGGTCAAGGCGATTCAAACCTTGATATCCACCTCGGAACAGGTTGAATCGGGAAATTCTTTCGATTTGTTCGACCACAATGCGGTGCTGGATGATAAGGAACTTAACAAGGCCAAGGATACCCTCATCAAGGAAGGCGAAGCGCGGGGCGGTCTGCGGGTTGAACATTTATTCCGGCTGGTATTTATTATCGCCAAGGAAAACCAGACGTCGGCCGAATTCGAAGACATCGACAGCGCCGCCTCGAACGGCACGGTATTGATGGCAAAACTCATTACCGGCCTGGCCATGCTCAATCAAATGCTAGACCCGCGAAAAACCATCAAAACCGCCTGTTATCTGGATGAGGCGGCATCGCTTGATCAACGCAACCAGCGCAATTTGATAGAAATAGCCGCGGAATTCGGCTTTACGCTGATTTTCGCCTCGCCTGAACCGCAAGTTACCGCGCGCTATTGTGTACCTATTGGTACGACAAAGGGAAAAAACCATATCAGCCGGCTCAATTGGCAGATTCTGGAAACGCTTAGCGATGCCGATATGGACAATCGACCATGAGCATTTTAACCGATGCGTTAAAACGCCTGCTTGCAGGCGACCAGCCGCTAACCGCTTCTGCTTTTACGCCCAGCCAGCGAACAAATCTGGAACAATTCGCGCGTGAAACCCGCCTCATTGAGCTTAACAAACAAGGTCGAAGCACTGTTTATCGGGTAATTAACCGGCAAAGCGTGATCAACTATTTACGCCAACTTCATCCTTTGGACGATGTTTCGTTACCAGCCGATATACCTTCGCGAAGCCGCAATATCGGCACAGACCGCAACAGCAAGACCGGCCAAACCGGCCACGATTGTTGGTATTTACTGATGAAAGCATGGGATTCTGACGTGGTTTGGCAGAATGATAATGACGTGATGTATCCTGCGGAACTCACCGAGCGATTTGGCGTTACTGCCTTGCAAATTAGTGTCGGTGATTCCCTTCGGCTACGCTCAGGACAAACTTGGCAGTGCAACCGGCCTTTGTTGTTAGTTGAAAATCAGGCATTGTTTAATCAATGTAACTGGTTGCCGCAAGGTTTTAATGGCTGTCTGGCTTATTATGCCGGGCAGTTATCTGATGTGTTATTGCAATGGCTTTCTGAACAAAAACGAACAAATGAAGTTATTTTGTTCCCCGATTATGACGGCATTGGTTTAACCAATTATGCCCGGCTGGTCCATTCGCTTCACCCCGATTCCACATTACATTTTTACTGGCTGCCGGATTGGGAAAATAAATTGGCAACATTTGGTAACTCCGAAATTTGGTTGAAAACCCGAGTGCAATTTGAAAATGCTTTTGAAAAATTGAGTGCGATGAATGCGTTGAATGATGACTTAATTAAATTGGGGCATCTATCACAACACCACGGCAAGGCATTGGAACAGGAAGCGATTTGGTTGTAGCCGAATGGGTGAAACAGTTGATAGCCCCATTCACTCCTGAGCGGGCCGATGTTTGCAACCTCAGCCCTAAAGTTTCGGACATGCGAGTTGTCCGCACAAAATGTTCAGGGCGGGTTGCCGGAATGCCTTATCAGCCAGTCCTCATGCTTTGATTAACCAAAGCGTTCAGTCCCCCTCTTTGGAAAAGAGGGGTTAGGGGAGATTTTATTAGATAAATCCCCCTCAATCCCCCTTTTACAAAGGGGGAGGTGAACGTTTACACTTTTGAAAATGATGAAAATACATCAGTCGGGACTTGTTCAGGAATACTGGTTGCAGGCGGGTTGTGAACTGGTGGTGCATAGTCTGTTCCCAAGCTAGTTGTTGTGAACAAATTTTTCGCAATCTGAACCTGACAACGAAAAGACTAATCCTGAAGTTTGGTCATCCAGGGGTCTTTGGTATAAGGATCCACATGAAAGGCAAGCGATTCAGGTTTATGTAACAGGCCTTCTTCACCCGAAGCATTGGGATTTAATTGTCTTTTTTGCACGAAATCGACCATTCGACGCGCGTTATAAATCACCAGGACACGATTGCCGTTCTTACTGGGATAAATTTGATAAGCGACGTTATTTTCGGCAAACACAGGATTTCTTTTTATCAGCGCATCAAGCTTACTTTCATTACCTTGGGCTAAATTTTTTAAAAAGGAGTCATCACGATTTTTTATCAGTGATTCCAGATGTGTCATTAATGTGCCTGCCAGTTGGTGCTTTTGGAGAATACGGACTTCCTGGTCAGTAAAAGAAAAGCATTCTGCGACGAGATAGTGCCGGTCTCTTTCGCCGTCATTAGCAAACAGCGAGATTTTGTCCAGGGTTTCATGTTCCAAGGCATTCAAGAATGATCGGGGCGCGCGAATATGTTTATCTACCGTAACTACCCAGGGTAATGCGCGTCCGGTCGTTTCAAAACGTTCCTTTACGCTGGTGATAACGCTGGATCTGATTAATTCATTTTCACGGCCTTCCGGTTTGACAATAAAAGCATCTACTGCTGTGATTTGGGTATGGAAACCAGCCGCTTTGAATTGATTGACAATGTTGGAATAACGCGGTTGATAGGGAATACCTGTGCCGTCATAAAGAATATTGATATGATTATTTTTAGCGTAATCGGCAACCGAATCGCGCAGTCTGTTTGCGAAAGGTTCTACATAGACATAATCATCACTATGATGACTGGCAGCGGTGAGTACCTTGTACAGATCGCTTTTTTTACGAAACTCATCCAGCGAGGCAATAACAAAATTATCGCCGCACTGTGCCTGTGCAATTTCTTCAACAGCGGTTTTACCTGACCCCGCGCCGCCCATCGACATGAATAACTTAGGGTTAGCATCCGGGGTCTTGCCTTCGAAGAGGGCTTCTTTAGCTTCATCCAATTTTTTTATAATTTTACTGAGCCGCTCGAATGCAATTTCAACAGTCCGTTCCAACCGGGTATCGCCATCGGCAGTAATCAGCAATTTATTTTTAAGTTCTTCGTTGTTTGCCAGATTTAAGATCGGGGATTTTTCACCTTCACATTGCTTCAATAGCTCCATAAGCTCTGTGTGGCTTGGCGAACGCAAACCCGTCAACATGTTAATATCAAGGCAGAAGAGGGGAGCTGCGCCATCTTCGCCGATGCTGATGCCGTCAATTTCGTAGTTTCCGGAGCGGCGCACGGCCTCAGTTCCGGGTAAATAACCGAGCATATTTTCGGCGGCGCAAAGCGGATAATCAGCTAAATGCTTGCCGGCTATAAACAGCTCTTTCTTGATACTGTCCAGCGGCACCAGGCCACCGTTCACCGCAACCAGGCATTCAATGCCGGCTTCTGTTTTATGCGACAAAAAAGGAATACCGGATACAAATTTCTTGTTTTCCGGCCATTTCCCATAAGCGTTGGCTTGGTTTTGCAAGCTTTTGCTGCGGGTTGGATCAAGTGCGTGATCAAAGGCACGGGTGATTTCCCTGAGACTACTGTCAGGATTATGCAAGGCCGCTGCATCACACGCTGCAATTCGTCTGAAATCGATACCCTGTTCATAAACGCTCTTGATCGCCGGCAACTTTCCTAGCATCGTTATAAAGAAATCGAGTGTTAATCTATTGCCATAGGCAAAGGGCCTTACACTACGCATTTTTTGGTAAAAACTGGCCAGTCTTTCAGCAACGTTTTCAGTTCTGATGACAAAGCCATTATTATCAAAAATGGCTGTATCTATATTATCATCGCCATCCAGCACCAGACGTTCTATGGTTTCACGAAACACTTTCCTTTTATCAGCGTCAGTCATGGTGCCGGGACGATGGCAAACGGTGGGTTGTTCCTTCCAATCCTGAAATATTTCCCGGTGGATACGCGAAAAGAGTTCGGTCAGATAAGTAACCCGTTTGGTCTGGTCATGCGAGATGGTTCCTTCCGCCTCTTGCTGTAAGGTTGATAACAGTTTCGTACCCTGAGAAATCGCTAATGCGGTTCGCAATTTTTTCAGTTGTCTATAGCCTGTAATTCTGGGGATAGCATTTTTATTCATGAGTCCAGCCTTTCTATGCTCGATATTTATTCCTATCCGTTAGCATACTCTGGTTAGACTTCCTGGAAAAGAAAAAGAAACTGCGTATTTATTAATGGGTTTTCGGTAGGCTCTGGCGTATGATTTCAAAAGATTTTGGGCTGTGGTTTTTAACATTCGCACTCATTTTAAAGCTCATAAAAGATTAGTCTTGTTTGATACAGCAACTGCCTGACTGTGTAGAGCTTAAAGATCGTTTATAATGTGGGCTTTATTGATTTATAGAAAATCTCTGAATAGTTATTGTGTGCAGGCTAAGTCAGAAATGAAACGGGGGGAGTTGAAAAAAAGACAAGAAATGAAAAAGAAAATGAAAAATTGCGTGAGCTTAATGGCTATTGGCCGAACAAATAAAGAGGAGAAGGGAATATGATGTTACAAGCAACAGCATCAGTTATCATTGCATTATTGATGGGTATTATTGGGGTCGGATTTGTACTTTGGCAAACACGGCGAGTTTTAAGTTACGATCAAGGTAATCCCGCAATGCGTAAAATTGCTGCGGCTATTCAAGAGGGTGCCTCGGCTTTTTTGTCACGCGAATATCGTGTTATAGCGATTTTCGTGGCTATTGTAGCTACAGTTATTTCTCTGTTTTTACAGTGGCAGACTGCGCTTTGTTTTGTAGTGGGTGCGATTGCATCGGCTGGAGCCGGTTACCTGGGTATGTATGTGGCAGTGCGTGCCAACGTTCGCACAGCGGCTGCTGCCAGTGTCGGTTTGCATGAAGGGTTACGTGTTGCCTTTGGCAGCGGCGCGATTATGGGCATGGCGGTGGTGAGCTTTAGTCTTATCGGCATGACTATTATGTATTTAATATTTAACGGCAATCCAGCGCAATTGACCTATATCACGGGTTTTGGCTTTGGCGCCAGCAGCATAGCGCTCTTTGCCCGGGTCGGTGGTGGCATCTACACCAAAGCTGCCGATGTGGGTGCTGATCTTGTTGGTAAAGTCGAAAAGGGTATCCCTGAAGATGATCCACGCAATCCAGCGGTCATTGCCGATAATGTCGGTGACAATGTGGGTGATGTCGCGGGTATGGGGGCCGACTTGTTTGAAAGCTATAGCGGCTCAATCATTGCAGCTGCAACTTTGGGAGCAGCGTTGGGCGGTGATTCAGCCGCCGCTTTTATAGGGTTGCCCTTTCTGGTTGCTTCGGTAGGTGTGATTTCCAGTCTTTTTGGTATTTATATGGTGATTGGTGAAGAGCAGAACGTTACCCTGGCCAGCACCTATGAGGACACCTCTGTTACTGGCCGCATCGGCCACTTTTTCAGGAAACAAGTAGCAAAAATTAACGAAAATGCCAGTCTTGAAGATCTTTTGACGGCTCTGCGCCGTTCCGTTTGGGGGGCTTCAGTCGTAGTATTGATACTTACTTTAGTAGCAGTTTTAATATCGGGTGTCAGCTTTAATTATTGGCTGGTTATTTTGGTCGGCTTGATTGCCGGTAATGCCATTGCTTATGCGACTGAATACTTCACGTCCTACACCGAAAAGCCAACACAAGCGATAGCTAATGCAACACAAACGGGTGCAGCAACAACCATTATTCAAGGTTTGGCTGTCGGTATGATGAGTACCGTATTACCGGTATTGATTGTCGCGGTAGCTATTCTGCTCAGTATATGGCTGGGGTTTAAAGCCGATGGCACAATTGCCGCTGGTCTTTATGCTGTCGCAGTGGCGGGTGTCGGTATGTTAAGCACACTGGGTGTTACGCTGGCAACAGATGCTTATGGTCCGGTAGCCGACAATGCGGGTGGCATTGCTGAAATGAGCCATCTGTCTAGCGAGGTTCGTCAACGGACTGATGCCTTGGATAGCCTGGGTAATACTACAGCGGCAACAGGCAAGGGCTTTGCCATTGGTTCTGCCATATTGACTGCGCTAGCGTTATTGGCCGCTTATGTAACCGCTGCAAAAATTACCAACCTGGATATTCTCGGCCCAACCATGCTTCCGGGTATTTTGATTGGCGCCATGATGCCGTATCTTTTTTCGGCCTTGACCATGATGGCGGTCGGTAAGGCGGCCCATGAGATTGTCCTTGAGGTACGCCGCCAATTCAACGTCATTCCTGGCTTGATGGAAGGCACGGGAGAACCCGACTACAAAACCTGTATCGCCATCAGTACGGAAAGCGCTCTGCGTGAGATGATTTTGCCGGGCTCATTGGCGGTCGTTGTACCCTTGGTTATTGGGTTTGTTTTGGGGAAAGAAGCTCTAGCCGGTCTTCTCGTTGGTACGATGTCTTCCGGCTTTTTGCTGGCAGTGATGATGGCTAACGCAGGTGGTGCATGGGATAATGCGAAGAAGTGGATTGAAACCGGACAATACGGTGGTAAAGGCTCCGATGCCCATAAAGCCGCAGTGGTTGGCGATACCGTTGGCGATCCGTTCAAAGATACCAGTGGCCCGTCTCTGAACATTCTGATTAAATTGATGACTATAGTCAGTCTTGTTTTTGCGACTTCATTTGGTTCGGGGTGGCTTAGTTTTTAGGCTTACCAACCGTAAGATGGGACAGATAACATCCCTTAACGGGATGTTATCTGTAAAATCGTCCCGTTTTAAATCGAATATTATTCCCATATTTAACCGCCGAAATATCGGGCCTAAAAAACATGTCTGAGCTACGTGGCTACGGTTCTAATTATTAGCCACATCATCCATAACTTTGTCATAAACTTCGCCCAGGCTAAGAACGCAGTCTATGCTTTCGAGCGGCACAGAAGCTTCAAGTCCCACTGCTTCTGTTAATATCCAAACGTCGCCTTGCCGTACATAGCGTTCAATACTGGGCTGGTCTTGTGCCACCAGCAGGTATTCTTGCAGGCTTGCGATTTTACGATAATGGGCGAATTTGCCGCCTCGATCGAATGCTTCGGTGGAGGGCGACAGCACTTCTATTAATACCGTAGGGTTGATTAAAGTATCTAGATGAGTATCCTCAAATTGAGGTGTACCGCACACCACGGCGATGTCCGGATAATAATAATTGACCACTTTAGCGGCTTTGACACGCATATCGCTGATGTAAGCTTCGCAGGGGCGTTTTTTGAGCTGGTCTCGTAATTCTCCGGCGATATTAACCGTTATCAGGTTATGCTTGCGGCTTGCGCCAGTCATTGCATAGATTTGACCTTCGTGGAATTCGCTTTTAATAGATGCGCTACGTTCCAGTGTTAGATAATCTTCGGCAGTGTAATGGGGTTGTGTAAGTACGGCGGACATGAATCACCTCGCTTGAAGGAGTGGCTTATTAGCATATCATAGTGTTTAACGGCTGTATGAAGACTATTTTCTTTTGATCTACACACTTATTTGAGGAAATCCAGGCGTAGCGGTATTCATAATCTGCATTGGCGATTTGCTGTTGTGAAGACTCTCTGCGGTTCTTGAGTTTAATGCAATATGGTATAGTTACGCATCATAGGCGTTCGATACTACTACGCTGAGAATCGTCTTAATACGGGTGCAATGTATCGGGTCTTTACAATTCACACAAGGAAACAAAATGAGCGTTACAAAAATACTCGCAGGCTTATGTTTAGCTGCGATCTTATTGCCGGCGTCAGCAGAAGAAAAATTTAAAGTTTGTGCTGATCCACTGAATCCGCCTTATTCAACAAAAAATAAAGACGGTTTTGAAAATAAAATCGCCGAATTGTTTGCCAAGGAGCTGGGGCAAAAAGTTGAATACACCTGGTTTGCCCAGCGTATTGGTTTTATTCGCAATACCTTAACAGCATCAGTAAACGAATGGGATGCGGACAGTGATAAGTTTAAATGCGACATCGTTATGGGTGTTCCTGCGGGTTATGATTTAACCTTAACCACGGCACCCTACTATAAATCAACTTATGTGCTGTTGATTGCGAAAGGACGCGGGTGGGATGATATTAAGGATGCAGCTCAATTAACCGAGCTGCCTTTGCAAAGACAGGAAGCATTAAAAATTGCGATGTTTGATCGTGGCCCTGGAACAACCTGGTTGCAACAAATTGGTTTGCTCGATCAAGGCATTCCTTATCAATCGATGTCCGGGGATAGTGAAAATAATGCGGCTATGCAGATAGATAAGGATCTTAAAGCCAAAAAAATTGATATGGTTATCTTGTGGGGTCCTATGGCGGCATACGTCACTGCACAAAGTCCAAAGAACAGCTACACAATGATTCCGATGAAATCAACGCCAGGGATAAAGTTTGATTTTGCCATGGCGATGGGTGTTCGCAAGGGTGATAAGGCAAGAAAGGCAGTGCTTGACAAGCTGATTGCCGCTAAGGCGGATAAAATTCAGGCAATTATAGCAAGTTACAATATTCCTTTGTTACCGATTACGAAAGAAGTTGTTCATGATGATTGAACAAACGTAAAAAGTCATTTCACCACAGAGGTACTGAGAACACAGAGAATATCATCATCGGGTTGAAAAGAACCCCCCGTAACTTCTAATTATTTGCAGGATTTAGACCTGTCAGGTTTTAAAAACCTGACGGGTCTAGCGAATGCATTTTTCTAATCGCCTTACATCACGCGGTTAAATAATGATACCAAATGCTTAAATCGGCCGGCTCGCTCATGTGACAGTTGATCCCACTGAAAACGCCACTTCCAGTTGCCTACTGTAGTGCCTGGGGTGTTCATGCGTGCCTCGGAACCCAGTTCAAGAATATCCTGCATGGGGATAACAGCAAGATTGGCAACCGATCCCAATGCGGCTTGTATGAGTGCGCAATGAAGTGAAATTGACGGGTTGCCAAGATAATCGTAAGCGTAGTTTCTCTCATAGTCATTAATGCTGCGTGACCAACCTACAGTCGTGTCATTATCATGAGTGCCGGTATAAACGACACAGTTCCTTTCATAATGGTCTGGTAAATAGGGGTTATCAGGCCCGCTACCAAAAGCAAACTGTAAAATCTTCATGCCGGGTAAATTGAATTCATCCCTTAATGCTTCAACTTCGTCGGTAATGATGCCGAGATCTTCAGCCACCAGGGGTATCGAGCCCAGTTTTGCTTTTATTGCCTTCAATAAGGCTTTTCCTGGCGCTTTAACCCACTGACCATTTTGTGCTGTAGGTTCATCGGCGGGTATTTCCCATGCTGCCTCCAGTCCGCGAAAGTGATCGATACGAAGAATATCAAACTGTTCAAGTTGAGTTTGCATTCGTTCAACCCACCAATTAAACCAGGTTTTCTTCAGATATTTCCAGTCATAATGCGGGTTACCCCAACGCTGACCGGTTGCAGAAAAATAATCAGGTGGAACACCTGCGACAACTAACATTTCACCTGATTCATCGAGTTTAAAAACCTCACGATTAGCCCAGACATCAGAGCTGTCATAAGACACAAAAATAGGAATGTCGCCAAACAAAAGTACCCCACGCTCATTAGCATAGGCTTTTAATTTCATCCATTGCCGGAAAAAAATATATTGTTCGAATTTGATCTCTTCTATTGCCGTTGATAATCGGTGTCGTGCTTCCGTGAGTGCTTTTGCATCCCTTTCTTTGAAAGGCTCAGGCCATTGATTCCAGCATTGTTGGTTAAATACATTTCTGAGGGCTATAAACAAGGCAAAATCATCAAGCCAAAATGCCTTTTCCTGACAAAAAAGAGCAAAATCGTCTTTATCTTGTTTCTCAGCACGCTCTAAAAATCCTTTTAAAGCTTTTGCTATTAAACAGCTTTTGTTGAATGCGGAAGTCCCCTGGCATGTTTCGCACTGATCGGATAATTGTAACCAACCCAGTTTCGTTAACGCATCAATATCAATTAATGCCGGATTGCCGGCATGGGCAGATAAACATTGATAAGGAGAGCCATCCGCATGAGGCATGCCTAAGGGCAGGGTTTGCCAGACGCTAACCCCGGAATCATGTAAAAAATTGACAAAGTGATAGGCGTTTTCACCTAAATCACCTTGTTTGTCAGTACCTGGCAACGAGGTAATATGCAGCAGAACGCCTGCACGGCGTTTGTTTAAAAGGTTATTCACTCTTAAGTGTCTCTAGTTAGTGTTCAATGCCTGGCCGCATTGCTCCACCCATGGCTGGAGCACCAGACCCTTGAGTAAATGACAGTGCCAGATAAGCTGGAGGCTCTTCGCCTAATAATCGATACAGATTGGCTAAATTAAGCCGGAATTGTTGCTCAAAGCTACTGACTGCTTCGCCAGGATTATAATCGCCAAACCACCAGAACCAGTCGGAACCTTCACAAACAGAAAGCTGAAATTCAGCTTGCTGAATTTGTTTATCGCTTAAGCGGTTGGCTGTCATGGCGTTATCGAAGGCATATTTTACGTCACCCAGCATATCCCAGCCACGATTTTTGTCCGAAGACCCTATCCAGGTTGAAAAAGTCCCATAAACCCAGCTACCAGCAACCAGTTTCGTCAGGGGTTTAACGACAGCTTTATTTTTTAAACAATCCGAAAAAGTGCTTAATTCAATTGCCGGATGGCTAGACAGCCGTCTATATAATGCACTCAGGAAATGATAGCCATTATCGGGGAAATATTCCCAGGCATTTTCTCCATCCATGATAATTGAAACCACTTTATCACCGGGTTCATGAGCAGCAATATTCTCAAGATGATGAATCAAATCACCTACTGCATCATCGGCATGCCATTTTGAATATTCAAAGCCTATAAGATCAGATAAGCCATCATCACGGAAAAAGCAGGCTATTTTGGTATTTTTTAGCTTAAACGGATGGTGTATTCCTGTTGGTTCCTTATTTTCAGGCAGATTTAAACTATTATGCAGAACAGAGCCGCCACTTGCGGTCCAGGTAAAGCCGAAATCACTCAGTATTTTCAGTGTCTGTTGACTAACACTGCCTTCTGACGGCCAGCACCCTTTAGGTTTGGCGCCGAAAAAACGCTTAAAAGTCTGCACTCCTTTTTCAAGTTGCCATCTCACGCGTTCTTCTCCGCCTGGATAAGCATCCAGCTCGGGCAAGGGCGCATCGGGCATCGCTTCATGTGTGCTCTTCAAGTCCAGCAACAGCGGTATAATCGGATGGGCATAAGGCGTTACCGAAAGCTCAATCTGCCCTTTTCTGGCTAATACCTTATATCTGCGGATCACATTCGCCAGCAGCTCACCTATAATTTGTACGATTTCAATTCTATCGTGCTGAGTATAACCTGAACCTTTTTCGATTAAGTATTTTACTCTGCTATCTGTTAGTTTTACTGTTTCCCCCATCCATGCCAGATGATACCAAACCAAAATATCATGAATAAACTGAGCATTCACATAACACAAAGAGCCGTAATGCTGTTCAAGCCACTCAGTCATTTCAACCAGTTTTTTGAAAGCAGGATAGCGGTTGATTTGTCTGTCCCGGTTTGCACGCATACAGTCTTTAACCAATTTCAAACGATCTTCAGGATCTTCCGGAATAGTTGGGGCAACCAGAGCCGCCAGAAAAGGGTCTGTGATGGCATGATTATTATGCAAATAGCCGTTGACTTGATTGGCATATTCCTCAATTTGTTCCAGTAAAATAGGCGCGAAATTGATTACCGCTTTAGCCTCCGGCACGGCTTCCAGATGTGCAACCATGTCGACATAGTCTTTAATGACATGAAGATACGTCCACGGCAACTTAAATTCGCCGGTTTGTAAATCCCTATACTCCGGCTGATGCATGTGCCAGCACAAGACCAGTTTCAATTTTTTTTTGTCGGGCATATTTTTTTATTCTCGCTAATTAAAGCCATGCGGAGGGGTGGGATAAAAGTAAAGTTTAAATTCAAGCAGCTTGATGCTGTTGACTACGGTTTTGTGGGATGGGTAGAATGCAACGAAAACCAGCGTGGGTTTCGTTACACTCAACCAATCCTATAGGAGACATAGATTAAAGCAAAGTTACAAAATAATGTTTTATTGATTTATTAAAAACAGCACCTGTAACCCCGTGCAGACTACTTATCGAACATAATGTAATTTCTGACCCAGCATTTCAGGGGTTACTAAAACGACACCATCTGCACTGACAAGAAATCTTTTTTCGTCATCTGCTCTGTTTTCGCCTATAACCATGCCTTCTGGAATTTCACAGCCTTTTTCTATAATCGCTTTAGTAATACGGCAATGACGAGCAATGTTTACCTGAGGCAAAACAATAGAATCCTGCACAGTAGAATATGAGTTAACACGGACATTTGAAAATAACAAGGAATGTCTTACTGTTGCTCCTGAAATTACACAGCCTCCTGAAACCATGGAGTCAAGAGCCTGTCCCCGCCTGTCATCATCATCAAAAACAAATTTTGCCGGCGGCGTTTGTTCCTGATTTGTCCATATAGGCCAGGTGTCATCATATAAATTCATGCCGGGGTTTACCCCGATTAATTCCATATTAGCAGCCCAGTAAGCGTCTATTGTGCCTACATCACGCCAGTAACTTTGTTCACCGCTTTGTAAGTCTAAAAATGGATAGGCATTGACTATGTATTTATCAATAACGGCAGGAATAATATCTTTACCAAAATCGTTGGACGAGCCTGGAGTATCGGCATCTTTAAGTAATTGTTCAAAAAGAAAGTCGGCATTAAAAATATAAATGCCCATAGACGCTAAGGCGGTATCGGTTCTTCCAGGCATAACAGGAGGATTTGCCGGTTTTTCAACAAAGGCTTTAACGCGTCGATTGGCATCAACATCCATTACGCCAAAGGCCGTTGCTTCTTCTAGCGATACTTCCAAACAACCTATCGTCAAATCGGCATTTTTTTCAACATGGTCTGCCAGCATTGCGCCATAATCCATTTTATAAATGTGATCACCGGCCAGTATTAGAATGTGTTCAGGATGGCGGCTGCGGAGAATATCAATGTTTTGAAAAATAGCGTCAGCTGTACCTTTATACCAGGAATCTTCACTGTGTCTTTGTTGAGCGGGCATTAAATCAACATATTCGCCAAATTCACCCCGTAAAAATCCCCATCCTTGCTGAATATGGCGAATGAGAGAGTCTGCCTTGTACTGCGTCAAAATGGCTATCTTGCGGATGCCGGAATTCACGCAATTCGATAATGGAAAATCAATAATTCGAAACTTGCCACCGAAGGGCACGGCTGGTTTGGTGCGCCAATCTGTCATGTTCATTAACCGCGAGCCACGGCCACCTGCGAGAATTAATGCAATTGTATTTCGGGTTAAATGACCGACATTATGATCATGCTTTTGATTGCTTGACGCTGACATTTTTCATCTCCATGTTGATATAGATATTACAACTGTTAGTTATTTTGGTAAGATTCACCAAACAATCATTCTACTACTACACCGAGGCCATTCAAAGTGAAAAAGCGTTCTGATAACACACTTGACTCTGAAGCTACAAAAACGATCCCTACAAAACCGGAAGCGATCATGCCAGACTCTAAATCTACAAAAATTATTGAAGAAAAAGCGGCATCGAGCACTCTGGGTTCTACTCCGGTGAAAAGCGTAAAACCGAAGACAGAAGTAAAACCAGTGGCCGCTGAAATTAAAAAGCCTGAAAATGCAAAAACAGAAGTAAAAGCGACTGCCCCTGAGCCTGCAAAAACCATAGTAGTAAAAAAAGAAGAGAACAAACTTGATGCAGATTCTATAAAAATCATGGAAGCGAAGCATCATGATCCTTTTTCAGTTTTGGGGCGTCACCTTAAGAATAACCAAATCCAGGTTAAAGTTTATCTGCCTTACGCAGAAACGGTTCGCTTCAGCAATAATGGAGCTGTTCTTAACCGGATACCCGGTACAGATTTTTTTGAATACTACGCTAAAGAAGGGGAATTGCCGGAACACTATCAATTAACCTGGGTAGATAAAAACGGTTATACCCATGAAAATTATGACCCGTATGATTTTGGAACCCAATTTCCGGAATTTGACCAGCACTTGTTCGCCGAAGGTAAGCATTGGCATATTTACCAAAAACTGGGCGGTCACCTGCATACTGCCGATGGCATTGACGGTGTTTTATTTTCTGTCTGGGCTCCGAACGCGGGTCGAGTCAGTATCGTTGGCGACTTCAATCGTTGGGATGGTCGTTGCAATCCCATGCGTAATCTTGGAAGTAGTGGTATTTGGGAGATATTCATCCCCGGCCTAAAAGTAGGGTGTTTATACAAATTTGAAATATTAAATCGCGCCAGCAATGAGATTTTGGTAAAAACAGATCCTTATGGGCAGCAATTTGAATTCCGCCCCAGCACTTCGTCAATTGTGGTTAATGAAAAAAGCTATATTTGGCAGGACACTCGCTGGATGATGCAGCGTGCCAAACATGATTGGCTGCATGAACCCATGTCTATCTACGAAGTGCATCTCGGCTCGTGGCGACGGGATGGTCAGGGTGATTTCCTTACTTACCGGGAGCTTGCTGTTGAACTGGTAGATTATATTAAACAGATGGGCTTTACTCATATTGAGCTATTGCCTATCACTGAGCATCCTTTTGATGGCTCATGGGGTTATCAAACCACAGGCTATTTTGCTCCAACCAGTCGTCATGGCACACCCGATGATTTCCGCTATTTTGTCGATGCCTGCCACCAAAACGATATAGGCGTTATCCTTGACTGGGTTCCTGCCCATTTTCCTAAAGACGCATTTGCCTTGGCCCGTTTTGATGGCAGCGCGCTTTATGAGCATGAAGACCCTCGTAAAGGCGAGCACCGCGATTGGGGTACGCTGATCTATAACTATGGACGCAATGAAGTCAAAAACTTTTTATTGGCCAGCGCAAACTTCTGGTTGGAAGAATTTCACCTTGATGGCTTAAGAGTTGATGCAGTAGCCTCCATGCTTTATCTGGATTATTCCCGCGAAGCAAATGACTGGATTCCCAACATGTATGGCGGTAACGAGAATCTGGAGGCCATTGATTTTTTCAGGGAACTCAATACGGTAACCCACGACCTGCATCCGGGTACTGTCATGATGGCTGAAGAATCCACTTCATGGCCTCAAGTAACCCGTCCAACATGGACGGGTGGTTTGGGCTTTTCAATGAAATGGAATATGGGTTGGATGCATGATGTATTGTCTTACATGAGCGAGGAACCTATCCACCGCAAGTACCATCATGATCAGCTCACTTTCGGGATGCTTTATGCCTTTACCGAAAATTTCACTCTGCCATTTTCACATGATGAAGTAGTCCATGGGAAGGGTTCATTAATCAGCAAAATGCCGGGAGATGAATGGCAGCGCTTCGCTAATTTACGACTGCTTATATACCTTCATGTACACGTATCCAGGTAAAAAACTGTTGTTTATGGGCTGTGAGTTTGGGCAAGGTACTGAATGGAATGCAAGCAATCAGTTGGATTGGTATGTATTGGACTACCCGCATCATAAGGGCGTACAAACTTTAGTCAAAGACCTGAATCAACTCTATAAGGCGCATCCGGCTTTATTCACGCATGATTTTGATCATCATGGTTTTGAGTGGATTGATTGCCGTGATGTTGAACAATCGATTATCAGTTACCGGCGTAAAAACCAATTCGAAGAGTTAATCGTTGTTCTTAATTTCACCCCCGTGCCCAGAGTGAATTACCGGCTTGGCGTGCCTGAGGCGGGCACTTATAACGAAATTTTTAATTCTGATTCACAATATTATGATGGCAGCAACATGGGTAATGGTGCAGTTGTATCAGAGCCTACACCTTGGATGAATCACCCTCATTCCATTAGCATTACCTTGCCACCGTTGGGAGCTTTGATCTTAAAATTATAGTATACGTTGGAGGCCCTATACGGGCCGATAATTGTCAGGGTGCGAACAACAGCGCACCCTGCAGCTATGAATGATCGCATAAGAATCATATGAAAAAAATATTATTTGTCACCAGTGAAGCACACCCTCTGATTAAAACCGGAGGTCTTGCCGATGTTTGCGGCAGTCTGCCTAAAGCATTGGCTGAGTTATCTCAAGATATAAAACTGATTATTCCTAATTATCAGGCTTTAAAAATCAGTGAAAATGTCCGTTTTCTTTGTTCCATCCGGGTTGATAACCGGAATGTTAATATTCTTGAAACCCGTATGCCCGATAGTCATGTTACTGTCTGGCTGGTTGATTATCCTGTCTATTTTAACTATCCCGGCAACCCTTATGTTGACGAAAATGGCGACCCATGGCCTATTAATGCCGAACGGTTTGCGTTATTTTGCCGTATCGCCGTTGAAGCGGCTATGAATAGAGTGCATCAGGACTGGAAGCCTGATGTGGTTCACTGTAACGACTGGCAAACCGGTTTGGTTCCAGCACTTTTGTCTCTTGAGCACGACCGGCCCTCGACGATATTTACCATACACAATATGGCTTATCAGGGCTTGTTTCCCGGCCGTACAGCAGCCGTATTAAACTTGCCCCTCACGTTATGGCATCCGGCTGGACTGGAATTTCATGAAATGCTGTCTTTTATTAAAGGCGGTCTGATTTATGCGGATTACATAACCACTGTTAGTCCAACCTACGCCCTGGAAATTCAAACAGCTGAATTTGGTTATGGTCTTGAAGGGTTACTGGATCATAGAAAAGAATTTTTAGGCGGCATTATTAACGGCATTGATATGGATCAATGGGATCCTGAAACAGATCCGCTTATTACTCAGCACTATTCAGTTGCAACGCTCAATAAAAAACAGGTTAACAAGGCTGAATTACAAAGAAGATTCGCGCTTCCGGTTAACGATCGAGTTCCCCTCTTTGGGCTGATCGGTCGACTGGTAGAGCAAAAAGGCATAGATTTGATATTAGACTGTCTTCCGGAGATGGTCGCCATGGACATGCAATTTGTATTGCTAGGCAGTGGCGATAAAGACTTTGAAAAAGAACTGCAAAAACTGGCTCGGTTATACCCCGATAAAATAGCAATAACCATTGGCTACGATGAGTCGCTGGCTCATCTTATCGAGGCCGGCGCTGATATTTTCTTGATGCCATCGCGATTTGAACCCTGCGGCTTGAATCAAATGTACAGTCAACGCTATGGAACTATCCCTATCGTCAGAAAAACCGGAGGCTTGGCGGATACTGTCGTTGATACCTTGCCTGAAACATTAGCCAAGAACACGGCAAGCGGTATTGTATTCAACGAAGCAAGTTCAGGATCTTTGCTGGAAGCTATTAAACGGACTTTGATTTTATACAGCTCTGCTGATTCCTGGAAGAAAATGCAGATTAATGCCATGAAAAAAGATTTTTCCTGGCAACGCAGTGCTGAGCAGTATTTAGCGTTATATGAAAATTTGTAACTATTCAGCCACGGATTGACTCAGATGCACACTGATAAACTGAAATATAAAGAAATCTGTTTAATCCGTGTCAATCCGTGGCTGAATAGTTAAGTAGATACCTGAAGAATCACGTCCAGGATTAATTGGACGCGATTTGCGTGTTTTAAGTAATTGAGACGACGGATGAATGAAATCCAACTGCTGTATGTTGAAAATGTAATTACCAGAAAAAAGAAGGTTCTTCAGCAGGAGCTGTCGTTTTTTATGCTGGTAGAAAATCTGGGTCATGATAAGAAGATTGATGTTAACTGGGCAGGCGAGGATGGTGAATGGCACACACTACCGGCAACCTATCACAGTAAGCTGGATCACGATAAAGAGTACTGGCGAGCTCACATAGCAGTTAAATCCACAGCAGATAAATCGCTTCCGGGCAATATCAAGTTTGCATTGCATTATCAAACACAGGGCAGAGAGTATTGGGATAACAAGCACGGCCTGAATTATTCCAGCCAGGCGGACTCTGGAATTAAGGTGGTATCGACTAAGCCGGTACTGAATATTGGCTTTGAAAACAGACTGAATGATGGGCAGAAAAGTGTTCTCATAACAGTATCGGTAAATCACTCTGTTCATGCTGAAGCCGTCACTATCCACTGGACAACTGACAATTGGCAACATACGCATCTTACTTCCTGCCAGTTTAAAAGAAATTATTGGGATGAAAAGTCACACAGTAATGCCAGGAATCCGAATCAATACGGATCTCAAATTTGGCAAGGATTGCTCAAGATAGAGGATGCTTTTCGATTGCAGTACACCATTTCCTGTGAATGCAGCGATCAGGTTTTATGGGACAACAATTATGGCAAGAATTACTCAGCCAGTCATGATCCGTTAAATGTCATGATTCTTAATCTGCATTGTTATCAGGAAGACAATCAAGACGCCAAGTTTTCACAAATAGCTAAAGCGATTAATGAGCTGAATGTTGATATTGTCTGCCTACAGGAAGTCGCTGAGCTCTGGAACGATGGACAAGGGGACTGGAATACCAATTCGGCCAAGATAATTAATGATCGTCTTGATTCGCCTTATCATCTCTATACGGATTGGTCGCATCTGGGTTTTGATAAATACCGGGAAGGCGTTGCCATCTTGAGCCGATACCCGATGTTAAAACAGGAATCAAAATATGTTTCGAATAGCCATAGCGCTCACAGCATACATTCCAGAAAAGTCGTTATGGCACAAGTGCATGTTCCTTGCATGGGCTTGATCAATTTTTTTTCGGCGCATCTAAGCTGGTGGGAGGACGGTTTTCCCGAGCAGTTTAAAAGGTTGAGCAAGTGGGCGGCTGATAATCAAACCGGGGATGTCGGTGCAACCCTGCTCTGTGGTGATTTTAATATCACGGCAGGATCGGAAGGCTATAATCTGGTAGTTAACTCCAATGAATATGATGACCAGTTTTTAGCCGCCAACTCCCATGGCATATTTGAAAAAATTTTTAAAGTGAATGATCCGTACTGGCAACATTATCTCGCCGAAGATTATCGTATTGATTATATTTTCATGAACAAAGCGAGTGATCTACGCATCCTTTCAGGAAGGGTGCTGTTTACTGACGAAGATTATGGCAGAGTCTCGGATCATTGTGGTTATTTTATGACCTTTGAACCGAAGTAAACCGGGCTGGGAATGGGTTGTTCGTGGACATTGCGTACCATCAAATAATAATAAAAACTTAACATATACAAGGTGAAGACATGCAAGTAGCAGAACACTATGCCATGCCCGTTCATGGGCATCTGGGCGGCTATTTTCAAAGAGTCAATGATTTCAATGATAAATTTGATATCCGTTGGGGGAAAATAGAATTCGATGTTTTTTTCGGTGTTCAGGCCAATGTCAAAGTTATGCTTAAAGTGTACCGTGATCATGGTATTTGCGAAACCTACATTGTCGATACGGATGCCTATGATATTCAGTGGGATCGCCATAAGCGCAGTACACGCGATTTTTATATACACCCGTTTTCCAATAATTTTGGCCCGATTAATTGCGTCAAATTTTCATTTATTGTCCACAGGGATGAGCACTCCATTCCCTCTCAAAATGACTATATTTTCATGGATAGCCATCAGGCACAGGATGGACACCCGCAATATCGGAAGATCACCGGTGAATGGGCAACCCCTAATGCCTATCGAACCTATGAACTGAATGCGGCTGAATTACAGAGTGACGTAGACTGGTATAATCACCATTTCGAATCCTTAAACCTGATCCCTAAGTTTACCAAAGGCCAGCAATACCATCCGTATCATCCCAAACGTTTTATTCATGATCATATCGACAAGGTGATACGCAGCAAGTGGGAAAATCCTGGTCGATTATGTACCATCAAAGTCAGTGTTGACTGTATTGATGATACGGATTTTATTTCCCATTTAATTCATGCCAGTCATCAGGGTGTTTTGGTTCAGTGTATTGTGGACTGGCGCAAGATGACGCTCACCAACAGTCAAAATTACGCCAGCTTGAAACGCGCCAGAGTTGAACTGATAGGTGTTTTTTGCACACCCCAGCATCATCTCATTGAAGTTGAGCCGGATATGCATACCAAATTTGTTATTTTTAACGATGAAGACTGCATACTGGGTTCATTTAATATTACTTTCGATCGCTGGTGGGCTAATTGGGAATCCGGAATGACTTTTCATTCCAAAGGCGTATGCCGTCTACTAGATAACATATTCCAGAGCCAACGCGGCGGTGTGAATCAGAGATATGGCATTGATCCCTTAAGTCATTTCAATCTGCTCTATACCTTCGGCAGACAGGTCATGCTCAACGGGAAGCTTTACCGTCCCCATCATGCCATCCTGGCCGAAATTCATCATGCCAGACGTTCGATCAAACTTTGTTTGTTTCTAATGGGCGACCTGTTGGGGGATCATCATGATAGCGTGGTCGATGCCTTGATACATGCCCAGGATAGAGGGGTTTATGTCCATATTCTTTTTAACGGACATTTAGCCAGACAAGGTCGTATTGGTGTAGAGCGGTCTATGCATGATGAGCTCAATCGCCCCTTGTTGCCCGCAGTGCAACGGCTAAAAAATGCCGGAATTCCAGTCGGTTTGGTGTATGGACAAGATGATCACCCGGTTCCTTATTCACCCATTCATTCCAAATATTGTGTTATCGATGATTCGATTGTCATAGAAGGCAGTTTTAACTGGTACAACACGTCGGTTTTTTCTCATGATTTACTTGTAGTGGTTAACAATCACCAGGTAGCGCAACCCTATCTCTATGAGTTTGACGAAATACAGCGATCATTCAGAGTCTATTACTAAGTAATAATTATTCTTTGATCTGCCTTGTCCAAGTAAATAATCCTGTAATAATTAGCATGTTATAAAGGGCAGTGTTTATTAGGGGTGGCATCAATGTCAGATGACAATAAAAGCGTTATGGATACAATAAAATACAATTTTGATCCAACTTATGGTTATTCGCTTAAGCAATTGTTAGCTGTAAAAACGCCGAAAGAACCCAAAGATTTTGATTGCTTTTGGCAACAGCGTTATCAAAAAGCATTAACGTTAGACCCTGCAGCCACAGCTAAAGATTATCAATGAAGATAGGCAGGGCTGGCGGGTATTTGATATACGTTATACCTCAACCGATAATTTTCCTATTCGAGGCTGGTTATTGTTGCCGGTTTCCGGGGTGATTAAACGTGGCTTTATTGTCGGCCATGGCTATGGCGGACGTGATGAGCCTGATTTTCATTTACCCTTTAAAGATGCCGCCTTGTTGTTTCCCTGTTTTCGGGGTTTAGCTCTCAGTAGCCAACCCTCCATTTCATCCGAACCTTATTGGCATGTACTGCACGATATTAACCAGAGGGATCGTTATATTCTGGGTGGCTGTGTTGAAGATGTGTGGTTGGCAGTCAGTGCGATGCTGTCCCTGTTTCCACACACAGCAGGCCGTTTAGGCTATCTGGGTATTAGTTTTGGTGGTGGTATTGGTGCTTTGGCGCTGGCGTGGGAGTCGCGCATTAGCAAAGGACACCTTAATTCCCCACGTTTGGTCATCAACCATTACGCCTAAGACTTGCAACCAATGGCAGCGCACATAGTGTTCAGCAGTATTATCGAACTCATAAAAAACAGACGCTTAAAGTTTTACGTTTTTACGATGCGGCCCTGGCGGCGAAGCGAATTACCATGCCTATTCATTGTGCGTGTGCAAAATTCGATCCCTGTGTCGCTCCACCCGGACAGTTTGCAATATACAACGCATTGTCTGGGGAAAAACAGTTGTTCATTTTGGATGCAGGGCATCACAACTACCCCAATCAGGCACAGCAAGAGTTCGAACTCATTAATGAACTCGATGTTTTTTTTGCACCTCTTAGCGAATAATTAAACTGATATGCACAGGAGACTTAAATGAATCGCGAATATCACAAGTGGTGGAGCGATCGATTACAGCGCGATATGGAGTTACTGGTGTTTGGTCATGCCGGTGCAAAAGTATTGGTTTTCCCTTCACGCTTTGGACGGTTTTATGAGTACGAAAAATTAGGCATAGTAGAGTCTTTAAAGCACAAGATAGAACAAGGCTGGCTACAACTTTATTGTATCGATAGTATTGATGTTGAAAGTTTTTACTGTGGATGGGCGCATCCCTCAGGACGTATTCAGCGCCATATAGACTTTGAAGAATACATCTTGAATGAAGTGATTGCCCTTTATGCAAAGCAGAAATCACGCATGAGTGTGTGATTTCTCATGGTTTAAGTCTTGGCGCATTTCATGCCGCCAATATTGTATTTCGTTACCCCCAGTTTTTTTAAAAAGCTGGTTGCATTCTCGGGCCGTTATGATCTCACGCTGAATGTAGAGTGTTTTAACGATCTTTTCGATGGTTTTTATAATGAAGATATTTATTTTCATACCCCCAGCCATTTTTTGCCTAATCTGGAATGTTCCTGGCGCTTAAGCAAGCTAAGGGAAATGGATATTACCCTGGTTATCGGCAAAGAAGATCCGTTTTTGCAGAATAATGAACAGTTAAGTTCAATTTTGTACGCAAAAAGGTATTAATCATCAGTTATTGGTTTGGGACGATAGGGCGCATAGCGGTTATTATTGGCGGCGCATGGCAGCGCTTTATATCTGAGCTTGTTACGCACTGTCGACAAGCCGCTTTGTCTGGATTTTTAATAATAGTATTTTCCAATAACTGAAAAAGGCTTTATAATGCGCGGTTCTACGGAGCATACCGCTCCTCCTTGCTTTACCTTCTTTTTAAGACAGAGAGGGAAGGCTTAACCGAAAGGAAAAATAATGCGACATTATGAAATTGTCTTTTTAGTCCATCCTGACCAAAGTGCTCAGGTTCCAGCGATGATTGAACGTTATAAGTCAACCATCGAAGCCGCATCCGGCACCATTCACCGTTTGGAAGACTGGGGTCGTAGACATCTGGCTTATCCAATTAAAAAAATTCATAAAGCACATTATGTGCTGATGAATGTTGAGTGTGATCAGGCTACATTGGAAGAACTGGAAAGTGGCTTCCGTTTTAATGATGCTATTTTGCGTAGCATGACTTTATTGCAAAAAGCGGCTATCACTGAACCTTCTGCCATTGCCACTTCAACAGCAGAAGAAAATAAAGCAGCTGAATCCAGAGCTAAAGATGCGGCGGCCAGAGAAGCGGTCGTAGTGCCGGCAACAGGCGATATCGACGACGAAATTGATCTGGACGATGTTGATTTTGATGCTGATGCTGACGAAATCATTCCTGAATAACACTTTTAACTTATTGGATTTAAGGAAATTATTATGGCACGTAACATCAGACGCAAAAAATTCTGCCGATTCAGTGCAGAAGGCGGAACACAGATCGATTATAAAGATCTGGATTTATTAAGTGATTATATTACTGAAACCGGCAAAATTGTTCCTAGCCGGATCACAGGAACCAGCGCCAAGTATCAAAGACAGTTATGTGTTGCAATTAAACGCGCCCGTTTTATTGCATTGCTGCCGTTCTGCGACGCACACAAATAAAAGACTGGAGGGGCAGTGAATTTTTTAGCGACATACATTATGCGGGGCAGAATGCAGGCCATGATAGTGGCTTCCTCGCTCGCATTATTGTCACTGATGATGCCCCCCGTGAGTGTTGTAAGTTCAGCCACTGTTGCTCTCGTTACTTTAAGACGGGGTGCATTCGAAGGCTTATATGTTCTAGTCTGTTCCAGTGTGGCAGCCGGACTGTTAGGGTTCCTGGCACTTGGTAATTACCAGTTTGCATTGCTTTACGTAATGGTTCTGTGGTTGCCGGTCTGGTTGATTTCAATCGTATTAAGAGAAGGGCGGCATTTATCTCTGGCGGTTGAAATTGCGATATTGATCGGCATATTTGGCGTTATAGGTTTTTATCTCTATGCGGCAGACCCTGCGGCGATGTGGAAAGCTGTCCTTTCGCAAATGGTTCCAGCAGACGCACCTGTTGCAGATATTCAACGCACTATCGATGTTCTTGCACATTACATGACTGGAGTGGTTGCAGCAGGTTCAGTATTTGGCTTGCTGTTTGGCTTGTTTCTGGGGCGGTGGTGGCAGGCGAATCTCTATAATCCGGGTGGTTTCAGGCAAGAGTTTTTGTCATTGGATACGAAGCCGAGGCTGTCAATAGGCACTGTTGCTGTCGTAGCCATTGCCTTGGCAAGCCCTGGAGTGATCTCTGAAATAGCATGGAATGTCAGTATTTTGCTCTTTGTGTTGTACACAGTGACCGGAACAGCTGTACTGCATACTGTATTCGCCGGAAAGAAACTGGGTCGCTTTATGGTGCCGATGCTCTATATAACCCTGTTTTTGATACCCCATGCCATGCTGCTTGTTGCTCTGGTTGGCTTGAGTGACCCGTGGTTGAACTTACGAAAAAAAAAATCGAATCAACACACGCCTGATGGCGTATAAATAATCGGCTAAAAACCGAAAGGTGAGGATTAAAAGATGGAAGTTATTCTTCTTGAAAAGATAGCAAACTTGGGTAACCTGGGTGACAAAGTCACTATTAAATCAGGTTACGGTAGAAACTATCTTGTTCCACAAGGTAAAGCTGTTGCTGCAACAGCCAAGAAAATTGCTGAGTTTGAAGCGCGTCGTGCTGAACTTGAAAAAGCAGCCGCAGAAAAGCTAAGTGCTGCTCAAAAGCTGGGTAATGAACTGAGCAAACTTGAAATCGTCATTACCCACAAAGCGGGTGATGAAGGCAGATTGTTTGGTTCAGTAGGTACGCATAATATTGCTGAAGCTATTACTGAAGCGGGTATTGCTATTGAAAAACAGCAAATTCGTTTGCCGCATGGGGCAATTCGCCATATTGGTGAATATCCCATCGACATCAATTTACACTCTGATGTTATAGTCACACTGTCAATAAAAATTGCTGCTGAAGCATAATTAATAAAGGCGCAAGGTGAAAGCAATGGCTTTTTTATAACCTTGCGCCTTTTTACCATGCGTGTTTTTTATTCCTGCCTTTTTTACCTGTTAATTCCTTTTATACTCTTGCGCCTGCTTTGGCGTGGTATAAAAGCCCCTGCCTATCGATGCCGATGGCACGAACGTTTTGCTTTATATAATAAAAAATATCCTCAGGGCGTTATCTGGTTTCATGCCGTCTCTGTAGGCGAGGCTGAGGCTTTATTTCCCCTTGTCCGGCAAATACAAAAGCAACATCCGGATGCCAGGTTATTAATTACCACGACTACACCTACCGGATCTGCCCGAGTTAAAGCAGTAATGCAGGAAACCGTTGAGCATGTCTATTTGCCTTATGATGTTCCCGATGCGGTCAACCGGTTTATGCACTGTTTTAAGCCGAAGCTGGCGGTTATTATGGAAACCGAAATCTGGCCAAATCTTTTCCTGTATTGTGGAAAAAACGATATTCCTCTATACATTATCAATGCCCGGTTATCGGAAAAATCGTCCCGAGGTTATCAAAAAATTCCTTCACTGGTTCACCCCGCTTTAGCCGCAATCAAACTCATTGCGACACAAACACAAGATGACGCAAACCGGTTTATCGCAATCGGCGCAGAAAGTGAAAAAGTCCTAACCTTAGGCAACATAAAGTTTGATGTTGAAATTCCACAGTCAATCATTGAACAGGGCTTGCAGCTAAAAGCCGGTTTGTTTGCTGGCCGCTTTGTATGGCTGATTGCCAGTACCCATAAAGATGAAGAAGCAATATTTCTGGAAATCTATAAAGAAATCAAGCAAAAAATCCCCGAATTATTGCTGTCCATAGTACCCAGACATCCTGAGCGTTTTCCAGACGTTAAAAAACTGTGTGAACAGTTTCAACTAGCTGTGGTCATGCGTACAACGGGTAGTCGGGTTGATCCAGAAACCGATGTCTATCTGGTTGACACCATGGGTGAATTAAAAATGCTGTATGCGGCATCAGATGTTGCGTTTGTCGGCGGCAGCATGGTGCCCAGAGGCGGGCATAATATTCTGGAGGCAGCCGCAGTAGGCGTTCCGGTAATGTTTGGCCCTTACATGCACAACTTTAAGGAAATAGCACGCGGAGTGCTAAGCCGGGATGCAGCCATACAATGTCAAAATAAAAACGATGTAGTCAATGCAATTTTGGCATTGTATGAACAGCCGGCTTACAGAGAAGCATTAGCAGAAAAAGGAATGGCGTTTGTCCGTCAGAATCAGGGAGCGATTGACAGAATTTGCGCAATGCTTGACCAGGATATTTGATTGATGATGGCTTGCCCGGTAGTTGTGCTTACGAGTAAGATTATTAAAGATTCCCTATGCAAATATTTATCTGTAAAATTCGTCTATTTTTCTTTGTCAATGGAGCAACAACCAAATGGGTAGAGCCTATCAAAACCGTAAAGTGTCCATGGCCAAAACGTCTGATGCCAAAGCAAAGGTCTATAGTAAGTATGGTCGTGAACTCTATGTGTGTGCTAAAGCGGGGGGTGTCGACCCGGACGGCAATTTAGCATTACGGGGTCTGATTGATCGAGCCAAGAAAGATCAGGTGCCTACTCACGTTATTGAAAAAGCAATCGACAAAGCTAAAGGCGGTGGGGGTGAAGAATTTTATCCTGTGCGATATGAAGGTTTTGGTCCTGGCGGCTGCATGGTGATTGTCGATTGCCTGACCGACAACCCTAACCGTACTTTTAATGATGTGCGGCAGTGTTTTACCAAAACAAAAAGTAAAATTGGTATCCAAGGTGCGGTCAGCCACATGTTTGATCATGTCGCGATCTTGGCATTTAACAATGATGACGAAGACACTGTTCTTGAAACATTACTAACGGCCGATGTGGATGTTACTGATATTGAAAGCGATAATGGAAAAATTACCGTCTTCACGCCTCCAGCGGACTACTTTAAGGCCAAGCAAGCTTTAACGGATTCCTTGGGTGGGATTGATTTTGATGTGGACGAAATTCAATTTTTGCCAAGAAGTGTCACAACCATTAGCGGTGATGATCTGGCAATGTTTGAAAAATTTTTAGATATGTTGAATGATCTGGATGATGTGCAGAACATTTATTATGATGCCGAGTTTTGAGTGTAAACTTCTTGCGTTCTATGCTCGATTGACTTAATCGCAGGTTGAGAGTTTTCAAAAAATGCAAACCAGACCTTGATCGTGCAGGGTATTATTCACGATTTTGTCCCCAGCTTAAGGATAAGCTGTCCGGCCTGGACAGCTTGTTGTTTCCAATGCTTCCAGTAACTGATATCTTGCTGATGGCGCAAGCAGCGTAAATAACGCACCCGCTTAGCGTCGCTTAGCTGATCGTGAATCAGTGGAATAAGCCCTTCTTCGATGTTGTAGGCGAAGTGTTCCTGGGCCATACAAACCGGCACAATATGGTCGAGCGGCAAGTTCAAATCCTGGGTGATGGCTGCACACGCCTGGCGGATTGAGTGTTCCTTAGGGCGTTTGGGGTCTTGAATATTGTAGGGCGGTTGCCATTCCCGCAATGGGCGCAGGCGGTCAATGTGAGTGGTTACCGCGAGAATGACCGGCAAGGTTTGATTTTGGCATTCTTCGTGAAAGTAGCGGCGGATGGCATCAAGCTGCTGGGCATCGGCTTGCCGTGCGGCTTGGGCAGCATTACAAACCATCAAGATTACATCCACTTTGGCCCATTCCTGCTTTAGGGCATCGGGAACCTTATCGTGCATCAAACCACCGTAGCCGGGGCTGTCCAGAATGATAGCCTGTTGCAAACCGTCGCGCTCCAGCACATAGGGCGTGATCTCGGGCGTGGTGGGTAACAAACCTGCCGCGCTTTTTATTTCTCCAAACAGCGCATTGATCAGGCTGGATTTTCCCGCACCGACCTGTCCTAAAATAAGGATACGTAGGGGTTCTACTGAATCGGCAACATGTTCGGCCTTTTCAATATCCTGTTTTGCATATTGAGTTAAGGTATCGGCTGGTTCTATGGCATCCAGGGTAAGCTGGCCGCTGTAAAGTTGAATGGCGTAATAACCCAGTTTGTGGATATAGGCATTAACCAGTCGCTGGCGTAATTCGTCAGTAACCAAATTCAGACCTTTTCCTAGAAGTGAGCTGCGCACCTTGCCAAATGCAGTTCCCTGCCAATTGAAGAGTACCCTGCCGGCATTAGCGGTTTGTTTCATCGTAGCCAGAGTGTCATACCACTGTTTATAGCGCATTAAATTGCCAACACTCACGGCGTGACTGCCCGGAATCTTGTCCAGTACCTCATGCTGAATATCTCCACAGACCAGCACGATCAGCTTGAGTAGATAAGGTAAAGGAAATTCCATGATAGGGTGTTTGGAATCGGCGTGAAATTGCCTGGCAACGGTGCTTAGAACTTCGTTACTCAGTTTCAACAAAGCGCCCTGATCGGTAAAGAGATCGGTGCGCCTTGCCCCGTTTTTTGCCAGTTGCTCAATCGCCGACCAGGCGGGTAGGGCGGAGTCAGGCCAGTTTGGGTTGGGAGCAATTATCAAGGGCTCGATAACCAGTGCTTTGGTTTGCTTGTTACGCCAGCGTAACAGGCTGGACAGCAGTAGTAAGAATATTGCTATCGCCCCCACGCCATAGGAGAGCAAGCCATGTTCCCACAACCATCGTCCACCCAGCGCCATCAAAGCGATCCAGGGTAATAAAAACAGCAGCCCCAAAAGGATGCCAAAGCGGGTTAATTGAATGGGCATGGCTTAGCCATTCCTGGTTTTGAGAAGTTGACGAGCATGGCTGAAGGCTTCGTCATAAACCTTTTTCAATGTCTCATGATCGGGCAATGCGCCACGTTTGACACCATAGAGATAAACGCAAAAAACCTTACCCAGTGCGTAGGTCATGGCGCCGGAATAAACACCCGCCAAAGCCCATCCGTAAACGGGCACCAATTTGAGCAACTCTCGTCCCAGCAGCCCCACACCAATGCCGGCACCTAGCAGCGTGCTGAATTCTGCATATAACCTGCGGGTCAGTTCCAGTCCGTAGATCGAGGCAATGCTGTGGAACAGCTTTGCCTGCACCCCCAGCACCAGCGGTAAGCCGACTGCGGGCACTGGGATGGCGCCTAATCCTGCATTCATCAGCGCGTAACCGATAATGTGCGGATGCGCTTGCCTGGCATGAAAATCAAGCAGTTCTTTATGCTGTTCCGATCCTCGCAACAGCCCGATCACACCCTCCGGCAGCACGGTTTCGATGGTCTCCCATAAAGCGTTCAGGCCGTAATCGACGGGATGGTAACCATCTTCTGCCAAGGTAAAATCGACCGGAACAAAATGCACCGGGAGTGATTTGAACCAATCACGCTGATGCAGCAGTACCTGAGCCAGCCCATGGGGCACCGCAGCAGGGAAGGGTGTTTGTTGATAAGGATACGGCAGAATATGCTCTGCGTTGGGTGTTAGATAGCCTTCGTGCAGGGTAGTCTGTACCACCACGATAGGCCAGTCCGGATGTTGTGCCTGAATCGCCTTCACAGCCGAAACCACCTCGGCCTGATTCATATCCAAAGCGCGTAGCACTACCAGTAAAAGATGCGCTTGATCGGCGCACCAGGCCAAATCTTCGGCCGGGTGATAGGTGGCTTCCCCGATTCCCCGAGTATCAAGGAAGCGGATCATGGGATGGCTGCGTGAGGGAAAATCATAAAAGCGTGAGCTAAGGGTGCAAGCCTGAAAACCGTTGCCTATTTCCGCCGAATCGTTGCCGGTTAATGCGCGAATCAGAGATGTTTTTCCCGATTGTGTTTTACCTAGCAACCAGAAAACGGGGACAGGCAGGTGCGGTTTGACCTCCTCGATTTTTGAGTCTAATCCTTCAGGTTTTGGACTGAACAGCGCTTTACCCAGTCGATTCCATGTCCAGTTAACACGCCAGAAATCAGCAATTGCCATGATGGTTATCCTAACTCAAATAATCGCTTTAATAGCACTAGCCAACAGGGCGTCGAGCTTAATGCAGGAGGTCGGATGATCTATGCTGTCTGTACTCCAGAGAGTCTTGATTCCAGCTTGCAGGATATGTGCTTCTGCATCATCACAAAAAAGGGGATGCGTAATGACGGCATAGATGTCCCCGGCTCCGGCGGCTTGCAACAGTCTGGTTGCCTTGCCCAGGGTTCTGCCGGTACTGGCCATGTCGTCTATGATGACTATGGGTTTGTTGAGAAAGTTGTTAGCCGGCAAGGTCATTTCAATGTGTTTGTCACCCCGTCTGACTTTATGGGCAATGCAATAGTCGAAACCGATTTTGTTGGCGATATTGGCGACCCATTGTTCCGATTCACTATCCGGGCCTAACAACAGGGCATAGTTCAGCTTTTGTTTCAGGAAACGTCCGATTTCATCAGCCGCAGTCAGGCTGATGGCGTTTTTTATCGGAATTGCCTGATCCAGTGACGATATGCGATGTAAATGCGGATCCACGGTGATGACATCATCAAACAGATTGGCAAGCATTTTGCCTATAATCAGCTGGCTCACGGCTACACCCGGCTGGTTGGCAAAATCCTGACGCATGTAGCTTAAATAAGGTGCTACCAGTGTGAGGCGTTTGGCGCCCAATTCCCGTGCCGTTGTAGAGCATAGTAACAATTCGATTAATTTGTCGTTGGGTTGATTAAGGCTGCGGCAAACGATAACGTGCTCGGGCAATGACGGCGGCAGACGTATGAAGCTTTCAGTGTCCGGAAAGTGATGTAAGTTGACTTCAGCCAGTGGTGCATTAAGCCGATTAGCAAGGCGTTGTGCCTGACTTAAGTAGTCTGGGAAGGCGAGTATTATCATAAGCGGCGACTGTCAGGATTAAAAAGCAACCAACGATTTAAGAATTTGTTCATTGCTGCCTATAGTATAGCCGTTATTCTGGGAGGCCAAATCCTGAGCGAATTTAAAATCGGCAGGGAATTCGGCATAAATGCGATATAAAATATCACCTTTTTTTACCGGATTACCCAGTTTTTTTAATAAATCGACACCGGCTTTTTTCATCATGGGCGCACCGGCAAGACGGGCTATTTTTGCCATTTGAAAGTTGTCGATATGAATGATGAAGCCATCGCAACAGGCAACAACCTCATGACAAAGATTACCGGGATGCAAGTCGATCACTTTTGCCCCTTGGGCCTGAATAATAGCGTTCATTTTGGCGCAAGCCCGGCCGGATTCAAGTATGTCACGGGCAATCGCATAGCCTTGACCACCGCGGACATCCGGGTCAAATTCAATAACCCTGCCTGCCAGTTGCAAGGACTTCTGGCGCAAATCGGCAGGGGCATCAGGATCATTTTGCAAGACCTGCATGACATCCCGTGCTTCCAGTACGGGGCCGATGCCCCGGCCTACAGGTTGGCGGCCATCGGTAATCATGACTTCCAGATGAATGTTGAGCCGATCACCCACAAATTCAAATAATTTACGCAAGGCCAGTGCCTGACGCATTTGCCGGACTTTTGCGGTGGGGCCGACAGGAATATCAACAATCAGATGCGTGGAACCAGCGGCCAGCTTTTTGGACAAAATGGAGGCCACCATTTGTCCCTGTGAATCTATGCCCAGCGGGCGTTCAACAGAAATCAGCATATCATCGACCGGCGCGAGTTTGGCCGTTCCGCCCCAGGCCAAACAACCGCGTTCCTGACGCACAATGTCATGTAATTGATCCGGGGTCAGATTGACTTCGGCCAACACTTCCATGGTGTCGGCTGTACCTGCCGGTGAGGTAATCGCGCGGCTGGATGTTTTTGGTATCAACATACCGTGCGCCGCAACGATAGGAACAACCAGCATGGAGGTACGATTGCCGGGGATTCCGCCGATACAATGCTTATCAGCGACCAGCGCTTCATGCCAGTCCATCCGGTCGCCGGATTGCAGCATGGCACGGGTAAGGTAGAGCAGTTCGTCGTGATCAAGATTATTTTGCCCGGTCGCGACAAGAAATGCAGCCATTTCCATTTTTGAATAGCGGCTTTCAACAATATCGTTGGTTATACTGCTAAAGTCATCCTGATCGAGACGTTCACCATTGATTTTACGGCGTACCGCATCCATGGACTTGGGCGGTTCGGCATGATTGACAGTAACCAGACAACCTTCAGCCACATTCAACTGCTTGAATGCCTGCTCGGACAAGCCTAATTCCCCAGGCTGAACAATGGAGGCATCATCGACTACGTTAAGAACGGCAAGTACCTTGGCGCCGTTGGCGCTAACCTGAATTTTAGAAAGCGCCTGGAAACCCTCAGCACGGTAAATGCCGCATTCACGATTAAGATAAGCGACGTTTTCATGATAGGTATCTATAGCGATACGGCGCAATTGCAGTGTGTCATTACTCATGGGCGGATGGGTCAATTGGTAGCTGAATGTTGATGATGCGGTTTGATAACCGTATTGTCAACCTATCGGCTTTAAGACTTTTTTGTAGAGCTTGGGATTTGGCACTAATCGCAGGAGGAATTGTGAGCAGAGACTAAGCCTTTATCACATGATCCAGTATCCAGAGGACTTTAGTCGCTGAAAAGCAGGCATTGATAACCAGGCTGGTTTTGGCATTAACCATCGGTTCCAGACCGGCTTCTTTAAGCCGGATATAGTCATCGACAGTCCGCCTGTCCTGCCATACTATGGCGTTATAAATCGGTTTACCTGTACGGCATCTAATTAATTGAAGATTAATTCTGTTTCGGAATATACATATTTGAATATCCGGAAGGGATTGACTACCTTGACCGGCAGCCAACGGCCATAACCGGACTCCGAGTCATAAGAAAAAAACCCAGCGAGCGATGCTACCCCTTCCAACATCGTCGACAAACCGGTCGGCGTTGCAAACCCACTATTGCAGATCAGGTAGTCTGTGTATAACCCTAGTTTTTCATTTTACATCCCAAAATAATGCGCTTTTCGGGAGGAGAGAGCGTAACATCAGCTAGTAACGTAAATTCAGCACTTATTCATGTTAATAAATTATGATTAAAGCTACCAGCGGTACATTGTTTGATAGATAAACAGTGCTATTTTTGTCCTAAAAGGAATGTCTATGAAACAATCAAGATTATTAATCATATCTTTATGTTTTCTTTTTTCACATCCTGTTTTTGCTTTGCGCTGTGGACAGGCCCTGGTAGATATAGGTAACTATAAGGATGATGTTATTGCTAAGTGCGGCGAACCGGAATCCATAGAGACTCATATTGAATTAAGAGGAGTAACTGACCGTTTTGGCGTACGAACAAGCCCATCTCCCGAGACTTCTATTAATTTTGGACAGCAACATTATACGGAAATTGAAGTGGTGGTTGATGAGTGGATTTATAATTTTGGCTCTAGGCGGTTTCAGAAATCCTTACGTTTTGAAAATGGCAGGCTGACAGAAATTAATGATTTAGGATATGGTCATTATCATTAAAAATGATCTTCTACTATTTAACGGCATGAAGCGCAAATTCCATTTTACTCATTTGATCAAAAACACTTTTAATCTTTTGATACTTTACTTAAATACTCTTCGAAAATCCGTATTGCCAATGCATTTAATTTGATGCCCTCATTAGTAGCTTGAATCTTCATTTCTTTATGAAGTGAATTTGGAATATCAACAATAATCTTTTGTAAAATAGTGAAACACATTAGTCTCTTATCAGCTAAGTCTTAACATTTTTTGACAAGATATTGTTGCAAATTGAATTTTTTGTATGAAAATTACTATGCCGTAAAGGCTTGAACCTACAAAGGTTATTTCATTTAAACCTGCCAAAGCAGGAACATTTTGGGGGGCGTGAATGGCGGATCGTCAAAATTTTTCCGTACAGCCGAGAATTTTTTTGCCCCAAAATACGTTACCTTCTTGGTTCCGGCTGGTCCCGATTAGGTATTTCGATACTGACTGTCTTATGTTTTGATCGACTGTTCATTTAAACGTTATTTTGTCTCAAAAACGGATTTGAATGACCGGAGTGGGTCGTAACCGGAAGTTCGTTGTTCGCAATTTTACCTCAAAAAATCAGCTTACTTTAGATGCTAGCTTTACTTTTTGTATCATTGCGCATCAAACTCCTTAAAGAATTAGTAGATATTATTTTTAATGTATGCAATAAAGTAGTCTTATAAAAAAACAACTGATGAGGTAATTTTATGCCACATGATTTATTGTATTGGTATGATAGAGGTGAGCAGGATTATGTAGAAAAAAATGGATATAACCCGCCAAACAGTGATCTAGAGATTGCGCTTGATGCTGATGAAAGATTGCGGGAACAATTGATAGCTGAAAACAGAGCATACAAAGATGGATATGAGAGTGCTAAAGAACAAGACGACTAATTTAGCATTCGTTCCTATGATTTGTGCACAATGGGTGACGGGACAAATCCCCCTAATGATTAGATTGATGGTAACAACATTGTGCCACCGAAACGATTGAGATGAGATGTCCGGGGGCTGTTAGCTGACTACCGCGACTGGCAGCCGTGGGTCGTAAGCTGACTATCGTGACCGGCAGCAGTCGGCCATTAGCGGTCATTGACACGTCGGTATTCTTTATGCGTTGTTTACATTTTTAAAAATGTCAATAGGCTTTCGAATACCAAAGCAACTAATTTTTCGAGTTAGTGCGTATAGGTATTTATATGTATTGTGTATTTAGTTAGAATTGTTACTATAAACTTTAATAGCGGTTGGATTACATGGACTATATCCTTGTATAAAAACTTGGTTCACCTGGAAAGCATATTGGATCCATTACAGACTTATCGCTGGGCCGACTTACCCTTGCTGCTAGGCTTAGCTCTGGTGTATGCCTTGTCCATGGTTATTGTTCTGACTTACCTTGCTACCAATGCCAACATAATATCCATGATTTGGGTTCCTGGCGGTATTGGCTTGGCCTCGTTATTGATATTTGGCAATAAATACTGGCCTGGCATTTTTTTAGGTTCGTTGTTTGCTGAAACTCTGTTAGGCAACCCGGCCCTGACCTCAGTTGGTGCCGCATTAAGCAATACCATCGAACCGCTGCTGGCTATCGGTTTGTTAAATCATGGCTTCCAGCGCCTGTGGTCAACTAGCAAGCCATTCAATTCGGCGCTATTACATCCTTATGACTATTTCTGGCTGACCTTGGCAGCGGCTATTGCGGCCACTGTGGCCGCATTGATTGGCATCTTCTTCTTTTGGCAGACCAATATCCTGACCCCCGGCATACTGTTAAAAAGCCTGCAACTCTGGTGGATGGGTAATATGCTGGGCATGGTTGTGGTGACGCCGATACTGTTGGTATGGCAACAAGCACCTCAAGGCTGGTTTAAACGCGAACGCTTGCTGGAAACAATTGCCTGCTTCGGGCTCTCATTTTTAGCCGGGCAGATTATTATGGTCGGGTGGTTTAACGAGACATTCGGGTTCTTTGCCAAAGGTTTTTTTATGTTTGTTTTTGTGGCCTGGAGTGCTGTACGTTTCGGCCGCCACGGCGTTCTGCTGGTTCTTGGGCTAACCACAGTCCAGGCATTAGTAGGCGCACTGCATGGCACCGGTTATTTTGCCCAGGACATTAACCAAACGGGACTAATCAATCTCTGGTTCTACATCCTGGTGCTAACTTGCGTGGGCCTGCAATTGTCACTCCTAATTCATAATCGCACCCAGGCAGAAAAGAATTTGTGCAAGATGTCGGTTGCCATCGAGCAAAGTCCTGCTATGGTCGTCATCACCGATTTGGCAGGCACTATTGAGTATGTAAACCCGAACTTTTCTACGGTTACTGGCTACAGCGCCAAAGAAGCCATTGGCCAAAATACGCGTATTTTGAAAACAGCGCTAACACCCATTGAAACTTATAGAAATCTATGGAATAACCTGACCAGAGGCAATCCTTGGTCAGGCGTCTTTGTCAACCAGCGTAAAAATGGCGACATTTATTGGGAAGAGGCCTCTGTTTCGCCGATTAAAGATGCGGATGGCATTACTAGTCACTATGTTGCTGTCAAGCTAGATATTAGCGAGCGCAAACGTAACGAAGAGTTGTTACGGCAAAGCGAAGAAAAACTTCGCGCCATTATTGATGCCACACCGGACTGCGTGAGCCTAACTGACAGCCAAGGCATTTTGCTGTCAATAAATGCAGCTGGATTAGAAATGATCGAAGCTGATTCAGAGCATGCTGTCATCGGCAAAAGCATCTTTTCACTCATCGTACCTGAACATAGAGAAGCCTTTCGTCAATTCAATGAGCGCATCTGTCAAGGTAAAAAAGATTCCATCGAACTTGAAATTATCGGCCTAAAGGGCACTCGCCGCTGGCTGGAAACACGTGCAGTGCCCTTGCCTGGAAAAATGCCGGGAGAGCTTGATCTTCTAGCCATCACTCGCGACATAACGAGCAGAAAAGCCAACGAAGACCTGATCTGGAAGCAGGCCAATTTTGACCCGCTGACCGAACTGCCGAACCGCCACATGTTCTATGAACGACTGCAACAGGAAATCAAAAAAGCCCATCGTGACGGTCAGTCGCTGGCACTGTTATTCCTTGACCTCGATCACTTTAAGGAAATTAACGACACGCTCGGTCATGGTATAGGCGACCTTTTGCTAAAACAGACAGCCCAGCGACTGCTAGGCTGTGTGCGTGAAACCGACACGGTATCGCGTCTGGGTGGGGATGAATTCACCATTATTTTGACTGAGTTGATCGACGTCAGTAACATCGATCGTATCACCCAGAACCTTCTGAAAAAAATCTCTGAACCCTTTGAACTGCAAGGTGAGGTCGTCTACATCTCAGCTAGCATAGGCATCACACTGTATCCTGATGATACTGAAGTGATTGCTGACCTGCTTAAAAATGCGGACCAATCCATGTATGCCGCCAAAAATCTTGGTCGTAACCGTTACAGCTATTTTACACCAGTCCTGCAGTCGGCAGCGATAACCCGTATGCATATTGCCAAAGATCTACGTGTCGCTTTGGCTGAACAGCAATTCTGGATGGCCTATCAACCTATCGTTGAGCTGGCCTCCGGCGCTATCCATAAGGCTGAAGCCTTATTGCGCTGGCAACATCCCACGCGGGGAGTAATCTATCCAGCCGACTTTATCTCGATTGCCGAAAAAACAGGTCTAATTATTGCTATCGGTGACTGGGTATTTCGGCAGGCTGCCCAACAGGTACTTCATTGGCGCGCAACACTCGATGCCGAGTTTCAAATAAGCATCAACAAATCGCCGGTTCAATTTCATAACGAAATCAGCAATCACTCCGACTGGATTGAACATCTGCAACAGTTCGGCCTGCCGGGGCAAAGCATTGTGATTGAAATTACAGAAGGCCTGCTACTGGATGTCGGCAACAACATCACTGAGCAACTGCTCGCCTTTCGCGATGCCCATATCCAGGTGTCGCTGGATGATTTTGGCACCGGATATTCATCGCTGTCCTATCTGAAAAAATTACACATCGACTACCTCAAGATCGACAAGTCCTTCGTCCATGATATTGCCACCCATCCCGAGGCAATGGCACTGTGCGAAGCCATCATTGCGATGGCGCATTCACTCGGTATAAAAGTCATCGCTGAAGGTGTCGAAACAATAACACAACGCGATCTGCTGCTGAACGCAGGATGCGATTACGGCCAAGGCTACCTGTTTTCAAAACCGGTGCCGGAGGATGAATTCGAGCGGTTGCTTGCGATCCATCAAGCGGTTACTAACAGCCCGTAAACCGCTCGTGGTAAAGTGCAATATCGGGTCTATCGCATATCGCGCCTCATGGAAGGTGGCAAATACTACGCTATGCTTACCTAAATTGCTCCACCGGTTAGCTCTTTCGTTCTCATAGTTTAAAAGAACCATTCAGCGTCTCCTTTGGGTCGTAAGAAGCCAGTCGATTTCACATACAATTGAGATTAATTTTTGAAGCCGTCAGATTAAGCTTATGGTTTTACAAGCGGCTTGATTCTAAGACTCGAAATAGGGTGCTTAAGCCTCGACTTCTAATTCCCTTCGCCATTGCATTACCTTTTTGTGTTTCGCTGCGTCATAGGCTCTGTGTGCGTTGATTTCATTAACGATTTTATTAGTCTGATTTTTTAAAAATATTTTTGAATGTTATGCAGATTGCAATGTATGCGCAAGGCTAAAGGGGTAAGTCTGTATAGAGAAAGCCGGGTATAGACATGGTATTTTAGATGGGGGGAGGGGTTCATAGCTTCTAGTAGTATGTGCGTTAAATAATCATTAGTTAAATTAACTCCCATTTGCTATTTTTTGATGGCAGTATTTACACCGATCGTTAATGCGCTCATACGATCAAATATTCTTCGCGCCTCTTCTAGTAAATCAGAATCACTCATTTGCTGCATTTTGAAAACCAGCGGATTGTCTTTGTCAGCCGACAAGTATTGTTTTATCAAATCCTAAAATCTTAGCCTTGCCCATTGTAGCACTCGTCATGGCTGCCGCTTGTCGTGTCGTTATGGCGACTTGACGCGCTTGCTCAAGCTCTTGTAATAAATCATCGGCTGTAATGCCGTTTTTCTTTGCTATACCGGCTTGTAATTCATCTACCCTAGCCCTAACCTTACTGTTTTTCATTAACTCGCTGGATCGACTGTGTATTGTCGCTGGTTGCATATTTTCAGCATTAAATGCGGTTCTATAAGCCTCAGATTGATTGCCGCTTAATACAAACTCATTACAGAATTTTTCGCGTTTTATCGTTAAGATATTCCTTCCTGTTATCTTTAGAGTTAAATCACTTAAATAAATCTTGTCGGAATTTGTAGTTTTCATGTTGTTTTTTCCTTCGCCACACGACGATAATAAATACTCAATTTGCCAGAAATATGGCTTTAAATTCTGATTTTTAACCAGGCTTGTGTGTGTTCTCTCAGCGGGACAGTTTTGGAGGACAAGGGACACTTCTATAGAAGTGTGTCCCTGTCTGTCCCCCTAAATAAGCACTGTCGGGGGGACAAATGTCCCGTTTTGTCCCTGTCTGTCCCACCTTGTCCTAGTCGAACACTCTCCACACATAATCCCCATACTCAACAGTAAATCCATCATTAAAAAGTTTGTCGCGGCATCGATTAAATGCCTTTTTCAAAGCATCCTGTTTCTTTTCTTCGCTGGCACAATTCACCGTAATTGTTTGATAAGCCTTTTCGCGCCAATGGTCGATATGGACAATCTTTTGTAACTTACCAACGAGTGAATCAAAGCTGGCAAACTTGGCTTTTATTTCCGCTGTAGGCTCTACGCCATTTACTGCGATTGCATCCCCTAGACTGGTTAAAATTGCATCATCACGCGCCGATATTTTGCGCCGCTTGGCTGCTTTTCCGGCCCCATCCGTTAATTCAAGGCATAGGCTACCAACGACCTCGCCATTATCATCGACGCGATCGGGTAATGTTATAGGTTTAAATTTGAAATAAATCGGTTCTGATTTAGCTGCGTTTTTTTGTTTATCGCAAGTTAGGATTAATCCGTCATCCTGCTTTTTGATAAAAAACTCACCCTCACAGGCGCTCGGCAACACAATACTACCGCGCGCCCTGTCGCCATTGTGTCCAGCATGATGCACAACAATTACTGTCTTGCCGGTGGTTCTGAAAACAGCATCAACGTTATTGACAAAAGTCGTCATATCTTTAGTTGAGTTCTCATCCAATCCGCCGAAGTTTCTATTCAACGTATCAACAATAACCATGCCCGCTTCTGGACAAATCTGATTAACTGCACTTGCAACCCATTCACAATTAACGCTGTCTGTTAATTGCGCGGGGACTTCTGATATATACAGGCAATCAGGACAGTCGATACCATATTTAATGACTAACGCGGCAAATCTGTCGGCGATACCGCTATGCCCTTCACCGCACAAAATCACAACAGGCGATTGAATTGTTTTGTGACCATGCCAATCAATACCTGCTGCCGTACAAAATGCCATATCGAAAGCAATAAAACTCTTGCCACTGCCATAGGCACCAGATATTACATTCATTCCACCTTTTTCCAGAATGCCCTTAATAGTCCATTTCAGCGGGACTGGGTTCTCAATCAAATGCTTTATTGAGACAAGTTTGAATATCGGTGATCGTTGATTAGTGTCTGTGTCGCCATTATCAGTTTTGTGCTGTAAATGTGATTTTGAGCGATTTTTTTCCCGCTCCTGTTCCTTCATGTATATACGTTGGTTGTGTTCGGTAATTTCAGGATTCCAATTTAACGCGCCCATTACCACAATCCGCCATGTTCAAGTAATCGCATACAGTCGAAAGCATCATGAGCAAAGCTATCGTTCAATACATCGCCACCATGTGAATAAATGCGCTCGATACCGTCCGTACAATTGCGCATGATTACCGCGCCGGGGGCTTTGGATTCGCTGCACGGCCTGATAAATCTATCGAGTCCAGATTGATTATAACCATTGCGGACTAATACGTCAGCCAACCTGTACGCTTGGTTAAATTCTTGGATAGGATCACGCCTACCCGGTAGATGTTCGCCTTGCTGTGGCTTCCTTGGTGCGATTTTAGGCGGTTCTGGCTCAATACCCAGGGTACTGTAGCCCTTTGGATTATTGGCACTTCGGGGATGGTTCCAGCCTACGGAACGAGGGGCTTTAGTCGGCTTGCCGCTTTTGGGTGGAATTGCAACCAATGACAACCCAGCATTACATAATGGTTCAATGTGTTCTAACATATAGAACCCCAGACAATTGATAGCCATACAGCCAGCCTAATAAATTCAGCCTTTATGCAGAATGCAATTGTGGTAAAATGGATCAGTATGTAATGAAAATTGGCTGCCTTGGTATTACTATACCAAGCGGTTTTTTTATCTTTGTTCATATGGAGACCTTTCGTCTCACGACGATAGTTGTTGTTGAAATTGTCACTTGTCCTGCTGGCCCGGTTCACCACCGAGTGGTTCTTAAACTGTCCATGTTAAGCCGCCTTTTCAGAAGTAGAGTTCTGAGCCAGATACTGTGCCAGCCATGCCAATACGTCCGATTTGCGATATTTAACCGCCCGGCCTATCTTAATGTAAGGGATCCCACCACCTGACCAACGGTCACGCTCCATTGTTGCTGTAGAGCAGTCACGGATATGTGATACGACGATTTGATTAAATAATGATGTATCGGGGGCGCTGTAAAATTCAGCAAGTGATTTGTCGCGGGTTTGTGTATTAGTGCGGTCTTGTATATCGGTTGTCATAAAATTAATCCTTGATTTGTTTAAAACAGAATCACTAAGAAGTTACCCTCTCAGCTTGGAAAAATTATAAGCCCGGTTTTCTTCACCACTTTCACCAGTTCAAACCAGTGAGGCTTAGCGGTGAAGCTTAGCGGTGAAGAAATTTGAAAAATGCTGGGTTTTTTCTAAAAAAAATTATTGACAGTTATTTTTCTCTGTTTTCTTATCATCTCTTTTAAAGTCAGAGACTTTATTTTGGAACGCTCTGCGACCCCATGATTGACTCTGAGAACCCCAACCAGGCAGCCATTCGACAACTACATCAGGATACCAGCCGTGGTATTTTTTTACAGGACTTCCCAGTGTGTTAACATAGGGTTTTAGCTTTGCCGCAAAATCCTTTGCATTAAGCTTACCCCATTCATCCCATTTTTCACGCAGCCATCCGTTAAGCATTGTTGTTCTCTTGTTGTTCGGTGTATCATTAACTTTCTTGGATTTGGGTTGACTATTTGCTGTCACCCTTGCATTAATAGGAAACCAATCCCACTCATCCGAACTTTGCGGCCAAAGTACCAATGCCCAAGGGTATTTGGCTTCTCCGTATTCCGAATAAATTTTTTCAACATCACTTCGTTTAACAAGCAAATTCCCTAAAGAAATTTCAAGGCCGTCTTGGGTTTCTACTATTGCATCCTTGTAGAGTTTACTTTCGGGTTCATCTGTATCAAAAAGTTTATTTTCCAATCGGATTAATGCACATTTAATATCACCTTTAAATGCCATTTGCTCATCGAATACATAACCCGATTCTGTATATCGCAACGGAAGTCCTTTATCCAAAAGTTCTGGTAAAAGATAAAACCCACCAAATCCGGTACCATCTATGGAGCTGTTTAATACATACAGGAAGTGTTCCAGACGGATATACTCTAATTTTTCCTGCTGCATTTTGTCGATTATTCCCATTATGCGACTCCCTGAGTAGATTTAAGCTCCACCACATCAGCCGCCTTTATCCCCGCTGACTTCAAAATAAAATCGGTAATGGTCTGCATAGGTTTTCTTAATCTCTCCACGTTTAACTGAATATAGCCACTGGTCACATCATCACCTGATTTATGATTCACTAGGGCCTTGACTGCAAAAGATGAAATGTCTAACGATTCAGCGATGGTTACAAAGGTTCGGCGTAGGTCGTGCATAGCAAACGGCATATCAGTTTTTACAATGATTTTGGCTAACTGTCTCTTGGGTTCGACCAAATAGCCACGCACACCATTACCAGGGAAAACAAATGCACTTGTGCTGTTCGCCTTGCGTAGCGTCAGCATAGCCGCCAAATAATCAGATAAAGGTAATTGTATCGGTCTATGATTTTTTGGGTCACGTAAAACGTAGCTGTTATCGGTCAAATCAATATCAGCCCATTGCAGTTTTGCCGATTCATCCTTACGACATCCGGTCAGTAATACGAAAATTAAATAATCTCTGATAGTGGGGTTATCAACGGTCAGTACGGCGTCGAACCACAATGCCAACTGATGTGGCTTAAGGTGGCCTGTACGCCGCTCTACCTTATACCAACTGCGAGTCTGACTAATCCGCTTAACTGGATTTTCAGGCAGTATTGATAAGCCTTTGCCAGTCTCATACTTGGCACTGGCATAATTCAAGACGCTGCGTAAGGTACGCGCTCCCAAATTAGCGTAGGCCTCGCCACGTTCCACTCCTGCCTTTTTGTGCCTACGCTCTACTGCATCACGGGTAATATCGGTAATAGGCAGTTTTTGCCAGTCTGGATAGATGTTATTCATTACGCCGGTATAATCCCTTATTGTCTTGGGTTTGAGTTGCCGGGAATCAAGAAACTCCGTGAATACTTCACCCAAAGTGTACCGCCTTGATTGTCTTTTCGCGCTTTTCCTTTATCGGGTCAATACCCTTAGCCATCTTGTTTATCTGCTTCATGGCATCAGTTCGGGCCTTCTCGGCTGTCCATGTCGGATATTTGCCCAGTGCTACCCGTTTTGTTTTATTGTCGATACGCTTCTCAACAAACCATGTCTTTGATTTTATGCCAACATACATACCAAAACCCAGCAAATCAGCGTCCCAGTAAAACACCTGTCCTTTTTCTGGATAGGGCAGCCCGTCAACAAATGTCTTATTGAGCTTTTCTTTAATTTTCACTGTTAACCTCCCCTTTTTTAGGCAAAATTAATAGGCATATAATAGGCAAATTGTTTCGAAGTCATTAGTTGACTTTCTAACTTATTATAGCAATAATCCAAGATAATACAAGGCTTAATAGTGCCTATTAAAAGTGGGTAAAAGAAAGTAAAAGTGCAGGTATGCTAATTCGTAATCAGTAGGTCGTGGGTTCGACTCCCATCATTGGCTCCAATTAATTCAATATGTTAAGTGTTTTTCAATCTATTCATATTTTGTTTGTGGTCACTTTTATGGTCACTTTGAATTTCTGAAAATTGCACTCCACTGAAGCCACTCATAATAATTTAGCGCTTGCGCTTATAATTGCTGTAAAACGGCCATCTGGAGCCCACATAGAGAAAATCGAACGAAATGCGCTCTGACTAAGTCCAGCCTGAACATGCAATATCTACGAGTTTCTGCACTGTTACATTAAAAAATGCAACAGTGGCTTAATAAGGAGACATTTGCGCTGTAACGCTTGCCAGATTCACTGGCAAAAAAGGGGCGAATATTTCGCCTCAAATAATTTTTTTGGACGACTCAATAGCACGGCATTTAGCGATTTTAGGTGCCGAATATCGAAAAAATTCATCGGAGCTTGTTTTTAGGCAATAGCTTCCCCCTGGCCGGTACCATCGACCTGTGTTGGGAAACACCTAAGTATGAATTTAACCCGTTTGTCGAATCGGCTGAACCAGTGAGCGCATCTGCTCGATGCGTCCCGCCTTCACATGGCCTAGCGCCATAGCCATCATAACCGCCAGCGCTAGCCCCATACGCGTTTTCATTTTGGCCTGACCCCGTATAAAGTGCTTTTCAAAACAGAAGCTATTGTCGATGCGGTTGTTGATTCTTTCCAAGGCGCTACGGCGTGCATATCCTCGTTGCCAAGAGGGGCTGCCGTAAGGCGTCGGTACGAAGATACGCCGATTTTGCTCCGTGATGTCAATGCGAACAATGCGTCCATAATCGCCCGGATTCACTTGCCCTGCCGCGTGGCATTGAGCTTGGCCTTGGCAGTCCAGACCATAAGCGGCCGCCGGACAGCGATATTTCAAGGTGTCCCGATCGGCTTCAAAACCCTGAAAGGCTAAATCACGTTGTGTACCGGTGACTAAGCAAACACAATGAACCGTCCCTTTCTCGGTATACACAATAGTGTCAGCACGGTCGGGGTAGAGAGGACGCGTAATAGGTTGGCCACGGTCATAATTGGGCTCCTGTTTTTCTGATCGCCACAATTCGCGGGTGTCGATGAGTGGGCGGATGTGATAGTCATCCCACAGCTTAGTCTTGGTTTCGGCGCAATCCAAGCCCCGATCCGCACTGAAATCCGCGCAGCGCTCGGCCAGTCCGGGCGTTTGTTCGAACAGTTCGTCGATCATAGTCCGCAGTTCAACCTGCTCAGAATGAGAGGCAGGGGTCAGGTGAAACGCCACCGGAATTTCGTAGTGGGTATCGGCAATCAGGTGCAGACCATAGCCAAACCAGTTCTTCACTTTCTTCCAGGGCGTGCCGGTTTTAGTATTCACTCCGGCTGTTTCATGATGACCCCAATCGGCATCCGGGTCTGAACAGTGCCCGCTCTGGCTATCGACTTGTCCGGTGCTGTGGCTATCAATGGCTTTGCCATCGTAGCCCAGGTGTTGACCAAAATCCGGTAACACCGCCATCAACTGTTCACGCAAGTCGATTAGCATCCGGCTAAGCAGTCCTTGTTCCGTTTCGATGGCAATGAGATTGCTGAGAAAGCGCGAAAAATTCCAGCTATTGGGTACTGCATAATGAGGTGCTTCGGGTTGTGGCCAAACCACGTCCATCCGCCCGGTGAGCTCATTCTTCACCAACTGCGCCACCGGCTTTTTTTGCAGGGGTAAAATAGTAAAGCCACAAGCCTGTAACAAGGAAGGATTGCGGGATAGCTCACGCTGCAACAGTTCAATCGACTCATGTTGGAAAACCACGCCAGCGACTATGGCATTCCATATAGGAATTACCGGATAGTCATCTCGGCCCAGTCCACGTTTCGCTTCCAGTGCTGCAATCAAATCGCGGTCCGGCAAGTGATCACGGACCAGATAAAAACGTTCCAGGTCCGAACGGGCTTCGACGGCATCCCAAGCAAATAATGCGGCGGCTATCTGAGTCATAAAAAAACCTCTATTTAGCTTAATTATCAATAAGTTAATTATAACATAGCCCGCTATTATCTGCTGGATAAATCTTGGGGTGAAAATCCGAAAAAAACCGTGATCGTATCTCTCAAACCCTGATTCTACCGTGAAGATTTGGGGTAAACGATTTTTAGGGACGGCTGTTGACTAGGTAAATCGTGGCTTACAGGGCAGCGCAATTGGCTCAATAAGTGGGTGCTAAGTTGCCACGAATAGACGTGCTTCTATGGATAACCGCAAGACCAAAGCAGGATTCGAAAGTGACAAATGCGGCACGCGAAACCTTAATGCCAGGACAAGCGATTTAGCTAATGGAAACTCGGTATTGTAAGTCAGCTCTAAAACAGCAGGAACCAACTAAAAAAGCTCACCTGAATCGCGTCACTATCGGAGTAAACCTACTGCTCTCTATTTGCGATGCTACTTTGCCATAGATCACCATTGAATTATCCTTGCAACAGCTGAATGACAGTAACCGTGTCTTAGCCACTGTTATGGCTTAGTTGTGACAATTATTTGACGAATTTTCCATTAATTTATATCCGCAATGAACTGGGCCACTCCAACATCAGCACCAATTTATATTTAAACACCGACGCAAAACAACGACAAAAAGTAGTGAGCGAGGCTTGTAGGAGGAGTGTACCTGAGGAAAATTTAAGGAAAGAATTTGATAATGTTGTAGTCCTTGTATAATTATGTTAAAAAATATAATGTTGAGTTTTTTTATGGTTTTCAACCAGTAGGCTAAATGCCAGTGGGCCGCTCTTAAGGAGAAAACATGATGATTACATTGATGAATTCACTTGCGGTGCTTTTAGCGCTCGCGTTGCTGTTTGTGTTTTGCGTGGGGCGCATGGAGTCATACCGTTGAGCAAATCCTCGGCGATCCTCTGTTAGCGGATCCCACACCTGCCGTTAAAACCAAACGGTATTTCACCCTGGTTGGCAAAGCGTTGTGGAATATTGCCGTATCATTAGTCATTCTAGGGGCTGTCCTGGTCGAATTCATGGCTTTGATGGCTGAAACCATGAGCGATGAAGATGAAACTCGTTGGTATGACGGATCTTTATGGAACGAGACGTTACGGGAGCATGGTATAGCCATGGCGCAGACAAAGACACGCCTTCCCCCTGGAATTAGGGGCAAGCAAGACAGGACATTG
>CAWBLO010000038.1:0-32080 GCA_963789475.1 uncultured Gammaproteobacteria bacterium | reverse complement strand
CCACGCGCCCTTGGCAGCGGACTCCAAGGCAGCAACAATAATTTGGCAATTGGCTTTCGCATCATCCAGCGACAGCAAAGGTTGATGACCATTTAACACGCACGCACTAAAATGCTCAATTTCAAGCCGGAAGTGATTATCAGCAGGCAATCGCTCTTCACATTGTCGTCCATCTTCAGTCCACCATGAAATCACCGGAACATCGCCCGGCAATTGCCATACGGTATGGCATTTTATACCGCCCTTTGTACCGATAATTTCATATTCACAGCGTCTCGCACGTTCAAAGCTAAAATCAAAATGCGCGAATTTCCCTGCACCGAAATCAATAATGCCGCTGGTCGTAATATCAGCACCGCTCTCCACATATTTGGACATTGCGGTCACTGCGACAGGGTCTTGGTCAAAAAACATCCGTGCCGAATGGATGGCGTAACAACCGATGTCCCACATGGCACCGCCACCGTTTTCAACGCTTTCTGTCAGACGATATATTCTCGCAGGTCGCATCATAAAAGAATAACTGGCACGCACCGACCTTACTTCACCTATTGTCCCCAAACGTATCAATTCCTGCACACGGGCGTGTTGCGGATGGAAGCGGTACATAAAGCCTTCCATGACCGTTACGTTATGCTGACTCGCGGCAGCTTTAATGGCCTCGATGTCAGCCACTGTCAATGCCATTGGTTTCTCACACAGCACATGTTTACCGCGTTCGATAGCACGCAACGCCCATTCGGCATGTTCATGATTGGCAAGAGGCAAGTACACGGCTTCAACTTCAGCATCGTCCAGCAACGCTTCCGGATTGTCATAAGTTTGTACATTCTGTTGATGCGGAGCGTATTGCGCCAGCGTTTGTGCGGCAGCGCCGGGGCGACGGCTGGCAATAGCAACCAGTCTGGCATTTGATGCTTCAACGATAGCGGGCATCAAGCGTTCATTGATACGCGCAGCACCTAAAATACCCCAGCGTAATTTCGTTTTGATATTCATAACTATTAACCCTTTTCGTGATTGACTCGCGTTTCATGTTCGCCAGATTTAGCTTAAGCGTTCATCTCCCCCTTAGTAAAAGGGGGATTGAGGGGGATTTATCTAATAAAATCTCCCCTAACCCCTCTTTTCCAAAGAGGGGGAACCGAACGCCTACAATTTAGCAACTGGCTCCTTATATACCGCTTAACTGCTGTTCAAGTTCAGTACAAAGAAGCTCGTATTTATGCCATATAGCCTGGCTATCGAGACGATTATCGGCTTCTGTATATTCTTTAAGTAACGATGCTTTAGCCACATCCGGCAAACCACGCTCAGCCATAGGATATAAAATATTATCTTCCTTATAAATGTGTTCTTTTAAAAGTCTCGCATACTGGCCGGCGTTCACCGATAACTCGTTTAACTCTTTTGTTTGTATAGCGTTTTCCATGTTCCGGACAAATTCTCGAGCTTTACTGTGTTCAGACAACATCTGAGGGACGGGATTACAATGCGTTAAAACTCCAGGAACTTCAAGATACCGGAATAGAATGTCTTCCTCTTTAGCATGATGAAAATGATCGGCAAATTCATGAATAAACTGTATAAAGCAACCGGCTTTTTCAAACAGAATCGGTGTACTCAAGTTTTTTAAATCAAATTCAGCATATCGCTCCATTAAATCAACATATTTTAAAATTAATTGATGTTCTTTCATCAGGTCTTCTGTTACTAACATAGTTTGATATGCCTGGAATTAAATTTACGAGACAAGTTGCCAATTATACTCAGAACGGTCAAGTTTACGGTTTTTGCAAATTACCGCTTAAAGTATACATAAAGTCCGTTAGGATAATGTTCATTTTAATGAGTTATTTACTGAATAATTGCACGACAAAATTATCCTGCGTAGCTATAAATTATACCATGAATAGTTATTACTTGTAAATCAATAACTTAGTGCTCATGTGCTATGTGTTTTTTGAAGCACTTTCACAGACTTTAGCGCGAACCCTCCTTACAGACTCGAAGCGTGACGGGCTTTGCAACCCATACGCATCAAGCTAAGCGTAACCTTTCTGGGCCAACTCTTCGCGGACAAAGTGGCCCACATCCGTAAAGCTGTCCAAATACGGCATTTGCTGCGCAATCAATTGCCACGTCGTGAGCCGCTTTCGCTTCTGCTTTAGCAACCGTTTCAAGTGACGTAATCCAAATTAATTTCATTTTAATCTTCTCTTAATCTCATTTTCATTTTAGCAAGGGATAATAGGAATTTTAAAATCCAGTCATAAAATTAAAAACTAACTCAAACATGAATCTTTCAAATCCTTTCAACATTTCTTTAGGCAGTTGAAACACCGAGCCCATTCCTCCTGACTCTTCGTCTGAGCTCAGGACTAAAAGCCTTGTCGAAGGATAAGTTCACCGAAGTATAGTGCGCGCATTCTTCAAGGCAAAAAGCCACAATAGTCAAGTAACATTTTTTGTTTTTAGACTATTCTTAAATACACAAACAAGCATTAAAAAATTCGATCTCTTTCCGATAAAGGTAAACTCCAGGTGACTGGAGGGCGCAAAGCCACGGGTCTCAGCTTGCTGAGATGGCCGGACTACCGAAGGAAGTTTCCAGGCTGTGTCGTGGTTGAGATCTTTTATCTAGTAGAATAAGGATCCATCCATGAAAATGTATAAAGTTTTAAGCCATTACCCATTTCAGCGCGGCATTCTGAATACGGTTTTAATTGCGGCGTTATTTCTAGTCGTAACTCTGTCACCACTAGCCCACTCCCATGGACAGGGAACTGAAAAATCGGCAGAGGTTCTGGCGGTTATAGCGGAACAAAAAAATCGGGCGAAAGAGCTGAACCAGCAACTGGAATCTCTGATTTCCGATTATAAATCAGCCAAAGCAACGGAAAGTTCAGGTCTCGTTAATCAACTGAGTACGTTGGCTGAAGAGCGCCAGCAGATACTGTTTGATCTCATGGAAAATGATCCTGAGTCCGTATTGAAATTGACTTTGCCTGATCTTCTCCAGGCGGACCTTCCCGACTCAGTACGGGGGCTGTTTGAACATACAGAGGAAGTCGAGGGTGAGCTTGTCGTGCAACATGAAGATCATGTAGACCCTAATCAAAGCCGTTTTAACTACTATTTGGTTACACATTCTGGGGAGCGGTTCTCATTGCATTTTGCCGCAAATCCGCCGGGTTTAGTGAGCGGTACATCGGTACGCGCTCATGGGGCTGCACTCAATAGATCAGGAACACACGCTGCCAGTGAAACTGACTCCGCGATGGTTGTGGAGTCTGGGGATACTGGTATATTGACTCTTGAAAAGGGAAGCGGCGGTGGCTCTGGCGGCTCAAGTTCAGTATCAATGCCAAGTACCTTGGGCGAGCAGCGCACACTAGTAATTCTAGTAAATTTCCAGGATGCTCCGGTAGAGCCCTACACAGCTACGTTTGCGCAAAGTATGATCTTTGGTACTACCAGCGATTTTTTTCTGCAGAACTCATACCAACAGACATGGCTCAGCGGCAATGTATTAGGCTGGCTTACCATCGCGGCCAGCTCAACTGTTTGCGATACTGCCACTATTGCCACTCAGGCAAAATCTGCCGCTACAGCGGCAGGTGTTGATTTGACTGCCTACAGCCATTATGTTTATGCCTTCCCGCAAAATGCCTGCGGTTTTTGGGGGTTGTCATCAGTTGGCGGCAGTCCATCCGAGAGTTGGCTCAACGGCGAACTCAAGCTGGGTGTGACTGCTCACGAGCTTGGACATGGTTTGGGGCTTTTCCATTCGCATGCCTTAGATTGCAACGTGACCACGTTGGGATCGAGTTGCGCTACCTATGAGTATGGCAATATGATGGATATGATGGGCGCGTCTTCCTTTGCTCACTATAATGCTTTCCAGAAAGAGCGGTTGGGCTGGCTTAATACCGGATCTTCACCGCAAATCACAACGATCCTGGCTAGTGGCGCTTACACACTCGAACCAATCGGGAGCGATAGCTCGGGGCCGAAGGCTTTGAAAATACTGAAATCGACAGATCCTAGCACGGGAAAGCGAACCTGGTATTACGTCGAGTCCCGTCAGGCTGCCGGTTTTGACGCGGGATTTGCCGGTAACTCAAATGTCATAAATGGCGTTTTAATTCACTTGGGCACCGAATCCAACGCCAACAGTAGTGATCTCTTGGATATGACACCGGCAAGCGGGAGCACGTTATACTGGGATTGGAATGACCCGGCACTTGAGGTCGGTCAAAGCTTTGAGGATATTGATGCGGGCATGATCATTACGACGGATTCGGTAAGCGCTAGCCAGACAACTGTCACCGTAAATTTGACGGGGATGCCGATTAAAGTAGCTGTTTCGACGGATCGGTCGAGTTATAGCCTCACTCAGACGGTCTCAATGACTGCTACTGTGAGTGAGGGGGGGGCACCGGTTGCTAATAGTTCTGTCACTTTTACTATTACCAAGACTAATGGCGCGATCGTCACCGGTACTGCAACCACCGGCAGCAACGGTAATGCTACCTATAAACTCCGGCTTTCGACTAAAGACCCGGTGGGCATCTATCAGGCGGCCGCTATTGCTACAAGCAATGCGCTATCCGGTAATGATGCTACTACATTCACTGTAAAGTAAACGGATAGATCAGTTCCTCCTATCTAAAATAAAAAGACCTTCCGTTGATTTGGTATCTAAACAACCAAATCAAATCGGAGGGTCTTTTTGGAAAGGAGCTTCCCTGCTCTTAATAACCAACTTATGCCTATTTTGATTATGGGAACGTAATACTGATATTCACGCCGGCGCTGTCTTCAAGGCATTTCGATTCATCAATAGTTGGTGTTAATGGATCATCAATACATGAAGCTGGAAATTGTGCGCCGTCATCATCGGTGGCGGTTCCATCTACTATGTTAGTATGTAGACCGGTTTGCGTTATACGACCGACAAATGTGCACTGGAAAGTATTGTTGTTACCGTTGATATTTGGTGGAATCCCCGCAGGTGGTAGTTGTGGTGTACAGGCTGTGACAACTTGTTCAACTGCTGGAGGACCCGCGGAAGCAGGGTGTGCAACAAGGACATTGCCAAACTTATCGTCTGTGAGAGTATTCAAAAACAATGTATCAATCGTGGAATTGTTAGTTACTGTGACAGTAAAATTAACGTCCACCTGAAGAGCATTCAACGATGACGCGGTTTTGGTCAGAGTCGGATCAGTAAAGACATCAGTATAGGTTACCGTGGCATTATCATTATCGCAGAGATTGGGATGATTTTGTGAGTCGGTTCCACAGGCGGTGACCGTATCTGTGAGAGTTTGCCCCGCATTGCCTTGCGGCATCGATACCGTGAAGGTACAGGTATAAGTTTGACCGGCCAAAATTGCTGGAGGCCCCACAATACAGGTCGTAGCGGTAATGCCATTATGACCGGTTGTCGTGATATCGCCGTAAATGGAATCTGTCAAGGTATCCAGCGTAACGGTGTTTACAGTAGCAAGATTCTTTACGTCTACGGTGTAAACCACGCTACCGCCTAATTCGGTAACCGTTTGTGGAGCTACGCTTTTGGTGACATCAATGCTGGCTGTCTCAAGGAAAATATCTATATTGAGATTGCCTTCGTTACATTTGGAAGGTGAGCCTGGGTAGGCGTCGTTAGTTGATGTGCAAACCTGATTGGCACCTGTTTGCCGCCAGGTTGTAGCCCAAGGCAAATTCAATTTGCCATCACCATTTGTATCAACGCATGCCGTCGTGATCGTTTGGTGAATTATTTGCGGAGTATGCGTGCCATCAATGTCACCGCATATATCAGGGGGAGGATCTAAGTTTATAAAAGTTGTTGAATTTGCTGGAGTGATAATATTAGCTATACATTGTCCGGTTAAAGCGCCATCGCTGCCGCCGCCATCCGAAGCAATGTAGAGACCAAGATCGTATCGCGCCTGGGCAGTCAATGGCATCGTAAAATCGGCCGTAAAGGTAACGTTACCGCCCGACGTACATGTATTTTGCGCTTTACAATGGCCCGTTCCATCATCGACGCAAATATTGCTTACTGATGCCAGCGTAACATCATTGGCTGTGCACGTCAAAGCCTGAGAATTACCATGTGCCTGCCAAACATCTTGAATACAAGTGCCAGCAGCAAACGCCGGGTGAACTCCCGCTAGCAGCCCCCCCCTGTTACTATTGCCGCCACAACTATACATCGTACCCAATAAGGTAGCGATTGTTTTTCTTTACTTGATTTCATAACTGTTCCCCTAAAAATCATTTAATTAATTAGCGAAGTCATTTAATCGTACTGAACAGATAATAACCACAGCTTTTTGTTGTTTTACAGCTTAACAATATCTTTTCAATTTTAGTTAAACTTAAACCTTAAGCTCAGCTTAAGATATAAACAGTTAAGCATGATTTATACCATCGATGTCAATGCGCTGTTTTATAAGTCTTTAATGGAAATCAAATCAGAAAACTATTAACATGGCAGTCAAACCTGTCACAAAATAGTTACATCAATGCCGCCGCCTGGCTTTATGTTTTGCTTTGCAGGCATGAGTTCTCATTCCCATTGTATGCACAGGGCATGAATTACGAATAAATCCATGCCGAATAGTTGGCATCAGGAGTTTCTCAAATGGCTGACTTGTTCCGCTAACCCTTCGATTTGCTCAGGGCAAACCGAACAAGTCTTAACTTGACGGGCAGCAAGCTGGCGCCATGCGAGATGGAATCCGGCGGTAACGGTGATTTTTCAAATCCGGAGAGGGGGAGCCATTTATTCGAGATTTAAAACTGTAACAAGATTGATACAGTTTTCATCGTAAACTTGAGTAATAGTTTAGAAAAGTTTTATATATCTGTTGTTTAATAATGAAACATCATAACTGTCTTAGGCTGTCACATTTTTGTGACAGCAGCGCTGAGGCATTTTATTACCCAAATAATTAACTGTTTTTTATAGGCCATTTCTCATCTACAATTGAATAGTAGTGAGTTTTCCTCATTTTTAAATAGGAAGGAGTAAGAACATGAAAGGCAAGCTGGTTAACTATATGTATCGTCACTGTGGTTTATTGCCGGGATTTCCGGCTGCGATTCTCAATCGCCGGATATCGGGGAAGAGGTTGCGGCGCTGAAACAGAATCAGGAGAAAATGCAGAAGGATCTGGACGAAATCAAAAAATAGGTTGCGGACCATACTCCTCCCAAACCGAAACCGTTCCAGCCCAGCCCGGTAAGCATCAGCGGCGCGCCGTTTTACGGCAAGGCCGATGCGCCGGTGACGCTGGTTGAGTTCACCGACTACCAGTGTCCTTTCTGCAAACGCCATGCCACCGCCACGTCTGCCGCAAATCGTGAAGGACTATGTGGACACCGGCAAGCTCAAATATGTGCTGCGCGACTTCCCGCTAAAGCAGATACATGCCCATGCCACCAAGCTGTCCGAGGCTGTGCTGTGCGCAGGCGACCAGGGTAAGGGTGGGAGATGCACGAGCGCATTTTTAGCGCCGAAAAGACGCCGGATCCGGACAAGCTATCGAAAGACGTCAAGGCCGTTGGCCTCGATGCCAAGGCGTTCGATGCCTGCCTGAAATCGGCTAAATATGCCGGAATGATTGACGCCTCTATTAAAGAAGGCGGCAGTTTAGGTGTTAACGGCACCCCGGCTTTCTTTTTGGGTAAAACAGACGTGAAGGATCCCGGGAAAATCCAGGCGACAGAAATGTTAGTTGGCTCCCAACCCTTTGCGGCATTCAAACAGGCGATAGATAAAATACTCAATGAGACGAAACAGCCGTAGGAGAAATAGGCTTCCAATTTAATGCGGGACGATGTTACAGATAACATTCCTTTAAGGGATGTTATCTGTCCCAGCTTAAGTTGGTAACCAGAGAAATGGCACAGACCAGGATAACGTATTAAACATCATTCACACGGGCATTAGCCATGTCGGATACGTTACGCGTACATTTTCGACCGCAAAGGGTACGTACAGCGTACCCTACGAATTGCCTTGATTAGTGATCAATCGAATCTGACCTTTTGATTACGTAAAAACAACATCTTCGTAGAGATCCGTCAAAGCACAATGAAGCCCAATGCTTGTGAATTCAACGATGCTGCCTGCTCCTTCAAAACTAAACAGTTCCCAGCGTCGATGTTCATTGAGGCGGAATACCTCAACAAGATATTGTGTTGGGTCGATCAGCACGTACTCACGCAGGCTGGCCAGCAGCCGGTAAACAGCAAATTTTCCGCCCCGATCATAGTCTTGTGTGCTGGGTGACAGCACTTCGATGACCAGTATAGGGGAATGCTTCATGGTATCGCGATGACGGTCTTCCGGGTCGCAAGTGACCATAACATCAGGGTAGAACCATGCCTTGTCCTTGCTATCAATCTTAACACGCATATCGGCCATATACAGACTGCATTGTGAGCCGCGCAGATGAGTCTTAAGGGCGTAATGAGCATTGCCTGTAACTTTGACATGCGCGTCACTTGCACCTGCCATGTTGGTGACGGGGTCGGCATGCAAGCGGTAGACAAAACCATTGAGGTATTCGTGTTTTTCGTCGGCTAACGCTTCTCTGGCTAGATATTCTTCTTCGGTGATGAAATCAACTTCAGCAAGATTGTAGCGCATGGCAGCTTCTCCGGTTTAAAGCGGCTTTTAGTGTAGCACGGCATATTCATAAATTAATGAATAGTTGTAGAAAATCGAAGCAATAGTCAGCATGAAAAAACTTATTTTTCATGACAGAGCTGGTATTTATTCATCAACCGATAAAGACTCACGCGCGAGATTCCGAGATTTTTTGCGGCATGACTCATGTTATATCCGGTGTTTTGCAGAATGGTCATAATTGTTTCACGATCCACCTCGGAACGGGCTTCTTCCAGGGTTTTTACGACGCGATCTTTACGCCGCTTTTCCAGACCCAAGTCGGCAGGAGTTAATAATCGATTTTCGGACATAACAACAGCATGGTTGATACAATTCATTAATTCACGGACATTACCTGGCCAATCATATTGCATCAATAAATAAAGTGCATCCGCACTGAACCCTTTCGGCTTGCGTTTACCCTGTTCGGAGAATTTGTTGAAAAAATACCAGGCGAGCAGTTCTATATCACCGTCTCTTTCTCGTAATGGTGGTGTTTTTAGTTGCAGCACCCGAAGACGATAGTACAAATCTTCTCTGAATTTTCCTGCTTGCACGGCTTGTTTCAAGTCGACATGGGTTGCGGCAATGATGCGTACATCAATAGGTATTTTTTCTGTCCCGCCGATACGCTCTATGACTTTTTCTTGAAGAAATCGCAGCAGATTAACTTGCTGAGACAAGGGCAAATCGCCGATTTCATCCAGAAACAAAGTACCGCCTTGCGCCGATTCAATACGGCCAATTCTTCTTTGCTGGGCGCCGGTAAATGCGCCTTTTTCATAACCGAACAGTTCCGCTTGAATCAAGTCCTTCGGAAAGGCTCCGCAGTTTATTGCCGCAATCGGTTTATCGGCACGACTGGAATGGTTATGAATGGCGTTTGCAATCAACTCCTTCCCCGTTCCGGTTTCTCCTTCGAGGAGCACCGGACTGTCTTCTTTGGAAACTTTTGCTATCTGTTTGAATAAATTTTTCATTTCCGGACTATTCCCGATAATTCCATAATTGGCGGGAAAGTCGGTAACTTTCTTATAAGGACTGGTTGATATTTCAGCCATGCCATAGGCATGACCCAAAGCGAAAAGCAGATGCTCTGTGTCAATGGGTAACGTGAGATAATCATAACAATACTCCGCAATTAATTGACTTTCCGCGGCGTAGTTTACAACACCTGACAAACAAGCTTTGGGTAATCCCATGATCCAGTTAATATTGCTAGCGTTACTTAATAATTTCTTCAATTGCTCAATGTACGGTTTGTCATTGCATTTTTCAACCACGCACAATCCCGCATAAAATTTATATTTTTTCAACAAATCGAATGCTTGAGCAATGTCGCAGGCAATAAGCACATTCCATTCGTGAGCAGCTAATTCATTACATAATGCAATACTGGAATGTTTACTTTGAAAAACAATAAGATCGCGCTTTTTTATAATCATTTGACTCAAAATACATTAATTAATATAAATATGCATTTATTCAGGAAGTTAGTTGATAAATGCCTGAAGGCGCATGTGTATCTATAATAACTTGTAAATACTTAGTGCAGAGGAAATTTTCGCCTCCTGGATACGTTATCATAACTGACTGAACTTAATTGATGTAATAAAACTTCTTATCCTTCTTCGTGGGAGAAAAATGTTAAATATGGGTTAGTGTTCCTCCACCGCATCCAGCACACATAAGGCTGTCATATTGATGATACGGCGCACTGTGGCGGATGGCGTAAGAACATGCACAGGCTTGGCGCAGCCGAGCAGCACGGGGCCTATCGCGACACCGGAGCCTGCCGTGGTCTTGAGCAGGTTGTAGGCTATGTTGGCGGCATCTATGTCAGGCATAACCAGCAGGTTGGCGCTGCCTTTCAACTTCGAATCCGGCATCATTTGTTTCAGTAAATCATAGCTGAGTGCGGCATCGCCGTGCATCTCGCCATCAACTTCCAGTTCCGGCGCCTGTTCCTGAATAATTGCCAATGCAGCACGCATCTTTTGTGCGGACTCACTGTTGCTGGAACCAAAATTGGAATGTGATAGCAAGGCGACGCGCGGCGCCATACCGAAACGGCGCATCTTTTCCGCCGCTAACAGCGTAATTTCGGCAAGCTGGCTTGCAGTTGGATTTTCATTGACGTGAGTGTCAACCAGCATAATCTGGCGTTCAGGCAGGATAAGCACATTCATGGCTGCATAGACGTTGACGCCTGGACGTTTACCCAGCACCTGGTCAATGTAATGCAGATGCAAGTCATTACTGCCGAAGGTGCCGCAAATCATACCGTCAGCATCACCTTTATGAATCAGCATGGCACCGATTAAGGTATGGCGACGGCGCATTTCCAGCTTGGCATATTGCTCGCTGACGCCTTTACGAAGCGTCATTGCCAAATAAGTCTGCCAGAAATCACGGTAGCGTTCGTCATATTCAGGATTGACAATCTGGAAATCAACATCGGGCCTGAGACGCAAGCCGAATTTTTCGATACGAAATTGCAATACCGCCGGACGGCCAATCAGTATGGGTACCGCTATTTTTTCATCGACTATAACCTGCACGGCACGCAAGACGCGCTCTTCTTCAGCCTCGGCAAAGACAATGCGTTTCCTGTCCTCAGGCGCATTCTTGGCAACCTGGAAAATGGGCTTCATGAAGGTGCCGCTGTGATAGACAAATTGTTGCAGGCGATCAACATAAGCCTGCATATCCTGAATCGGGCGGGCGGCTACACCCGATTCTTCCGCCGCTTTGGCAACCGCCGGGGCGATTTTGGTCATCAGGCGCGGATCGAATGGCAGGGGAATCAGGTAATCCGGGCCAAAAGACAAATTGGCGATGCCATAGGCGCTGGCAACAATATCGGATTGTTCAGCCTGCGCCAAATCGGCAATTGCATGCACGGCGGCAATTTCCATTTCACGCGTGATGGTGGTGGCGCCGCAGTCAAGCGCTCCCCGGAAAATATAGGGAAAGCACAGGACATTGTTGACCTGATTAGGGTAATCAGAGCGGCCCGTGGCAATGATGGCATCATCGCGAACTGCTTTAACTTCTTCGGGTAATATCTCAGGCGTTGGATTGGCCAGCGCCAATATCAATGGCCGGGGCGCCATGGTTTTAACCATCTCCTGCTTTAAAATACCCCCTGCCGATAACCCGAGAAAAATATCGGCACCGGGCATAACTTCTGCCAGGGTTCGAGCAGAAGTCTCCTGGGCAAAGCGGGCTTTATGAGGATCCTTTTCAATGCGCCCTTTATAGATAACGCCACCGTGATCGGTGACGAAGATATTCTCAATCGGGAACCCAAGTTCTACAATCAAGTCCAGACAGGCGAATGCCGCTGCACCCGCACCGGAGACGACCAGTTTGCAGTTTTTAATATCCTTACCGACGACTTTCAAGCCATTCAAAACAGCAGCGCCGACAATGATCGCAGTGCCGTGCTGATCGTCATGGAATACGGGTATTTTCATCCGTTCGCGTAATTTGCGCTCGATATAAAAGCACTCGGGGGCTTTAATATCTTCCAGATTGATGCCGCCAAAAGTCGGCTCCAGCGAGGCAATAATGTCGCAGAGTTTGTCCGGATCCAACTCATTAATCTCAATATCAAAGACATCAATGCCGGCGAACTTCTTGAACAACACGCCCTTCCCTTCCATGACCGGTTTGGCTGCGAGCGGGCCAATATTTCCTAAACCAAGCACAGCTGTACCATTGGAAATAACCGCGACCAGATTACCCCGTGCCGTATATCTAAACACATTGGCAGGATCGGCAACGATTTCTTCACAAGCTGCCGCCACTCCAGGCGAATAGGCCAAGGCAAGGTCGCGCTGATTAGATAATTGTTTGGTGGGAGTAACGCTTATTTTTCCAGGCGTAGGAAACTCGTGATATTCGAGTGCCGCTTCCCGCAATTGCTGACGCTGTTCTTCTTTTAAATTGATGAGGGTGGTCATACTTCGCCTTATGTATAGCGATTATTTTAATGGTCAAGACTGAGGTTATCACGATTATGATTAACCTTGTATGACCCTGGATTTATGATCTATTTAATGCCAGCCACCGTATTGCGTAGTTGGGTCGCCACGAAAACCTGCTGTCGTTTTGTTGGCATCAGGAACTTTCGCCGTGCCTTCCGCCGCCCGTACCAAATTGGCATGGGTATAACCGCCCATAGCCTGAGCTTTCTTGGCAATAGACGTACTCAGTGGGTTAATGTCATATTTCGTTATTCCCGGATGCACTACGGCAGTGATCAATTTTTGTCCATCCGCCGCGTCAGGATAAAACGTTAAGACAATAGGCAAAAAAGTATCCATTGGAATTTCAACACGGTAATGGCCGTTATGTTGAACGGCTGTACTTGCAATCAGCTGATCGCTATTGTCGGTTACCTTGATTGTTCCTGCTTTTATTGGGCCTTCATTATTACTGACGACCCCTTCCAGCGTTGTCGCCTGGTCGTATTTTTTAATAACCTGCTTGATGGGCGCAGTGTTCTGCTTACTTTTTTCACAACCGGTTAGAAAACAACTGGCCATGAAGAGCAGTAAAAAGGAACCTAGAAATTTATATGTCGTTATGGAAAAGCAAGAGTCAGTATTCATGGTATGCTCCAAAGCTTGGATGTTACATTAGATTTTTTTGATAATAATTAAGATGGGGTCTGGGCAATAAAACAGACTGTGAAAGTATTCCGAAAAAAACCACGGACTACCTATCAATTATCGGCGGCCGCCCAATAATGACCCCATAATGCCCCGTATAATCTGGCGGCCAACCGTGCTTCCTATGGCACGCGCCGCACTCGTAAGCAGAGCTTCGCCGGCACTTTGCCGACTACTGGCTCTAGTGGGAGCCTTTGTTTTCTGCGGTTTGGTTTGCTGCTCTTCAATCGCTATTTCAGCTTGTCTTTCTGTCTTTTTCTTAAGCAATTCATAAGCCGATTCACGATCCACCTCCTGCTCATACCGGCCACTAAAAGGTGATCGGCGTATTATTTCATCTCGTTGTTGCGGTGTAACCGGGCCCAACTGTGACTCTGGCGGGCGAATAAAAATTCGTTCAACCGGTGCAGGACTGCCATCTTTATTGAGTACAGAAACCAGGGCTTCACCCGTCTTCAATTCCTGAATAGCCGCTTCTGTATCTATGTCAGGATTACTACGAAAAGTCGCCGCAACACTTTTAACAACTTGTTGATCTTTCGGTGTGTAAGCTCTTAAGGCATGTTGAATTTTAAGGCCCAGCTGACCCAAAATATCTTCCGGAATATCCAGGGGACTTTGGCTAATAAAATACACGCCTACCCCCTTGGAACGAATTAATCGGACGATTTGTTCGATTTTATCTACCAATACCTTGGGTGCCTGATCAAACAGCAAATGCGCTTCGTCAAAAAATAACACTAATTTAGGTCGATCTGCATCACCGGCTTCGGGTAAGGTTTCGAATAGCTCGGACAACAGCCAGAGTAAAAATGTGGCATATAAACGCGGTGATTTTGTAGTGAGTTCGGTCGCATCAAGAATACTGATAACACCGTTGCCTGAGAAATCTGTTTTACAGAAATCGTCCAGCTTTATAGCGGGTTCGCCAAAAAAATGTTCCGCACCCTGCTCTTCGAGTACCAATAATTGTCTTTGTATGGCGCCAAGACTCGCCGCAGAAATATTGCCATACTCTGCTTGCAATTCTTTAGACTCATCGCCCATCCAGCGCAACATGGCGCGTAAATCTTTTAAATCCAGCAACAACAAGCCATTGTCATCAGCAATTTTGAAACAACTGTAAAGAATACCCGTTTGTGTGTCATTCAATTCCAGCAGATTGCTGAGCAACAACGGCCCCATATCTGAAACAGTGGTTCGCACCGGATGTCCGGTTTTGGCAAAAATGTCCCAGAAAACAGCCGGATTACCGCGATGCTGGAAATTTGCGATACCAATCTGTTGAACACGCTCGGAAATCTTCTCATGTGGCTGACCGGGAATAGTAATGCCGGACAGGTCGCCTTTGATATCGGCTAGAAAAACCGGAACACCTATTTTTGAAAAACCCTCTGCCATAATTTGCAAGGTAATTGTTTTACCCGTACCGGTCGCCCCTGAAATCATGCCATGACGATTCCCCATTGCGGCATCCATAATAACTTGGGTACCATTCTGTCCACCAATTAAAATTTCCTGCATCGATAATACCCCTGATTTAATAAAGACTGCTTCAAACTTAAGTTACTTGTGAACATTGTCTTTAATAGAGCCGTTCATACTTTGCACGACTACACCTGTAAAGAAAATGCCGCTGGCAAGAAGTGCAACAACAAGCAACGCAATACCCAAACCAATGCTCAGGATTAATTGTTTAATCAAACCGTCTGTTTTTTTATTCTTTATCATCGGGTATATAAGGAATTAACCCTTTGGGATTTATATATTAATCGCCAACATATTTTCCAATGCCCGTTTGGCCAATCTGGCATCTTCAACAGGCACAGAAATCTGATTAATCACATGCCCCGCTGCCAGATTTTCCAGCACCCACGCCAAATGTTGCGGGTCGGTTCTGAACATGGTTGAACACATGCACAGCGTCGGCGACATGAAATGCACATTTTTACCCTGCGCTTTGCATTCTTCGTGCAAGCGATTGACCAGGTTTAATTCGGTCGCAACCAGCCAGCGGGTATTGGGTTCAGCTTCGCGAACAGTTTTTAGAATGTATTCAGTAGATCCGACATAATCGGCTTTTTGGCAGACTTCAAAACAGGCTTCCGGGTGTGAAATGACTTTGGTTTCCGGGAAACGTTCAAGGAAGTTATCAATCTGTTCAGGCTTAAAGACTTGATGCACAGAACAATAGCCGTTCCAGAGGATGATTTTGGCATTGCGGATTTGCTCTTCCGTCAAGCCGCCCATCGGTTTATTAAAATCCCAGGTGACCATCTCTTCCAGCGGAATACCCATGCGGTAACCGGTATTACGCCCTAAATGCTGGTCAGGAAAAAACAGCACTTTAGGCCGTTTGGCGAAACTCCATTCCAGTATTTTTTGGGCATTGGATGAGGTGCAGACGATACCGTCATGTTTCCCGCAAAACGCTTTCAGATCGGCGGCTGAATTGATGTAAGTAACCGGCGTCACTTCATTTTCCACATCGATAATTTTTGCCAACTCCTGCCAGCAAAGCTGTACTTTGATGAGATTCGCCATGTCCGCCATGGAACAACCCGCCGCCAAATCAGGCAAAATGGCTATTTGCTCAGGACGGGACAATATATCGGCGACTTCTGCCATAAAATGCACACCGCAAAACACGATGTATTCGGCCTCCGATTGTGCCGCATCCCTGGACAATTTCAAGGAATCTCCAGTGAAATCGGCATGTTTAAAAACTTCATCGCGCTGGTAATGGTGTCCGAGTATCACACAACGGCTGCCCAGCTTGGCTTTAGCAGCAACAATGCGGGCATCGCATTCTTCATCATCGAGTAATGCGTAATCTTGGATAGGGAAACTTGTTGAAGTCATATTTTTACCACTAGACAGGCGTTAAAAAGTTACAAGGAGCTGTGTATGTTGGGTTACGCTATCGTTAACCCAACCTACAAAAAAGTTAATCGTGCTTGGCCTTCTCCTTCGCCGCCGGTTTAATCAGCCTAATCCCCAATTCCTTCAATTGCTCATCAGTCACAACCGCAGGGGCACTGACCAATGGACACGCAGCTGATTGGGTTTTAGGGAAGGCGATGACATCACGAATAGAGGTGGAGCCTGTCATCAGCATAACTAAACGATCCAATCCAAAAGCCAAACCACCATGAGGCGGTGCGCCATATTTCAATGCATCCAACAGGAAGCCGAATTTTTCTCTGGCCTCTTCTTCGCCTATGCCTAAAATTTCAAACACCGTTTGTTGCATGGACGTGCGGTTGATACGAATTGAACCACCGCCGACTTCGGTGCCGTTTAATACCAAATCATAAGCGCGTGATAAGGCCGCAGCGGGATTGGCAATCAGGTCTTCAACCGAACAACTGGGAGCGGTAAAGGGGTGATGAATGGCATTAAAGCGCCCGCTTTTTTCATCCCAGTCAAACATCGGGAAATCAACCACCCAAACCGGTTTCCATTCGCCTTCCAACAAATTAAGATCGTGTCCCAGTTTGACGCGCAACGCGCCCATGGCTTCATTAACGATGCTGGCTTTGTCAGCGCCAAAGAATATTAAATCGCCGGTTTGCGCGCCGGTTTTCTCCAACACGCTATCCCAGACGGCTTTAGGGGCAAATTTAACGATAGGAGATTGCAAGCCCTCAAGGCCGGCAGACAGATCATTGACTTTAATGTAAGCCAAACCTTTCGCGCCGTAAATGCTGACAAATTTGGTTAATTCATCGATGTCTTTACGGCTTAAATCGCCCGCGTTAGGGACGCGCATGGCAACCACGCGTCCTTTAGGGTCATTGGCAGGCGCTGAGAAAACTTTAAAATCGACCTCTTTCATCTCGTCGGCAATATCGACCAATTCCAGCGGAATCCGCAAATCAGGGCGATCAATACCATAACGTGACACCGCTTCCTGATAGCTCATGCGTGGGAATTTGGCGTCTAATTCGACATTAATTACTTTTGCAAATAACTGACGAATCATTTCTTCCATGACCTCCATGATTTCGTTTTCATCCATGAAAGACGTTTCTATATCCAATTGGGTGAATTCCGGCTGCCTGTCAGCACGTAAATCCTCATCGCGGAAACAACGCACGACTTGATAATACCGATCCATACCCGCGACCATCAACATTTGTTTATACAATTGAGGTGATTGCGGCAGGGCAAAAAAGGAATTTTCATGAGTACGGCTGGGCACGATATAATCGCGAGCGCCTTCGGGTGTGGCCTTGGTCAAGTAAGGCGTTTCAATTTCAAAAAACTCGTTATCATCCAGGAAGTTTCTTAAGTACCCGCGTCACATCACGGCGCACTTTCATTTTTTCCTGCATCACTGTCCGGCGCAAGTCGATATAACGATAGCGCAAACGCAGTTCTTCGTTGACTTCAATATCGCTTTCTACAGGGAACGGCGGGGTTTCGGATTCATTCAGGACTTCGATATCTTTAGCCAGTATTTCAATCGCACCAGAGTGCATATTAGCGTTGATAGTGCCAGTTGGGCGGTCACGGACAATACCCGTTATTTTTAATACATATTCACTGCGGACATGTTCAGCAATGGCAAAAGTTTCGGCTACGTCGGGATCAACGACGACTTGCACCAAGCCCGCACGGTCTCTGAGATCGATAAAAATAACGCCGCCATGGTCACGCCGTCTATGTACCCAACCGCAGATTGAAACGGTTTCGCCTAGCTGTTTTGTATTTAATTCTCCGCACTTGTGGGTACGCATAAATTTTCCCTGTATTTTAAAAAGTTGTTTATTAATGAGATGAGGGTAACTGTTCAGTTCCCCTCTTTGAAAAAGAGGGGTTAGGGGAGATTTTTTAAATAAATCCCCCTCAAATCCCCCTTTATAAAGGGGGATTTGAATACTTGCAGATAAGGCGCTAGACACAAGGCCAAATCGTGGTCTTCTTTAACCCTGTTTTATTAATCGCTTTTACAGCCGCCGGCAGCACAGCTGCTGGCTTTTGTAGCACTGGGTGTTGCAGCGCTGCTGGGTGTTGGCGATGCTTCGCCCGCTACATTTTTCTTGGTGCCGCTCTTAAAGTCGGTTTCGTACCAGCCACTGCCTTTTAATCTGAATCCGGCAGCAGAGATTTTTTTCATTAATTCCGGCTTCGTGCAAGCCGGACAAATAAGAATGGGGTCAGCACCGAGTTTCTGTAACGCTTCGTGTTCATGACCACAGGATTGACATTGATATTCGTAAATTGGCATTGACCACTCCGGTAACAAAAAATAATAACTACAATAAGGACTGTATTTAGTTTTTCCAAGTACTTACTATAAAATAACCGGTTATTTTACAGACACACCGTCAACAATGAAAACATTAACCATCACCCGCCCCGATGACTGGCACCTGCATGTGCGTAACGGCGCTATTTTAAAAACCGTTTTGCCGTATACTGCCAGGCAATTCGCACGCGCGATTATCATGCCAAATCTTAAGCCTCCTGTAACTACTGTGGCTCAAGCCTTGGCGTATCGGGAAGAAATTTTGCAGGCTGTTCCTGCCGGCATTGATTTCACACCCTTAATGACACTGTATTTAACCGGCTCCACTACGGTAACTGAAATTAAAAAAGCCGCCGAGTCTGACTCTGTTTATGCGTTTAAATTATATCCAGCGGGCGCTACGACCAATTCGGATTCAGGTGTTGCCGATATAAAAGCTATTTATCCGTTACTGGCGGCCATGGAAAAACATGACATTCCGTTATTGATTCATGGCGAAGTCACCGATGAACACTGTGATATTTTTGACCGTGAACGGGTATTTATAGAGACTCACTTGTCCGGCATTGCCGATAATTTCCCCGGTTTACGCATAGTGGTCGAACACGTCACCACCACTGAAGCTGTGCAGTTTGTGCAAGCGGCTGGCGCCAATATTGCCGCAACCATTACCCCCCAACATCTGCTATTTAACCGCAATGCCATACTCGCAGGCGGCATACGCCCCCATTATTATTGTTTACCGGTAATCAAGCGTGAACAGCATCGCCTGGCACTGGTTGCGGCGGCAATCAGCGGCAACCCCAAATTCTTTTTAGGCACGGACAGCGCGCCGCACCTGACTTCATTAAAAGAAACCGCGTGTGGCTGTGCCGGTTGTTACAGCGCCCACGCCGCATTGGAACTTTATGCGGAAGCATTTGAACGGGCAGACGCATTGGACAAGCTGGAAGGCTTCGCCAGTTTTTACGGAGCGGATTTTTACCGCTTGCCCCGAAATTCAGGTACGGTTACTTTAGAAAAAACCAGTTGGACAGTGCCTGCTGCTTATGGAGAAGATAACCTGTTTGTCACGCCACTTAAGGCGAACGAAGAGCTGAGTTGGAAAATGCAGTAGAAATGTAATATTTTACGTCTCCACGCCCAACTTGGCGTAACATGCTTTACCTTTAAGACACCTTTGGATAGAAGCCCATATAATGGATACACCTGCAATTCCTTTAGCTCAACGCTTTAGAGGTTACCTCCCTGTAATCGTCGACATAGAAACATCCGGGTTTAATCCCAAAAAAAATGCCTTACTGGAAATTGCTGCCGTTATTGTTGAGCTTAACAGTAATAATGAACTGGAAATCACCGAACGCTATTCAACGCACGTTGTCCCCTTTAAAAACTCCGAACTGGATGCCTCGGCTCTCAAGTTTAATGGTATAGACCCCTATCACCCGTTTCGCATGGCCATTGATGAAAAAGACGCGCTGGACCTGCTATTCAAGCCCATTAAACACGCCGTAAAGCGTAACAATTGCACGCGATCAATTCTGGTGGGCCACAATCCTGCTTTTGACATCGGCTTTTTAAATGCCGCCATCCAACGAACACAAATAAAACGCAGCCCTTTTCATCCGTTCAGCACTTTCGACACGGCGACACTGGGTGGATTGGCTTATCAACAAACGGTACTGGCAAAAATTGCGCAGGCTGCGGGTTTGGAATGGGACAACGAAAAAGCGCATTCAGCCTTATATGATGCTGAAATGACAGCCGAGCTGTTTTGCAGGATAGTCAATAGATGGAAACGACTTGAAGAACTTGATGTGTGAGAGCAAACCCGCACACGGATTGCAGAAAGACAACGGATTATCAGGGATAAGGTATAAACAATCCGTTAAAGTCCATGTCATTGATGTATCAGCCGTTATTTAACTACCAACTGAAACAGATAACATCCCTTAAAGGGATGTTATCTGTAAAATCGTCCTACTTTAAATTGGAAGCCAATTATTCCTCTACAACACCAACAGCAGCCAGCATTGTGACCAACTCGCCCTTTTTATACAAATCGATAACGATGTCACAACCGCCGACTAATTCACCGTTGATATACAACTGGGGATAAGTAGGCCAATTTGAATACTCTTTAAGCGCTTCACGCAACTCTGGATCTTCAAAAATATTGACATACATGTATTTTGCTCCGCAGGCGCCTAATATCTGCACAGTTTGACCCGAAAAGCCGCATTGTGGAAAATCAGGTGAACCTTTCATGTACAAAACAACCGGATTATTTTCAAGCTGATCTTTGATTCTTTCTATAACGCTCATCGTACTAGTCACTCAAATAAATAAAAACCCAGTAATTTTATCAACTTTACGCCACTTAAAAAAGAAAATCTTGTAATCCAACGCTTGCCTGAGACCTGATAGGTACTTATAATCGAACATTTTTTTATCGGGTAGCGGATAGCTGCCTGTTTTTCGTTTGCAGGCAGAAACCATGACCAGCCATATTATGCCGACCTACAGTCGTTTACCCATCACCTTTGAACGGGGAGAGGGTGCGTGGCTGTTGGATGAAAATAACAATCGTTATCTGGATGCCCTGTCCGGCATCGCAGTATGCAATTTGGGCCATGCTCACCCCGCTGTGCATAGAGCTATCTGCGCGCAAAGTGAAAAACTGCTGCATACCTCCAATATCTATAAAATTGCCGCTCAGGAAAGCCTGGCTGACAAACTGACTGAAAAAAGCGGCATGGATAACGTGTTTTTCTGCAATTCAGGCGCCGAAGCCAATGAAGCGGCTATCAAGCTGGCTCGCAAATATGGACATGAAAGAGGGATAGAAAATCCCGCGATTGTAGTCATGGAAAAAAGTTTTCATGGCCGTACGTTGGCAACGTTAAGCGCTACCGGCAACAGTAAAGTTCAACAAGGCTTTGCACCCCTGGTTGAAGGCTTTGTACGTGTACCGTATAACGATGTCAGCGCCATCAAGCAAGCCCTTGAACAAAACAAAAATATCGTGGCTGTCTTGGTTGAACCCATACAAGGAGAAGGCGGCGTCAATATCCCCGCCGCTGATTACCTTAACCGGATACGCGACCTGTGTGACCAGCATGATTTGCTCATGATGCTGGATGAAATCCAGACGGGCATAGGCCGTACCGGCAAATTTCTTGCCTTCCAGCACAACAACATTATTCCCGATGTCTGTACCCTGGCTAAAGCCCTGGGAAATGGCGTACCTATTGGTGCATGTCTTGCGCGGGGCAAAGCGGCGCAACTGCTCACTGCCGGAAATCACGGCTCTACCTTTGGCGGTAATCCCTTAGCCTGTAGCGCCGCATTAGCAGTACTGGCAACACTGGATGAAGAAAACCTGATCGAACAGGCACAGCAAAAAGGTCAGGCTATTTGCGCCGGCTTTATTGAGCATCTGCAAGGTAATAAACATGTTGTTGATATTCGCCATAAAGGCTTGATGATCGGTATCGAACTCGACAGCCCCTGCGCCGATTTAGTTAAATCAGCCTTGCAACAGCATTTATTGATCAATGTCACCAATGAAACCACGATTCGTTTGTTACCGCCATTAATCATTGACGAGCAACAAATCAAGCTGCTTGTGGAAACCTTATCGACTCTCATTACCGAATACACAGAACAAACTGCACAAAAAACACTATCATGAATCCCAGACATTTCACCAGCTTGCTCGATTTATCCAGCGAAGAATTTCGTCTCTTGATTAAAAGAGCCATAGAACTAAAAAACCATCGCAACCCTGACTATCAACCCTTAAAAGGTCAGTTGTTAGCGATGATTTTTGAGAAATCATCGACCCGCACGCGCATTTCATTTGAAACGGGCATGGCCCATTTTGGCGGTAGCGCTACATTTTTGTCTCCGAGAGATACCCAACTGGGTCGAGGTGAACCTTTGCAGGACAGTGCTAAAGTCATTTCCAGCATGGTCGACTGCATCATGCTGAGAACCGGCAAGCATGAAACCGTAACGACATTCGCACTGCACTCCCGTGTCCCGGTTATTAATGGCTTGACTGATCAAGAACATCCCTGTCAGTTGCTGGCTGATATGCAGACTTACTTTGAATATCGTGGCGACATCAAAGGCAAAACGGTGACCTGGATCGGTGACGGCAATAATATGTGCCATTCTTATATTCATGCCGCAATGCTGCTGGATTTCAATTTAAACATAGCTTGCCCAACCGGGTATCAACCGCTACCGGACTATGTTAAGGCGGCAGGCGAACGCGTCAGGTTTTTTGATACCGCATTAGAGGCGGCCAAAAATGCTGACCTCTGCGTCACAGATGTCTGGGCCAGCATGGGGCAAGAAGAAGAACAAAAACAACGTGAATTTGCTTTTAAAGACTATCAGGTTAACGCCGAAATCATGAATGCTGCTCACAAAGACGCACTATTTATGCACTGTTTGCCGGCTCACCGGGGTGAAGAAGTGACCGCTGAAGTAATAGACGGCCCGCAAAGCGTCATCTTCCCGGAAGCTGAAAATCGCCTGCATGCGCAAAAAGCACTACTGGAGTTTCTCCTGTGCAAGAAATAACGTTAAAATCGACTTCACCAATCGGCTACTAACAGAAGAAGATACCCGTGAAAACTTTACTCAGTTCTTTTTTTATCCTGATCCTCACTTTCGGCTCTGCGCAGGCTGAAACCCTCTATGTGGCCGACGACCAGAATTTATCGCTGAGAAACGCGGCGAGCAATAACGCTAAAGTTTTAAAATCGCTACCCACAGGAACGCCCCTGACGCTTATCGATAAGCAAGGCAAATCCGAATTTATCCACGTTCGACTTATTGACGGCACGGAAGGTTACATTAAATCGAAGTATACAAAAAAACAGCCGCCCGCTCTTGATCCTAAAGACACCTCCAGCAAAACCATAGCGCTATTACAGACTGATAATGCCACGCTGAGAACTGAATTGAATACACTAAAAGAGTCTCTTACGCCGGGATCATCTCTAGAAAAGTCTTTAGCCACGGAACGTGACCAGTTAACCCGCGAACTCAACGAACTGAAAAAAACCGCCGCCAGTTCCTTTCAATTAAAAAATGAACGTGACGAACTTCAAGAACGCGTAGTTAATGTTGAACGGGACTTGCAGCAGTTTAAACTTGAAAATCAGGCGCTAAAAGACACTGCCAGTCAGGACTGGTTTCTATACGGCGGCGTACTATCGCTGGTCGGCGTTCTTTTAGGCTTTATCCTGCCCAAACTCAGCTGGCGACGCAAAAGCAGTTGGGATTCTTATTAATTAAGGCAGTCAAGGCTAAAGGCTAACGAATCCGCATTTCTTGCGCCTTGCATCTTTCCCCTTACCTTTACCTTAACCAGGAATCAATCACATGGCTCATTCAGATGACCACAACACCCGCACCTTTTCTTCCCTAGTCGTTGACGGCATGGAACGCGCGCCCAGCCGCGCGATGCTGCACGCCGTCGGTTTTAGCAACGAAGACTTCAAAAAACCGCAAATCGGCATCGCCTCGACCTGGAGCATGGTGACACCCTGCAACATGCACATCAACAAACTGGCCGATGATGCCGCGCTGGGCGTAAACAACGCCAACGGCAAAGCCGTTATCTTCAATACCATCACCATATCCGATGGCATCTCCATGGGCACCGAAGGCATGAAATATTCGCTGGTATCGCGCGAAGTCATCGCCGACTCCATTGAAACCGTCGTCGGCTGCCAGGGTTTTGACGGCATTGTTGCGATTGGCGGCTGCGATAAAAATATGCCGGGCTGCATGATTGCCCTATCGCGCTTGAACCGTCCGGCTATCTTCGTCTACGGCGGCACCATTATGCCGGGTTGTCATAAAGACAAAAAACTGGATGTGGTTTCGGTCTTTGAAGCGGTCGGCGCCAGAGCCAACAACAAAATCGATGATGCCGAACTGGCTGAAATTGAAGCCAAAGCGATTCCCGGCGCGGGTTCCTGCGGCGGCATGTACACCGCCAATACGATGGCTTCCGCGATTGAAGCGCTGGGCATGAGTTTACCCAACAGCTCCGCCCAGGCCGCTATTTCCAACGATAAAAAGCTGGACTGCGAACGTGCCGGCGCTGCCGTACTGGAATTGCTGAAAAACGGCATCAAACCCAGCGACATCATGACCAAAGCCGCTTTTGAGAACGCCATTACCGTCGTCATCGCACTCGGCGGCTCGACCAATGCGGTATTGCATCTCCTGGCGATGGCCAATGCCGCCAACGTTGACATTACCCTGGATGACTTCACCCGCATCGGCAAGCATGTGCCTTTGGTGGCTGATTTAAAACCCAGCGGCCATTACCTGATGACCGAACTGATCGAAATCGGCGGCATCCAACCGCTGATGAAAATCCTGCTGGACAAAGGCTTGCTGCACGGCGACTGCTTAACCGTAACCGGCAAAACGCTGGCGGAAAACCTGGCCGATGTTAAACCCTATCCTGAAGATCAGGAAGTGATTCATTCCCTGGATAATCCGATCAAAAAAGACAGCCATTTAGTGATTTTGTATGGCAATCTGGCGCCTGGAGGCGCGGTTGCAAAAATCACCGGCAAGGAAGGATTGCGCTTTATCGGCACAGCCAAAGTATTTGACGCCGAAGAACAGGCGCTGCACAGCATATTAAATGGCGACATCGTTAAAGGCGATGTCATTGTTATTCGCTACGAAGGCCCCAAAGGCGGCCCCGGCATGCGCGAAATGCTCTCCCCTACTTCCGCGATTATGGGCAAAGGCTTGGGCAAAGAAGTGGCCTTGATTACCGATGGCCGGTTTTCCGGCGGCACGCACGGTTTTGTAGTCGGACACATCACACCGGAAGCCTACGTTGGCGGCCCGTTAGCGATTGTTGAAAATGGCGATACCATCACCATAGACGCAGAAAACAATGAACTGAAGCTGGTGATCAACGAACACGAAATGGAGCGTCGTCTTGAAAAATGGCAGCAACCGGCGCCGCGTTATACACGTGGGGTGTTGGCGAAATATGCCAAGCTGGTGAGTTCGGCTTCGTTGGGGGCGGTTACTGATAATCTGGATTGATTGTAGGTTGGGTTAGCGATAGCGTAACCCAACATTTGCCGCCTTGATTTGTTGGGCTACGGCTATCGCTTAACCCAACAAGCGTTGCTTGTTAACTGTAAAAATTCAAATTTCCGAGAGCATGTCCAATGAGCAATGTAATATCCAGAAGGATCGAGTCAGTATTTACAGTAGACAAGTCCAAACTATCTCGACTTTTAAATGTTATAGATGAACGGTTAAAGGCGCTTGGCGAAAATCCAGTAACAACTTTTGAGGTTGAAACCAAGAGAGGTAAGAGTTTTAAAACTTCAAATATTGATGAGATTTTAAAGCATGACAATTCAGTAAAGAATCCCATTACAAGCTTCTCAATAATAATGGAAGCGCCAGAAATATGGTGTCATATTACATATGACAAAGAAGATTCAGTTATACGAATAAATATTCAAGCTGATGATTCAAGAAAAGGAAATGATTTGTTTGCAGAGATTGAAGAACAAATAGAACGGTCATTAATAAAAAACTGGGTATACAAATTAAAAAAATATGGAAAACTCGAATTCTTGACATTTTTATTGTTATTAACATCTATTGTTATGATTCCATTATTTATTTTTACTATGATTTCAAGGACTTCATTTGAAAATATTAAAAATTCAGATTACTTATCTTCTGAGGATATAGCATATTTATCAAAGCCTATCCCAATTAGCGAATCTGAATTAAATAAAATTAACTATGTTTATGAATATCAATCAAGGAAGCTTAAAAACATACAAGCTAGTAGAGAGAAATCGAATTCAAATCTATTTTCGATGGGGAAATTACCAAATATCAGGGTATTACTATCAATATTGCCATTCATAATAGTTTTAGGCGGCACTTACTACACAATTTGGCGTACATACATTAGGTCTGTATTTCTTTGGGGAGATTTTGAAGAATAATACAAGGCCTTACTCGAAAAAAGGAAATTTCTATGGAATGCTGTTGTTGTTGCATTGGTAATCGGTGTTATTGGTAACCTTTTTGTTTTTGGGTTTTCGCAATATCTATAACTTGAGAACGTAGCCAAGTAGGGCGCGCCGCGCGCGCCTTCTAAGCGTGGGTATAACATCTACACTCAACCTTTACTACTTTGGCGCGCGCAGCACGCCCTACGGTTGTTGCTATGTCGAATTATCGACGCGTTTATTTACCGGTTGGGATGTAATTTTTCACGGTGGCTATTTTCAGCCGGCAGCCCTGTAGGGCGTGCCGAGCGCGCCTTTTAAGCTTGGAATAACATCTACACTCAACCTTAACCACTTTGGCGCGCGCGGCACGCCCTACGGATGGTGTTATGTCGAATTACCGGCGGGTTTATATACCGGGCGGAATGTATTTTTTCACGGTGGTTACGTTCCGCAGACAACGTTTCCTGATCGATGACGATGTCCGTACGGCGTTGCGCGAGGGAATTCAATTAACCCGGCAAACCAGGCCTTTTGAAATCATTGCCTGGGTGCAATTGCCCGATCATTTGCATTGCATCTGGCGTCTGCCGCAGGATGATAGCGATTTTTCTTCGCGCTGGAGCATCATTAAACGGATCGTTACACAACGTTGCGGGGAACGTCTGAATCGCCCGGAATGGTTGAACGCACGGCGACGCAAGCGACAACAAAGTACGCTTTGGCACCATCGCTTCTGGGATCGTTTAATCCGGGATGAAGATGATTTCAACCGGCACATGGATTATATCCATTGGAATCCCGTTAAACATGGATTGGTGTCCAAGGTCGCGGATTGGCCGTATTCAAGTTTCCACAGGCTGGTACGAAGCGGTTGGTATCCGGAAAATTGGGGCGAAAACATCACTTTCGATGACGGCAACGAATTCGGAGAGTAACAGGTAGGGCGTGCCGTGCGCGCCTTCTAAGCTTGAGATAACATCTAAACTCAACGTTAACCAATTTGGCGCGCATAGCACGCCCTACGAAAGATCGTATGTCGAATTATCGGCGCGTTTATATACCGGAATGTATTTTTTCTCGGTGGTTACGTTCCGAAGACAATGCCAGAGCGCGATGAGTTGTGCACCCCGTCGCAACGTTTTGATGTGACGGCATGCCGGGCAATTCACACAAAACGTTTGGGTCCGGTGTAAATACCCCGTCCAGCGCGGGAAATTTATGGACATAAAGGTTAAAAATGACCAAAAAAGAGAAATTAATCGCTTCAGTTCTACACAACCCGAAAGCGGTTCGTTTCGACGATGCTTAACAAATTCGGTGAAAAATCATGAACAAATACCCCATTGAGATTTTTTGGAGCGATGAAGACGAAGGTTATATTGCTATAGCTCCCGATTTGCCGGGATGTAATGCCTGGGGACACACGGAGGAAGAAGCGATTAAGGAATTGCACGACGCAATGGCTGCGTGGATTAAGGCTTGCGATAAATCAGGCGAACCCGTACCGGAACCCTCCAAACCGTTATAGAGGATGACCGCATAAAACCATTCTGATTAAACGCGGTTAACCCAGGGCGGGCCCCGCGCGCCGTCTTATCTTGGGATAACATCAACACTCAACCTTAACCAATTTGGCACGCGCAGCACCCCCTACGAATGTTGTTTGTCGTATTATCGGCGGGTTTATATACCGGGCGGGATGTATTTTTTCACGCTGGAGCATCATTAAATGGATCGTTACCCAACATTGCGGAGAACACCTGAATCGACCTGAATGGTTTAACGCACGGCGACGCAAGCGACTGCAAGGTACCCTTTGGCACAATCGTTCCTGGGATCATTTGATCCGTGATGAAGAAGATTTAATACATTAACACTAAGTTATTGATTTACAAGTAATAACCGTTCATGGTAAAATTTATAGCTACGCAGGATAATTTTGTCCTGCAACTATTCAGCAAATAACCCATTAAAGTGAAATATTATCCTAACGGACTTTATGTATATTTTAAGCGGTAATTTGCAAAAACCGTAAACTTGACCGTTCTGAGTATAATTGGCAACTTGTCTCGTAAACTTAATTCCAGGCATATCAAACTATGTTAATAACAGAAGACTTGATGAAAGAACATCAATTAATTTTAAAATATGTTGATTTAATGGAGCGATATGCTGAATTTGATTTAAAAAATTTGAGTACACCGGTTCTGTTTGAAAAAGCCGGTTGCTTTATACAGTTTATTCATGAATTTGCCGATCATTTTCATCATGCCAAAGAGGAAGATATTCTATTCCGGTATCTTGAAGTTCCTGGAGTTTTAACGCATTGTAATCCTGTTCCTCAGATGTTGTCTGAACACAGTAAGGCTCGAGAATTTGTCCGGAACATGGAAAATGCCATACAAACAAAAGATTTAAACGGGTTATTGGTGAACGCCGGCCAGTATGCAAGACTTTTAAAAGAACACATTTATAAGGAAGATAATATTTTATATCCTATGGCTGAACGTGGTTTGCCGGATGTGGCTAAAGCATCGTTACTTAAAGAATATACAGAAGCGGATAATCGTCTCGATAGCCAAGCCATTTGGCATAAATACGAACTTCTTTGTACTGAACTTGAACAGCAGTTAAGCGGTATATAAGGAGCCAGTTGCGTTCGGTTCCCCTCTTTGAAAAGAGGGGTTAGGGGAGATTTTATTAGATAAATCTCCCTTAATCCCCCTTTTATTAAGGGGAGATGAATGCTTACGCTAAATCTGGCGAACATGAAATGCGAGTCAATCACGAAAAGGGTTAATAGTTATGAATATCAAAACGAAATTACGGTGGGGTATTTTAGGTGCTGCGCGTATCAATGAGCGCTTGCTGCCCGCTATCGTTGAAGCATCAAATGCCAGGCTGGTTGCTATTGCCAGTCGTCGCCCCGGCGCTGCCGCACAAACGCTGGCGCAATACGCTCCGCATCAACAAAATGTAAAAACTTATGACAGTCCGGAAGCGTTGCTGGACGATGCTGAAGTTGAGGCCGTGTACTTGCCTCTTGCCAATCATGAGCATGCCGAATGGGCGCTACGTGCCATAGAACGCGGTAAACATGTGCTGTGCGAGAAGCCTATGGCATTGACAGTGGCTGACATCGAAGCCATTAAAGCTGCCGCGAGTCAGCATAAAGTAACGGTCATGGAAGGTTTTATGTACCGGTTTCACCCGCAACACGCGCGTGTGCAGGAATTGATTCGTTTGGGGACGATAGGCGAAGTTAGGTCGGTGCGTGCCAGTTATTCCTTTATGATGAGTCCCGCGCGAATATATCGTCTGATAGAAAGTGTTGAAAACGGTGGCGGCGCCATGTGGGACATCGGTTGCTACGCCATCCATTCGGCACGGATGTTTTTTGACGAAGACCCGATCGCAGTGACCGCTATGGCCAAGTATGTGGAGAGTGGTGCTGATATTACGACGAGCGGTATTATTGATTTTGGTGCCGGGAAATATGCGCATTTCGATTTCAGCTTTGAGCGTGCGAGGCGCTGTGAATATGAAATTACAGGTACAAAGGGCGGTATAAAATGCCATACCGTATGGCAATTGCCGGGCGATGTTCCGGTGATTTCATGGTGGAATGAGGATGGACGGCAATGTGAAGAACGATTACCTGCGGATAATCACTTCCGGCTTGAAATCGAGCATTTCAGTGCGTGCGTGTTAAATGGCCATCAACCTTTGCTGTCGCTGGATGATGCGAAAGCCAATTGCCAAATTATTGTTGCTGCCTTGCAGTCCGCAGCGCAAGGGTGCGTGGTCAAGTTGGCCGAATAATTGTTTTCTTGATTCGGTATCCCGTCCAATAAATTATTTTTATGGAGTATGCAATGTCAGATTTTAAAAAATATCACTGTATGGAATGTGAGCACATCTATGATGAAGAAAAAGGCGATCCTGATAGCGGGCTTGCGCCGGGAACTCGCTGGGCTGACATTCCTGATGACTGGTCTTGCCCGATATGTGGGGCTCCGAAAAGTTTTTTTAAGTTGATGGAATATTAAACACGCTATTTCCTCAAACATCCCGGTTATTTGCTGCTGGCAAAATAAAATACAGATAAACTCGTGAAATGTTATAAGATTATCGGTTTTGAATTTAAAGGCCGAGTTTTCGGACTATAAAAACAGTGGCTTAAGTTTTATGCGATGTCCGTTTTGTTCAGCACAAGATACCCGTGTTCTTGATTCCAGATTGATAAATGAAGGAGATCAAGTTCGTCGTCGACGTGAATGCAATGTCTGCAAAGAGCGCTTCACTACGTTTGAAACGGCTGAATTAACCATGCCGCGCGTTGTCAAGCGTGATGGTATTCGCGTGCCATTTGAAGAAAGTAAATTGCGTTCAGGGATGCTCAAAGCCTTGGAAAAAAGGCCTGTTAACAGTGATGCTATTGAAGCGGCCATCAATCGTATAAAAAAAGAATTGATGGAAAAGGGCGAGCGTGAAATAACGACTCAGGAGTTGGGCGAAAAAGTTATGAAAGAATTGAGTTCACTGGATCACGTAGCTTTTGTGCGGTTTGCCTCAGTGTATCGCAGTTTTCAGGATGTCAGTGAGTTTACTGACATGATAGAAGATTTACAAAAAAAATAATGTCAGTCCGGCAAGATGCTTTTTATATGGCGAGAGCTATTCAACTGGCTAAAAAAGGACGTTATACAACGGATCCAAACCCGCGTGTAGGCTGTGTTTTAGTCAGGGATGATGTGGTTATCGGTGAAGGCTGGCATGTTAAAGCCGGTCTTGGACATGCGGAAGTTGAAGCATTAAAAAATGTCCAGGACGCTCAAGGCGCAACCGCTTATGTGACTTTGGAGCCTTGTAGTCATCATGGCAAAACGCCGCCTTGTTGCGATGCGCTGATAAAAGCAGGCGTAAGGCGTGTAGTGGCAGCCATGCAGGACCCTAATCCTTTAGTTGCCGGTCGTGGCCTGGACAAACTTAAGTCAGCCGGAATTGAGGTAACCTGCGGTGTATTACAGGAAGATGCAATAGCGTTAAATCGTGGCTTTATTAAAAGGATGACGGAAAATCGTCCCTTTGTACGCAGTAAGCTGGCGATGAGTCTGGATGGACGTACAGCGATGGCATCGGGAGAAAGTAAATGGATTACTTCAGTGGAAGCCAGAGCCGATGTACATCGGTTAAGAGCGGAGAGCTCGGCTATTTTGACCGGTATTAATACGGTTTTAGCCGATGATCCGGCGTTGAATGCGCGGGTCAATTTTGATGTTGTGCAACCCGTTAGAGTCGTACTCGATTCTGAATTGAACATGCCGGTTACTGCTCAGATGGCAAAGTTGCCGGGACGCAGCCTGATTTTGACATGCTCACAGGATGATCAAAAGCAACAGGCTTTGCAAGAAGC
>CAWBLO010000037.1:0-87671 GCA_963789475.1 uncultured Gammaproteobacteria bacterium | reverse complement strand
TCGGGTGAAGGCCGGGCGGTTGTTTTCGCAACCGGGATGCATACGGAATTCGGCAAAATTGCCCATTTGACGCAAACCACAGTCAAGAGTGTTTCACCTTTACAATTGGAAATAGCAAGGCTTAGCCGCATTATTGCTTTTCTATCGTTGACGCTGGGCGTGGTGTTTTTCTTCATCGGGCGCAGCATGGGTTTGTCATTTCGGGAAAATTTCATTTTCGCTATCGGCGTCTTGTTGCCAACGTGCCCGAGGGTTTTTTACCTACAGTTACGCTATCTCTGGCAATGGCCACACAACGCATGGCAAAACGCAATGCCCTGATCAGGCATTTGCCTTCGGTGGAAGCATTGGGTTCGGCAACAGTGATTTGTACAGGCAAAACGGGCACACTAACCGAAGCCCGTATGGCGGTGAACGTGCTTTACCTGGGTGGACAAATGCTCACGCCTACTGAAATAAAACGGCAGCCAGAATTGGCCCGGCTGCACCGGCGATTTTTGAGGATGCGCTGCTTTGCCATAATCTCAAAGAAACCATGAAGGCAGGCCAATGGCAAGCGTTGGGCGATCCCATGGAAGTTGCTTTGGTGCGCATGGCAAAAAACTGTCTGGGCGAGACACTTACTTATCCAAAGATTAATGAAGTGCCTTTCGATACCGATCGCAAGCGTCTTTCCACCATCCATCAGACACCCAAAGGCGTAATGCTTTATTGCAAGGGCGCTTTGGAAATGGTGTTGCCGCTGTGCAAGCAGGTACAAACAGGAAGCGAGATAGCCCAGCTCACGGCAGCATCCGGGCAGGATTTTCTTCGTGCCCAAGAGGAGATGGCAAGTAAAGGCTTGCGGGTCCTGGCGTTCGCCTGGCGTGAACTGGACGATGGTCATAACGGCGAAGCACTGGAGCAGGACTTGATTCTATGCGGGCTGGTTGGCTTGGAAGATCCGCCCAGACCTGAGGTAGCCGCCGCCATGCGCTTATGCCGGGAAGCGGGCATTAAAGTCATCATGGTAACGGGTGATCATCCGCATACTGCCTTGGCAATCGGGCGCCAGATCGGTCAGATTCAGTCCGATAATCCTGTGGTTATTACCGGGATGCAGTTGCGTAAATTATCGGAAATCCAGTTGCGTCTGGCACTGGATGCGCCGGAACTCATCTTTGCCAGGGTTGGAGCCGATCAAAAAATGCGTATCGTCGCCGCCTTGAAAAAGAAAAAACACATCGTCGCCGTCACTGGCGACGGCGTCAATGATGCACCAGCGCTGAAAATGGCGGATATTGGTATCGCTATGGGTATAAGTGGAACGGATGTGGCTAAGGAGGCAGCCGACATGATACTGCTGGACGACAATTTTGCCAGCATCATTGCAGCCATCGAGGAAGGCCGTGCTGTTTATGGCAACATTCGCAAATTCCTCACATACATCCTCTCCTCTAACATTCCGGAACTTGTGCCTTTTTTGGCCTTTGCATTGCTCAAGATACCATTGCCATTAACTATTATTCTTATTCTGGCGGTTGATTTGGGAACCGACATGCTACCTGCTTTAGGCCTCGGCGCGGGTAAGCCTGAACCGGGTAGCATGACTAAACCGCCGCGCCCGCGCGAAGAGCGGCTGCTCGACTGGCGTTTGCTAGTACACGCGTATCTTTTTTTGGGTGTTCTGGAAGCAATTGTCTCTATGGCTGCCTATTTCTTTGTATTGCACGGCGGAGGCTGGCATTGGGGTAAAAATCTGGAAACTGATGATGTTTTATATCTGCAAGCCACTACCGCCTGTTTTACTGGCATCATCGTAGCGCAAATCGTCAATGTATTTCTATGTAAAACGCCGGGACGCAGTGTGTTTAGTGGGCAATTATTCGACAACCGCATTATCCTCTGGGGCATTGCCCTGGAAATCGTCCTGGTTCTGGCCATTACTTACAGTCATTGGGGTAACTTGATTTTTGGCACAGCACCCCTTGCGCCTGCAGTCTGGCTATTTATGCTGCCCTTCGCATTGGGAATGCTGCTGCTGGAAGAGTTGCGCAAGGTTGTGGTCATTAAGCTAGGCGGTAAGTATTAGCCGACAGTTTTCATCATCAATAGACTAGACAACCTATATTTTGGTATTATTACAATGTTTACTAATGCGTCAGTTCCCCCTTTTATTAATTTTTCTTATCATCACTCTGGAGATACTCAATGCCAATTAAAGTTGCAATCAATGGTTATGGTCGTATTGGACGTAATATCGTCCGTGCATTATACGAATCAGGCCGTACCAACGAAATTCAAATAGTTGCAATCAATGACTTAGGTGACAGCAACACTAATGCTCACCTGACACAATACGATTCAGTGCATGGAAAATTTCCTTTTGAAGTCAATGTCGATGGGGACTTCATTGTTATCAATGGCGACAGAATCAAGGTTTTCTCAGAAAGAGATCCTTCAAAACTTCCTTGGGCTGACCTGGGTATTGACGTTGTTCATGAATGTACCGGTTTTTTCACCAGCAAAGCCAAAGCGTCCGCGCACATTACTGCCGGCGCAAAAAAAGTCATCATTTCAGCGCCAGGCGGTGACGATGTTGACGGAACCATCGTTTATGGCGTAAACCATAATACGCTAAAAGCATCAGACACCGTTATTTCTAACGCATCATGCACAACCAACTGCCTGGCGCCGATTGTAAAACCTTTAAATGACGCGATTGGTATTGTCAGCGGCTTAATGACCACCATTCATTCATACACCAATGACCAGGTTCTGACTGACGTGTACCACAGCGATTTACGCCGTGCCCGTTCAGCGACACAATCCATGATTCCTACCAAAACAGGTGCGGCTGCGGCTGTTGGTTTGGTGTTACCTGAATTGGCCGGCAAACTGGATGGTTTCGCTATGCGCGTACCCACTATCAACGTTTCTGTTGTTGATTTAACTTTCCAGGCTGCTAGAGATACCAGCAAGGCAGAAATTGACGAAATTTTGACTGCTGCTTCCAAAGGCGCATTAAAAGGCATTCTGGATATCAACGAAAGACCGCTGGTTTCAATTGATTTTAATCATAATCCTGCATCGTCCATCTACGAAGAACCACTGACTAAAGTATTAGGCGGACGCTTGGTAAAAGTGCTGTCCTGGTATGACAACGAATGGGGTTTCTCAAATCGTATGCTGGATACCACTATTGCTTTTGTAAACGCCAAATAACGGATCCCCTACCTAATGTTAAGAAGAACCAAAATTTTAGCCACACTCGGCCCTGCAACTGATAAGCCTGGTGTGCTCGAAGGCTTGTTTAAGGCGGGCATTGACGTTGTCCGGATGAACTTTTCTCATGGTTCTGCTCAAGATCACATCGACAGAGCCAACGCAGTACGCGAACTCAGCAAAAAAACCGGCAGACGCGTGGGTATTCTGGCTGATTTGCAAGGCCCTAAAATTCGTATTGCCCGGTTTAAAGATACCAAGGTATTTCTTAACGAAGGCCAGAGTTTTGCTTTGGACATTAATTTTGATCCTACAGCAGGCGATAACACTCAGGTCGGCATCACTTACGAACCCTTGGCTCTGGAAGTAAGGCCTGGTAGCAGGCTGGTGCTGGATGATGGCCGTATCGTGCTGGACGTGGTTAATGTTGAAAACATGCGCGTTAACTGTACGGTTATCGTTGGTGGCGATCTGTCCAACAATAAAGGTATTAACCTGTTAGGCGGCGGGCTTTCTGCAGCAGCATTAACTGAAAAAGATAAAGAAGATATTAAAACTATCGCTATCATGAAGTGCGATTATGTTGCCGTCTCTTTTCCACGTTGTGCTGAAGATCTTAATGAAGCACGTCGTTTATTGGTTGCGGAAGGCTGTTATGCAGGTATCGTTTCTAAAGTTGAGCGTGCAGAAGCGATAGTGCCGGATGTTATGGATGAAATTATCCTGGCGTCTGATGCAGTGATGGTGGCGCGTGGCGATCTGGGCGTTGAAATCGGCGATGCTAACTTGCCTGCCGTACAAAAAGTGCTGATTAAACGCACCCGGGAACTCAATCGTGTTGCCATTACCGCTACACAAATGATGGAGTCCATGATCGACAACCCGATTCCCACGCGTGCGGAAGTGTTTGATGTTGCCAATGCGGTTTATGACGGGACTGATGCCATCATGTTATCGGCGGAAACAGCCTCGGGAAAACACCCCATTAAAGCCGTTGAAGCCATGCACCGCATTTGTGTAGAAGCAGAAAAGCAACGTAGCGTTCGTGAATCGGATCACCGCATCAATATTCAATTTAATCGCGATGATGAAGCGATTGCGATGTCTGCGATGTATATGGCTAACCATACTACAATCAAAGGCATAGTAGCGTTAACCGAATCAGGTTCAACCCCGCTGTGGATGTCCAGAATCAGTTCCGGAATTCCTATTTTTGCGATGAGTGGTCAGGAAAAAACCCTGGGTAAAGTTACCTTATATCGCGGCGTTTTTCCTATTTACTTCAAAATTGAAGCCAATCAGGATCATGTTGAAGTAAACCGCAGCATTGTGAAAGAGCTCAGAAAATGGAACAAAGCGAAAGACGGTGACAAATTCATTATCACTAAAGGCGACTTGAATGGTATAGAAGGCGGCACTAACGCTTTGAAAGTCATTATCGTTGGACAAGGCTTAACGCCTTAATACTGGTCGATTCTGCACTTGGATCATAATCTGGGTGCAGAATCATTTATCCTACAATACCTCCAGCTTGGCATAAGCCAGCATTAACCATTTAACGCCGGCTTGTTTAAAGTTGATCTGCACTCTTTCCTGTGCGCCAGACCCCTCCAGTTGCAAAACCACACCTTCACCAAATTTGTCATGTCTGACTCTTTGGCCCAGCCTATAACTTCCCGTCACCTGTAGCGATGCCGCTTTCGGCTGAATTGCCGTAACCGGACGACTGATAGTGGCGCGCATCCTCACTTCTTGTAAATATTCGCTGGGAATCTCGCGCAGGAATCGTGACGGCCTGGGATAACTTTCACGTCCGTATAAACGTCTGGATTCCGCGTAGGTTAAATACAACTGCTGCATAGCCCGGGTCATACCGACATAACAGAGTCTGCGTTCTTCTTCCAGGCGACCGGCATCATCAACAGACTGCTGCGATGGAAATAGACCCTCTTCCATTCCGGCCAGGAAAACCAGCTTGAACTCCAGGCCTTTGGCTGAATGCAGGGTCATGAGTTGGACACAGTCTTCAAAATCATCAGCTTGGCTATCTCCCGATTCCAATGCGGCATGGGCCAGGAACATATCCAGTTCACCCAGGTTTTCTTCGTTCTCCCGATCGAAATCAAAAAGGCGCGCGGCGTTAACCAGCTCTTCCAGGTTTTCTACTTTTTCCTCGCCTTTATCCATTTTTTCTTTATTGTAGAGCTCAACCAGACCGCATTTTTCGACCACCAGTTTAACCTTCTCATACAACTCCAAGCCTTCTGCTTGTTTATCAAGCTGTTTAATCAGTTCCAAAAAGCCTATCAATGCATTCGTTGCCCGTGCCGTCATAGTACGCTGATTAATCAGCACGATAGCGGCTGCCCATAAAGATATACTCTGATCACGAGCTATACAGCGGATATCGTCCAGGGTTTTAGCGCCTATGCCGCGCGTTGGCGTATTAATAACCCGCTCAAATGAAGCATCATCATTTCGATTGGACATGAGCCGTAAATAAGCCAGGGCATTTTTAATTTCTGCCCGGTCAAAAAAGCGCAAACCACCATAAACCCGGTAAGGCGTGCCTGTAGCCATCAACTTTTCTTCAAACTGCCGGGACTGGGCATTGGATCGATATAAAATAGCCGCATCACTTCTCAGACCGCCTTCATTGACCCAGGCTTTGATACGTTCGACCACAAAATAAGCTTCATCCTGCTCATTAAAAGCGGCGTACAATGAAATCAAGTCGCCCTCGCCCGCATCAGTCCATAGCTCTTTGCCCATACGCCCCATATTATTGGCAATAATCTTGTTGGCAGCCTTAAGAATCGTGCCTGTGGATCGGTAATTTTGTTCCAGTTTGATGACTTGATGATTCGGGTAGTGTTTTTGAAAGCTGTAGATATTCTCAATTTTCGCGCCACGCCAGCCGTAAATGGACTGATCGTCATCACCTACCACAAACAGATTATCCTTGCCGTCCGTCAATAGCCTGAGCCAGGCGTATTGAATGGTATTGGTATCCTGAAACTCATCAACATGAACTTGTCTGAAACGCTGCTGATAAAAATCAAGTACAGCCGGGTTATCACGTAATAATTCATGCACCCGCAACAGCAACTCGGCAAAATCCACCAAGCCGGAACGATCACAAAGCTCCTCGTACGCCCGGTAAACTCTCAGCCTTTGCCGTTCATAGATATCGGCTGTTTCGACCATGTGCCTTGCTCTGATGCCTTCATCTTTCTGGGCATTGATATACCATTGCACTTCCCTTGGCGGCCACTTGGAATCATCGAGATTAAGGGTGTTTAACAAACGCTTGATCACCCTTAACTGGTCTCCGGAATCCATGACCTGAAAAGTCTCAGGCAATTTTGCCTCTTTTGCGTGCCGCCTTAACAAACGATGCGCTATCCCATGAAAAGTGCCTATCCATAAGCTATGCGCAGACACACTGAGTAAATTCTCAATTCTGCCGCGCATTTCCTTGGCAGCTTTATTAGTAAAAGTTACCGCCAGAATGCTATGTGCAGACAGGCCTTCTACCTGAATCTGCCAGGCGATACGATGCACTAATACTCGAGTTTTGCCGCTGCCCGCACCTGCTAAAACCAGCATGGCTTGTGAGGGTGCGGTAACGGCCTGACGCTGGGCGTCATTAAGAGGGTCAATAATATTTGTAATATCCATGTGTTATCGCTTGCACATTTTGTGGAGCTGTGTATATTGTCCGAGGTTCGAATGGTTGAATAAACCATTGCTTTGCTAAAATAATAACAATTACACAGAAGGGGATTAAGATGAGTTTTGATTTTAAACGTATGATCAAATTTGAACACAATGTGGGCGAGAAAGAGAAAAAATACCGCATGTACGCCGGTGCGGCTTTAATTGCTATTTCGATTTTCACCGCCTCAATTGCTTTATTACTGATTGGAATGATTCTTGTTGCTACCGGTTTTTCAGGCTTTTGTCCGATTAACGCAGGACTTAACAGAAATACCTGTGGTGCTGGCGACAGCTCTGAAACCAGCGAAACGCCTGAAGAAAACTAAAGGCCCAAGGCGAAAGGCGAAAGATTCAAAAGCATATCACTTTTGCCTTTTGCTTTCACCTTTTGCCTGATTTACTCTTCTTTACGAAACTCACCTTCCAATATGTTTTTTTCAGCGGCTTTTTCTTGCTGAAAAGATCCTCCAGCCTGAATAAGATGATTTTCAATCACATACTGAGCTATTTTTTTGCGTAATGGCGGGATCAAACAAGCAAAGCCCAACATATCTGTAATAAAACCGGGGGTTAATAATAATAAGCCGCCCAGCAGAATAATAGGGCCTTCAATCATTTCATAGGCGGGAATCATGCCTTGCGCCAGATTTTCCTGAAAACGCCGAAAGGTAGCAAAACCTTGCTGCCTCAATAACCACGCACCCAACGCCGCTGTAAACACCACTAAAAAAATAGTCGGGAAAGCGCCGATAATGCCACCCACCAGCAGCAGCAAATAAATTTCCGCAAAAGGAATAATCAACACGATTAGAAACAATATTTGAAAAACTTTCATTTACTTACTCTTAATTAATTTCAGGAAAGGCCAAAAACCTGGTTTTTTGCTTTGCGCCGTGTGTTTTTAGCCTGATGCTTACAATATAAAGGCAATCCGGTTTAATTTCTAGGATAATATCCAGTCTTGCTGATTATTAACCATCAAAATGCCGACTCGCTATCAAATAATACTTTGCACTTGCCCTGATAAAGACACTGCGGAAAAAATTGCCCGCTTACTTTTAAATGACAAGTTAGCCGCTTGTGTCAACATTTTGCCGGGTATCACTTCTATGTACCTTTGGCACGAACAAATAGAATCGGCACAGGAACAATTATTATTAATCAAGGCCAATAAAAGCTGTTATCAGGCCATTGAAAAAGCAATACAAAAACACCATCCTTACGAACTTCCTGAAGTAATTGCCGTCTCAATTGACAACGGCTTACCCGAATACCTGCATTGGATTGATTCATGCCATTCTTACAAATAATATTTCTCTGTTTTGTGTCACTGATGATCCAGCCGGCAGGTGTACTGGCTGATGAAGAGCTATTGCCCCCCGAACAGGCGTTCAAGATTTCAGCCTTGGCTATAGCGCCAGATCAGCTTGAAATTTCCTGGGATATTGCCGAAGGTTATTACCTTTATAGCAATAAAATGCAGTTCAAATCCAAAACTGAACAAATCCAGACAGTGACCCCTGTTTTTCCAGCAGGTGAAACCAAGCATGATGATTATTTTGGCAACGTTATTATTTATCGTAATAATCTGCGAATACCCGTCTATTTAGCGACTGCAAACGCAGCCTCTTCAATAAAACTGTTAGTGCAATATCAGGGCTGCGCTGATAAAGGAATCTGTTATCCTCCGCAGAAAAAAATCTTTGACATTACTCTGCCAGTAGCATCACCTGTTGCCAAGGCCAATCCGGTTGAGCAACTGATAAATGGCCTTCCAGACTTAAAACTCAACTCGACTGAAGTCGCCTTATTACCTGCGGAACAGGCTTTCCAGTTTTTTGCGACGGTTAAAGATGCCGAAACTCTTCATGTTAATTGGGAAATTGCAAAAGGTTATTATCTTTACCGTGAGAAAATCCAGCTTGAGTTAACTAACGCGGACGGCAACCAATTGGGGAATTACTCAATTCCCCAAGGCACACCTGCACACGATGAAGAATTTGGGCAAGTTGAAGTTTTCCACAACGAACTTGGCTTTGATTTACCCATTATCCGCACAAACAGTTCGGCACAAACGATCACCCTGCAGGCAAAATATCAAGGATGCGCTGATCGTGGCGTTTGTTATCCGCCGATGACTAAAAAAATCGAGCTGGAACTTCCTGCTGCCCAAGAAATCCAGCCGATTGTCAACACCCAACCCACACCCGCGCTTTCCGAACAAGATCAGATTGTGCAATCCTTACAGCATGACAGTCTGGCGATGACCTTGCTGAGTTTTTTTGGTTTCGGGCTATTGTTATCAATGACTCCGTGCATTTTTCCAATGATTCCGATTTTATCGGGAATTATCGTCGGTCATGGCCATCGCATTACCACCGCCAGAGCGTTTTTTCTGTCCCTCAGTTATGTCGTCGCTTCAGCTTTAACCTACACAGTGTTTGGCATACTCGCCGCGCTATTTGGCAGTAATTTACAAACAACCTTCCAGCAACCCTGGATAATCGGTCTGTTCAGCGCCATTTTTGTGTTACTGTCATTATCCATGTTTGGCTTTTTTGAACTGGAACTACCCAACTCGATAAAGACCAGATTGCATAACTCCAGCGAAAAACACCGTGATGGCTCGTTCTGGGGAGCTGCAATCATGGGCTCATTATCCTCGCTGATTGTAGGCCCCTGTGTCGCCGCGCCACTGGCTGGAGCGCTGATTTTTATCGGTCAATCCGGCAATGCTGTATTAGGGGGTGGCGCCTTATTTGCCATGGGCATGGGCATGGGTGTTCCGCTGTTGTTATTGGGTGCTTCTGCCGGAAAACTACTGCCTAAAGCAGGAACCTGGCTTTATTCAACCAAGGCTGTTTTCGGGGTTATTATGCTGGCTGTTGCAGTCTGGATGCTGAGCCGTATTTTACCGCCCGCTATCACCATTCTGCTCTGGGCAATGCTGCTCATCCTGCCCGCCATTTACCTCAATGCGATTGATCCGTTGCCTGAGAATAGTTCCGGCTGGCGCAAGTTGTGGAAAGGCGTCGGTTTAATGATGCTCGCCTACGGACTATTGTTATTAATAGGCTTTAGCATGGGCAATAACAACCCCTTAAAACCGCTACAAGGATTCAGTGTAAACAATGCCCAAGCTGCCGAACAAGGGATTGTTTTTGAAAAAGTGGCCTCTATCTCAGCGCTGGAAGCCAGAATTCAGCAAGCAAGCGCTAATCATCAACCGGTCATGCTGGATTTTTATGCTGACTGGTGCATATCGTGCAAGGAAATGGAAGCTTATACATTGACAGACTCTAAAGTAAAACAGGCTCTCACCGGTTTTGTGCTTTTGCAAGCAGATGTCACTAAAAATTCTGATGACGACAAAGCCCTGTTAGCGAAATTTAATCTCATTGGGCCACCCGCAATTTTGTTTTTTGGCGCCGATAACCAGGAAAGCACCGAGCATCGTGTCATCGGCTATCAAGATGCCGAAACCTTTATTAAAACCCTGCAACGGATCAAATCATGAAACCAACAGGAATAATTATCATTGCCGCAGTGCTTGCATTGGGCGCCGGTATTTTGGCTCGGGGATTGTTATCACCTGCTGAACAAATCGGCCCAACGACTTTACCAGACTTTAACTTACCCGATGTGCAGGGTAATCAACATAACATTTCAGAATGGCACGGCAAAATACTTATCATCAATTTCTGGGCAACCTGGTGTTCACCCTGCCGCAAAGAAATTCCCGAGTTTATGGCTCTGCAGGAACAATACGCCGCTAAAGGCCTGCAATTTATTGGAATCGCAATAGACGACCAGGAGCCGGTTGAAGAGTACCTCGCCACCACTAAAATCAATTACCCGATATTAATCGGCGGTGTTACCGGTATTGCCCTGGCCCATCAGCTGGGTAATGTTGTTGATGCTGTACCCTTTACCCTTGTTGTTAACCAGCAAGGGCAGATCATACATCGGCAGCCGGGTGAGTTTTCCAGGGAAAAAATAATGGAAATTATTACTCCGCTGCTTAATTAAATGTTGTTACACTCGCCTTACTACTATTAAGTATTTGTATAAATTGAGCTTTTATGTACCGGAATCACATCTTGAACCGGTAAAAACCGCCTTGTTTGCAAAAGGCGCGGGGCATTATAACGCCTACGATCAATGCTGTTGGCAAGTGCGGGGCGAAGGTCAATACAGACCGTTGCCGCATAGCCAGCCTTATAGAGGTAAAACATGTCACCTGGAAAAAGTAGCTGAATATAAGGTGGAAATGATTTGCAACGAGGCGTCTATAAAAGAAGTTGTGCAAACACTGCTTAGCATTCATCCTTATGAAGAACCCGCTTATGAGATTTACAAAATCATGACTGTTGAGGATTTTTAAAACCTTTAGCTCGGATTAAAATCCAACGTGCAAAATTCTTTCGCCGCATGCAGTTGTCCGGAAATCAGCATATTTTTCAGTTGAATGGTTCGATGCATATAAATATCCGTTAATTCCTTGAAGGCTTCCGGAAGATGATGTCTTTCCATGCGGGATAATTGACCATCAAATGCAGCGGAAACGCTGAGTAAATCCAACAGAAAATAGCGCTCGGACTCCGAAACCTGATCCAGAACCGACAGAAAATAGTCCCAGTTATCGTAGTCACCATGATCATTTATTTCGAAGGTATTGCATAGTCTGATGAGTAGAACCAATAAATTAGGATGATAATCCTGTGCTAAAACCATCATGGTTGCGACCGCTCTGACAGCACCTTCACGGGTAACCGGGCTTAAATGAGCAATCATGTCATCGGTCAGAACATTGCTAACAATATGCTCAGCCAATTTATGACCAAATAGTCTAAGCCGGGCTTCACGCGCAACTTTATAAAGCGTAAAAGCATCCCAGAAACCGGTGACGGGGATGCCAACCCAACTGAAGGCATTTCGCATTTCGCCTTTACCAGCAATTCGAATCAATAAAAATTTGACCACCAAACTGCTGAGTATGACTTTTGCCTTATAGAGAACGGCGACCAGAAATAATTTTGATTGTGATATATGCTTGCTCGGATCTATGCCCAGATAATGAATAACCGGGTCGGGAACTTCCAGCGCCGCTCTGGCCAGAATATTGGGAACAGCATCATCGAGCGGCAGGCCGGAATCGTCTAAAGCCTGATGATGACCGGTCAGGCACGCCAGACTGAAAACAGTTTTAAGGCCCAGCCAGTATAAAACGGCTAACTCTATAATCAACATAAGGATCAGGACACTGCCGTACAAAAAATAATAGGCTGTACTGTCCATACTTTCTTGATAAGTCCATTCCACCCATATCGTTACAAAAGTGGTTAATGCGCCGATTGCAAAAGCAATGATAGCCGCGAATGCCGTGATGCTACCGGCAAGTGTTTGCAAAGTAACATCAGCCGGCAATTCATCGATAGTGAGATTACGCAAACCCGCTGTACCGGATTTCTTGCCGAGATAGTGATAATACTTCACGCCCAGATTTTCTAAAAATCCCGGTTCTTCTTTTCTGACGTATGAAGCTTTTTTGATATTGTCGATCGGTGTTGACATTGTTTATACCTGGTCTCTTATCAAGGTTGGTTTTGGACGAAAGACAAAAAAACTTTGTGTTCTTTGTGTCCTATCGTGAGTGAATCTTTTCTCTCACTACTCGCTCATTTAACACGCACTGCAAATTTGTTGCCAGGCCGGATGCTGTTGCAAGATCGTCAATGCCGATTCCAGCAGCGCAAGGCCTGATTCGGTCCGGTGCCAGGTCGACGCGCCGGACGGATGGGGCAACGGAATCGCTTCGGTGCGGTGACCGTGAAAAGTGACGGGGTGAAGTTTGCCAATCACATCGTTGAGTTTTTTTACCGGCATTAATTGGCCGATCGCCAGTTTGCCGACCGGCAGGATCAGATCGGGTTTAAGCAAATCGATTTCCGCTTGCAACCAAACTGCGCAGTTTTCGATTTCGGCCGGACTCGGCACACGGTCACCGCCCTTGGGATTTTTACCCGGAAAACAGCGGCACACCGCGGCCATGTAGACACGTTGCCGAAAAGTCTCTTCATCCAGCCCGATGCGCTCGAACCATTTGAACATCGTTTTTCCGGCCGTCCAGGCAAAGGGTTTGCCGAAGCCGCCTTCCTTATCGCCGGGCGCCTGGCCGATCAGCAAAATCGGCGATAGTACCGGGCTTCCGCTTACAACCGGGCCGATCATCTCAGGGCATCTGCTGCAATTCGCCAATGCGGCGCGGTGGTTGCGCATGATTTGTTCTCGTATGACATTCGTCGTTTTGAGCTGATCGCAGATCAAGCCCTCTCCCTTGGGGGAGAGGGTTGGGAGGGGATTAAATCGATAGTGTTCATTGATTCAAGTCATTTTAGGAATCGGATACCTTAAAGATCAATCTCGATGCCGACCGGACAATGATCCGATCCGGTAATGTCCGGCAGAATAAAGGCCTGCTTGACTTTGCCGACCAGCGCTTTGCTGGTCAACACATAATCGATCCGCCACCCGACGTTTCTTGCCCGGGCCCCGGCACGGAAACTCCACCAACTGTAGGCGACGGTATCCGGATGAAAATGCCGGAAGGTGTCGACCAGTCCAGCGTCGAGAAAGCGGCTGAAGCCGTCGATTTCGACCTGGGTATAACCGGCCGATTTATTGTAATTCGGCTTCGGACGGGCAATATCGATTTCCCGGTGCGCGACATTAAAATCACCGCAGGCGATGAGCGGTTTTTTGCTTTGCAGTTGCTGGCAATAGGCCAGAAATTCCAGATCCCAGCTGTGCCGGTAATCCAGCCGGGCCAATTCCTCACCCGAATTCGGCACATAAACGTCGAGCAGAAAAAAATGTTCGAATTCGGCGACGATCACGCGGCCTTCCCGGTCATGATCGGCAATGCCGATATCATTAATGATTTGCAACGGCGCCTTCCGGGATAAAATCGTGACACCGGAATAACCCTTGCGTTCGGCGCAGTTGGAATAAATATGGTAACCGTCAATGCCCTCCAGCGCCTTGTCAATCTGATCGGCCTGGGCCTTGGTTTCCTGCAACAAAATGCAGTCGGCATCAAGCTGCGCGATTATTTCGGCAAAGCCTTTGCTTTGTACCGCGCGAATGCCGTTGACATTCCAGGAAATTATTTTCATGTGATGATTCCGTCTGATGGGTTTGAAGTTGCGTCTTCAATAGTAAAAATGCGCTTGGGCGCTATTGTAACCTTCTGCATTTTGACTAACCAGTCGTTTTCGGATTCATTTTTTAAGACGGAATCTGCTCTTATCGATGCCCGCCTCTTGAAGCTCCGCCAGCAGAGCCAGCGCCGCCACCATGGCCCGTAAAGTTTCCACCACCTTGAAATCCACCAAACGATCCGCCACTCTGAAATCCGCCAGAATACGGAGTGAGACCTGGAAAATCAGGTGGAATTAAATGGGGTTATTCGGTAATAACTCCGCTATTGAAAGGTTCCGAATTTTCCGCCGGAATACGGAGTAGATCTGTTAAAATCATTTGGCATCACTATTCGGCCATTCGGAACAACAGGGGTATTGCCAAAGGTTCCGGAATTTCCCTCTGATAAAAACGGCTTTCTCGATGTATCCATTCGGGAATCAAGCGTCCCGTTTGTCAAATCATTTCGGTTTTGGTTATGTTTGACAATTGCCCTGGCGCCGGCCTGAGCATTGGGAGTGGAAAACCCACGGGAATGATCCATTCCTTCAGGCTCTAATTGTCCCTGCAAACCCCGGTTTTCATGTTCGACACTCCGTGAGCGGGAGAATTCAGAGCCACCGCCGTGATGATGGGTGACAAAATAAGGATGCCGGTTAACAGTCGCTTGCCGATGGAAATCTTTCAAAACAAAGTACCCCGGATAATATAATCCCGTGGACCAGAACGGGTAAGGCACCCAGGAGTAGAGGTAAGAGTAAGTATCCGGCGGGGCATAGTAAGTCACCACTGGAGGTCCCTGCTCTTCGTATTGCTGATTGATAACCTCAGGGTTTGGTTTTGCCTTGTACTGAGGTGCGGGCGCTTGAGTCGTGCCGCTGCCTGCACTACCGGAGAGCCCACTTAGCGACGCTTGGCTGATGATCTTCATAGTCTTCCGGTTTGCCACCGGTATGGAATCTTGGTCATCGGTGAAGTGAGCCCGTCCATTATTATCGGTATACATGTACACTGTCGTTTTGCCCGGTTTTTTGATCAGCCCCGTAGGAGGATTTGAACCTGGCTTGACGTCAAATCCAAGTTTGGCTTTCACATCATCGAAAACCTTAAGCGCCTGATCCTTCGTAAGAGCGATCTTTCCCTGATCGCTAGCCATGGCAATTCCCTTCTCGACGTCGCCAAGCACTTCCGGGGTAACCGGGTATTCCGCAATCCACCCGTTTTTAGGTTCAATACCCAGACCGCTCAACAGCTCTTCCGCCTTTGCCTCATCGGTTACCGGACCCAATTTTAACGCTTCAGCGAGTTGCATGGCGAAAACGCTCTCAGGTACCAGCGTTTGCTCTATCGATGTTGGGTTGGTGCCGGTCTGGGTGGTTGAGGGAGTTGGAAGCGGTGCGTCATTTTTCTCATCTTGTCCATGGGATACTGTCGAAAGCAGACTCAAGGCGACAAGAAGAGCTCTTACAGCGATGATGAAGTGCCATTTTGAGATATGTGTAAACATGATCAACACTCATTATTTGAAATAATCCGTTGGACTATAAGGTCAGCTTCTCGTTCAATGGATTCTTTGCTGGGAATTAGTAAACATTGGATAAGCTATTTTTCTCGATAAGGTTTCTGTAAATTCCACCTGAACATCTGCAACAATTTTGTTGTGCAAAACATTTGTTGCGCAACAAATTTGTTGCTATAATTTCAACATCTCACTACGGAGTCAACAACATGTCTCAAAATACCATGCAAATCGTCATCGGTGCGCCTGCTACCGGCAGCAATTTTTTCCCACGTAACAATATCAGTCAAAAACTGCAACGTGCTTTGCAGGTAGAACACGTATTGTTTCTCGCGCCCCGGCGTACCGGCAAAACCAGCGTTTTGCTTGATTTACGGCAGAACGCGCCTGAGCGTTCGGTGTTTCTGGATCTTGAGGGATTTAATCATCCTGATGCATGGATTAATGCGATGATTGACGGATTGAGCCAGATTCAGGACGAACCCTGGTTACAAAAACTAAAACAATTCGGCGATTTTCTGCCGCGTTTAAAAAACAAGTATGTAGAAATCGAGGCGACAGACTGGAATACAAAAGGTCAACGCCTGATGGACGGCTTGCAACAGCTTGATGAGCCGGTCTGGTTTTTACTGGATGAATTTCCCATCATGATTGACCATATTGCCAAAACGCATAATGTCGCTTTGGCGGAATCGGCTTTGCACTGGATACGCCGTTTACGTCAGCAACATCCGCAAAGCCCGGTACGGTTTTTATTGACGGGTTCGATCGGTCTGGACAGCGTATTACGCAGGCATGGCATACGCGGCGCGGCTAACGATTTACGACGTGAATCATTAACGCCTTTGCGCCAGGATGAAGCCCTGAGCTTTGCGATGCAATTGGCAGGCGACAATCAGATAGCACTGACGGAAACTCTGGCACAGGATTACTTGCAGCGCTTGGGTCCTGGTTTATGGCCATTTTTCATCCAGTTGTTTGTTGCCGAGCTTCAGGACACTAACTCGCCGCCTGCCACAATCGCTGATATTGAACGTGTTTATCAAACCATCGCGCGCGGCAAGCGCAACCAGTATGCCGTCAATATGTGGGAGCGGTTACGCGATATATTCAACGCGGCAGAACAGGCGGCAGCCCGCGATATACTAAAGAAAGTAGCTGCCCAGCCAGCGGGCATCCCCTTGGGACAACTGCGCGGACAACTGCCGCAATTCGAAGCAAGCGATTTTGATTATGTCCTCGATGTCCTGCAACACGACGGCTATCTCACCGAAACGGATGAAGATAACATCTGTTTTTTCTCGCATTTGTTGCGAGATTACTGGTTATACAAAGGACGAGTATGAACAACGCAAGCATCGACCCTACCCTTAATCTCTATAACCCCGCCGCGCAAGACCCTGAGCAACTGCTGGCGCAATTTATCGACCGCAAAGGCTTACTGGAAAAGATACTGGCTATCGTGCGAGGCAACACGCCCGACAGGCCGCAGCAGCATCTGGTGCTGATCGGGCCGCGAGGCATGGGCAAAACAACCTTGCTGTGCGCGATTAAACACTCGGTAGAGCGCGACCAACAACTTAATGCCGATTGGCTGCCGCTACTATTTCAGGAAGAACAATACGGCATCGGCGATCTGGCGGATTTCTGGCTGGAGTGCCTGCGTCATCTGCAAGGCGGCACCCAAGCGGCGAATCGGCTTTTGGCTGAAAATCCCGATGATCTCTCAGCACAAGCGCAACAAAATTTTTTTCAACTACTGGACGCAACCGGCAAACGAGCGTTGTTGTTGGTGGACAACCTTAACGATATTTTTACTGCCATCGGTGACGATCAGGCGCTGCACAGTTTGCGCGCATTGTGGATGACCGATCCGCGCATAATGGTCATCGGCGCTGCACCCAGCTATTTTGAGGCAATTACCGAAGTCGACCAGGTCTTTCATGATTTTTTCCGCACTTTCTCGCTGGAACGCCTCACTCAGGCCGAATTGGAAGATTTTTTACGCCGTTTTGCTGAAATTCTTGGCGATAACACCGTGCTAAAGGTTATCGAAAACGCCCCGGAGCGCGTTGCGGCTTTGCGCATACTCACGGGTGGCAATCCGCGCCTGGTCAAACTGGGCTATCGCGTGTTACGCGATGGTTTGGACGGCGATTTGCGCCATGATCTGGAACGGATGCTGGATGAGTCCACGCCTTTTTTTAAACACCGCATCGACAGCCTGTCCAAGGAAGCGCGGCGCACCTTCGATGCCATCGCCCGCCGCTGGGACCCGGTGACCGTGGACGACATCCGCCGCGAACTGCGCAAACCGTCCAACAATATCAGTGTGCAGATCAAGCGCTTAATCGATGAAGGGTTTGTCGAAGAAGCCTACGGCAGCGCCAAGAAAAAGAGCTATCAAGTCAGCGAGCGTTTTTACAACGTCTACTATCTGATGCGCCATAGCCGCGAAGGCCGCCGCCGCTTGCGCTGGCTGGTTGGCTTCATGCAGACGTTTTACAGCGCCAAGGATTATAAACACTGGGCAAAACGACTGGAAGGCGAGTTGTCGGCGCCGCTGGACGGTGTAATGCGTGGCGACAAGCTGGCGCATTTACATGCCTTGTGCGCGGCAGCGGATGATGACAGTCGCTCTGAAGTCTTTGATACCTTGGTACGCGATGCGCTGGTTCAAGATGACCGTCATGCCCTGGATGAAGAAATCAGCGCAGGCGATCCTGTGGAAAGACACGGTTATCATTATTTAGTGGCTGAAGCGATGTGGTTGCTGGATAAGGAACAACGGAAGATGTTGGGTTTTAAGCCGAGTGATGGTGATTGGTGGCAACGTTTGCGCATGGTCTTGCTTAAGGACGGGTTAATGTCTGCGGCAGAGCAAAAAATTGCTAGCATGGGCGGAGGCCGTATGGATACTAGTCGTTATGCCAACGCTTCAGGCGTGGTACTTGAATGGTTGTTAAATAGCATTGTAGACGCCGAAGTTGCGTATCGCAAAGCACTGGAACTTGATCCTGACTATGTTTCTGCCTGGAACAATCTGGGCAACGTGCTTTATGGACAACAACGTTATCATGAAGCTGAAGCTGCGTATCGCAAAGCACTGGAACTTGATTCTAAATATGTTATTGTTTGGAATAACCTAGGTAATGCACTCACAAGTCAACACCGTTATCAAGAAGCCGAAACCGTCTTTCGTAAAGCACTAGAATTTAATCCTGATTCTCTTTTTGCCTGGGGGAGCTTAGGCTATGTGCTTGACAATCAATTCCGTTATCAAGAAGCCCAAGCAGCCTATAATAAAGTCCTGCAAATTGATCCTAAATATTCAATTGCCTGGTTCAGTCTTGGTAACTCGCTTGCTAGTCAGCACTGTTATCAAGAAGCACAGGCCGCCTATTGTAATGCTCTTGAACTAGACCCTAACTATAGCGATGCGCATTTTAATTTAGCGGGACTCTATCTGATGGATATGGGACGCATTGAAGCCGGCATAGCCGAATTAATTAAGGGTCTGCAATTAACACCCGATAATGGAAACGGGCACTATTTACTCAGGCAACACTGGCAAAGCGTGTTGCCGCCGGCGGTCAGCAAAATTTCTGCCAACGAAGCCGGCGCCGATAATCTTCGCACTGCCCTAATCGAGGAATTGATTGCACAGTCTGCCTCAGGCGAAAAAGATTCCGTCCTTAACGCATTGCTGGCTTTGGATGACAACGGCAAAGCCATCTTTGAACCCTTGCTGCTGGCTTTGCAAGCTCAAAAAGACCGTGCCGTGCTGTACCGTATTGCCCGCGAAAAACGCGAATTGGTTCTGGATGTGATGGCGCGAATTGATGGAGAAAACACGCTACAACAACAAAGCGGAAATCTTCCGGGAGGTGCGCGAGACGGCACCCCTTTCGAGCAAACGGTGGTAGATAAATGACGCCAAAATGCCCAAAGCATTCGGGGTAATATGGCCACTAGATGATTATAACCACCAAATTTCCTCCTCTTGGTTCCCATAAGACGCCAATTGTTCGCCGATAGCCCAACGGATGGATTTTGCCCGCCCGGCGCCTATGCCTGCAACGGCTAACAGGGCTTGCTCATCGGCGGCGAGGACGGCTTCGACGCTGCCGAATTGTTCCAACAGGTTATGGGCGGCGCCTGGGCCTATCCCAGGGAGCGATTGCAGAATTCGCAGTTGGGTTTTGCGTTTGCCCTTGGGGCGCTTGCCTTTGAACAACCGGGGCGGCATCTGCCGGGCTATGTGATCGAACTGACGGGCCGCGTAGAGCATGAGCCTTGCACTTTCGTCGGCGTCGGCGGAACGGAGTAAAGGAATGCCGAGAAACAGGGTAAGATTAATAAGCGCCCCTTGCAGAGCCTCGCGCCGCATGCCGCTCTCGGCCAGATCGGATGCGCGGCCTTCCAGGATAATTGCCTTCTGCAACGGCGAAGCGGCAAGTCTGACACCTTGCTCAAACAAACGGCCATCCTTGAGGGAAACGGCGAAATCACGCAGGGTTTTGCGCTCGAACAACAGCCGTTCGTCCAGCAGGTAATCGCCCAAGTCCAAGCGCCGCACCGTGACCTCGACTCCGTTTTGGCTTCTAAGTGCTTCGATGACTTGGGATTTGCTTTCGCGGTCGTCAGCGATAATTTGAATAGATAACACAGGGCGCTCTTAAAAACAGGACAAAAAAACAATCACAGAAGCCATGGAGTTGGCTCTATGTTTCTTATTACTTGTTAGAAAATAATACTCTTCAATACCTTTAACAAGGTGGAATTGTAAGTTCGTTACATAATACACTGATATATTCGAGAGAGCGTTGGCAAATAGCGGGAGAAAGTGACCGCATAATTGACTCTTTCCCCCATTCTATATACCTTTTACATTACTTTAAGCACTATTTGCCGGGGAGGAGGAAAGCAGTAACGTAGGCTGGAATAAGTCTAAGCGGGCGCAAGCGACAATAAGCGTTTCCGGCATACTTCTGAATGAAGTGCATTTTAATCGTATACCCTTCAACATTGACAACAACGATTCCAAAGGACACCACAATGCCCAAAAAGTCCATAAAAACCAAAAAGGACATCGATAAACAGAAACATATTCAAGATTTACAACGCCGGGCCGAAGAATTCGTGGGCGGCGAATTGTCGTTCTTTGAATCGGAAGAAATGTCCCAGGACTTAAGGGAACAGTTTTGGGAACATGTGGTAGCCTTCGAGGAAGCGGAATGGATCACGTCTTTTGATTTGCTGGTGCAGGGTGGGATGGAACTACCGGCGCCGGATGAACTGGATGACTCGCAGCTGACTGCCAAGCTGTGGGAAGTGATACGTGGACTGGCGATGCTGCGCATGTTTCTTTATAACACCAACCATCTCAGTGATCGGGAGCTGTATGAGGAACTATGGCATGAGGTGTTGCGGGAGGAAAATCCGGACATGCCGATCAACGAAGACTCGGCATGTCACATTGATCTGGTGGGCAGCGGCAGCGAGGAGGATACCGAACTTTATCTCCGTTACTACGCCGATGAAGAAGACCGGCAATGTTGGGCCAAAGACTGGCCCAACGATGCCATGCCGGAGCAGGAAACGCCACCCTATGACCGTGACCGCCATTTACCAGCTCGCGATCAGGCTGAGTGGCAAAACTGCCGTAAACATTCTTGACGATAGTCAATTTTCACCTGCTCACTGTGCTATGCCGTATAATTGCCTTTTTATCTGACTTATAAGGTTATCCTGGATGTCCATTTCGCTTGCTGTTCTTGAAGAAGTAGTCCGTGAAGCAGGATCAATTGCAATGGCTTATTTTAAAGACTTGAAAAATGTGGAAGTCAAACAAAAAAGCCCGCGAGACTTCGTTACCGCTGCTGATGTTGCCGTTGAGAATTTTTTAAAAGAGGCCCTAACCCAAAAATATCCGGAGTATGGTTTTTGGGGAGAAGAGAGCGGGCAAAGCGCTAACCAGACCAATCGTTGGATAGTTGACCCTATCGACGGCACGCATTCATTTTCAAGAGGTCAATACTTTTGGGGTATCAGTGTTGCACTGGAACTTGATCAAGAGCTTATCATCGGCGCGGTTTATGCGCCGGCCTTGAATGACTATTATTGTGCAGAGAAGGGCAAGGGAGCCTGGAAAAATGGTTTACCCATCACGGTTTCCTCTGAAAGTAATCTGGCTGATGGGATGGTTGCTACCGGCTTTGCCTGCCTGCGTTCTTACCTGGAAGACAATAATTTGGCACGCTTTGGAAGAATCGCTCAAAACACCACGGGGCAACGGCGTTTTGGCTCGGCAGCAGTGGATTTATGCCTGGTTGCGGATGGTCAGGTTGATGCTTTCTGGGAGCAGGAATTAAACCTGTATGACGTTGCTGCGGGTGCTTTAATTGCCCGTGAAGCGGGTGCTACCGTGACTGATTTTAAAGGCAATGAAGGTGTCTTTCCAAAGCAGATCCTGGTTACTAATGGCAAAATTCTTAGTCAGATTTTGCCGCTGATGTAATTTTAAGTCATCAAGCAATTGTTTTACCGCTGATTACCTGTCGCAGATGCAGTCGGCCGGGTTTGCAACCCCGGCCGGAACGTTTGAAGACCTCAACAATTTACAAAACGTGAGTGGCAGGATTGCAATCACGTAAAGCTTCTTATCTAAATTTCATATTTACAATTTTTCATTGCTTAACGAACACTACAAAACCGTTGGCCGGGATCACGACGTTAAGACGGCCTTGATTAGAAGAGATAGTAGCACCGCCATTACCAATGTTCTGACCACCATAGATGGCAGCGTCGCTGTTGAAAACCTCCTTCCAGTTGGCGTTAGGTATGGCCAGCCAATCTTTTTCGATTATGTAACCATTATTAAAGGCAGTATTGTTAAGACTCGCTACGATAATAACCTCCTCGCTCCCGCTCCAGCGCTTGAAAGCAATAACCCGATTGGCGTCCCACACATGAAGGATATCAATGTTGTGACTGCGGATCGAGCGCAGCCGGCGGCTGAGTGTGATGAGTTCCTGGTAAAAGCGAAAGAGCTTTTTGCCGTTCCCGTCACGCTCACCGAGAATGTCTTCGCGATTTAAGACGAAATTATCGTAGGTATAGCGTTTTTGTGCTCCGATCTCTTCACCCATAAAGAACATGGGGGTGCCTGCGGAGAGCAGGGAAAAGCCGAAGCACACGCGGGAACGTGACTCAGCCCAAGGACGCGTGTTGTCAAAAAGAAAACCATTGACAGCTGTCACTATAGTCCTGGCTGTGCCACCTGCATTGCCGGCTTCGTCGTGAGACTCGTGGAAAACGACCTGATTGTTACTGCTGTTGTAAAGAGCACCTGAAAACCCGTCCATCCTGAGCGGCTCATTTCCACCTGATCCCGCTTGTTTCAGGAGGCGCGCTCTGTCACCGGCCATATCGGAGTCGCCGATCAAGCTGTGATAAAATGCCAACTCCCACTTGGCGTTGAAACCCAAACCCCCTTGTGCCGGCGATTTCGTCACCGCATCCCATCCCGTGTGATCCTCCGCAATCAGCATCGTAGTGGGCTTGATCATATGCAGAGTGCGACTCCACTCACGCAAGAACTTTTGCCCGAAGACGTTGGCATTGCCGACCGATCGCCCATTAGCATGAAGTGAGCTGTCGCGATGAATCGCCTGAGTCAAGTCCACACGCAAGCCATCAATATGCATTTCCTCAATGAGAAAAGCAGCGGCACTAATGAATTGCTGGCGCACATTTTCTTCCCAAAATCGCGGAGTAAACCCGGTAGAGCCATTATCGAGATACCCTCCTTCCGGGAAGCTGTAATTGGAAGAACGGCCTTCATACCAGTAGTAGATGTTCTCTTCGGGAGTCGTTGAGTCGTATTGCCACTCGGCACGTTCCACATCCGGTGCATAGTGATTGTAAACCACGTCCTGGATGACGACAGATGCCCCGTCTATGGCACTCGCGTACAAAATGGCGGTATTTATCTCGGCCGCCGGCGCTGGATTCGATACAAAAATGGTGACTGTTACCATAGCCCCACCCGGCATTGCCATTGAACTCCGCCAAGGGCAGCAATTCGACTGCATTGACACCAAGGTCAACGAGGTGGTCCAGAAATGACAACGCATCTCTCAAATTACCGATACTGCCTTTACCAAACCCCAATGAGCCGACATGTAATTCGTAAATGACGAGGTCTTCAACGCGCGTAGGTAGCGGTAAGCCGGAAGTAAATTCCGTAGCCCAAAATTCCTCTGCCGAAATCAGATCCGGTTGCTTGCCCGGAGAGGTGGATTCGAAATCCCGGCGCACTACATCGGGATCAATAATCACACTGCAACTCACGGTACCGTCCAGGGTTTCCAAGGTTCCCGGCCAATCAGTCTTTGCAGGATTTTTATCGCCTTTCCCAATCTGGCTGCGGGAGAAAATATCGGTACGATAGACGATTTGCCCTTGAGCGTTCCGGATGCGATACATGTAAGGCAGACTCAGGAAGGTTTCAAAATCCCCTTGTGGCCCTCCTTCCCAAACGCCGTCAGACAGCCGGGTAAGAGCGACCAAGGGCTGCGACGCATCAATCCCGGTACCGTCGTTAGCAATATAGCCGTTGGCCGGATTACCGAAGACCACTTCCACATTTTGTGCGTTGGGTGCCCAAACGGCAAAACGCAGACTTGGCGTGGAGCTTCCTGTCGCGAAGTGTTTGTTGGCTCCCAAGCGGCGGCCGTAAGTGAAGTAGTAGTGTTCGATCTGGGTCTCGGCTTCATTACCGCTGAGCCGAAACTGCAGATGACGTTCAGCGGAGTTTATATCTTGTACTTCGCTTGGAATCCCCCAGAAATTAGCACCCTGTGGCCCATCGAGAAGCACGCCCCACTTGAATATCTTATCCTGATCGGTAAGGTCAAGTGTGACTGAGGCTTTAAAAATCGGGCAGCCCTGTACTCCTATTTCCTCTTGCATTGGAACTTCTGTCCAGTTATCCGAATATCGGCCGCTACCATCCCAACTGCCGCGCAAGCGGGCGTTGCGAAAAATAGCTCTTTTCAAGCCGGTAATAAATTGAAATTCTACTTTTTGCGTATTCATGATATTTACTCTTTTTCAAGTTATTTCTTTATGATGACGGTTACTTCAAAGGTTTTAAGCGGCGGTATATCAGGCTCGAAGGATCGATGGAATATAAGTTTCACCTTACTTTCCCCCGCAGCAATTGCGTGAAACTTTATAATTTCCATGCCCCCCGCCCCAATAGCTTTATTGTTAGCAAAAAAATCTGCTTTGCCTGGCCTTAAAACATTTGAATCCAGCGAACTCACTTCCCAGATATAACCGGTGGTCGGCTTTCCCGGCAATATAATGTCCAGTTCGTCGCCGACACCAATTTCAACTGTTTTTCCGGAATCGTTTTCGCTTAATTTCATGGATTCGCCCGCCAATGTGTTACCCGCATTACCCAACATCAGCGCAAATATGATGGTTGCGCAGGTTTGAATTATTTTTGTGTTGCTGTAATTTGCAACCTTATCTATGCTCAACTTAATTTTTTGGATTCGACATACTCTTGACTGCTCAGTGATCACCAATTCACGGCGATTCCTTTCAGTACATATTCGTAAGGCAGTCAACCGTAACCCATATCGCCCTAATAGGTTCCCCATGAGTTTCTGATTGCCTTCACGTTTTTTTTATCAAGTCCACGCAGAGCTAATTCCTTTACCAAAGAACGAACAACTTTGTCATCGGTAGACGTAACCCGTTCAAGAAAAATCCCTTTACTCTTAAGGAACTCTGGCAAGTCTTGATGGCGATTGCCAGCGGGCAGCAAAAACTCGTCCGGCGCGGTTGCTGAGGAAGAAAGGAACATTAAGCTATTTTGCGCAAAAAAAGACACTTCATTATCCTAAAAACCTTAGTTGAACAAAAACATAAAATCTGTAAGGCTTGTATTCTTTGAGCTGAGCCATGATTTTACCTCCCAAAGTTATTCACCCAACGGGTGAGCCAGAATTTACGCCTAAAAAGTCAGAAATAAGCGCACTGATTGCCAACACCTTTAATGGAAAAATACATATTGAATGGGATCCACAGGCACAAGTGACCACCTTGGGGCAACTGGCGTTTTTCATACAATATTTAAAAATGGGGCATCGTTTTATGCCTTGGGTTGAAGACTGTCCCTTGTACTATACCAGTCCTAACGCCCCTAAAAAGATCAATGTCTTGGGATCTTTTGTGCTGTCTATTTTGGCTGGGTATACCCGTTACGCCCATATTACGCGAATACAGGGGGATTGCGTCAACGCTCCTTTACTGGGCATGACTAAAGTAGTGGGAGAAGACAGTGCACGTAATGGCGTGAAAGCCATTGAAGAAAATGCAGGCGTTGCTTGGCTGCAAAAGCATTTATATCAATCCTATGATCCATTGCTGGGACTGCCGTGGATATTGGATGCGGATGTCACCGTTAAAACTTTATATGGCCACCAAGAAGGGGCCAAGGTCGGCTACAACCCACACAAGCCTGGGCGGCCATCGCATACCTACCACACCTATATGATAGCCAATGTGCGCCTAATCCTGGAGGTTGAAGTCCAAGCTGGCAACCGGAGTTCATCCGCTTATACAGCCCCTGGGCTATGGACATTGCTCGACCGCATTCCCCGTGCACATTGGCCGGTCTTTATCCGGGGCGATTCTGATTGGGGAAGCGACACGGTCATGTCCGAAGCGGAACAACGCGGGGTCGACTATTTGTTCAAACTCAAGAAATCACCCTTGGTGAAGAAACTTATCCATCAATATCATTGCAAATCCGGTTGGCAAAAAACGCACGAGGGCTTTGAAGCATTCGACACAGAACTGAAGCTGATCACCTGGAAAACCGCCCGCCGGGTAGTGATTGTTCGGCGCCGATTAGGCAAAGACCGAGCCCAAGCACCGAGCAATGCCTTACCCCACCAATTATCGCTGGTTGAACCTGCTGAAGACCTGTCCGCATTCGAATACAGTGTCTTGGTGACATCGTTGGACGCCGAGGTAATAACGATTGTTCAGCATTACCGTGACCGTGCTGATTGTGAAAACAACTTTGATGAAATCAAAAACCAATGGGGCTGGAGCGGGTTCGTCACCCAAAAGCTTGCCCCTTGCCGGTTAATTGCCAGAATGATTGCGCTGGTCTATAACTGGTGGTCATTGTTCGTCCGCCTGGTCGAAGCCGAGAAACATTATGAAGCCATTGTGTCCAGGCCTTTGTTATTGCACGGCGTGGGCAAACAAACCCAGCATGCCGGACAAACCACACTCACCATCACCAGCAGCCACGGCAGGGAGTCATATGTGAAGGCGGCTTATACGCGGGTATGTGCATTTTTTGACGAGTTGAAAGCAATTGCGCCGCAGTTGACCTCTTTGCAATGCTGGTATCGAATTTTAAGTGAAGCAATGAAAAAATATCTGAAGGGCGCTGTCTTAAAACCGCCGGATTTGATAAATTACGTGAGCTAAACGCTCTACATAACCCAATTTACCTTGTCAAGTTTATGCTGATTTTTATTGGCAGGGATATATTCAACTGCGGTTTTTAGGATTATTGGTGTTTTCAGTTTCAACCACCAATTCCTTCAGTGTGCCCGATGCTCCACGCAGAGCTAATTCCTTTACCAAAGAACGAACAACCTTGTCATCGGTAGAAGTAACCCGTTCAAGAAAAATCCCTTTACTCTTAAGGAACTCTGGCAAGTCTTGATGGAGATTGCCAGCGGGCAGCAAAAACTCGTCCGGCGCGGTTGCTGAGGAAGAAAGGAACATTAAGCTATTTTGCGCAAAAAAGGACACTTCATTATTAGTGTTTTCAGTTTCAACCACCAAATCCTTCAGTGTGCCCGAGGCCCATGGCCCTATAATTTTAATTGTTCCTACGTCTGGTGCGTTACCTGGTGTAGATGATTCAAACAATTTGCGGAGTAATTGCAAAGGTTTGTGATCAAAACCCTGCTCGTTCAACCAAAATAGCATCACCTGGGTTTTCTTGGTATCTGGATCTGTTTTGGTAAATTGCTCGTAGGGAATGGTTAGTGGCTGGTGTTTTTTTTCCGGCTCAATAAATTCCAGGCACTGGAGTTTTTCCGCATCATCGGGGACATAGCCAAGGCGGTTCAGCGCAGCAAGAACCGCATAGCGTTGCCGCCTTCCCTGAAGTTCTTCCACACTCTCCCAGCTCGCTTCCTGGATCATCACTCCCAGTACAATGATTTTGGTATCCTTATACTTATCCTTATCATTGTTCTGTACCATCTCTTGAAGAGAGCTACCAGGAATTATTTTCAAACACACATTATCCTCGTGCAATGTCGTTAGCGGTTTAGCGCGCTCGCGCTGTATGGCGGCGAACGGATCTTGCCAAAGTCTGGCTTTTATACCGGTTTGTGTGAGCTCGGGGATTTCTTGCGGTTCCGGGCGCGATGTTTTAAGCGGGGCGTAGTCGATCCACATCGCGCTGAAGAACAGAACAAGCACGGCAAGCAGCCCCGTGAATTCATTCGATCCTGGCTGTTTGTTTTCTTCATTTGCCATAATGCGCTGCCTTCAGTTTTACAACATCTGTGATCACAATCTGCGGTTTTCCCTGTGCATTTGCTGGATACATACTTGCTTTCCCAGAGACATCGACATAGTTTCGACTTTAGGAATACGCACGAAATAAGTTGAGCAACTTTAAATATCTATTCCATTCGTCTGAGCTGTCGAAGGATTTACTTGCTCAAATTAATTTGTGCGCATCCATTATCTTAAGGAATCAATAAAAAATCAATCGAAACTGCCCACATCGATTTTCGCCTCAGAAGCGCATTATCTGGACGGTATCCTAAATGTCTGCTTGCAATTACCGAACGAATTTTGTCCGCTTGTTGTCGGAATAACTTCTTGCGGTGTATCGCCCCATTTATAGAAGACGCTCATGCTATACAAGATTGCTATATCTGCGGCTTAAGCTCGGGATTCTGCCTCCATTAACTGGACGTGATAAAGCAGGGAACGTCCATATTTTATGAAATACGGACTCCAGTCTTCTTGCGCTATTCTCAGATTTGAGTTTTCCTTTGTGCCGGATTTATAGACATGGCTTTCCTCGGTATCCAGACAAGCAAACCGAATAGATTCTTCCTTTTCATCAAGCATTAGCTTGATAGTATCACCGTCAATTACTTTTGTTAGTTTGAGATTTTTTATGATTGTGCCTTTCATTGGGATTCTCCTTTCATTATTTTTTAGCCAAAAACCGTATCTTCCGGCTACCACTCCACCAATCAATACATCAAGAACCTACCTTCGATTCCATTTGGCGGTAGCCATCTTTGGCTATTCCTTACCTTTTTCTCTAGGGACAATTTGCGTAGGGTGGTGCTCCGTACTGTATTGCTCGGTTCTGCAATTGCAATCGATAGTAGGCAAGACGTATATTTGTATCTGAATACGTTGGGTCGGTTCCGCCGTTCGGCCAGTATTGAGAAGCATCAGTGTCCGTAAGTGTTGCATTGGGATCTCCTTGCACACCTTTCCATGTTGTCTTGGATACTGGTGTAGTGAACAATGACGGGTCGATCACCATTATTTCAGTTTGAAAGAAACTTGGCCCCCGTACACACAAGATAGGCGCCACATGCCATCCCCAGTCGACATAGCATGCGGGATTGTTTCTCGTGTTCACATGCAACCAATGCCCTAAACTTGCTCGAATCCACACCTTTTTCGGTGAAAGCCCCATGTTGATCATCAGCCGACACATCTCGTGAGCTCGTGCCCAGCAACCATCATCCGGGTAGAGAAAGGGAATGCACGGTGACGGGACCGTGAGCGGATTGCAGCTGGTGGCATTCATCGCGTCGAAGACCTCTTGCGCCCTTGTCATCGATAAGCAACGGAACCACCACCAGGGCCAGAACCATATTCGTTCAAGAAAATTCTTGATCCAGTTTGGTGGTCCCTTTTCAAACGGCGGAACCTTTGGTGGGAACGGTAGATCCGGACCCGGTTTAAAAGGGCGAATATCAATGATATTATGCGAATCGTCCTCGCTAAGGATGACCGGCTCACCGCTATGCACCGCTTCTTGAAGTTGCTTCTCCAACTCAGCAAAGTCCGATTGGTCTTGCCGCAATATGTGGCGTGCTGAAGAAAGCTCCAGTTCCACATTAATCACCCCCTCATTGGTCACCTGCATGGCGGCAACGCGAGTGATATGTGGGATGAGCAGCCGAGTAATTGCCGATGTCTTCGGATCGATTTCAAGATATACAGGCAGGCGTTGTTTACTTAGCCCCTCCAAAATTTCTGTGAAGCCGACTGATCGAAGATCTGTGGGGTCAAGGCGTACACGACGCCCATCGTCCAGTTCCACAAACAGCTCACGTTCGGCTCGTAGCATTTCGGCGGGCGCTCTATCGAGCTGCGGGTCGAATTTTATGATGTTTGAAACAATTGCATTAGAATTTGGCATTTGTGATCTCCGGGAAGCAGGTTTAAAAAGAATTCATTGTCCTTTGGAGGTCCATCGGATTTTCGTGTATGTATCAGCAGTATCTTGTGATGGGCGGGCCGTTAGAGGCACGCCCACTCTTTCGATTTTCAGGCAGAACGGATGCTAAGTCCTGCTTTTATCTATCGCCTTTAAATTTGTCAATACGTTTTTATATCCCAATACAGTCTGTCTCCATAGCATCCTCTGGTTCGCTAAGACCAACGATCAAATTCTGCTGCACTGTCATCTTTTGGTGCGGTCTGGACTAATCAAAACACTGATCGCTGTTTCTCGATACGCTTCCTCAATGGTCAGCGTTCGCTGCGGAAGACCTGCTGGACGAGTTGAGTGCGCATGGGCGTCATAGCTAGGTACTATAGACTTGGCATTGACTGATTGGCAAACATCTACCTCCAGGGTCATATCACGGAAGCAATCAGATTTTCTCGCGCAGCTATAGCTTGATGCGCCCCCCCCAGAATGCTTGTAAATGTTACTTCTAACGACCACAACTCATCCATCTGTATAAAGTCTAATCCAGCTGTCCAAGTATGCAACCTATTCGCTTATCCATTATCAGACTTCTCTCAGAGGGAGAAGTGACAAACTTTTTACGACATCCTCCTTATTCAGTAGTAATATGAACAATACCCTAACACTGGCTAAACCGTTTACAAACCAAACTTCTTGGTGTCTACATACTCATGTTTTAATAGCGTCCACCAGTCGTCGGCCTGACCTTTCAGGACGTATTCATACGGTAGCCATCCGTAACCTTTTTCTCCCCACTCAGTCCCCCACGAGTTTCTGATCAACAAGGCTCCCGTGGTTTCTGATCCGCAAATAGGATTTTTGATTTTCTTGGTATCGTCGTAGCCAACGGCAACGACTGCGTGCCCGGCCACCACACTTTCTTTTGGACACGGGAACGGAAAATGCCCATTTTTTCCAGAGTATTGGTAGGAGCTGTAAACTGCAAATCCGAACATTGATGGCATGTTTCCCGCCAGATAGGTCTTGATTCGCTGTAACAGGTCAGCAGGCTTGACCCCCGGTGGATCAAGCCTGTAATAATCAATGGACTGATAGTTTTGTGCAAAGGCATAGCAGAATGCAGGCGGTTCCATGTCGAAATCCGGTGCAGGAGGCGGCGCTACCGGCCCCGGCTTCGCCGTGGTATACGGCCAGTATTTTTCAGGCGGCGCCCCAAATAAGGTCATGGCTGCCATCGTAGAACTTAGATAAGCGCCGGTATCACCTGTCCAGCCGAGCAGGTTTCGGGTTACCTTGTAAAGAAACAGCCTTGAGGCATCAATGTAAATTCCAAACGCCTTTTTTTCATAAAACTCTATCAAACCAACGCCTGCCTGGGCCGTGCATGATCCTAAATCAAGTTGATCCTCAATTGGAGAACACCACGCCCTAAGATCAACTGAAGCCGGCAAAGAGGCTGGTGCAGATGATGCAGCCATGTTCAACGCTCTTAAGCATCGGCTTAATTTTTTTATGTTCTGGTGTGTAGTCTCTGAAGTCGGGCAAGTCACGCAACCAGCCCATTCCTCGAGCTTTAACTTTAACTATTTCCATAAATAATTCCCCAAATTTTGATATTCAGATTTGTATGAAAATTTATAAATCGGGAATTTCCTTCACCTGTCTCATGGTTTTGGCGAAAATCAGAATCAAAAATTAACTTTTTCATCTGTTATTACCTAACGCATAAATGCTATTCTATCCACGATCAATATAAAAAAAATTAATCCAGGTTAACTTTTTAAAAGATAATCAAAATTTGCATGAACGGCATCGCTAAAGAGACAAAGCCAGTTGTGTGTCAATCCGTATTTATACCTATTACAAATTAAATATTAACGCTGTAGACTGAATCTTCTATTGCAGTTTAATGCTGCTATGGGGGTTTAGATCAAATGTACTTTCGTTCAAATGGCTCAAGAGGACTTTGCTGCACATGTCCTAACCGGCATTGTTGCTTTTGCAAAAGCCTGTTAAACATCGCTTCAAGCGAATTTGATACATCATGCTGTTAAATATCTAGCCTTTACAGCAAAGCAATATTTATATCACCAGGGTGATATAAATCACGACGTTATTTGTCTTGCGGGAGGGATGGGTCATGCTGACCCGGCTTTCCAAAGACGGTAATCGTCAGGTGTTTCGATCGGTATTGCCAGGAGAACTACTGGGATTTCAACAGCATCTCCAGGGCCCTGCTATTTATTCAGCTATCGCCTTATTGGATAGTGTTGTCTGTAGGGTTCCCAATATTGTCAGGTTATGTTCTACACAATCAGAACTGGCTTTAAGTCTTGCTTCGGCGGAAGCTAGTGACATGATGCTGACTGAGATGTATCTGACTAACATCACGCATCGAAGTGCACGTGAAAGGATCGCCTTTATGGTGTTAGAACTTTATCGCCGGTTAAGTCTTCGTGGCCTGAATAAGGGGTACTCGATTCATTTTCCACTCAAGCAGGAAGACATAGCCGATACGCTTGGAATTTCAACAATACATGTAAATCGGACTCTACATGCTTTTAAAGACGAAGGCTTGCTGGAGATATATAGGCACGAATTAACTATTCTGGATTACGACGCCCTTTGCACTCTGGCAGGATCTGATTTTGAAATGTTAGCCCTTAACTAAAATAACCCGTAAGTGTTCAGTCCCCTCTTTGGAAAAGAGGGGTTAGGGGAGATTTTATTAGATAAATCCCCTTCAATCCCCCTTTTTCGAAGGGGAAGGTGAACGGTTTTCTAAATTACCAATCCTTAATGACTACAAACGAAAAAGCGGCTCCAGGCTTTTATCCTCGGTTACTGAAATTGTTTTTCTGGCTTTATTTTCAGTAAAGGCCTGAAATAGTTTTTTACCCTGCCAGTCACCGGTTTCCTTGCCATATAGAGCATGATTTAAATGCAGAATTTCGTCTCTTAAGCGGGCATCACAAAATGCGGCGAGGGAGCCCAGATTCGAGACATTAAAGGTTTTCCGGCCCCATTCAAGCAAGGCATCTTTTGCCGCTACAGCATCGTTATTAGTGCATGCATTTTTTAAATTTTTAATGCTTTCTTTTAAGCTTATTTCTGAATCATTATTTTCAACAACGGGTTTTGTAACTGCGTGTTTTTTGGTTAAGAAAATAAGCACTGTGATTAACCAACCAGCTGCTAAAAATACAGAAATCCATAACCAGACATTAATTTCTTGTGGGGCTTTAATAACAGGGCTGGCTTCAACTTTCTGTGGTGTTGTTGGAGTAACTGCTGGAGCCATTGTTTCAGGTTGACTCCCGGCAACAGCAACGGTTGTAAGCGTTGTTTCCGGAATTTTCGCTATTTCCATTTTTTGGCTTTTGGTATTAAACCAGGGGATTTCTATAGCAGGTAATGTGTAGCTGCCTGCATTTGAAGGAATCAGGGCAATTTTCTCTTCTCTGAAAGCCAGCAGTCCCTCGACTTTTTTCTGTTCCTGCAATACAGGTTGATCAGGATAGGCTTTTAAATGATCACTGGTGACAGTCGTATTCAATTCAGGCAGTTGACCGACCGTCGTGCCTTTGGCTATTAAGGTTAAGGTTCTGGTTAAAGGCTCTCCTACCTTCATTTGTTGAATATCGCCTGACCATTCCTGTTTTAAAACCAATTGCTGCGCTGATAGCCAATGCTTCCCAGTAAATGAGGCTGGTACAGGTTTTACATCCAGCGTTATCGCTTTTGATTCGACCCGTTTGGTTTTAGTCATCTGGGAATTAAAAAAACTATTAAAACCGGGACGGTTACCAGTCAGCACCTCAGCTGTTAATACCAGTGGCTTAATCGTTAATTGGCCGCTTTTTTGCGGAAAAATGGCATATTTACGTTCAGTCACCGAATAATTCACTCCGTTAACCTGCGTATTATAAGTACTGTCTTCGCCTAATTTTTCAATCACCGCATCGGCCAGTTCAGGCTCGTTTAATCTGGCTTGAGAGATGTCGACTTTTGTATACAATCGCAAGGTGTAGATAACCTGGGATTGTATAAAAGGATTTTCCGGTACCGCCTCAACGTCTATAAACAAATCTTCATCGGTATTGCCGGCTTTGTTGGGTGTTCCCTCTGTAACCTGAATGGTAGAAGACTGACTGACATCATTACCAAAATTTACCGGTGGAATAACCAGATTACCCGCCTGTTTGGCCATTACATTGAGCGTCCATTGAATAGTCTTGCTGGCTTTGCCATTAATCCAGGATGAGCTGCTGCTGTTGCTTTGGTTGAGTATCGTGAAATCCTGTTCCAACGGACTGAAATCCGGGTCATCGTCAGGTGACTCATTCGCTGTAAAGATGATCTGGAAAGATTCATCAAGACCGACCGGATTACGATCCACGGAAACATTAATGTTTGCTGCAAATGTGTTTTGAGGAGCCAAAATCAGTAATAACAGCAAAAAAAACAAAAAAGAAGCGATAAAGCGCATCTTCACATCAGGTATAGGTAATTGTTTTTTAGTGTTCATTGTTTTCATCATTAATTATCATTTACGAGTGTGTAAACACACAAATTCAAGCATAGTACGACAAAGAAAAGCGTTAAAAGTGCAAATATATAACATAAGCACTCTGCGTGTTAAAAATTGCCAACCTGGATTGCATTTGCTACGAGCCACTTTAAGGCTTACCCCATGCTTTCCCCTTTCTTGCTACGGTTTGTCGTTACTATCTACGGTTATATTTTTTTATTCAGACGTTAGACCCTTTTCCATTTCCTCCAGCATGGCAAGTCCTTCATCGAGACCAGCTAGGTGGACTCCGCCTTCTTTAAGCATGACCAGACTTTCGCGATTGGTTTTCGGCTGCCAGGCGGCGTTGCAGTAGGTCAAACCGTCTTGCAGTATGGTTAGGAAACCCTCCTTGTCGTCGGCATAAAGCCGGATTTCCGCAAGATCGAAAAAGCTCCAGGGTGGGTCGATTGGCGGGTTTGACTCGACTTTCGCTTTTAGCGAGCGCTCGGCTTTGGTCAGGAAAACCTTGATACGTACATCCGACTCGATCTTGCCATTAAGCTTGGCGTTTAGCTTCAACTCGTTCAGCAGCGGGTAGGAATGTCCCCTGGATACCGTGGTGGCTTGTCTGTAAGCGGCGAGAGCTTGCTGGTAGGGTACTTTGGCCTGATCCGCATTGCCTTGGGTTTCCTGGTATTTACCCTCTCGCTTTAACACACCGCCCAAGGAAGCATGGGCATCGTAATCGTCGGGATGCAGTGCGATGGAGGCATGCAGCGAGTCTTCTCCTGTGGGTAGATCAGACGGACGATTGTTTTTGATAAATAACTTGTTCTCGGCGATCCCTTTTTCGCGCAGGGCATCGGCGTAATTGGGAGCGGCTTCCGAGGCGGCGGCAAATTCCACGAGCGCATCAGGCCATTTGCCCTGTTCCTTCAGGAACAATCCGAGTTTAAGGCGCAGAGCGAAGTTACCCGGATCGATGGCAACCGCTTCCCGATATTTGTCGATGGCCCCCTGCCAATCTTGGGCACGGATGGCATTCTCGGCATCCCGTAAGACGCCGTTAATGTCGCGGGGGTCGGCGGGGCTGCCGGCATGGGCCAACTGAGCGGCCAGGGCTATCTGGACTGGACTGTCGAGGCGGTTGTATTTGAGGGATTCGGTGAGAACATTGGCGACCAGTTCCCGCGATTTCGTTATTTCGGTGTCCGGCTGGTATTCGTAGTCGAAGGCCTTGATGTTGTTGATGTCGAAAGGGAGGGCTGCGCCAGTCTGGCGAAAAATTGCCGTCCCAGCCTGATGAGCGCGGTGACGCACCCCCAGTTCGTAAAATACGTTTGCGTTGAGGCCGCTGATATCGGCCAGGGCAAATCTCGAATACTCAATGTAGCTAAACATCTCGACGCTGATATTGCCCGAAAAAAAATCCTTGTCGGTACGCCGTGGCTCAAGGAATCCGCCTTCAGGTAAAGATACTTTTGCCACTGCGGGACAAAAAATCTGATCATAAATAAAATTAAAGTCAATTTCGTGCTCGCCGACTTTTTTCTTGCCAAAGGGCATGATAATGAAACAGCTCTTGGTGTAATCGATGGTAGGCATGATGGTTCCTTATTTTTTTGGTTATTATCAGTGTTGGTTCAGGCTCTCGTAAACCCGGCGAAATGCTCCGTCTTCACGTGCTGGGCCGCATAGACGATGCCCACCCGCCGGATGTCGTGAATATGATCTACGGAATCCAATACCTGCACCTTGGCAGGATCGATGTCCGTCAAACCTAAATCCCTTAATCCCTCGAAAGTCACATTGGGGTCGTAGCGCAGATAGGTGAACAGTTTCGGGCCTGTCCAATTGGGATCGCCGGAGGATGAACTCACCATATCGCCGATCTCCCGGTCGATTGGGCCGCCTTGTCGACAGACGCCGAGTGTCCGGCAGGTCATATCCCAACCGGCGGAGGCCGCATTCATTAGCGCCGTGGGAACGTTCTTGGCGAAGTGGAGCAGGTTCATATCGTCTGCATCGCCTTTCGCGAATGGATTGGGCGTGCTGCCGGTACCCACCGAAACGATCAGCATTTGGTCGGCGCCGGTTTGCCAGTTCACATGGTAAGGTTTGGCCGTTGCCATCTGAAAGGCCAGATAAGCCGGGTTGTTGTAGGTGGTTACGCCGCCGTCGACGAAGATGAAGCTGTATTCGTCGGGCGTGCCTTCGGCAAACGTCACAACTTCAGGAGGAAAGAAGGTCGGCGCGGCAGTACTGGCTCGTATCAGTTGCCACAGGGGCAAATTCAGATTGCAATCCTTGCGGGTTCTATCGTTGTACTTGGCGCAAGGGTTGTTGGAAACCGGCCAGGGCGAATCGGTGCTGTGGTTGCGCATCACCATCATCAGCAAGGTCTTTAAATTCGGGCTCCCCAGGGTAGCATTGGACTCGTGCAACTGGGCGTCCAGGGCGGCCTTGAGCATTTTGGCCAAGGGCTCATCGTTGTAACTGTATTTCAGCCGTTTGAGCACCGACGCCTTGTCGAACATCTGCTTGCCGCTATCGAGATAAAACTGCCGGATAGTATCCATGGACATGCCGGCGGAAATACAGGCGGCGATGATGGCCCCGGTACTGGTGCCGCAAACAAAATCGAAATAATCGGCCAGCACGAGATTGGGCTTGTTTTGTGTAATCCGCAAATCCGTTTCGATTTTTGCCAGGATTTCCACGCTCATCAGCCCTAAAATCCCGCCACCGTCGCAGGCGAGAATTTTCTTGGGGCCGGTGGATTTAATGCGCTCTTCTACTTTCTTATTCATTTGTAACTCCTTTGGTTAGGTAGGGCTAGGAAAACAATGATAAAGGTAAACCAAACTACTGTCCGGGATTGGTAATACGGCGCTTTAAAGCGTCCAAGAACTCTTGAGAGGCTTTCAAATCCTCTTGCCACTGCTTATTAGTGGGATCAAGCCGCACCAAACGTTTAGCAATTCCTAAATCGGCTTCCCGTTCCATCAGGGCATCCGTTAATCTTGCCCTGTTTTTTCAGTATCGACGCTATTAAATAATGCGACATCGATAAATCCCGCAGCCAGCCGGTGTTGTCCGGGTCGCGTTCGGTCAGGGAGCGCATGACGTCCATGCCCGCCTGGAATGCCTTCAGCGCCCCGTCTAGATTACCCTGGGCTTGCAACACCTTGCCCACGTTGTTGTGGGAGACCGATAAGTCCCGCAGCCAGCCGGTGTTATCCGGGTCGCGTTCGTTTAGGCGCCGCCTAATGTCCATGCCCGCCTGGAATGCCTTCAGCGCCCCGGTCAGATTGCCCTGGGCTTGCAACACCCGGCCGATGTTGTTGTGGGAGACCGATAACTCCCGCAGCCAATCGGTGTTGTCCGGGTCGCGTTTGTTCAGGCTCCGCATGATGTCCATGTAGACCTGGAATTCTTTCAGTGCCCCGGCCAGATTACCCTGGGCAGCAACACCTGACCCACGTTGTGGTAGGAGACCGATAAGTCCCGCTGCCAGCCGGTGTTGTCCGGGTCGCGTTCGGTCAGGGAGCGCATGATGTCCATGTGCGCCTGGAATGCCTTCAGTGCCCCGGCCAGATTGCCCTGGGCTTGCAACACCTGGCCCACGTTGTGGTGGAAGACAGATAAGTCTCGCAGCCAATCGGTGTTGTCCGGGTCGCGTTCAGTCAGGCGCCGCATGATGTTTATACACGCCTGAAATTCCCGCAAGGCATCCGCTAATTTACCTTCCGTTTGAAGCGTATTGCCCAAGCCACTGGCGGGCGTCGGCTTCGCCGGATTCATCTCCCGCTTCGATGAAAAGGGCGACCGCCTGATGGGCCAGTGAATCGGCCAGTTTGAGCGGCATCCGGCTCTGACGAATCCAGCCAAGAACCACCAGGGTTCGGGCCAGGGCAGTACCGCGTAGCAGATCGCTGCGCAATAATTCCTCCAGAACCAAGAGCCAATGATTGCTAGGGTATCGTAGCGTCCGGTGCGGTTCCATTGGCTATAGAGATCATGCAATTGCTTGTCTGCCCCGGTTTCCGAGCCCGCAAGCCGATGGTAAATCTGTTCGATCTGCTGGAGCATCGTCGACGCCTGAAAAATGGTTCGCAGCCAGATGTGTAAGTGTTTGAAACTGTTCGGGATCGTTTTGTGCGAGTATGGTGCGAAGAGCCTGACGCGTGGTTTCATGCACGTTCCAGGCTTGGCGTGCGGAGAAGGTTTCTACCATGGGAAGCTGAATCAACCTTTCCAGCCAGTCCGCTGCCGTGACGGTATCGGTTTGCAGCAGGGCGGCAAGTATTTCGGCATTAAACCAATGGGGAATCGCCGCTGCTTCCAGAATTTCAAAGAGTTTCGGGTGGGATCGGGCGCAAACGATCCGGGCAGTTGCGACTGTCAAGGCTTGCGGATCGTCCTGGGCCTGTTTGAGCTGGTGTAGCGCTTGTTCAATATCCATGGCGTTCATCCTGAAATCTTTGTGCCGGCGAATGCTTGTAGTAGAGCACTGGTTCCTCCGGGGTCACCTTCATAGATGCATACACCAGCGCTTCGATGTGATCCTCGGTGATCTGCTTGTTGCCCAGAACCCGTTCCGTATAGTCCCGCCAGTATTTTGGATCCAGGATTGGAAGCAGATGGTGCGCTATTGCAAGTCCACACCAGGAATAACGCGCCGGATCCGGCACTTTCTGTCCGGCAACCAGCACCAGGAGTCCAGGGCATTGCTCGGCCCGGCGCAGAAGCTGACCTTCAATCCAGTCGGCAATGTCCGGCGCAACATGTTGGTAAGTATCGAATCCCAGTAAAAGGGGTTTGCGTAAATTTTCCAAATCCTTCAATAAAGCCGTTTTCCGGGCCGATCCGCTGGCACTGTGCAAGGCCGGCAAGATTTTGGCATCAACATCAAGCGCTAGATTATCGATAGAGCTCAGCCAGGGACAAACAGCCTTTTTGATCCAGCAGGACTGAGTCGAGATCGAGTGCTTTTGCCAGCTTGAATAATTCTTTCAATAGGACGGTTTTGCCTGTGTTGCTGTCTCCATCAATGAGAAAAATGCGTTGGGGGATGGCATTAGTCACCATATCCTGGAATACAGCAAATTGTTCCTTGCGGTCAGCCAGCGGCCAAGGGTATTCATCTTGTCGCTTGGGCCAAGTAATGTCGACCTGTGCAGTGGTGGGATCGGCGGCAGCGCCTTTCTGCCGCAGCCAGTCAATGATTTGGTCGTAGTCCCTTTGGTGCATCTAAGCGCATGAAGTCCTTGCGCGAAGTCGGTGTGCCGTTACGGTCGTCGTCCTGATAGTGCGTATGCGACAGAAGTTAACTTCGTTTCCTGCATTGTAAAGCCGCCGATCTAAGACCTTGAGTTCGCGGATTGCACCCAGCGCATCCCCGGTAATTGTTCGCCATCCCAGCATTTGCGGTATTCTGGTGTGAATACCGGCAAGACTATTTCCGTTTTTTCTGCCTGCTTTTTCGGACCATTTATCCCAACCCTCATCCGGCCCACCCGGTCCGCAATCGCGGTCGAGGATGATGTCCACGCCATCATTTCTGAGCCGATCGGCCAGGGCATGCATCCGCTGTTGGTGGGTGTCGTTGTCATGACTGTAACTGATGAATACCTTTATCATAATTTTATTGTCCAAATGTACCGTAAGCCAAGTCTGGCATTCTTAAAATTTCCGCGTATCCAGCCAAACCACTCGCCCTTGTTTCTTTTTTACTTCCTCCACCATGTGCGCCGTGCCACCCGGCCCATCGCCACCGCCGCCATCCCATAGGCATACAAGCCGGACTTTCTCCGCTCCGTATGATAGTGCGCTGGCGAGCAGCCAGAGGTTGCAGCGCTCATAGGCATCCATTTCTTCAGATAACGGCCCCAACTCTTGTGGTGCCGACAGGGGCGGTGTGTTCAGCTTGTGTTTGATGGCCTGATAACGGTCCAGCCAACTTTCGCCGCCGTTAGCGACCGAGTTCTCGATAAAATCGGGTTCTTCAAAAGGTTGCAGCAGTTGTAATTTTACGCCTCGTTGCTGGCAGGCTTCGGCGAAGAGGATGTCGCCGCCGCAGGCGCCTTGGGTAATGCCCAGGTCTTGGGAATCGGCGCCCAGTTCATCCAGGGTTTGGGCAATTTTTTGGGCGGCAATGGGTTCTTTCTCAGGCGGGAAGCGAGGTGGGGTGCGGCCGGGTGCATCGATCATGTGGCCGCTGAACAGGAATACCTGACGGGGTTGCCAGAGTGTGTCCGATGGGGATTGCAGGGTAAAACGAGCAGGGACAATAATGTTCATGGACTGGACTTCCTTTTTCGATAATTGGGCGTCATTGAAATCATCCGGGTTGGGTTCTTGGTTATTATCAGGTGGCAACGAAAGAGGTACCTCAAATGAATGTCCTTTTCCATGCCTCAGCCTCTTTGTATCAGTCGATCCGGTATCCATTTGAGGCTTAAGCTAATCAAGATTCCAGGCACGTATGAATGTCTGATAAAAACTTAAATCCTGAACAGTCGCTCCTCGTTGGCTTACCAGGGCGGATGCAAAGGTTTGCGCTCTTTCCATAGTCACAGGCAAAGACCAGTCCAGCTGCATTCCAAGCAACAGCACCGCAGAAAAAGCATCGCCGGCGCCCACGGTATCGGCTATGGGTAAATTACCTCCGGGGTCACTTCGAAAAACGCACCGGCATTAGTAAACGCCATAGCGCCTGAACTGCCGCAGGTAACAATCAAAACGTCCAGATCATGTTGGGTCAGAAACAAACGCATCGCATCTTGCAACGTGTTTTGCGGTGGCAGCAGTTGCATTAACTCATCCTGATTAAGTTTGACCCAATCGGCTTTGCTCAGCCACTGATTAACCGGCTCTTTATGCCACCAGGGCGCTCTCAAATTGACATCGACAAACACTTTACCGGTATGACGTGCTTTTAAGCTATTAAGTGCTTGTTCCGAAATACGGTTACGCAGTGCCAGCGTCCCGTGATAAATAATGCTGTACGAGTTTGCCGGATTCAGTTGCTGTGCGGCGATAAAATCATAAGCCTGATTAGCCAGAATTTCATAGCTGGGTTCGTCCTTGTTAATAGTGACTTTAACCGTGCCGGTAGGATAATCGGGATCAGTTTGCACGCTTTCAACGGTCATGCCCCAATCGGTCATGGCCTGTCGTATGCTCTCGCCCATAGCATCATGACCGATCCGGCTGATAAAGCACGGGGACTGGCCGAAAGCCTGAAGATGCCACGCCACATTAAAAGGCGCTCCGCCCAAAACCTGTTGACCATCAGGAAATTGATCCATGAGCACTTCACCGAATAGTGCGATTTGCTTGTGTGTTATGTTGTTTACTTTGCTCAATCATTTTCGCTACCAGCCATCATTATTATCTGATTGACGGCCACGCTGCCCGTATTGATATTTAAATTTACGTTTTAACAAGCCGGCCGGATCATCGGGGATTCTTTTAAGCCATTGCTCATTGGCTTGTTGTTCTTCATCCGTAGGCTGTGCCTTCGGCAGGCGCGGCTTGTTTGGGTTGTTCCTTGTTTTCATCTTTCTTCTGCTCAGCTTGTTGAGCCTTATCGGTATCCGGTTTTTGTTCTTCCGGTTTATTTTGTTGTTCTTTATTTTCAGGAGACGCCTGCTCATCAGCTTGTTGCTGCTGAGATTTCTTCTCTTCAGACTGTTCAGGCTTTTGTTCAGAGGCTTTCTGTTCTTCAGATTGTTCGGGCTTTTGTTCGGATTCTTTCTGATCTTCAGAGGGTTCAGGTTTTTGTCCTTCAGATTGTTCTGATTTATCACCCTCCTTTCCTTGCTGAGAATCCTGTTTGGACTGTTGTTGCTTATCGTCCTGCTTTTTATCCTGCTGCTGTTTATCGTCTTGTTTATTATCTTGTTGTTTTTGCTGTTCTTGCTTTTGTTTTTCCAGTTCTTTTTCTACCAGCTCTTTATTGTATTTGGCATCTTGGTCATCAGGATTCAGCGTCAATGCTTTTTCATAGGCTTTTATGGCCTGTTCGAGCTGCCCCGATTGCGCCAGTGCATTGCCCTGATTGTAAGCACCCAAAGCAGTCTGGTTGTTTTTCAGGTTTTCAAGAGATTTGTCATATTCACCGGCTTTATAGTGCGCGGCCGCTTTCCAGTCAGGATTTTCAAATAATTTTGCTGCCTGCTCAAATTGATTGTTTTTGTAAGCCTGTTGCGCCTGTTGATCCTTGCTCTGCCACAAATCCTGCCATTCAAGGGCATAACTGTTTTTAGGCAGAGGCAACAGCAGCAACAAGGCAAAACATAACAGGCCTTTTCTGAAACTCAATGCCGCCAGCGGTAAAACCAGCAGTAATAGCCACGGCCCTTTGTCCTCCCACTGATCCAGCAATAAATTTTTGTTCTCTTTGCCTTGCTGTTGTACCGGCTTGTCTACGGCTGAAAGCAAGGTTTGAATATCGGCGTCATTTGCCGTTATGGTTTGATAAACACCCTTTCCTGCCTGCGCCAGCTTTGCCAAATCGCCGGCATTTAATTTAGGAATCACAATCGTGCCTTGCTCATCTTTCAAAAAGCCGCCCTCGGGCAGCGCTATCGGCGCACCATCAGCAGTTCCCACACCCAATATTGATAAGGTGTAGCCATCAAGCGCTTTTACTGCGGGCAAGCGTTTTATCGACATTAACGTTATCGGTTACTAATAATATCTGGCCTTTTTGCAGACCCGCCTGCTTGAACAATTCAACGGCTTTTTCCAGTACAAGCTCTGTATTGCTGCCTTCACTGGGCATAATATCGGTAGTGAGTGCGGATAACTGACTATCGATGGTTTCGGTATCATCGGTCAGCGGAGTGACGGTAAAAGCATCGCCGGCATAAACCAGCAATGCGGTCTGGCCGTCTTTGCGCTGTTTTAAAATATCGGCAATTTTGTAGCGCGCCCGGATCAATCGGCTGGGTTTAATATCCTCTGCATCCATGGAACGCGACAAATCCAGTGCAATCACCAGGGCCGATTCATTCCTGAATACGGGCGAAGGCACGCGTTGCCAGGTGGGTCCTGCCAGTGCAATGATCACCAATAAAGCGGCAATGGCCCCTGCTGATAATGGCCAGCGGCTTTGGCCCGCCGCCTTTTCCTGCAACAAATAGGGCAATAATTCCGCATCGCACACCGCAGACCAATTGCCATGGCTGAGTTTGTTTCTTAACATTAAAACGACTATGACAATGCAGGGAATGATCGCCAGCAGCCAGTAAGGCCTGATAAAGTGAAATTCAGCCAGATTCATGACAACCTCACACGAGACAAACTGATAAAGGCAACCAAAGCCAGTGCCACTGATAACGGCCAATAAAACAATTCGCTACGCGGTCTGAAGTATTGTTTGTCTTTTTCAACGGGTTCAAGCTTGTCCAGTAACATATAAATATTATTCAGCTCATCGGCATTTCGGGCTCGAAAATAACGGCCACCGGTACTTTCAGCAACCTTGACCAGGGTATTTTCATCCAGATCCCGCGAGGGATTAACTTTGCGGTTACCAAAAAAACTGCGCACGATCATTTCATCCGCGCCTACGCCGATGGTATATATTTTCAATTGGTTTGCAGCAGCCAGTTCAGCCGCTTTTAAGGGCGAGATTTCACCGGCGGTATTGGCGCCATCGGTTAACAGAATCAAAACGCGGCTATCGGCGGGTTGATTTTTAAGGCGCTTAACCGCCAAACCGATGGCATCGCCTATTGCCGTATTGTCACCGGCAAGACCGATAGCCGATTCATCCAACAAGGTCTGCACGGTTTTTCGATCAAACGTTAATGGTGTTTGCAAATAAGCCTGAGTGCCGAATAATATTAATCCCACCCTGTCGCCGACACGCCGGTTAATAAAATCGCTAGCCACCCATTTGATGGCAGTTAGCCGATCCACAGGCTTCTTGTTAATAATAAAATCCTGCTCTTCCATACTGGCGGATAAATCCACTGCCAGCATTAAATCCCGGCCGCTCACCGCCTGTTCAATCGGCTCTCCCAGCCATTGCGGCCGGGTACACGCTATAACCAACAAAAACCAGGCGATTGCCGCCAGCAATAACGGCCATTGTTGGGTTTGGGAAACCGTCTGTGTTTGACCTACAGAAAAATCATCCAGGAACGGGACTTTTAATGCCGCCTGTTCCACAGGGTTGTTTGCTGGAACCAGCCAGCGTATTAATAAAGGCAAGGGTAAGGCCGCTAACAGCCAGGGCCACTCAAAATGAATCATGATTTTTGTTTTCTTTTGGCAGGTTTGGTTTGGGCTTTAAGCCAGTCTTCACACAAACTGATGAGTTGAGAAATTTCCAGTTCTGTAGGTGAGGTGTTTCGATAGGGCGCAGTTGCCAACAACTGACCACAACCTTCGCTAAAAGGTGTACCTGTTACTGATTTATCGAGAAATGCCAACCATTGCCGCCCGGTTAAACTCGCAACCTCAGTTCTCGGATTAACACTGATAGCGACGCGGCGAATCAGCATGGAAAGTTCGTGCAGCTTCTTATAGCTATCCAGTGCGGGATTTTGTTTGATAGCAGCCAGATTTTTTTTTGCGGCTTTAATGGCGGTTTTGCGTGTCAGGCGTTTATAAAGCCAGTACAAAAACACGAGTAATAGAGGAATCAAAACCGCCAGCAGCCACCAGCCGATAGCGGGAGGCCACCAGCCGATGGTTTCGGGAAGGTGTATATCTTTAAGGGGAAGTTGAGTGGGTTGCATTTTTTGGTTTCAGTTTATTAAGCATTTGTGCATTTACGCTCTATTTTAGCCGCATGATGTAAACGTAAAAAACACCCTATTTACTTCTATCTGGAAAAATTAACGGAATAATCTGATTTTGGACACAAATTATGTTTTTTTGATTCTTTGTTAACCGGTGTCCTGTACCCGTTCATCAAGTAAATATTTCCGGAGCTGCCTTTCCCCTCGCATGACATAAAGTATCTATACTTTGCCTTGATCAACACTGGAAAATACTTGTTTGACCAAGCGACGAGCCGCATTAAGTTTATCCAGCGCTATGTATTCTGCAATTTCATTCAGGTCAGAAGTTTTATTTTCATGAAAATGATACTATACTATCACTCTGAAATTCGCAAGAGTTGAACTGGAGTTGCCCCTTCTACATACGAGTTGTAGCCCTAATGGTTTTCAAAAAGTTGTGGAAACCAATTTCTCCATTCATTCAAGGACATTGTTCAGGGAATTTTTCATAAGAAATTTCAGTTTTCTTCTCCGTTGCATCACGAGCATCATCCCATGCGTCAGCAAACCACTCAGAATCTTTTAAGCATTTCTTCAAACTGGGTGTTTGATTTAAACGACGCTTAACACGTACTCTTTGTGTTTTTATTATTGCTTTCCAAGTTGCACCCTGACGTGCGGGTTGATATTGCGACTTGAGAAGATGGCAAAGAAGCACAGCGGTTCTGCTTGTCAATTCCCGTTGCTCGCTTTTACCCACGCCGTCTATTTCCTCAACGATATGTTCAATATCCAACAATTCAAACTCTTTATTGCGAACTAACCACGCCTGCTCATTAGCCCAAGCAACATTAGTATTAGAGCGAAAATAATGCGCAGCAAGTTAGCGATTTTATTTGTTTTCATCAGTTATAATCCTGTTAGATCAAGGTACTGAATTGTAAATCAATAGGCTTTGGACTACTGTAAATTTATTAACGTAAAAGGAAAATCGATGCTACCTCATCATCATGAAACCCACCGGACTCATCGTATCGGCTGGCTACGCGCCGCTGTTTTAGGCGCAAACGATGGTATCGTTTCGACAGCGAGTTTAATCGTCGGCATTGCCGCCTCCCATGCTGCGCATAACGACATTGTATTAGCCGGTGTTGCAGGACTCGTTGCCGGTGCCATGTCGATGGCGGCGGGTGAATATGTGTCGGTTAGTTCGCAAGCCGATACTGAACAGGCCGATTTAACGCGTGAACGCAAAGAACTGGATGAAAATGTGTTTCATGAACAAAAAGAACTCCAAGCCATTTACGAAGCACGAGGACTTGACCCTTTACTTGCAAAGCAAGTGGCCGAACAACTCATGAATCACGATGCCCTGGGTGCGCACGCGCGTGATGAGCTGGGTATCTCGGCAACAGGTACTGCCCGTCCCATTCAAGCGGCACTGACTTCGGCAGCCACCTTCGCCATTGGCGCTGTGTTGCCTCTATTAATTGTCATATTCGCTCCTGATACAAATTTAATCGTTTTAGTGTCAGCAGCATCTTTGCTATTTCTTGCGCTGCTGGGCATTTTAGCCGCTTATACCGGTGGTTCCAGTCTCATCAAAAGTGCTTTCCGGGTTACCTTCTGGGGTGCGTTGGCAATGGGTTTAACCGCAGGTGTTGGGGCTATTTTTGGAACAGCCGTGTAAAACAGTTTCGCGATAAGGAATGGTAAATAACTCGATACTTACTTCTTGAAAAAAATCACCCGAAACACAAGTGGCCGGACAATGTAGTTTATCCGGACGGTTATATCCAGTTTATTAAAAACAAAACGCAACCGATTCTAAGTGAAAGTGAGATTTGTGATCTTAATGGACTAGATAAACTTAAAACACCTATGGTGTCACACGGTGGTGAAAATCATCCAGAGATAAATATTAGAGGAAAAACAACTATAATGAAGAATCATTAAACAATACTCCGTAGATACTTCTTTCCAAGTTTATTGGTGAATTAACTAATTTAACGTCATTGATTTATCTGATAACTAACTGACTAAGCTAGAAGAATTAGATTTATGCAACAATCGAATAAGCAAAATTTCCGACCTCATCTTCAAATTGACGTAGAAAAACAATCATTAAAAACAGCATCTAAAATCGCTCAAAAAAATATCAACAGGGAAAACCATAAATGACCTACCAACAAAAAATTCTATTCGGCAGCCCAGGAACAGGCAAAAGCTACAAAATAGACCAAGACATTATCCCTGATCAATTGAAAATTGATAATGCCGAAAATCCTGAAAATGTCATTAAAACCGTTTTCCATCCTGAATATACTTACGGCGATTTTGTCGGCAAACTCGTGCCGATAACACGCTCTGGAAAGGTTGAATACAACTTTTACGAAGGACACTTTTTAAAAGCCCTCGGACAAGCCTATAAAAACATCCTCATCGCGCATGATAAACAGGGCAACAAAATCGAAGAATTTAAAAACGTGTCGTTAGTGATTGACGAAATCAATCGCGGTAATTCTGCTGCTATTTTTGGTACGATTTTTCAATTACTGGACAGAAACCAAGACGGCTGGTCAAGTTACTGCGTGAGCGTCAATGAAATTACCTTTATCAAAATCCTTGAATTGATTGGCGTAACCTTTACCTACGACCAACACGGTCACATTGATGAATATCGTTTGAGGCCGCACGACAGTGTGAAAAAATTAGATACACTCCAAGATAAATTGAAATTTCTAAACTTTGATTTAATCAATCGCACGATAAAAATCCCTCCGAATTTATCAATTCTCGCCACCATGAATACCTCCGATAGTTCCATTTATTACATGGACAGCGCATTTAAAAGGCGTTGGCAATGGGAATTTATCGACATCGACGCAAATTCTGTTTCTGCACCAGGCATGGCTTTTCAAAATCGAGAACAATGGAAAATCTTTGTCGGAAAATTGAATGCGTTTATAAAAACAAATCACAAATATATTCGAGGTATCGAAGATAAACAAATCGGTCATTACTTCATTACTGATGCAGAAATTCAAAAATCGAGCATTCAAAACAAATTGATGTTTTTCCTGTGGGACAGTGTATTTAATCGTGATAAAAAACCGTTGATTAACTTGTTATTCGGTGAAAACAAAAACGGCACGCTAATTACTTTCGGTGATTTTGCCAAACAAGTTGATTTGTTTATCGAAAAAATTAACGTCTTCCATGTTTGATTTCAAAACCTTAAAACTTTGTTCCCCCGAACAAGATGGTAGTTTCAGTTCATTTGTCGGGATTCGGCGCAATAACAAAGAGTTAGAGTTTCGTTTGCCGCGAGGTTTTAGCGAATTTCCTTCCAATAATTTTGACGAAACCAAACGGTTATTTTTCAGAATGTACAGCACGTTTAGAAAATTTGAACGTGACAACACGTCGTTAAAATTAGATGAACGCGCCGCTGGCAAAGATAACATTTCTATGCAAAGCAACGGTTATCGCTTCAAAGATAAAGAATCCAACGACGTGATTTTGTACAGCAAAATCACGTTAATCGAAAATTTGCTTGAGGCTTACCGCGATTTGGCATTAGACGTTATCGAACGACGTATTGGGCAAGATGAAAAAGTAGATTATTCCAAAATCGAACACTATTTGCACAAAGCGGTTTATTTGCCCAACGACGTAATTTTTATCGACGAAATGGATTTGACGCGGCAAACGTTGCAATACGAAGCTATGAAGTTAATTGATTTATTTTGCTTTATTTTGACGGAATTACAAGCTGAACTTGAACAAGAAACCGATACTCGTGTACAAGAATTGGCACATCGTTTCAGCGAACAGCATTTGAGCTATGATCAATCGTTATTTGTTGAAGAAACGTTTGAAATCACTATCCAAACTTTAAAAAACGTCTTAGACGATGTGGATAAACGCACAGTATATAAAGATGACGATTATTGGCGATTGTATGAAGCTATTGAATTGTTTCTTTATGGCGAACTCGAAATGGAAAAACCTCAGGAAAACGGTATATTTTGGGGCATCAATAATTTTTCATCGATTTGGGAGGATATGTGTGCAACTTATGCTTTCGCGACTTTCAACGTAATTTACGCCGATACCAACATCGTTTTTAACGGCGAATATATAGCCAATGCTAAATCGGCTGGTTATTTCCCTATTTTCAAAAAACCCGATTTTAACGACCTATTCTTTATTGAATTTCGGGGCAAAAAACGCTGGATGCGTCCTGATTTGATTCATAGCGGGCCTTTATTTAATCCTAGAGATCATTTTTTTGATGAATGTATACAAGTGGTGATTAAGAGTAATCATAGTTTTAGAGTCAATTTCGAAGTGAAATTACTGGATAAAAATTATCTCTCGGAATACGATACATTTTTATCCAAGTTAGAAAGAGCAAAAACACCGGGCAAAAGAAAGATAGGGAAAAATCAATTTAATAATTACCCTGAATCAGAACTTGAAAAACAAAAAACAATACTCTTAAATTGCCTTCTACCTATAAATAATTCATTTCGTTTGCTTGATTGGAAATACATGGACGTAGATTGTTTTACTCACTGTAATCAAAAAGTGCAAATGGGTATCACTAAACAGCTGTGCTACGAATTTTCTTTGCAAAACTTAAAACCAGATACTTCAACTGACAGCCAATTTGTCATTCCTTGGTTTTATTCTGAAGCCAAGAACCTAGAAGAAGAAATTGGTGATTTTGTGGACGATAAGACGTTACATCAACGCCTTCGAGACAATCAAATAAAAGTTTTCAAAGCGAATTTTCCAAAAATTCAAGCTGTGTATTTAAGTCATGATTGAAACAAAATCAGCCGCTAAAAGTAGTTTTGTCGGTTATTTAGGCGTTAAAAATTATCTTCAAATTGAACAAAATTTAATTCAACCAACAGTACAAAAGTTTTTCGCCGCACGCGAAATAGCAAACTTCAAACCTATTGACGAACACGCCTGTTTTGCAGATTTAGATTTTGATAGAAATAATTTTGCTGAATTTTTCGCGCATTTTTATGATTTTGTTGTCGATGACATTCATAGAAATGACGATAAAATTAAAGTATCCGTGACTTATTGCATCACCTTAGATGAAACGAATTGCAGTAAAACCTGCGAAAACACAAAAATTCGCTACGACGAAATTTTGCTTTATGACCTGCCCGTTTTTTATTTCATTTATGTGGATATAAAAGAGGTCTTTGCGTGTTTGCGTGAATTGATGTGAATTCAAGATCACAGATTACGGATTGGTAATTTGAGACCAGCCTTATCGCGTAGGGTGTATAAGCGAAGCGTCATACACCAAATTCGCTAGTTTCCAAACTCCACAGATGGGGATTCGGTTTGGAAACTCTTGCTTGCTTTTTCGTGAAGCTAGAGCTTCGCCTCTGAGGTTACCAATCTGGAGATTGTGAACCAGGGCAAACTCCTAAACCCTAGCCACCTCAATAACCCTTATCTTCTCAACCAAAACCTTCATTTCCCTTGTTTCCACTTCCAACTCCCCCATCAAAACCCCAACCAATTCATCATCCTCCAGCTGCCAACAACTGGGCAAACAGCGCTTGCTCTTCATCATCGGCCAACAAATAGCCGGAATCCAGATAGCGCTGCAACAGCAGGTCGAGTTCCTTGGTGCCGCGCCGGCATTGCCAACGCAGCTTGGCGAGTTGCTGCATTAACCCAGTTTTCTCTGGACTAGCAGTTTTTTGGTTTCGGCGATGGCCTTGGCGGGATTCAAGCCTTTGGGACAGGTATCGGTGCAGTTCATGATGGTATGGCAGCGATACAATTTGAACGGGTCTTCCAGTTCATCGAGACGCGCGCCGGTGTTTTCATCACGGCTATCCACCAGCCAGCGATAGGCTTGTAACAAGACCGCAGGGCCCAAATAGCGTTCGCTGTTCCACCAGTAACTGGGGCAGCTGGTTGAGCAACAGGCGCAGAGGACGCATTCATAGAGACCGTCCAGTATTTCGCGGTCTTCTTTGCTTTGCAGGCGTTCGCTATCGGCGGGTGCCGGGGTTTGCGTTTCTATCCACGGTTTGATGGAGGCGTATTGTGCGAAAAAGTGGGTCATATCCGGGACCAGATCTTTAACAACGTCCATGTGCGGAAGCGGGAAGATCTTGATGGTATCAGGATAGGAATCGATGGCTTTGGTGCACGCCAGGGTGTTTTTACCGTTAACGGTCATGGCGCAGGAACCACAGACGCCCTCACGGCACGAGCGCCGGAAGGTTAGGGTGCTGTCGATTTCATTTTTGATTTTCAGGATGGCGTCCAGCACCATGGGGCCGCAGTGATCCATATCCAGTTCGTAGTTATCGATGCGCGGGTTTTCGCCGGAATCGGGATCCCATCGGTACACTTCAAAGCGGCGGATGTTGGTTGAACCTGCAGGCGCTTTATAGGTTTTGCCTTCGGTCAATCTTGAATTTTTGGGCAGGATGAACTCGGCCATTAGTAAACCCTCTCTTTGGGTGGGATAACTTCTACGTCATCGGTTAAGGTATAACAATGCACGGGGCGATAATCGATTTTGATTTTATCGTCTACCATCCAGGTCAGGGTATGTTTCATCCAGTTGGCATCATCACGGTTGGGGTAGTCTTCCCGCGCATGACCGCCCCGGCTTTCGTGGCGATTGCCGGCGGCATTGATCGCTACGCTGGCTTGGCTGAGCAGGTTGTCCAGTTCCAGGGTTTCAACCAGATCGGTATTCCAGATCAGGGATTTGTCCTTGACACCGACATCGGCAAATGATTGTTTGATGTCGGCCATGGCGGCAATGCCTTCATCCAGGGTGGCCTGGGTTCTGAAGACCGCTGCTTTCGCTTGCATGGTTTTCTGCATTTCCAAACGGATATCGGAGGTGCTGCGGCTGCCATTGGCATTGCGGATTTTATCAAACCGGGCCAGCGCTTTATCACAGGCGGTCTTGGCCAGTGGTTTTTGGGCGGTGCCGGGTTTGATGAGTTCCGCGCAACGGATGGCGGCTGACCGGCCGAAGACGACTAAATCGAGTAAGGAGTTTGAGCCCAGTCGATTGGCGCCGTGGACGGATACACAGGCGGCTTCGCCAATGGCCATCAAGCCGGGTACGACTTTATCGGGATTATCGCCCTCCAGTGTCACCACTTCGGCTTTGTAGTTGGTGGGAATGCCGCCCATGTTGTAATGCACGGTCGGTAAAACAGGGATGGGGTCTTTGGTGACATCGACACCGGCAAAAATTTTCGAGGTTTCGGCGATGCCGGGCAGGCGTTCGTTAATAAGCGCCGGATCCAGGTGTTCAATGTGCAGATAGATATGATCTTTGAGTTTGCCGACTCCACGCCCTTCCTGAATTTCAATGGTCATGGCACGGCTGACGACATCGCGCGAGGCCAAATCTTTGGCGGAGGGCGCATAGCGTTCCATGAAGCGCTCGCCTTCTGAATTGGTCAGGTAACCGCCTTCGCCTCTGACGCCTTCGGTGATCAAACAGCCGGCGCCGTATATGCCGGTCGGGTGAAACTGGATAAATTCCATATCCTGTAACGGTAAACCGGCGCGTAACACCATGGCATTGCCATCGCCGGTCACGGTATGGGCCGACGTACAGGAAAAATAGCTGCGGCCGTAACCGCCGGTGGCCAGGACGGTGACGTGCGCCTTGAATAAATGCAGCGAGCCGTCATCCAGACACCAGGCCAACACGCCGCGGCATTCGCCCTCTTCCATAATCAAGTCGAGCACGATGTATTCAACAAAGAATTCGGCATTATGTTTTAAGGCTTGTTGATACAAGGTATGCAATATCGCATGGCCGGTTTTATCCGCCGCCGCGCAGGTGCGTTGTGCGGTGCCTTTGCCGTAATGCGTGGTCATGCCGCCAAAGGCACGCTGATAAATTTTGCCTTCGGGGGTTCTGGAGAAAGGCACGCCGTAATGTTCCAGTTCGATAACTGCCGCCATGGCTTCACGGCACATGTATTCAATGGCATCCTGGTCGCCCAGCCAATCCGAGCCTTTGACGGTATCGTACATGTGGAAACGCCAGTCATCTTCGCCCATATTGCCTAATGCGGCACTGATGCCGCCTTGTGCGGCAACGGTATGACTGCGGGTGGGGAATACTTTGGTGAGACAAGCGGTTTTCAAGCCTTTTTCAGCCATGCCAAAGGTGGCGCGAAGACCGGCCCCGCCGGCACCGACTACCACTACATCATACGTATGTTCAATTATTTTATAATCTGCCGACATAAGTTACCCTATTAATAGTGTACGAAACACCGCAATCAACGCGGCCAGTGCCAACAACAGAAAACTTAAGTTGACTGCCCAGACGGCCACAATTTTGACGCCTTCTGCGGCAATATAATCTTCAATAACCACCTGCAAACCCAAGGCAGCGTGATAAAAAACGGCCAGCACCCAGGCGACGATGCAAACGGTATGAAAAGGTGTAGTTAGCCATGCTACCGTTTCCTGATAAGGCGCATTTAAGCTCAAATCGAGAAAAATGATTAACCAAAAAGACAGGGGGATGAGTGCCACTGCGGTGACCCGCTGCATCCACCAGTGCGAAGTGCCGGCTTTTGCGGAACCTAAGCCGCGCACCCGGGCTAAAGGCGATCTGTAATCCATAAACGTTCCTTAACTCAGACAAATATGAAGGTAAACAGGGTAAGCCCCAAGGAGCAACCCAGTTCAATCTTTGCGTAGTGATCGAGGGTATCATTGTCAAAACTTTTACCCGCATCCCAGATTAAATGCCGCACACCGTGACATAAATGGAAAAAAAGTGCGTAGATAAAGCCCCAATACATCAACCGTATTAGCCATACGCTCATTAAATCCTGCATCGCCGCGTAGGCCGCTTCACCGCCGGCAACCGCGGAAACGATGTAGACGAAAAAGAGCAATCCGGCCGATAGCATCACGCCGGTCATGCGGTGGGTAATTGAAATAATGCCGGTTAACGGCAGTCTGTAAACTTGCAGATGGGGGGATGTGGGTCTGTTATTTGTCATTGTCATAGTGATCTCCTAAAATTATTTTTTAATTCGCCGGCCGATGTACCCAATCAGCACCCAAGGTTCCTTGCAGACTCTCAAGATAAGACGGATGAGAAACCTCGGCAAGCATCTGCTCAGTTGCCGCACACTTTTGAGTCAGCTCCTGATAAATAGCATCGTTCTGGTCGGTTTCGCTAAGTCGCTGCAAAATATAATCGCGGTGCTGTTGCCAAAGCATGCAGTCTCTTTGCTGCTTGATTTTTAGCCGTTCTTGATACCAGTCGCTTTGCAGTAAGTAATCACGCGTAAACATGGCGCGAATAGCTGGATCATTGACGGTTTTACCTTCAAAGTCACCATTGGCCATAATATGAATGAGTACTTTTAGCGGTGGGCAGGCATCATTGATGGAGCCATCCTGAAAATAGATTTGGGCAACCCGTTGCTGCGCTTCATACACATTATCGACACCATCAACAAAACTGGCCAGATCCTGGGTTTCCGGCTTTAACATGGCTTCATCAAATACCGCCGTTGGATAATCGAATACTTTACCAAAGTTGGTATGTACAAAACGTTCGGTGATGCGATAACCCAATCTGCTGGCATAAACCGTCCGGCCTTCGTACTCAAAATCTTCCAGTTTCTCCAGTTGCCCGTGTTCGATAAGATAGGGCGCACTGCGCTGCTCTACCGGCAAGCGCGACCAGATTTCAGGAATCAACAGACTAATGTCATGATCTATGCGGCGTTGAGAGCCGATATAGCCTGCCGCTGTAGAATAGCCGTCATAGCCGCACAATATGAAAGAAACCAGTGCGGTATTCAGGTCGGCGGTCGTGCACAGGGCATTAAACGGACCTTTAGTCAGTGCACCTTCGGAACCGGCACCGGTAGTCGATGGTGATTTACCGGTCAGGCTGCAAATAAAATCCATAAACAGCTCCGGCAGTTCTTGATAATGGATCGGATTATAAATGGCTAATGGCCTGATGCCTGCGGCAATATCCTGCGGATTGTTGCGGCGTCCGGGCAGAACGGCGTTAACCGGAAAATGAACCGCTTGATCCACTTTGAGGCCTCTTGCCAAGCGTGTTGATACCTCCGCAAGATAGCGCATGACCGGGTTAACAAGATCAGGCCGCAGTTGCAGATAACGCACATTAAGACTGGGTTTACCATCAACCAGACGCGGATGGGCTGAAGATACAAAAAATTCACCTTCCTTGCCCTGAGCTGCCTGACTGATGACATTACGCATCGGCTCACTGAATTCTTCAAAGTGGATGACGTCTTCGATCAGTTCGCAGGCATCCTTTGGCGTTAGCGGTTGAAAATTGGAAATAAAATTGTCCGTACCCGATAAATCAAGTTCCGTTTGTAAATCCGTTCCACGGTGGACTGCGTCATCGGGGCGCTGGAAAAAACTTTTTTCGCAGTTATCGACCAGTTTAACGCTGGGGTTTTTATAGTCGGGGTTAAGCCCATGAAAGATGGCTTACCGGCACCACCGTGGAAACGGTAATATCATCTTCCATCTGAACTTTAGCCGAAGCAATAAAGTCTTGCCTTAGCTTGAACACACGCCAGGCGCCATTACTATCAAAACCGACCCGCAGATAACTGGCGATGAGCTTACGTCCATGGAATTTTAATTCGTTACCCGGATAGCCATTAACGAGGTCGACGGAAAAATGTTCCCGCCAGTTTGGGCCCCATTCCGTTTTGTAAAAGCGTTTTATCATCAACACCAACGCCCAGATATGTTGAGGAATTTGCTTCAACCACTGGTTATAGTCATCGGAATACTCGGTTATGGACGGTGTCAGTAGTTTGATGACCGAGCCTAGTGTGCGTTTATTGCTAAGCAGTCTGCGTTGATCACTGCCATTACGTGCAGGATCCCGGAACCGGCTGGAATAATCATGATCAAAAATAACAGCAATCCTGTCCATGTCTTTATCAAAATGATCGACAAATACAGCCCCGGAAATGACAGCGCCGGCAATGGATTTGGAGATTTCCGATTTGCCGCCTCCTGATACAGTACTCGGTTTATGACAAAAAGTGCCTTCGGGATAAGTGCCGACCAGTCGCCAGCTGGGCGCATTCGGATGGCGTTCCATATGGACTCTAAAGCCATTGGGATAAATATAGGTGTGATTGATTAGCAGTTTGATGGTGTGAGTACGGCCTTCAAGTACCCAGCTTATCTGCTGTTGCTGGATATTAATTTGTGCTGTATCCGGAATAAAAATAAGTGTGGGATGGGTTTTATCTATCGCATAGCCCTCACTATTTATATCTATGGTAGGGCCTAACAGCCGGCACATTTGGTCGAAAGAATACCGTTCATTACTGTCAGCTTCATTGGGTAAGTATATTTCCCCCAAAATGGCTCGTGAAAAAGCCAGCGCTCCACCGGAATGTTCCTCTTCACAGCCACCGAAAAGATTGGTGGAATAACTGATCTGGGATTTTATTTCTTTTTTACTGTAACCAAAATAGTTATCGGCAATCAGCGTGACGATAACACCCTGCATATTGCGGCAGACGAGTTTAAACGGTTTACCCTCGTTGTAGAGATCGTCCTCATTTTGCCAGCACATGCCATCTTTACGCTGACGCTCGGTAGCCTCTGTAAAGTGAGGCAGACCGATGGCCTGTTTACGACACCCCACCAGATGCGGTGCAAGAATAATGCAGCCGGTATGGCCGGTCCATTGGTAAATATCCAGGGCGGCATCATTATCAGGTAGAAACGGGTCGCCGGCATTACCAAAAATAGATTCTACAAAATCCAGATTGGCGACCAGCCCCCCCGGCGCAAAAAACCGGGTTTCCATGGTTTTCTTAGGGCTTAGGCCGGAAATTTCGGGAACCACAATCGGTCTGAGTAACAAAGACAGCCAGAGTTTTGCAGAATTGGCTTGTTTGCTGGTAAAGGGCAGGCACAACAGATCATCGGGAGGCGACAGCGCAATTCGCAATAACTCCGCATAAGCCGCTACCGGCACTTCGTTCTTGTCAGCCGGAACAGGAAGTCCACCGGCTGCAATATGAAATACGCCTTTCGTTGTGCGCCGGTCATTTTGCGGATTATGCAGAACTCCCTGCTGCATCCGGTAAGAATCGACATACGCGGAATGAAATTCATTGTGCTGAAATGGCAATGACAGTTCTCTGGCCAAGCCTTTTCGTTCCAGTACAAAAGTCTCTCCAGGAATACGAATAGAAGTGTCGACACCGTTATCAAGCAAGTAAGTATTAAGAAAATCCTGAATACGTTGATCAGCCGGACACCGGTACTTGGCCAGGAGACGACGTTGCTGAGAGTAGTTTTTCAACAAGCTATCGGCAATCTTGAGATAGTGCTGGTCGCCCTCAACTTCACAGGTCGGTTGGCCCAAGGAAGCTAATTGCAGATTGATGTGTTGCAGTTCTTCGAGTTGTTTTTGACTCGCAAAATTTAGCCCAGTTGGAATATTTGATGAATTCATGATAATTGACTCAAGCGATTTTTTTATTAGAAACTGTGGTTGATTTAGATTACTATTGGGGTCGGCCATCGCCAATTCATAGAAGTGATCAGGGCAGATATATCACGACCGGGCAATCCATTGTTGTTCAAACCAGCATACTCTTTTTTACCTCGTCCTGAGATAACAAGTCAATCTTGACAGGCTTTACTTTCCAAATATCCTGACAATATTCCTTTATAGTTCGATCGGAGGAAAACTTGCCGCTCCGCGCGACATTCAGAATCGACATGCGCGTCCAGTGCTCCTTATCCAGGTAAGCCTGACTAACCTGATTTTGACAATCGACAAAGGACTGAAAATCCGCCAACAGCATATAAGGATCACCGTGGAGCAGGGTGTTAACCAACGGCCGGAAAAGCTCCCGATCCCCACGCGAAAAATAGCCGTCAGCAATCAAGTCAATGACCGTTTTCAATTCGGGGTTGGAATGATAGACATCCATGGGATTGTAACCCTGCGCTTTGAGTACTCTGAACCTCGGCCGCAGTCAAACCGAACAGAAAGAAGTTCTCGGCGCCAACTTCTTCACGTATCTCGATATTAGCGCCGTCCAGTGTGCCGATTGTCAGCGCTCCATTCATGCAAAACTTCATGTTTCCGGTACCGGACGCCTCTTTGCCTGCGGTTGAAATTTGCTCCGAAAGTTCCGCTGCGGGGTATAACTTCTGCCCGGTTTTGACATTAAAATTGGGCAGAAAAACGACCTTAATACTGTCGCGGACTGCCGGATCCGTGTTGATTACTTCACCGGCTGCGGTGATGAGTTTGATCATCAGTTTGGCCATGTAATAACCCGGCGCCGCCTTGCCGCCAAAAATGAAAGTGCGTGGAACAATGTCCATATTCGGATTGGATTTGATGCGATGATACAAGGCGATGATGTGTAATACACTCAGATGCTGGCGTTTGTATTCATGGATACGCTTCACCTGAACCTCGAATAATGACTGTGGATCGATGACATAACCGGTACTGCGGCGTAAATAGGCAGCAAAATCCTCCTTAATGGAACGTTTAATGAAGCGCCAGTCGGCACGGAATGATGATTCATCCGCGTAAGGTTCAAGTTGCTTCAGTTCGCTCAATTCCTTTATCCAGCTTTCTCCTATTTGCTTTGATATAAGCCTGGTAAGACGTGGGTTGCTCAATGCCAGCCAGCGTCTGGGTGTAACACCGTTGGTCTTGTTGCTGAATTTATCGGGCCAAAGGGTATGGAAATCAGCCAGCACGTCTTTTTTGAGCAACTCGGTATGCAGTGCGGCTACACCGTTGATGGCGTGACTACCGGCGCAAGCCAAATGGGCCATGCGCACATAACGCTCACCTGATTCGTTGATGATGGATAAACGGACGAGACGCTCTGCGTCGCCGAGAAACCTTATTCTCACTTCATTCAGGAAGCGAGCGTTAATTTCAAGAATAATTTCTAAATGTCTTGGTAATATCCGTGAAAAAAGTTGCAAGGGCCATTGTTCAAGGGCTTCCGGCAGCAAGGTATGATTGGTATAGGCAAAGGTCTTTTGAGTGATCGACCAGGCTATGTCCCAACTCAGGTGATGTTCGTCTACCAATAGCCGCATCAGTTCAGGAATGGCAACTGCGGGATGTGTGTCATTAAGCTGGACGGTAAATTTTTCGTGGAAATGCGTCAGGGGAATTTTCTGCACATTCATGATGCGCAGCATGTCCTGCAGAGAGCAGGACACGAAAAAATACTGCTGCTGCAAGCGTAGTTCCTTGCCCTGAATTTGCTCATCGTTGGGGTAAAGTATCTTGGTGATGTTCTCAGAGACCAGCTTTTTCTGAACAGCGCCGTAATAATCGCCACGATTGAAATTGCCAAGATCGAAAGATTCAGCGGCTTCAGCCTTCCATAAACGGAGGGTGTTCGCGGTATTGTTGCGGTAACCGAGAATTGGCGTGTCGTAGGGCGTTCCCAGAATAGTCCAGCCGGGAATCCAGCGTACTCGCGAATTTTCGTTGGCATCCACATAGCTTTCGGTATGTCCGCCCAGCTTAACTTCAACTGCCCATTCCGGACGCTGAATCTCCCAGGGATTGCCATAACGGAGCCATTTGTCAGTCTTTTCTTCCTGCCAGCCGTCGACAATTTCCTGCGCAAAAATGCCGAATTCATAACGTATACCATAACCCACCGAAGGAATTTCCAGTGTTGCCATGGAATCCAGAAAACAGGCAGCCAACCGTCCCAATCCGCCGTTGCCGAGACCCGGCTCTACTTCCTGTCCCAACAGTTCCTCATAGATCAATCCCAGCTCTGATATAGCCTGACGCACCTGATCCGAGATCCCCAGGTTAAGCAGGTTGTTACCAAGATGCGGCCCGAGCAGAAACTCGGCCGAAAAATAAGCTACTGTCCTCGACTTCTCGCGGGTATAGGTTTCTGCAGTACTGATCCAGCGTTGCAGCAAACGATCGCGCACGGTATAAGCCAAGGCCAGTGAATAATCATGTTTTGTTGCCAATGCAGGAAATTTTCCCTGCACATAAAACAAATTATCCAGAAAATCATGTTTTAGCGATTCTTTAGAGAGTCCCGTGTGGACATCTTCATCAATAGTGTTTACTTTTTGGGTATTGACGGTTATTTTCATTGGGAAATAGTTGGCTTTAGTTGATCATTAGTTTTTATTTAGCAATTAATATGCCGAAATGTTCCGATGAATTAACTCATCGTCAACTATTATCAATAATCGCATACAGCGTCGCTAAGTTTTCAAATATAGGGTAAACCGTTAGGGAACCGGGGCGATGGTGCACTGTTGCAGGGCGCCATTTGTTTTAATTGGTGCAAATCAAGCAACCCTGGATATAAGGTAAGGCCTCAACCCAACCACCTGGATCGCTGCATACAAGCTTGGCATTCTAACCGTTTTTAGTGGGTATTCGTAGAGAAAATACACATGCAAGGGTTTCGGCATGAAGAAACCTGGCATGAGTGCGGATTAATTGACTTCCAAATTTAAAGCGAACCGAATTTACAGATAACATCCCTTAAGGGATGTTATCTGTCCCGGTTTAAGTTTTTTACACTAGCAGCATAACCACAAATCCTAGCGCCATCATGCTCACCATAAGATAGGTAACAAATTTATTGTCCTCAAAATCAAATTTCATCTTTCCCCCCTGGTTTGTAATCATTAAATAGTTATATCAAGCACTAACAATTTACAACTAGCCGGGAGAAAGTCAATTGAGATAGCGGTTGGTATGGTTTTTTTTCCTCAACTAGGTATTTATACGCATATCAACCGGTTTGTTTTTTATGGTATAAAAGCCTTACAAATACAACGGTTAAATAATCATCCCAGATGGATGAGGTGTTTGTATTTGCTATGTAGTTTTCTACCTCAGGAGAATAAAAACGTTATGTCATTCAAAGTACATGAAATCAAACAGTACAATTATTCGTTCGATGCCCGTAGCGGCGGCCCCGGTCTGAATGCAACTATGGGGAATCAACGGCAAGGTAATCGCGGAGATCGGCTTTGTGGACGATAATGCCGTCGTTCCGGCACCGACTTTCCCTCCCAGTCTGGATAGTACGACCGCTTATTTTAAACGTAGCGCACTGCCTGGATTAGTCGATCTGCTACGCAATGAAAAACCTGTTTCTGTGACTATTAACAACCAGCCGCCCGGTTTTGTATTTGTTCATTCCGGTTTGGAGCCTGCCGGAGAGGGTGAGAAATAGTAAACCAGGTGGGCAAACAACTTTATTGTTTGCCCACTATTTGCCGATAAAAACAGCCCTGCTTCTGTAGGTCAATAGTGCATAGCGCGTACTCTACAAAACTGCTTCCTGATTATTAACATCATCCAGAACCTTGTCGTAAACCTCGCGCAGGCTGAGAACGCAATCTATGCTTTCCAGTGGCACAGAAGCATCAAGCCCCGCCGCTTCCGTCAATATCCAAACGTCGCCTTGCCGCAGATAGCGTTCGATACTTGGCTGGTCTTGGACAACCAACAGATATTCGCGCAGTGTTGTGATTTTACGGTAATGAGCGAACTTGCCGCCTCGGTCATACGCTTCGGTGGAAGGCGATAACACTTCAATTAACACGGTGGGGTTGAGTAAGGTATCAAGCTGTGCGTCCTCAAATTGCGGTGTACCGCACACAACAGCAATATCAGGGTAATGATAATTATGCGCTTCGGCTGCCTTTACGCGCATATCGTTAATGTAAGCTTCGCAGGAGCGTCTTTTGAGTTGTGTACTTAATTCCCGGTATATATTTCCAGAAACCAGATTATGCTTCCGGCTTGCGCCAGTCATCGCATAGATCTGACCATCGTGGAATTCACTTTTATAAGACGCGTTACGTTCCCGTGTTAAATATTCTTCGGCAGTGTAGTGAGTTTCTGAAAATACGGCGGACATAAATTACCTCGTTAAGAGTCGTTTTATAAAAAAATCAAGCTTATCATAGCGTTTAGCCGTCGTGTATCCTATCTCCTTATTCCATCGAATTATTTTAGAAAAATCATTTTATCCACGAAAAGCACGAAAATATTCAAAGAGATACGAAATTATAGTTCGTCACACAAAGAGTGATTGGCTACGCAATACAACATAGTAATTTTTTCTTCGTGATCTCCGTGTTCTTCGTGGTAAATGAGGAATAAATGATTCTTCATTTTATAAAAAGAGAGTTTTGGTTACTTACTTACCGCCTTTTCTTTAACCGCCGATTTATTCCATAATCCGTTACTTGAAAAACACCCCCAGCCCCATTTCAGCCAGTTGAGTAATGACACTGCCAGCCATAATGCCCAGGCCAACATCAATAGTCGATACACCATTAATGGCACGGAAATTACTGTTGCTGTGGGCAAAGTCGACAAACTTCTATCCTGATACCAGTTTAACAAAAACGCCGAGGACTGGTTGCCGGTAATCTGCATATCAGGTGAGCTCAGTAGACCCTGGGCAACGGCTGCAAATAAAACGCCAAGTGCCAATAAAGTTAAGCCGCCAAGAATAATTTGCAGGACATTAAAGTAACGCCATCCAGCGGCGGTTTGCTTCGCTCGCCAGCCTAACAGCATTAACCAGGCAATCACAATGCCCGCCAATGCCATCGGTATTTGGCTTAAGCCCACCAGCAATAAAAACCAGTGCCGGCTTTTTAAAGGCGTCAGTGGGATTTTCCCGAGGCCTAAAGACAGGATAAAAATAACAATCAATACTCCCCAGAATAATACCGCCGGCCCCATTCTGGGGCCCATGACAAATAATACCCAGCGATCCTGACCCAGACTGATACTCAGATGGGTATTGACACTGTCCTGACCCAAATCAACCCACGGTGTGGTTACGGCCGTGGCGATTGCCTTGGTTTCCTGCCAGCTTATCAATACATCCTGTTTGCCGGGGCTTACCGGTAATGTCAGCTTCCTACCTTGTTGCCGGATGGGTTGTGCCTGGCCATCAACGGACACCGATTGCAGCACGGCTAAGTCGGGCAAGGTCAGCGTATGTTGCGCCCCCTGAGAGCTACGCAGGCTGATTCTTAATTCAGCATCCTGCATGCGCTGTCCGGGTTTAATGCTCAGTCGGCTGTTATCTATGGTTAAGGTTTGGCCTTCCACGGCTTGGGGACGAGTTATTTGCAGCGTTATCTTTTCACCTGGCCAGGGATGCCATTCGGGTAACCATTGGCCTTCACTATTCAAATGAATCATGGCTATGCCGGATGGTTCAATATGCCAGATAGGGCTGACATCGGCTTTCCAGACTTCAATCCATTGATCCGTTTGCGGTGCGGTCAATTCGATTTTATCCGATTTCTCCAGCTTAGATTCCCACTGTAGAAGGGTTTGCTGTGCCGACATGTTCACTTCAACGGCATTATTCTTAACCCGGATTCCAGGGCTGGTAACCGATTCACCGGGTAGTAAGGGGACGGTTAAAACGACGGCGGAATCGGCAGGTGAAATCCGGATAATTTGGGTTATAACCCGCCAATCCAGGCCCAAAGACAACGTTCGCTCGACGCGAACAAAGGGTGGCAAAACACCGGGCTCTAATACAGCCTTGGTTTTATCCTGTTGGGTTTGTTGGATTCGGGTGAATTGTAATTGATCGTCAGACCAGCCGTTTTCTTGTAATCCGACCACTTCCCAACCCGATTTTTCAACGGTGACCCGGCTCGGTTTTAAGGGTAAAGGCAGCGTAAATCTGCTTAATAAAGGCGTTAAGCCTTTAAGGATAACCTGATGCTCGCCTTTAGCCAGGTTGATCCACAAAGTATTGTTACTGCGATACAATGCCTGAGCGGGTTTGCCATTATCCAGAACCAGATTGGGAAACCATTGATTGTATTCCGAGGGTAAAGGCAGGGTAACGGATTCCTGAGCATCAATCTGCAAGCTGATTGCAATGGTTTTATCGGTAATCGCCACGTTCATTTGCGCAATTTGAGCACAACCGGGCAAACAATCGGGTATCTCCACTTCCTGTAGGCGGGTTTTTAATTCATTCAGCAAGGCCTCGCTGGGATAATCGGCATAGACTTTTGACGAGGGCATAGACAGGAGCGGCAGCACTATCAAGCACAGCAATAAGGGCGTTGACTTGTTCCCAAGCCCCAGCTTGCGAATAAAATCGGGCCTGAATTTTTCAGCCACCCCAAACATCAATAATGCCAGCAGGGCTACCAAGACCACTCGCAGGAAATTCAAAAACATTGTCATCCTGGGTGATAAATACCACAAATCCAGTTGCTGTCCCGAATCAACCGAACCATTCCATGATAAATAAACCTTATTCCATTGCCATTGCGGCAAGCCGGGGCCTGTTTGTACTTTGGCTTTAGGATCGATGCGTTCAAAGCTTGTCGCGCTACTGCCATAATAATCGCTCAATGCTTTTTGTTCCGGCATATCATTAGCGTTCTCAGTTTTACCACGCGCTCTTTTTGCTACTTCCCCGAGTTGTTGCTGTGCGGCATCCATGGCTTCCATTGGCATCGGAGCTGGCGCGGACGCCGGCATAGAGCTCACCATCTTGTCAGCCCTGTTACTAACCTCAATAGCTTGCCAGGGATATTCCAACTGCGGATAAATCCCCATACGTACTTGAGACACCATAAATGGCAAGGCAATCACCACCAATGCCAGCCAGCAGACATTAAGATACCAGCGCGTCAATTGATAAAACCTGCCTTGCGGCAATACGCCCAGCAATGCCGTTGCTGCCAGGATATTCAGCCAAACATAGTGCGGTGCGCCAGGTTCGTGCCAGATGATAACCAACGTTAGCAGGGCAAGCGCCCCCCAATAGTAATTCCAAAGTCTTCCAACTGCGAGGGCCGTAATCAGCACCAGAAATAAATCCAGCAGCGTCCAGCGAGAAGTCCAGCTATCCGGTACATTGTCAACACCATTGGCCGCAAGTAAGCGCCATCCCGGCGGCAGATTAAGTTCTGCACTGACATTATGAAAACTTTGCTCCCAGCCGACCGCGCTAATGCTATCAATGTCGCCTTTAATGCGGCTGTCGGCATTGAGCATGATCATGCCTTTTCTTAACTCCACGCCCTGCTTGTTGGTTCGGCCTGTTGCGTAATCAATTGATTATTGCCATCCAGGGTGACTTTACCCAGTTGCGTATTGGGTAAAGCGTTAAGCCGCCAACCGTTGGTCATCTTGCCGTTAATAGTGTCATTAACGGTATAACCTTTGCCGTCAAAGTCCAGCCATAATCTTCTGTTGATTGACAGTTGATTGGGTTCAGGTTCCGGATCACCCCGACGTATCACTTTAAAACTCATCGCCTGTCCCTGATTGATTTTATAGGCGGGAAAATTCCTCCAGTCTTCAGGTAAATTGGTTTGGCTGGCATCTATAGCGCTTAGTTGTTCAATTTCTACGACGCGTAATTCCGGACGCGCCTCAAAAACCCAAATTTCCGATTCCGGCCAGTCTTGCTCTCGCTCCCAAGCTGGAGCTTGGGAGCGAGAGGGCTTGGGAACGGGGAGGCTTGGAAACGGGAGCGCATCCAGTTCTTTAGTGCTTCTCGCCAGAATTTCAATCTGCCATCGGCCAGGGCGCACCTGCACGATTAATTGCCCATCAGGTTCAAGCCGGGCAGGTAACGGGCTTTGTAGTTGCAACGGGATAAATCCGTTCAATAATGGTTGGGGCAGTTTGACTTCCCGTTGTTCACCCGAAACATCCAGCTCCAGGCGCGTTAAAACCTGCAAGGGTACTTCATCAATAATTTTTCGAAAAACCTGGCTATCGAGATTGTTTTGAATGTTTTCAGGTTTAGTTTGCCCACTCTCATTTTCCTTTAACCAGAGTTGCCCGTCTTTGATAGTCGGAGCCGGTATACTTAAGCCATTAACCATCAGGTTAATCAGTCCGGTATCGTCGGGTATTCTCAAATTATCCGGAATAACATCCCACAGGAACTCGCCCTTGATTTGATAGTTTGCCAGATGATCAGGGCCGGCCGTTAGTTTAAGCGAAGGGATACCGTTTTTATCCATAACCAATGCCGGCTTACCATTAACTGTAACATTTAGCGGCCAATGCTTGTTATCGCCCGGCAAACTCACCCAGCTGTCTTTATAGACTTGCCAACTTATTGAAAAAATACCCTTTACAGGCGCTAGCTCCAGAGATAATTGGGTTGGCCAGCTACAGCGTTTTTGTTCATAGCTATTGTACAGAAATGGGCAAGCGAGTTCCGGGTTTTCCTGCACTACCCAGCTTATCCAGGGTTTAAGGGGTTCCGGTACTTGTGCCGGGGTTAACGGCTTTGCTTGCGTGAATGCAGCAAAAAACAATGTACTTAAGAATAATAACCAGACTAACCGACTCATGAAGTACTCCTGATAAACGAATGACTTTTGTAGACACCTTACATTATAAGCAAGCGATTATCCAAGAAAAAGCCGTCGAAATACTTAACCAGAACGATTAATCGGATTGCCCCATGATTGCGTACAAATAACCCTCCGGAACAAAAAAATCGTATGGCATTCCCGTCGGAATCCGTCCAACAGGGATGTCATTGTTACCGTATTGGATTCACCCGGATTTGCCCTTGACTATTAATGAGAGCAGAACGTACATTAAAGCCTTAGGGTTATAAGGCGTAGGAGGTATTTTATGATCGACAGAAGACATTTTATCAAGAAGGCTGCTGGCAGTCTGGCAGCGCTCGGAGGACTATCCTTATTGCAACGAGCGGGGCTTGCCGCTGCTAAGGACGCTGAGGACGCAACAATCATGGATGCTCTCCCCGGTAAAGAGGCGTTGATTAAAAAAACTTACCGGCCGCCCAATTACGAAACGCCGGTCAATTATTTCGACGCGGCGTTTACACCCAATAACCGCTTCTTTGTGCGTTACCATAACGCCGTAATTCCAGAAGTAAAGTCTGGCGAATGGCGGCTGCGCATCGGTGGCGATGCCGTTCACACTCCGTTGGAATTCAATCTCGAACAACTACGCAAGGATTTTAAACCCGTCGAAATCGTAGCGCTGTGTCTGTGCTCGGGTAATCGCCGAGGCTTGTTTCAACCGCCTGTACCCGGCGTACAGTGGGGTTCCGGCGCGATGGGCAATGCGCGCTGGCGCGGCGTTCGCCTGAAAGATGTGCTCGCGAAGGCTGGAATCGACAAATCTGCTCTGGAAGTAAGTCTGGACGGCGCCGATTCCGGTGTGCTGAAAACAACGCCGGACTTTGTCAAAAGCCTGCCGCTGGCGAAAGCGCTGGATGAGAACACGCTCATCGCCTTCGAGATGAACGGTGAACCTTTGCCCCACTGGAACGGCTTTCCTGCTCGTCTGATCATTCCCGGATGGACAGCCACCTATTGGATGAAACATCTGACCGCAGTCAATATCATCTCCAAACCCCTGGACAACTTCTGGATGAAGACCGCTTACCGCATTCCGAAGGATCGCTTCCCCAGCGGACAATTTAGCTCACAGGAAACCGAAACTAATATGCCGATCACGGAGATAGTGGTCAATTCATTGATCACCAATCTGGTGGATGGACAAACCCTGCCTGCCGCCAAGCTTATGGAAATCAAGGGTGTAGCCTGGGATGGCGGCAATGGCATCGCACAAGTGGAAGTGTCCACAGATGGCGGTATCAGTTGGCAACAAGCCAAACTGAAGCAGGATTACGGACGCTTTTCCTGGCGCCAATGGTACCAGGCCTTTGAACCCAAAGGTCCCGGAGAATACCAAATCATGGCGCGAGCAACCAGCCATTCCGGCGTTAGCCAACCGCTTGAACCGATCCCGAACCCTTCGGGTTACCACCACAATGCCGTGCAGAAAATTACCATTCAGCTCGCTTGAGGAGAAGATTATGCGAAAGCTGTTTTTATTGTTGTCGTTTTTCGCCGCCTCGGCAACAGCCGGGGAAAACCAGATAATTCTGAAGGACAAGCCGGGCAGGAACCCAGTCATTTCGCAGTGTGCAATGTGCCACAGCCTGGATTATATCACCATGAATGCCACGATTCTGGATCGGGCAGGCTGGGAAAAAACAGTCGGCAAAATGATCAATGTGATGGGCGCGCCTATTAATGATGCCGACAAACAGATCATCATTGATTATTTGGCACAAAATTACGGGAACTAAGGATTTGGACTTTTGGGGATCCCATAGGCGTCAAATTGATGCCCGTGGAGTTTGTTACTTCACAAAACTTTCCTTTTAATGCCTTTTAAATAATCCAGGTTTGTCGATAAATCACCCGGGGCGTTAACAATAACGCCCACATCCGCCTGAATTATATCTAAACTCGACACGTTGTTTTTATCGTCGACTGTATCTGCCTGATTTTCATCATCGCTTAAGAAAATAATTTTTACTTTTTATCCTTCATGCCAATGCCGATAAGCAAGCGGTAAATGAATAATACCTTCGTTAAATTGCGCTTCAAATTCTATGGTTTGCATGAGGTTTCCTTTATGGTCGTCAGGCTTTGTATAATTATGCGTTTAGGATTATAGGTCTGTTGCGTAGTCGTTTCCAATCCTGAACTTGGTTGACAACCCTTTGTTAATACTACCTTAAACAGTCAATGGGGTTCTCTTCAGTACTGCATTGAATGAATGCCAGACCTCTTTTTTTAGCTAATAATTCCAGCCGCTGTAAACGCTGAATAAAACGCTGGTGATAACTCAAAAGCCGCTGTTGATCACTTGTATCAATAACGACATCGCGTTCATCATCGGTAAAACGGTAACGGCCTTTAGTAGGCAAATTGCTTTCCAGCGGATCGTAGATAAAAATTAACACCACCTCGCAATGCTGGGAGAGCTTGGCTATATGCGTTTCAGCCTGATCATTGATCCCGCGAAAATCACTGATAATATAAACCAGACTGCCCGGGCGCGCATGTTGGGTCAATCTTGCCAGCACCTGATCCAGTGTAAACGCTTTGTTCAGAGGATTATGCGGTTTAACCAGGGCATTTAAAAACCTCAATACCGCATGTCTGCCGTTTTGCGGTTTTAATTCATTGCACTCATGCTCTGAAAATAGCTGTCCGCCTATCCTGTCACCCTGATACTCGGCGGCCCATGCCAATAATCCGGCCAACTTTGCCGCCAACACCGATTTAAACACACCACGCGTAGCAAAGTGCATGGTCAGCCGGTTATCCACAGAAATAAATACCGGCCTTTCGCGTTCTTCCCTGAAAACCTTAGTATGGGTTTTTCCGGTACGCGCCGTGACTCGCCAATCGATACTGCGAATATCATCACCGGGTTGATATAAACGGGCTTCATCAAATTCCATGCCGCGTCCTTTAAAACGAGACACATAGCCGCCGCTTTGCCGGGAGCGCTTTTGACTGTGCTGCAAATTTAAACTGCTAGCCGGTTTTGCCAAATCAATCAGCGCTTTCAACGACACAGAAACCAGCTCGTTCACTGGCTTAGCTTGTTTATTGAATAACATCAAGGTACAGCAACTCTGGAAATGAGTTCTTTAATAAAATGATCAGTGGTGATGCCTTCCGCTTCGGCTTCATAAGACAGAATCAAGCGATGCCGCAAGACATCAAAGGCCATATCCTGAATATCTTCAGGACTCACGAAATCACGTTGTGATAACCAGGCTTTAGCTCTGGAACAGCGATCCAGGGCAATGCTGGCTCTTGGACTCGCGCCATATTGCAGCCACTCGGCCAGGTCTTGTCCATACGCTGCCGGGTTACGGGTTGCCAGTATGATTTGCAGTAAATAATCTTCAAGGCTTTCCGCCATGTAAATATCAAGCACTTCATTACGCGCGTCGAACAAGGTGCTTTGACTAATCGGTTCAAATTTATCAGTGATTTTCATCGATTCCGAACGCGCTTCTGATCTGGCCAGATGCAGAATGCTTTTTTCATGCTCGGCTTTAGGATAATCCACTTTCACATGCAGTAAGAAACGATCCAGTTGCGCTTCCGGCAAAGGATAGGTTCCCTCCTGTTCGATAGGATTTTGCGTGGCCATTACCATAAACAATTTCGGTAAGGGATAAGTGGCCTGACCAACGGTTATTTGCCGCTCCGCCATGGCTTCCAATAACGCCGCCTGAACTTTCGCGGGTGAACGGTTGATTTCATCAGCCAATATCAGATTATGAAATAAAGGGCCTTTTTGAAATTCAAAGGTACCTTGCTGTGGACGATAAATTTCAGTCCCGGTTAAATCAGCGGGTAATAAATCGGGCGTGAACTGTACCCGATGAAAATCGCCGTGGATACCTTTACTTAAGACATTGATTGCTCTGGTTTTGGCTAGTCCCGGCGCGCCTTCAACCAGAATATGACCATCGGCTAATAAACCGATCAACATCCTTTCAATAAGTACATCCTGGCCGATAATCTCCTGGTTAATAAAGTTTTTCAACTTGATTAGCTGGGCTTGAGTGGTATTTTTATTGCTGTTTTGTGCTGACATGATGTGAGTTATTGTTAAATCCATAATATGAAAACGTGACACCTGAACGACTAGACAATATTGTATCCCGCTTACCAGGAATGCGCTTAAAACGACTGCCTGTTGCTGCGCCCTCCTATAAACAATCTTTTTATTGAAAAGTTCCCCATTCTAATGGATATGAGTCTGGACTACATAAATTAGCATTGTATTATGTCCTTCACGCTATTGATGCCATAAATTAAGGGTATTCGAAATCTGGCGTTGAAAACAGAAATCACAGTCTGTTTGTAATTTGGAATGAAGTGTTGAAATTGTATATAACGATACAGACTGATTTGTCTGCAAAGCAAAACATGCATTGAGCTGGAGTAGTATGATTATAGGAAGTGATTAAAGCCTGGAACACAGTTACTTACCGCTTCTAAACTTCTTGTTCTCATAATCGTTCCACTGCACCTCAACCCCCAATCTTGCTAATCAGAGGGGGCGATGATAATATTTATAGAACTGATTCACACGAACCCAGACAAGACGATGATTACCCATACATTGATCCCTCGAAGCGTCCTCCATTGGTTGTATTTAGACTGATGGGCCCGATTGTCGGCATCTTGCTGGCCGCCGGAGCCAGCCGGCGCTTTAGCGGAGACAAACTGACCCATAGTTTGCCCAATGGCGACTTGGTGGCAGTGCGAGCATGCCGCAACCTATTGGCCGGCACGGATTGTGTGTTGGCGGTGGTCCGGCCCGGCAGCGAGCGGATCGCCGCCCTTTTGCAGGCAGAAGGCGCTGAGGTTCAGGTCTGCGCCGATGCCGAACAGGGCATGAGCGCGAGTCTTGTTTTCGGTGTCCGCGCAAGTCCCGAAGCCGCTGGCTGGCTAATCGCCCTGGCGGACATGCCTTGGATAGCGCCCACGACAATAATTAAGGTAGCTGATGCGCTTCGCATGGGCGCGACTATCGCCGCACCCCGCTGGCAAGGCCGACGTGGGCACCCGGTAGGCTTTTCACACGTTTTAGCGTCCGGAACTGGCATGCATTGAGCGGCGATGAGGGCGCGAAAGCGGTGATTCAGGCCCATCTTGAACACCTCCACCTCATTGACTGCGATGATTCGGGCGTGCTTCGGGACATCGACAGGCCCGAAGATTTGAACCCCCTAAACAAAATTTGAAAACCATCATGATCCGGGACATTCTCGACCACCAGCTCGAACTGCGTAAAGCGCGCCATCCCTATGTTCTAGCCACGGTAGTAGAAATACTCGGTTCATCCTCGGCTAAACCAGCAGCTAAGGCGCTGATAGACCTGTCGGGTAAGGTCATCGCCGGCTGGGTCGGCGGCGGCTGTGCGCAGTCCATGGTGTCCGAGGCGGCACTAAAATGTCTTGAAACCGGAGAACCTCGCGTGATTGAAATAGACTTGAACGATGAAGTTTTCGGCGCGGGTATGCCGTGCGGCGGCAGCATGCGGGTGTATATCGAACCGATCTTGCCAAATCCGGTGCTCTGGCTAATGGGCCTTGGGCGCATCGTGGAAAGTCTTTGTGAATTCGCCTGCCGCTTAGGATTCGACGTGATCGTCAATGACCCGCAGGCCAAAGTAGAACGCTTTCTCACAGCCCGCAGTGTCATCAGCGACGATTGCCGTTATCAACAATTGCAGCCGCAGTCAGGCGATTTCGTGGTCATAGCCACCCATCATAAGGGAGACTACGACTCCCTGACGCGTGCCCTGCAATCCGAAGCCTTGTATATCGCGCTGGTCTCCAGCCGCAAGCGGGCGAAACTGGTATTGAAGCGATTGGAACAGGAAGGTTTCCCCAAGTCCAGCCTCGCCAAAGTGCGCGCTCCCGCTGGCCTGGACCTAGGAGCAAAGCTGCCGGAAGAGATAGCTCTGTCCATTGTCAGCGAAATGGTGCTGGTGAGGCGAGGCGGCTGCGGCGATCCATTGAGCAAGGGGCTGCCGGCAACCTAATATTGAAGTAGCCGATTTAAATCCTGTCGCGAACCTCTGCTCAGGCGCCTTTACTGACCAATGGAACCAGAGTAAGATTTTGACCAAGACCACTGCACTAGGGCAGTCTTTTACTCCAGCTTTTGGAGGGAGAAACATCAAATGACCACACTTACTATCAACGGCAAATCCCGTCAGATCGACTTACCTGCCGATACTCCCCTCCTTTGGGCCTTGCGCGACTACCTGGGGCTAACCGGAACCAAATTCGGCTGCGGCATGGCTTTGTGCGGTGCCTGCACGGTACATCTCGATGGCGAACCTACCCGTTCCTGTGTGACGCCTGTCTCGGCCGCCGTAGGCAAGCAAATCGTTACTATCGAAGCCATCAACCAGGACGAAACGGGGAAGAAGGTCCAGGAAGCGTGGCTATCACTGGGTGTACCGCAATGCGGCTATTGCCAGTCCGGTCAGGTAATGGCCGCCACGGCTTTACTCAAACACAACCCCAAGCCCACCGATGCCGATATCGACAAGGCAATGAGCGGGAATATTTGCCGGTGCGGTACTTATCCCCGCATACGCGCCGCCATCAAGCAGGTCGCCGGGACAAAGGAAATCAAATCATGAAAAAGCTACCGGATCGCCCTGAATTGAGTGCTGATATGTGGAACGCAGACGACGACAGCCTTTGTATCGCCAACATTAGCCGGCGCGCTTTTCTCAAGGATCTGGCGCTGACCGGATTTGTACTGGCAGCCGGATTTCCTGCATTGATTAGGGCGGACGAAACCGCTGCGCCCTCACAAAAAGACAAGTATGGCGCCGATGCCATGCCGCACGGTTGGGTAGACAACCCTCTGGTGTTCGTCGCGATAGCGGCCGACGGCACAGTGACCATCGTTTGCCACCGTTCGGAAATGGGACAAGGCGTTCGCACCAGTCTGCCCATGGTGGTAGCCGACGAACTCGAAACCGACTGGCAGAAGGTACGTGTCGAGCAGGCGCCCGGCGACGAACTACGTTACGGCAACCAGGATACTGATGGTTCCCGCAGTATGCGCCACTTCTTTTTGCCCATGCGCAGGGTCGGCGCGGCGGCCCGCACCATGCTGGAATCGGCGGCAGCGGCGCAATGGCGGGTACCGGTCCAGGAAGTCCGAGCCGAGCAAGATCATGTCCTCCATCCCGCCACCGGCAGAACACTCGGCTACGGTCAACTGGCCGAAGCCGCCGCAAAATTGCCGGTGCCTGCTCGCGAAACCTTGCGGCTGAAGAATCAGGCGGATTTCCGTTACATCGGCAAGGGCCAGGTCGGGATTTACGACGGGCAGGACATGGTCACTGGCCGGGCACAGTACGGCATCGACGTCCGTCTCAAAGACATGCTTTACGCCGTGATAGCGCGCCCACCCGTATTCGGCGGTAAGGTCTTGAGTTACGATGCCAAGGATGCTCTCAAGGTGCCGGGCGTGTTAAAAGTTATTGAGCTGAAAAGTAGTCCTCCGCCCGCTGACTTCAACCCACTCGGGGGCATCGCCGTGATTGCCAGCAATACCTGGGCAGCTATCCAGGGGCGCAAGGCGCTCAAGATCGAATGGGAAAAGGGGCCAAATGGTACCTATGATTCCATCGCGTACAAGGCCGAACTCGAAGCCGCCGCGCGCAAACCGGGCAAAGTGGTCCGCAACAACGGGAACATCGATTCTGCGTTAAAAAGTGCGGCCAAACGAGTGGAAGCTGAATATTACGCGCCGCATCTCGCTCAGGCCCCCATGGAACCACCAGCGGCGACAGCCCGCATCATCAAGGGAAAATGCGAAATATGGGCTTGCACGCAGGCTCCACAGGCATCTCGGGAATACGTAGCCAAATGGCTCAAGCTGCCGGAAGACAAGGTCACGGTGCATGTCACGCTGTTGGGTGGCGGTTTCGGACGCAAATCCAAACCCGACTACGTCATCGAAGCTGCGCTATTGTCGCAGGCGATGAGCGGCAAGCCGGTCAAGGTGACCTGGACCCGTGAGGACGACCTGCAGCATTCTTATTTCCATACGGTTTCAGTCGAGCGACTGGAAGCCGGTCTGGATGCCCAGGGTAAACCGGTGGCCTGGCTGCACAGAACGGTAGCACCGACCATCTCGTCCACTTTCGGTCCCGACAGCAAGCACCAAATGCCGGCAGAACTGGGTATGGGCGTCATCAATGTGCCCTTTGCCATTCCCAACCTGCGAATCGAAAATCCGGAAGCAGCAGCGCATACCCGCATTGGTTGGTTTCGTTCGGTGTCCAACATTCCACATGCCTTCGCCATCCAGTCATTCGTAGCCGAATTGGCTGCTGCGGCAGGACGCGATCCCAAGGATTTCCTGCTTGACCTGATCGGCCCGCCACGGCGTATTGATCCGCGCACTCTTAGCGATACCTGGAATCAGGGTGAATCACCCGAGGTATATCCCCTGGACACCGGACGTCTGCGCGGTGTGATCGAAACCGCCGCGCGCGAGGCGGGCTGGGGACGAAAGCTGCCCAAGGGGCGGGGATTAGGCATGGCTGCTCATTATAGCTTCGTCACTTACATTGCGGTTGTGGTGGAAGTAGCCGTCGACGAGAACGGCGCACTGAGTATACCCCGCATTGATGTGGCCGTGGATTGCGGCCCACAGGTCAATCCCGAGCGCATCCGCTCGCAGATCGAAGGTGCCTGTATCATGGGTGTCAGTCTCGCCACCCTGGGCGAAATCAGCTTCAAGGAAGGCGCGGTGATGCAGGATAACTTCCATGCCTACCAGCTTACCCGCATGGATGACGCGCCCCGCGAAATCCGGGTTCATCTGCTGCCCACAACCGGCTTTGATACGCCGCTTGGCGGAGTGGGCGAACCGGGCGTCCCGCCCATCGCGCCGGCATTGTGCAACGCGATTTTTGCTGCAACAGGCCAACGCATCCGCCAACTGCCTATCCGGGATCAGTTGCGAAAAGACTGAACACTTTTCAGCGTCGAGTAGCCAACTTAATAGGCTTTAACGCGTTTTAACCTTTCCAATTTTTAAAATAATTTTTTTGATATGTATTTTAACGCAAAGAATAAGCCCTTCTGAGGGGATAGTGACTAAGCTACAATTCTAAATGTTCATGGTTACGGAGGTGGGTTTGAGTAAACTTATACTAAGTTTATAAATGTTAGTAATGATGATCGTGAAGGTGGTCCGTTGATGGCCGGGAGTGCCAGTTGATTCGCTAGAACGACTGTCTGTTTGTATTGGCTATGCAGCCATTCGTAAATCTGGCTTCTGTGGCTCTTGTGGGGCGCTTGCTGACTTTATGCGTACTCAGGCAAGTTAGGATAGAATGATAATTCCATTCATTATTTAGGGGGAGAACAATATGAAAAAGATCGTTTTTGCGCTGGTGGTTTTATTTTTGGCAAGCCAGACAACTTATGCGGCCGAAGTAAGTTGTGATACCAAGGCTGCCGAGAAGAAATTGGCCGGCGCAGCTAAAAATAGCTTTATCAAAAAATGTGAAAAAGATGCCAAGGTAAATGCTGCCAAAGTGGATTGCGATGCAAAAGCGGCTGAGAAGAAGTTGAAGGGTGCAGCGAAGAATAGCTTCACCAAGAAATGTGTCACTGATGCAAGCAAGTAAAGTAGTCATCGCAAATTTATTTTTGTGAGTAAATAAAAAAACGATTTTGATGAGCTAACGTCTTTTTAGTTTTTGGTAACCAGGCGTGTCTCAATGGTAGTAAATGAATCATGGGTTAACTCGTAAGATGGTATCTACGAGCTTTTTTAATGAAACTTTTTTAACGAGTACAAATAAATGAAAACAATTATCTCAGTAGTAGCCTTAACAGTTATCAGCTTTGCAAGTTCTACCATGGCAGCAGATACAGAGAAAGGGAAAAAAATATTTACCGAAAATTGCACGGCCTGTCATTCAGGTGGAAAAAATGCCATGGCAGCTGGCAAGTCTTTAAGCAAAGAGGATTTAGAAACCAACAAAATGAACTCAGCCGCAGCAATTATTGAGCTAGTCACCAATGGCAAACCGCCTATGCCAGCTTTTGGCAAACTAGGTACTATCAATGCAGCCGATATTGAAAATGTAGCGGCTTATGTATTGAAAAAAGCGGATGCAGGTTGGTAATAGCGAGTAACGGAGGTAACAGCCCGTATGAGGGGTCTACTCACGGAACAGAAAAATCGTACGTTAAGGGGCGCACCTAATTGGGTTGTTTAATTCCTTAGCTTGCGTTTTCGCCTTTGTGCGCACCGTAATCCGCGCCTACCGTACTGTCGTCATTAAACAAGTTCCGACTGCAACCCTCTGAATGCCTACTTGAATCGCTGATCCATGATGTTTGAGTATAAGGCTTACACTCATCAAAGTTTTTTGTCTGTGAAATGGTAGAAGGACTTATTGAGGTAATACGAGACATCATCAAGCTCGCTGTCTCCCCATTCTGCTCCGGTATGTGCGGCCCAACTCGCGATCCGTTCTCTCAACTTGCTCAATGTCTTGATCTTGTCGTTTTTATTGAGGGGAACCAATTTGTTGTGGCATTCCCCACACTGGTTCTCGTACAGCTCCTGTCCACGTTCAAAATTTTCAGCCTGGGCAGGGCCAGAGGCAAAAATAGCCAGTGCCACACTCATACCAACCCAGCGAGTTATTGGATTGATTCGCATAAAACCTCCTTTGGGTATGCGTCATTAAAATCTGTCTGAACCAGGCGAATAGACTAGGCGGTACTCGTCCTTTCTTCCTCACGAAAATATTCACCATGAACTTTTCACACAAGTTATTGTACAACACTTGAGATCGTTCGCCTGTTCTAAAACATGTTAAAGCGCGGAGTTATCGCCCTTCATTTATTAAACTATGGTTGTGCAGCTGGGTGAATATGTTAAAAGCATAACAGCCTTTGAATGACAAAGTTCGATCGTTTAGGGACAGTCGCCAGTTTCCACTGAACGGCTGGTAAATCCTTGAAAGCTGTCATTCAGAGGCCGCCAGTAATTGGCAGTCCCATACCCATAAAAGACATTTACCATATTACCCGTCACTGGAAAAATTACAGCCATCGTTTCATCATGCCTGCATTTAGAATGGTTTTTACATTTTTATACCCCCTTACTTGGGCGCATTTCAGCAAGAGTTGCAACCCAAATATGAATTGCGAGTTAATGCTAGGTATTAGGAAGCTGCGTAATGCATCCCAATCTACCTAAATGGCTACGTCTCGGTAATAATTTTTCTTTCTCGGCAACTTGCAGAACCTAAGTATAAAAAATATCATCGCACGGCATCCCATGTTCACTATGGAAGACGCTGGCCAAACGCTTCGCTATCCGTATTAAAATCTCCTCGGCTCTGCTCGCCTGATGCATAAACAAGGTTTGCTGCGGATCGTAGTAAGGTGGCGCATCTGCACCATTTGTTTAATAGCATCTTCTCCAAAATGATTTTTTATAGTTAGTTTTGAATAAAATCGTTTTACCAACTATAAGCACTCGCCATTTTCCCCATGATTTCAAATTCGAATACTCTTTTTGCTGCTGTGCTGGCGACGCCATAGCAAACATGTAGCGGCAACAAGTGCTCTTCTCTGGGATGGCAGTATCTTGCGGCAGGGGCGCTCTCCCAATTAATCAACCTGTGCTCCCGCTCCTCTTCAGTAATCTGTCTATTAGAACAGGTGTCAATCAGCCAATGCTCGAAGGCCTGATTCATGGCCTGGGATTGTTGTGTCGATGGCGCAAAAAACGCTTTAAGATTATGAAATGAAAAACCGGACCCAATCACAAGTACGTTATCTTTTCTCAAATCAGCCAAGGCTTTACCAATTCGGATATGCTGTTCGGACTGCAAGTTATTGACCAGAGACAATTGAACACAGGGAATGTTTGCATCCGGATACATCAGCTTTAACGGCACAAATAAACCGTGGTCAAACCCTCGCTGATCATCAAACTGGGCGTCAATGCCAGCACTGCCTAATAGATTAAAAATCTTGTTCGCTAGCTTAGGCGCACCCGATACAGGATACTCAATTTCATAGGCTTCTTTAGGAAAGCCATAATAATCATAGATCAGTGAAGGAAACACCCCGCTGGTAATAGTCGGCTTATTTTCTTCCCAATGTGCGCTAATGACTAAAATTGCAGACGGTTTTATAAGCGTTGGCGTAACCGTTCTAATAAAATCTATCATGTTTTGGTGGCCTTTATCGCCCAGCAGGGGCAGCGGGCCTCCTCCATGAGAAAGGTACAAAACAGAACTTCGTCGATTATTTGATTCGTTGTTCATGTTGAACTCAACACCTATAAACTTTGGTTAAGGACCGGTACGTGAAATCCGGAGTTAAGCCTTTCGGAACAGTTAAGGCGCCAAATCAAATACCAATATTTCTGCCTTCTTGGCATCTGTAATCTGGATTTGGCTTTCTTGCTCTAGCAATAGCGCATCGCCCGTACTGATTTTTTGACCATTCACCTTAAGTTCTCCACAGATTAGGTGAACATAAGCCTTTCGGCATGGGTTCAACATCAAAACGGTCGTTTCATTGCCATCAAATAATCCCGCATAGAGTTTGGCATCGGCATGAATGACTACAGAGCCTTGCTCTCCAGTGGGCGATGCTACTAAGCGTAAGGCTCCCTGTTTCTCTACTGCTGGAATCGTCTTTTGTTCGTAACTTGGCCGAAGGCCTTGCACATTGGGTTCAATCCAAATCTGCAAAAAATGAGTTGTACGGCCTTCGGCATGATTAAACTCACTGTGCGTTACGCCGCTACCGGCACTCATGCGCTGCACATCGCCAGGTGGAATCGCTTTGATATTGCCCAGGCTGTCTTGATGGGCAAGCTCACCGGAGAGCACGTAGCTAATAATTTCCATATTGCGGTGACTGTGTTTACCAAAGCCAGTATCTGGCTCAATACGGTCTTCATTAATCACCCGCAAATTACCCCACCCCATATGATTTGGATCATAGTAATCGGCAAATGAAAACGAATGGTAGCTTTTGAGCCAGCCATGATCGGCATAACCACGTTCTGCGGATTTTCTGAGTTTCAACATAGTAATACCCCCCTAATCAGTTACCTTTAAATTTGCCTGCAACTTCTGCAACACGCGCACCATACAATCTAGCTGTTTCCAAATCGCCTACATTGACTTCGTCTGGGCTAGCATCGGATGGGGTTTGCATCATGGCACCCGCAAAAGAACCCACGTAGTTCACATCATCACGCTGAGCCGCTTTGGTATTAGATGGCATCAGACCTGTTCCAACCCAAACGCCTGAATGTTGCATAGCCAGAGTAAAGAAGTAATGCAGTGTGGAATGCTTATCGCCGTTCATGGTGGCGGAATTAGTGAACCCGCCAAATACTTTATCTTTCCATTGCTGGCTAAACCAAGGCTTAGAGGAAGCATCGGCGAATTTCTTAAATTGCCAGCTGACTGTTCCCATATAGGTTGGGGAACCGAAGATGATAGCGTCGGCTTCGTTCAAGGTAGCCCATTGTGCTTCGGTAATATTGCCCTCTGCATCAATTGCTACTAATTCAGCATTAGCGCCTTGTGCTACTGCTTCGGCTTGTTTAACGGTATGGCCGTAACCACTATGAAAGACTACCGCGATTTTAGTCATGTTTTTCTCCTGGAAAATTTAAACGCAATGAGTTTGCTTCTTTATTGTTGCCATCAAGAGCGGGTAGCTGAAGGATCAGTTACCGTCCTGTTCTGGAACGAAATAACGTTAAGGTTAGGTTTTGACCGAAACGTTATTTTTTGACCGCTTCAACCGAGATAGTCAGCGTCACATCGTCACCCACGTTGGGTGCATATTTGCCCATGTTGAAGTCAGTGCGCTTAACAACGGCTGTCGCATTGGCTCCGCAAGCATCCTTTTTCAGCATCGGATGTGGCATGCACTGGAAAGAGGTAAGCGTCAGTGTCACTGGCTTGCTGATGCCTTTTAGCGTGAGCGTGCCATCGACTGACGACACCTTATCACCCTCGAAATTGACTTTGCTGGAGGTGAAGTTAGCGGTTGGGTACTTAGCGGTATCCAGAAAGTCGGCACCCTGTATATGTTCGTTGAACAAAGGGTAACCGGTATCGACCGAAGTGGTGTCAATGGTGACGCTGACAGAACCTATTTTCGCCTCGCGATCAATGACGATGTTACCGGAGGTCTTGTCGAAGCGGCTTAACTGCGTCGAGAAACCAAAGTGGCTGTAGGAAAACCGTGGATAGGTATGGGTATTGTCGATGACATAAGTTTCCGGCGCTGCAAGGACTGGGGTTGAAATAGCTGCTGCCAGGATCAAAAAGGTAATGCGTTTCATGGTAAGGTTCCTTGAGTTAAGTTGTAGTTTGGGTTTCATGGTAGCTCTCTATATCATTGAAAGTGAAGCTATTAGACTTCTTATTGAAACGATAAAAAAGTATAATAATTCATTATTAATGATCCAAAAATTAGATAGGTTTAGATGGTGCCTCATATTACCCTTGAGCAATGGCGCACCTTGCTCGCAGTCGTGGATGCGGGCGGTTACGCTCAGGCGGCAGAATTACTGCACAAGAGCCAATCTGCCGTCACTTATGCAGTACAAAAAATAGAGTCCTTACTGGGCGTGAAAGCGTTCGAGATCCAAGGACGTAAGGCGATTCTCACGCCAACCGGGCAGATGCTCTATCGACGTGCATTGGCGTTAGTCGGCGAAGCCAACGATCTGGAGCAAGCAGCTCACACGCTGTCGGCTGGCTGGGAGGTGGAAATACATATTGCCGCTGAAATTCTCTTTCCTTCCCGCCTGTTATTAACTTGCCTGGAGCGTTTTAGTCAGGAAAGCCCTGGTACGCGGCTCGAACTCATTGAATCGGTACTCGGCGGAACTTCGGATGCGTTGCTAAAGGGCGAGGCTGACTTGGTGATTTCTCCACAATTACCACCCGGATTTCTAGGTGATCCCTTGATGCGAATAAGCTTGCGTGCTGTGGCTCATGCCGATCATCCTTTACATCATTATGACCGAGAATTAAGTTATCGGGATCTACGCGCCCATCGCCATGTGGTAGTGCGGGATTCAGGAGCCAAACGTGACCGGCGCACTGCGACTGTTGAGGTAGATCAGCGTTGGACGGTGAGTCAGGTCGCCACATCAATTCAGGCAGTCTGTATGGGCTATGGATTTGCCTGGCTACCAGAAGAGCACATCCGAGAGGAGTTGCGGGCAGGGACACTTCGACCACTACCCTTGCGGGAAGGTGGTGCGCGCGAGGTGCCGCTCTATCTGATTCTAGCCAATCCAGATTTTGCAGGTCCCGGAGTAAGACGTCTGGCGGAGATCATCAGGGAATCGGTTAGACCGGAGTAAATGTTTGACACCTCAGAACCTAGATGTTTTCTTTGTTTGTTCTAAATTTGAGTATCATGTTTTACTATTGAGTCTAAAATGCCGCGGCCCGAAACCCGATGTGCTGTATGCGGGCATGATGCAGTATGACGGCGACCTTGGGGTGCCTGCGCGTTATCTGGTGACGCCACCGGCGATCGATCCACGATGAGCGAATATCTCTCGAATGCCGGTGTAAAACAGTTGGCTATTTCGGAAACGCAGAAATTTGGCCACGTCACCTATTTCTTCAACGGCAATAATTCGGGTAAGTTTCCGACGGAGACCTGGAAAGAGATTCCGTCGGATGTATGCCCGTTCGAGGATGCGCCACGAATGAAAGCGGATGAAATTACCGATGCTGTGGTGCAGGCGATTGAGAGCGGGGAATATAAGTTTATCCGCCTGAATTTCCCGAATGGCGACATGGTGGGCCATACAGGCGTGGTAAGCGCGGTAAAATTTGCCGTCGAAGCCGTAGATGAAAGTGTGGGCAAGATTATGGACGCGCTGAAGAAGACCAATGGCATTATGGTTTGCTCCGCCGATCATGGCAATGCGGATGACATGTGCGAGCTGGATAATAAGACTGGTGCGCTGGTGCTGGATGAGCAAGGCAGGTGTAAGCCGAAAACGGCTCATTCGTTGAATCCCGTACCCGGGATTGTTTACGATCCGTCAGGTGCAGCCAAGGCCCGTTTGGCAGATGTGCCGGAGGCGGGCATTGCAAATCTGGCGGCGACGTGTATCACGCTGTTAGGCTTTGAGGCGCCGGAAGATTATGCCGCGAGCCTAGTGGAAATCGGGTAAGCCTGCTGGTAGGGTTTGGAATTACAACTTCAATTAATGAATGCGCGCTTTCGGCCAACTGCGGCCCGACGGTTACCATCAACCAACGTCTGCAATATGTGCGTAAGCTGACGGCTGATTTTATTATCAATTAAAACAAGTAATAGCCTAGCGGGTTCCAATACACGCTTTAGTCGCCATAAGCCGGCTTGAAACTAATTCACGGATTTCGATTTCGCCCATACTTATAGCATTCACATAAGTTAATTCTGATGTTCGGCAAGCAAACTCATTACAGATTTTAATCATAACTTTAACGGCCTATCAACACGACCACTGTTCTGGCTCCAATCAGGTAATGATCCTGATTGCCTAAAACTTGTAAATTTTCGTCATCCAAAATAGTTTGCTCTCCCTGCAAACTGGTGTCGATAAATCGATACCATTTTTGATTATTAAGGTTGGGGAGTTGAAATGTTCCGGTTTCCCAATGTGCGTTGACCATGAGATATATATCGGGAGAAACGCCTTTAGTATTACGGCCAAACATATGCGCCGCTATGCTGCGCGATTCAAAACTCCAGTCCGGTTGCCCAAGTTGGTGACCATGCCAATCGATTTGTAGACCAAAACCTTCTTTAATAGTGAAACTGTCGTGCCTTAATAACTCATGGGATTTTCTAAAAGCAATTAACAATCGAAAAAACCGGTATAAGCTTTTATTATCACTCAAGCCCTGCCAGTTTAACCAACTGATCTCATTGTCTTGACAGTATGAATTGTTATTGCCCCGTTGCGTCCTGCCTATTTCATCTCCGGCTAAAATCATAGGTACACCGCGCGACATTAATAATAACGTGGCTAAATTACGTATTTGTCGTTCACGCAAATTGTTAAAAAAAGGGTCATCTGTTTCTCCTTCCGCACCACAATTCCAACTGAGATTATTATTGTCCCCATCGCAATTGTTTTCACCATTTGCCAAATTATGTTTTTCGTTATAGCTTACCAAGTCGTGTAATGTGAAGCCATCGTGACTGGTAACAAAATTGACGCCGTGGCCGGGATCCCTCCCAAATTGGTAGAGATCGGAACTTCCTGCGAGGCGGCTAGCTAGCCTTCCTACCATACCCGGCTCACCCTTGACAAACCGCCTGACATCATCACGAAAATGACCATTCCATTCCGCCCATCTACCCCAGTTTGGAAAACTTCCAACCTGGTATAATCCCGCTGCATCCCAAGCCTCCGCAATTAATTTAGTACTGGCAAGAACGGGGTCACCAGCAATTTGTTCCAATAATGGCGGACTATCCAATACTTTACCCTGTTGATCACGGCCCAGTATGGAGGCCAAATCAAAACGAAAACCATCGACGTGCATTTCCATAACCCAGTAACGTAAACTATCCATAATAAAGTTCCGTACATAAGGCTGATTACAGTTTATGGTATTACCGCAACCCGAAAAATTCATGTAACTACCATCTTTGGAAAGCATGTAGTAAGTACTGTTATCGATACCTTTTAAAGAATATGTAGGCCCTCTGTGATCGCCTTCGCCACTGTGGTTGTAGACGACATCGAGTATGACTTCAATGCCGGCTGTATGCAGGGCTTTGACCATGTCTTTAAATTCCTTGATTTCACTACCCGGTAATTCATCTGCTGCATAGCCTGATTTAATGGCAAAAAAGGATAATGGATGATAACCCCATAAATTGCGAAGCGCTGAACCGGTATCTGGATTAGTACGGTCATTATCCAACTCATCGAATTCAGTGATCGGCAACAACTCTACAGCGGTGATGCCCAATTCAACCAAATAAGGTATTTTCTCGATTAAGCCACGAAAAGTACCTGGATTATTTACTTTTGAAGAACTATCCTGGGTAAAGCTGCGTACATGTAATTCATAGATAATTGAATCCGCAAGGGGCCGATTAATGGGTTGATCAAATTCCCAATCGTATTCTTTGTCGACTAAAATAGCGCGACGAAATGGCGTATTGGGGTGTTTCGGGTTTGCCCAGATAGACCGCCCGTTTAAAGCAATAGCATAAGGATCAGCCAATAAAAGCGTGTCATTGTATCGATGCGGAAGGGTTCGCGGGCCGTTAATCTTATAGGCGTATTCGATACCTGGATTCAAACCGGCAACAAACACATGCCATATATCACCTGTGCGATTAATTTTCTTATCCAGTGGGAAAGCCACTATCTCGTCTTCCTCACCAGGGAGAAAAAACACCAGAAGAACTTCCGTGGCATTACGCGCATATATTGAAAAATTAATGCCACCACGCTCAACGGTGGCTCCAAAAGGCAAAGCATGGCCTCGTTGAATACTAAAATCTTCCGTCATTAAGGAGAGAAATTTATCTAATGATTTCAATGACATTAATAATCCATTTAAAATGACTGGTTATTCCCAGATGACTCATAGGTAAAAATTTCCGGATTGAATGAAGCCTTTTGTGTTGTCTGGAATCCAGGCCCCATGTATGACGCTCATAAAAACTGTAGCGTTATAAGGTCAATGGAAATAAGTTATGAGTCATTTGCGCTGTGAAATATCACATGGATTTATAAGCAAATATATTTTTCACAATTAATCTAGTTATTCTAATACATTGTAAAAATTAACTTTTATTCTGGGGTGAAAATTTATGAAAACATAAGTTTTATTAAAGCTCACCCTCTCAAATACACATTCTACCGTCGAAATCTGGGGTAAACGAATTTTATGGGGCGATACAGGCCATGAATATCAATGCTTACAGAATAGCGCAAATGGCTCAGATTACATAACGACTGTCTGCTTTCCGTGGGGAACCGGACGTTAAGTTATTGGGATCCGATGTCCGCTGTGGGTCGGGTGCTGATGCAAGCGTTTCCAGATAGCTGTCGTTGATCTTGATGCAGTGATGACAGGCGACTCACGGCCAAGATGAGGAGAACTTACCCTGTTAAATGCAGTTTATGACTTTAGCGGGATAACAGTGCTCACATATAAGAGTGGCTTTGCACTTTATGAATATTTGCGACAAAACCAATGCAAGGCATTAAACTTAAGCTTGGTTAAAAAAAAGAGCCTCCAAAAAAATCACAACATCAATCATATGAAAATTGCCCGCTATCTGCTTCCAACATTAATCGCCATTTCCGCTTGCACCCAAAAGGAAGCGGATGCCCGCGCTCTGATACTGCGCCACCAACCCAAACCAAACTTAATATTGAAACATTGGCAACGGGGCTTGAGTTTCCTTGGGGCATCGCCTTTTTGCCTGACGGTTCGGCGCTGGTGACGGAAAAAGCGGGGCGCTTGCGCCTACTTAAAGACGGCAAATTATCTGTGCCAATTTCTGGTGTGCCAAAAGTCCTTTATGAAGGTCAGGCGGGCTTATTTGATGTGGCTTTGCACCCCGATTTTGCGACCAATCAATATGTTTATCTTAGCTTTGCCAAGGGTACAGAAAAAGACAATGCCACAACATTAATCCGCGCAAAATTTGATGGCGAAACCTTAAGCGAAGTCACGCAAATTTTTGAAACGAATCCCCATAAAAAGGGTACTAATCATTTTGGTGCGCGCATTTTATTTCTGCCCGATAAAACGCTCCTCTTATCTTTGGGCGAAGGCTTTGATTATAAAGAAGAGGCGCAAAATCTTATGAGTGATTTGGGTAAGATTATGCATTTAAGAGACGATGGCACTCGTATCGGAGACCAGTTCGCCATGCCATATGCCAAAAGTTCAAAGAGGCACATGGGAATCTTCACTTATGGTAATCGCAACCCCCAAGGGCTTGCTTTTGATAAAGCCACAAACACCATCTATGAGCATGAACATGGCCCCAAAGGTGGTGATGAAATCAATGTCCTTGTAGGTGGCAAAAATTATGGTTGGCCGAAAATAACTTATGGCGTGGATTATACCGGCCTGCCGATTCTAACAAAGTGGCGATGGCTGGCATGGAACAGCCGCTCTTATATTGGGTGCCCTCAATCGCACCATCGGGCATGACTTTTTATGATAAGGATTTATTCAAGGATTGGAAAGGCGATTTGTTGATATCAGCACTTGCGGGGGAGCAATTGCGGCGAGTGGAATTGAAAGCAGGAAAAGTCTTGAGGCAGGAGACATTTTTAACCGACTCAAAACCCGTTTTCGTAATATTATCAATGCCCCTGATGGTTCAATCTGGATTTTAACCGATGAACCCGAGGGTAGAGTGCTTAGGCTAACACCGAAGAAATAAGGACGTAAGATTTATCACTTGGAGGTCAATTCAATATCTTTCAAAACTCGGCATCTTACTTCATAGGCAAATTCAAATCTTGATGACTATAATGGAAGGCTGATTAAGCCCGTCGACTGAAAATCTGCACCGTTCATCTCCACGAGTGGATACAGGTTCATTAGAATCGACTGGCAGCTTTTCGTAGGTGAACCGGACGTTCAGTTATTGGGAGCCGATAACAGTTGTGAGCCGCTGACAGCCATTCGTAGGTAAAAACGCACTGTCATTTAAACTTTAAAAAAACTATACCATTACAACAAAAAAACAA
>CAWBLO010000036.1:0-77378 GCA_963789475.1 uncultured Gammaproteobacteria bacterium | reverse complement strand
TTACATAATAAGCTTTTGAAGATTCACTTAGCCGCTTATGGTGTAAAAAATGCTTAATTTAATAACTTATTGATAATAATGAGCTTAATTTTACCCAAAACAGGATCGGCGACATCTACCCCTTCATCATCGCATCAATCTGCCAAAACTTCGTTGGAAAACTCTTCATGAGAAATGTATTTTCTCCGCAAATGAGCATCGGCCAAATCGGTATTGCCGACATCCAAATCGATGTCTCTTCGCGTGACGACATTCCGGTCATCTTGCTGGGTTTGCAGCATATTTATACGACCCTGCCATTAAGGGAGGCCGTGTTTAAAATCCTGGAAGAAGTCGCACCTATCAAACTGGACAACGAAGAAGCGAAGGTCGTCTCTATCAACAAAGGTCGTCCAGGTATGGATCAATGGTCAATTTTGGTGTTAGGCACTTTACGATTAGGCTTGAATGCGGACTATGATCGCATTCTGGAGTTAGCCAATCAGCATAAAACACTACGCGAAATGCTGGGTCTTGGCTGTTTCGATGCCGACAAACGTTACTTCCTGCAAACCTTGAAAGACAATCTCAAGCTGTTTACGCCCAAAGTTATGGCGCGTATCAATGTCGAAGTCATTCAAGCCGGTTATCGCTTACTTGATCTTGACATTCATGCCATGATCCGAGGACGTTGCGATTCCTTTGTGTTAAAAACGGACGTGCATTTTCCGACCGATATTAACTTGTTGTATGACGCCATACGCACCCTGATCCATGTCTGTGCTAAATGGCATGCGCAGCATGTTTTGCCCGGTTGGCGGAATCACGACAGTAACCGGCGTCAATTCAAACGTCTGTATCGCAAGCTGCAACAACTCAAACATTCGACCTCTAAAAACGAAGACAAAAAGGCAGCTAAAGAACTGGAGATCAAGCAAGCCTATCAGGACTACATTGATCTGGCAGGGTTTTATCTTGAGCGTACGCAAACCAGTATTCAGGTCTTGAAAAACGACTATAAAATCCCCGACATACTGCTCGCTGACCTGCACATTTTTAGCCAGCATGCCGAACGTCAAATTGATCAGATTAGACGCCGTGCTATTCAAGGGGAAACCATTCCTAATGCCGAAAAAGTCTTTTCCTTGTTTCAACCGCATACCGAATGGATTAGTAAAGGCAAAGCCGGTGTCCCGGTCGAGTTAGGCCTACGGGTCTGCATCATGGAAGACAGTCATGGCTTTATCCTGCACAGTCAGGTGATGCAAAAAACCACCGATGACAAAGTTGCCGTGCCGATGGTTGAAGCGACTAAAGCACAATTCCCCAGTTTTAATGCCTGTAGTTTTGACAAGGGCTTCCACAGCCCGGACAATCAAAAAGAACTGAAAAGCCATCTTGACCAAGTCGTTTTACCCAAAAAAGGCAAGTTATCCAAAGCCGATCAGGAACGCGAATACGCACCGGAATTTATGCAAGCGAAAAAGCAACATTCAGCCGTTGAATCGGCGATTAATGCTTTAGAAGTGCATGGACTGGATAAATGTCCTGATCACGGTATTGACGCCTTTGAACGTTATGTGGCGTTAGCTGTATTATCGAGAAATATTCAAAAGCTGGGCACTATTAAGCGCGACAAGGAGCGGCAGCGGCTGCTGATTGAAAAACAAAAACTAGCGGCCTGACGTTTTTTTGAAAAGCCGAAAGGTTATCCACAGGGTAGATGTGTCTAAAATTTGAAATTATTAAGGATTATTCTTAATGGGCATGTTGTTAACTCAGGAAATCGAGCGTTTTTAACTTTGCCGGATAAATTTTGAAAAATAAATCTCATGTTTTTTAGCTGGTTTTTTTGAAACCCGGCTTTTTCGTTCAGACACTAATTAAGATGCCTAATCCGATTGCATAGACCATTCGACAACATAAAGATCTTAGGCAACAACTGCGCCAAGCGATCAGTCGGAATTAAATGCGCAGCATCAAGATGACCATTGATCTCGGCATCCGTCAGCACAATTGGATTGGTCTGCATACTACTGCCGCGGCTATTAGCGACGATCAGCGGGAAATCTGCTCCGGTAATTCCATAGCTATTGAGTCGCGGCAGTTGCAACCGTTCGCTCCACTCCGCCAACAAGGTAATTAGCGACGAACGAGCCGTAGCATCATTAATTTCATTCCGGCCAGTCAGTAACCGCCCCACTTGCGCATATTTGGCCAAGGCCGGGTTGTCCGGTTCGCGCTCTTGTATCGCCGTAATGTTGACCTCAGTGGCCGCAGACACCAAGGTTCCGCAGACTACGCCGTGGGGGATGGGAAAGTAAGCACCCAATGGCGAGGCCAAGCCATGCACCGATCCCAGACCCACTTGCGCCAAGGTGATACCGGAGAGCAAGGCAGCGTAAGCCATGGCACCGCGACCATGGCTGGCCGATGGTTCGATTCCTTCCCAAGCGGCAAAAAAACCTTCCTTCACAGCGGTCATGCCGCTCCAAGCGAGGGCGTCAGTAAATGGATTGGCTTTGAGCGAAACGTAGGACTCCAACAGTTGCGTGAACGCATCCATGCCATCGGCTGCCACCAGTTCGCGGGGACAGCTCGCCAGCAAATCAGGGTCGATCACTGCGTATTCGGGGATTAAACACTCATCGCGGAAGGACTTCTTGAAACCATCTGGGCCTTGTACGCTAAGCACCGAATTCTTGGTCGCCTCGCTGCCGGTTCCTGCCGTAGTGGGAACGGCGATAACGGGAGTACTGGGGCCTCGATAAGGGATATTTCTGCCGACTCCTTCGAGATGATCCATCACCGAATTGCCGTGGGGCAGCAGTCCGGCTATCGCTTTGGCAGCATCCAGCACGCTACCGCCGCCAATGGCGATAACCACGTCGACCGTTTCACCACGAAACTGAATCACCGCCTGATCGACCAGCGCCGGTGACGGTTCGCCCGAGACGGTAAAATGTAGCCAGCGCATACCCTTCGTCTCTAGCGACTGGGTGAAAGACTGCCAGCGTGGTGTAGCGCAGAAAGATTGTTTGCCGGTCACCAGCAAGGCTGTTCGGCCATAGGCTGCCGCCAGTGCAGGAACTTCGTTGATACGGCCACTGCCGTAATTAATACGCGGTAAACGCGAAATAGAAAAAGGTGAGAATTGCATAATGTTTTACCCTTGCGGAAAGATACCTTCATAACAGACGCCCTGGCGGGGCTCCGCCATCCACTCGGCCACCGTATCGCGCCAGGCTAAATAGTGGGCTGTTTGTTTGTGTGCCGCCGCTGCTTCGGCAGAGTTATAGGCTTCATAAAGGATAAAATGACCAGGATTACCGGGTGATTGCAGCACGTCAAAACGACAATTGCCGGACTCCTGGATGGAAGCCTCATGATTGAGCCGTGTGGCGGCGATAAAATCATCGATGTGAGCAGGTTTTACGTGAACATGAACCAGGGTAACGTGCATAGCGGTGCCTTATAAGCTAGGGATATAACTTATATTATACTTCATAAGGCATAGTTAATTTCTCTGTTCTATCACCAACAACCATGGCCTGGCTTTTGTGGGTAGCACCTTACCCGCACCATCCAGTTTGATATGCGCTAAACCGACCGTGTCCTGGACATTGCCGCCAATCACATCAAGTTCGCCAGTCCGTTTGGCAACGACTAAATCACAGTGGTAAGCCCCACGCCTTAGTTCACTATAGCTGTGAATTGACTGGATAAACGCCGCGCCCCGGGGCGCACAAATAATGTCTCCGGGCCTAGGGGCATAAGTATTGATAGCATGACTTACAAATCTGTTTTCGGAACCCGCTGCTATCGCATGTTGAATATAATCCCAATGCAAAACGGTAGACGGTAAATCGCTTTCCGGCACCCCTGCACTTCGAGCCAGCCAAACAATAAATGCGCCCGACCAGGGTCTGATTTCGCCTTCATAGCCAATTATTGGTAAGTCTGTCGCCGTATACCAATACATGAATATCCGGCTAAAAAAAGCCGGTAACGTTTCATGCGCATGGATTGCGTTACTCGAATAAGTGATTGCCGGAGGCTCACTATCATAATTGATTTCGGGACGGCCGAACAATTCCCATTCCTGGCGGGCAAGGTACAGCATTCGCTCTCTAGCGTCAGGAATAACAAACGACGGTGTGATATTGGCCGCAACTGAAATGGCAGGTATTTGCCCCTGTTTTTGCACAGCGCAACCAGTAAGAAGCAAAACAATACCGAGAAATAGATAAGGCATACCTAACTAATAAGTGATCAATAAGCCTGCGACAACGGCTCCCACCAACGTACCGCCGACTCTGAATCCCAAGGCCCGGCCGCCAATAAACCATGAAAAAATGCCTTTGATGCCCGAATTTACAGATACTGCAATAAGAATTGCCTTGGCGGCAACGCTTATATCCATTCCCTCTTTGCTCATTTGCGACATGGAAAGGGTAATGGGATCAACATCAGCCAGACCGGAAGTCGCGGCTAGAAAATAAGTGCCCATATCACCGAAATACATTTTTAGTAGTTTGGATAGCAACATGATGAGGACTAAAAATGCACCAAACTTTATCGCCATGCCTAATTGGAAAGGGTTTTCCAGCGTTATTTCGTCAATGATTTTGAACCCTCGCCTGTTTCGCCATAACAAAAAAGCAACAAAGTAGGTAAAAATAGTCATGACCAGCAACGCAGGGAGCAACACCCGCAATAATGCTGGATTCATAACCGAGGTTAACAGAAGGGTGCGTGCAAACATGGTGGCGCAAGCTGTTAAAATGCCGGCCGCCAGCACGTTTTCCATGTTTGGCTGTTGCATCGATAACCTGGACAGATTAAGAGTAACGGCTGTCGAAGAGACCAATCCCCCTAATGCACCGGTCAAGACCGGGCCATGCTGGTTGCCGGCAATCCTGATGGCAAAGTAGCCCAAATAAGAAATACCTGCAATCAGTACCACCATCAACCAAATATGATAAGGATTAAAAGCGGCCCAGGGGCCATAGCCCTGGTTGGGCAGTATCGGGAGCATAACGACCGAGATCAGCAACAATTTCAGCGTAGCGTACAATTCTTCCTGTTCCAGTTTTTTCAGCCAACCGTGGAGCAAGGGTTTAAAACCCAGCAGAGAGGTAATCACCACGGCACCTGCTGAAGCAAGCGTAATATGACCGAAAACAGTTAACGCGCCCAAAGTAAAGGTAATCAGCGATGCAATGATGCTGGTGATACTGAAATCTCCAAATTTGTCGACACTTTTACTATAAGCAAGCAGCAAGACTGATGTCACCCCCAGAAAAACAAACCCTATCAAAAAAGCGTCTACTTGTTGAGCCAGTATGCCCGACAAACCGCCCAACAAGCTAATCATACCGTAGGTACGCAGTCCAGCAACGCGCATGCCCTCACCCCGATCACGGGAACGCCAGCCACGCTCCAGGCCGATTAGCAGACCTATTGCCAGTGCAATACCGAGAAGTTTGAAGTTTTCCAATTCAGTCATGTCGTAAATCCGGAACATTAGCGATCTATTTTTTGCGAGTTACTTGATTCTCTAATCATCTTCAGTCGCTTCTTCATAAACAATTCCTGACACACGCCGCGACGAAATAATTCAGCACGCATCTCTGCAATTCGCCGAGTGCCGGCTCCCTCCACGCAAGGCCGGTGAATGACGATTATCAATAATTTCGCGGCTGAACACCTGAACATCAAAAAATTCAACAAATCCAGGGTAAATTCGTCACACCAGTGCGCGTTATCCAGGATCAGTATAAAGGGTGAGTATCACTGAGTGTCTCAAAGAAATAAGCGCCTTCCCGCAACATATGGCCGGTATTGATATGAGCTACTTTCATCTGAAGCCTGGCAAGTTCATCAGAGTCCAGCACATTCAACATTTGAAAAAGCAAGGTAGGAGCTAAATGGTTTAGACGCTCAATGAGCAATCTTCCCTTGGACTCTCTGCAACGGCGTTCAAGCGCTTCCAACAACGGCAGAAAAGGTTCGTGACACGCCATCTGCACGCACGTGTATGTAACACTGAGTCGAAACTTGAACTTGGCGAGGAAGGTATCGACAAACGTTTTACCTACGCCCTGTTCGCCTGCACAAAAACCAGGCACGTTCTCCATTTGATGCTTGCGAAAGGCTTCCTGAAGCTGCCAATCCCTGAGTGTATTCATGCCCGGTAATCTGAGCATACGGTGATAATGCAGGAAGCTGGTCTCTTACTCGATTGAACACTCTTTAACGGTAACTTCAGCCAAAAAGCGATAGCCCCGTTTGCAAACAGTCGATAGATAGCGAGGCAATTTACTTTCGTCGTGTAATGCATTACGCAGGGAATTAACCGCCAGCCTTAATGCCGAATCCTCGACAATTCTGCCGTCCCATACCGCATCGAATAATTCCTCATGGGAAATCAAACGTTCCGAGTGCAACAAAAAATACAGTAATAAACGGTATACCTTAGGTGCTAGCTTGGCACACGATTTTTCATTACACAAAAGCTGAGTGGTAGTGTCCAGACGAAACGACCCAAAACGTAAGTTTTGCTCTGCTCCATAGGAAATCCCTCAGATTTTGTTATTAGACTTATGTAGGGATGCTAACAAATATATAACAAATTGATAACAACTTACAATAACGAATTCGTATACTAGAAATCACCTAATGGATTAGCAAAATTAAGTTAATTTATGGAATTAATATTGCTAATTAATCGTTCAAAAAATATTTAACATTTCTATCGCTACAGACCGATAATAATCAATGGTTATTGTTAAAAAACTTTTGCACACTAGAGTTTATAGCCAATTGTACAAATTACGCCTTTGTTTAAAAGTGAACGATCAGTTTAAAACTTTTGGAGAACAGCTATGAAACAACTTACCGCACTAACGACTATCTCTAAAGATGAATTAACACCTATCAGCACGCTTAATGCCGCTCAACTTGCCGAGCTACAAACCGCTTTGACTATGCTCGGCTATCCGACTGGAGATATTGATGGCAAATATGGACACATTACCCGTGAAGCGTGGGCGGAATTCATGGACGACACAGGCCAGCAAAACGAAGCAGATTCGATTGATACTCATTCCCTCAATAAGCTTCATGAAATGCTGGATAATGCAAAACCCGATCCAGCCCACAATTTCACGAGCAAACAAGGAACCATCGACGCCATAAAAAACGAATGTATTCGTCAGGGTATCGGTCTAAAAACCCAGATCGCTTATGTACTTGCAACCGCCGATCATGAAACCAATCATACTTTCAAACCGGTCACAGAAGCTTATTGGCTGGACGATCCTGATAGCTACCTAAAAAAGCACCATGCCGATTATTATCCCTACTATGGACGAGGATATGTCCAGCTCACCTGGGATTATAACTATGAAAAGTACGGCAAACTATTGGGCAAAGAACTGCTCAAGCACCCTGCGTTGGCATTGGAGCCCGAAAACGCCTTGTTCGTGCTGGTGCATGGCTTTAAAACCGGAGCATTCACCGGTCGAAAAATATCCGATTATATCAATACGCATGAAGCCGATTTCGTAAAGGCGCGTCGCTGTATTAACGGGAAAGACAAAGCCAACGAAATCGCCGCACTGGCAAAAAAACATTTTGACAATCTATAGTTTATATTGTAATAACCTAAGAAACTTTGCTACTGGCATATTTCCGCAAACTATCATATGCAAGAGACATTTTCATTCTATTTTATGCCAATAAAAACCCTCTTATTCATTGCGACCTGTGGAATATCCTATGCGCAGGAACTTCCTCAAGGTGACGTCATACAGCCTTTACCGGTTTTGACCTCACCTGATCAAGGCTCTTCCAAAACAAGCGCTTCGCAATCCGAATTTGAGGGTCGTTATAAAGTTGGTAACACTACCTGTACTGTTGTCCCCATCAAAATGGCTTTTGAAGTCAAATGGATAAAAGGACAGGGCGTTATGAATTTTTTCTTTGATAAGACAACGCCCGACGGCAAATCCATTTTTGTATCTAAAGATTTCGGCAAAGGCAGGGATAAATTTATTTTCGATGATAACTCTTATAACTCCGGCCTATTCATTAGAGCCGATGGCAAGGTGTTTGCAGTTGAAAGATTGAGAGATCCGGCTAAGGATTAACTAACAGAGCGGAACGGGTTGCAACCCCGTTCCGATTACGAGAATGCTGTGCGCACCTTCAAAATCGGTCAATGGTAAGCACAATCACCTTACAATGCTAAAAACCGGCTGGGCTATTCAAACCAACATCCACTTAGGAGTCCCACGATTATGAACCCAACTAACATCGTCCTGCTGGAGTTTAACTCCCAACTCAACCGCCTGGTCAATGGCAAAAAACTCAGTAACGGCCTATCCGTAGTCGTGCAGATTGGCCATACCCTATGGGTTGCCAACGACGAAACCATTAGCCTGGAACGGCTCACCCTATCCGAGGCAGGAAGTACGCATGAAGGCAGAGAGCACATACAGTTTTCGCTCAATGATTACCTGCGGCTGCCTATGCCGCCGACTGCAAATCCCAAAGATCTGGAGGAGGCGGATTTGGAAGGACTGGCCTACGAAGACGGCTACCTCTGGCTGATTGGCTCGCACAGCCTGAAACGCAAGCAACCTAAACCAGACGAGGGTTTTGACAAATCCAGCAAGCGTCTGGCAAAAGTGGAAGGGGACGGCAACCGTTACCTTCTGGCCCGTATTCCGGTTGAGGAGAACGACGGGACCTATGTGTTGGCGAAAAAAGCCAAGGAAAAGGGTAAAAAACGCACCGCCGCGCAACTGAATGGTGACAAGAAGGGCAACGAGTTGATGGATGCGTTGGGAAAGGACGAACATCTGGGACCATTCCTCGCCATTCCCGGCAAGGACAATGGCTTCGATATTGAAGGCTTGGCTGTCGCAGATGGTCGTTTGTTCATCGGGTTGCGCGGGCCGGTGTTGCGAGGTTGGGCGGTTATTCTGGAAGTGATGCCTGAGGAAGACAAGGATGATTCTGCTAAGCTAAGACTGAAGCGCATCGGGCCGCATGGACGCCCGTATCGCAAGCATTTCCTCCAATTAGGAGGACTCGGCGTCAGAGACCTGTGTGTACAAGGCGATGATCTGCTTATCTTGGCGGGGCCGACGATGGTTCTTGATGGCCCGGTTGCAGTTTTCCGCTGGCCCGGCGGCGCCAAAACTGAACAGGAATCCATAGTTCCCGCTGACAAACTGGAACAACTGTTGGACGTGCCCAACGGCGAAGGCGTAGACCACCCCGAAGGCATGAGCTTGTTTTCAATTGATGGCAGCGAAGCACACCAGATTATAATAGTTTACGACTCCGCCTCTAAAAACCGCCAGCCGGGAGATGATACGATGCTGGCCGACGTCTTCACCCTCCCTGCCGCGTAAGTAATTCTGTGACAATTGTTAATTGACCAAAGTAAAATTTGCGCTATTAGCAACGGGTTCTCTGGTCTTTCGTTAAATGAGGTAGTGCAAATGACTAATAAATTTTTCAAATTCTTTATTGATATGTTTTCTTCACCGCCTGGCGTGTCAAATGGGAATAGGGATATGAACAAACTTGGCGCCGTAATTCATGCGGATTTGCTTTGTTTAAATAAAGCTGATCGAGAGGAAATACTCATTCAGGCAGGCATTTCTCCAGACGCCTTTATCCAGGGTTTCCAGTTTGAATCATTCAGTTACCTTTGGTCTATTGAGCTGTTGATTATTAACAAGCTAAAGCGTGCTGATTTAGTGGCAAGATTATGGACGGTAAGGAAAAAGTTTCACTCACAGGTCGGTGACGACGTTTATCGCACTTATGTTTCCAGCCTTGCCGATGAATTAACCGAAGAAAAAATTAAGGTATTGATTACCAGGGAGTTTAACGAGCAAGCACCCATAACAGCAGACCAGCAAGGCTGACATTACCGTCAGCTGATGGTAACAAGCTGGAAGACGCCATTCGCGGTGACATTATTAATCTTACCCGGCAAAGTCAACGGCTTAGTTATTGCAAATTACTGCGATTAGAGAGCATTTATAAGGTCAAGGGAATAATTCTGAGTGTGTTGTTTTCTGTTTTAGCGCTAATGGCCGGATCACTATTTCTATTGTATAACTATGATTTTTCGGACGAAAATTTAAAACCGCAACATTTTTCACTGGCAGTGGTCACTATTTTTTCCGGCATGATCGGCTCATGCATGAGTTTGCTGCAAAGAACCGAAAAGGCCAGCGGGGCGCCGTCGAGCTTTACCGATAGCGTACTTGATGCAATGGACATAAAGCTCAGTATGTCGCTTTGGTATATTTTGTCGTTAATATTCAGCGGAGCAATCTTTGCGGGAATTTTATATCTATTGGCGGTATCTGGAATTTTTACGTTATTAGGCGCATTAGGCGAATTACTGCCCAATCTGATATTGCAAACCAATTCAGCTGTATGTAGCGAACCCATTGGCGTTCGCGCTTTATTTAGCTGCGTACAATTTGAACCAAAGAACGCTATGATGCTGGTATGGGCTTTTATGGCGGGATTTGCAGAACGTTTAGTTCCAGACACGTTAGACTCACTCATGGAGAAAGCAAAAAAAGCAAAAATGTAATTTTTATGACCTAAAATAATCGGCTTCGCATTTAAAACGGGGCGATTACATCCCTTTCAGGGGATGCTATCTGTCTAGTCTTAAGTTAGTAGCCAAATAATCCATTCATTTAGGAGTACGTCATGACTGACTATCAAGCCAATATTTATCCCAGCAATGTAGCTAATCCCACTATTACTCATGCCGATGCTAAACGTAAAAACATTGCGGTCTGTTTTTCCGGCGGCGGTTCACGTGCATTAACCTGCGCCTGGGGACAGCTGATTGGACTGAACACGTTAAAAGCTATAAATGGAAAACCTCTTTTAGATGAGGTGCGTTATATCTCCTCAGTTTCAGGCGGCAGTTGGGCGGCGGTTTTATACACCTTTCGGCCAGAGCACTTTACCGATGCCGAGTTTCTCGGTAACAGCTACAGTCCGTCACAGCTTTATTATGATCAGGACAAACCAGGCGGTTTAAACGTCAGTAAAATAGGGTCGTCAGCACTGGGGAAAATTCCGCAAAATTTTTCCAATCTGTTCGAGAATCGATCCGTTGAAAAACATTATTGCCGATTTTATTACCATCACTGCTCTCAAGGGAATACATCTGAGAACTTCAATAAAATGGCTATGGGCGTATATCATAGGCAAAAATGTACTTGCCGATTTTGACCTTTACAGCTATAAAAACTCAATTTTCAAACCCCATGAAACACCCTGGCAATATTCTGATGCCAAATTTTTCAGCCTGTCCAAAGCCTACGCCACCAGCAATATTTTTTCCAAAGCGAAAGCACCGCCCCAGAATGCCTTTGTGTATGCCAGGACAGATTCTGCGGGAAAGCCTTCTTGCCCGATGCTGATCGTCAATACCAATATTATTGCCAAAGACTGCCCCGGCAAGAATATGGTGGCACCGATACAAATTCCAACCCAGGTTTCTGCGGTAGCAGCAGGAATTTACGGCGCCAATCCCTGTACTATAGATACCGTTGGTGGCGGCTGTGTCGAGTCTTTTGCTTTTACCTCTAGTCTGGCGTCTTCCACTGCTGAGCAAGTGATTGCGGATTTCCCCAGAACATACACACTGACTGATATTACCGCCTGTTCAAGTGCATTTTATGCCGAAACCTTGATAGAGCTGATGAGGAAGGTGATGGCAAAGATGATGGAACATAACAACTTACAACTGCATTCGCATTTTTTAAATTTCGTAAAAAATGAAGTAGGACTTGTTCTTAATGATATACAACCTATTCTTAGTGATATACACAGTAAACTGTCTGCTCTAAATGAAGAACTAAAATTCTTGAGTAAAGAAGACTTGGTACCGCAATACAATGACTGGCAGGTTAGCCAGGTTTCTCAAGGTGCAGCCGCCAATAAAATCACCGATTTTACCGATGGCGGTAATTTGGAAAATACCGGTGTTGCGGGTCTGCTTGCTCAAGTGCAAGGCACAGTCAGCAATATCATTGCCTTTGTTAATGGTTCAGATATGTTGGAACAAAAACAGGGGCAGATCATCGCCGCTACCCAAATGGCGCCACTTTTTGGCGTTGCATACGATGAGATTCAAGGGCAGTTTAAAAATTATTTGCCAGGCGGTGTCAATCCCTTTACCCACCAAACCGACCCGGTTGGTTTTTTGCAGGTCTTTGACAATAGCAATGCTGAGTTTGATAACTTGCGACTCGGTTTGTACACCACCAACGGTGCCGGCGCTAAAACCGATGCGGCCTTCCATCAGCAACAGCTAAAGGTCGTCAAGAACACGTTGTTGGGTATAACGCAGGCCTATTCGGTCAATGTGCTTTGGGTTCAAAACGCCCAGGTCAACAACTGGCAAAACCAGATTACCGATGCCACCTTACGGCAAAAAATTCAAACCGGGCAGAAAAAGGGCTTTCATTGATGAATTTGCTGATTTTCCCTATTACAGCACATTCCTGAAAATTCATCAGACCGCTGCAGAGACAAACACGCTGGCGCAAATGTGGGCCTGGTGCGTCAGTAATAAGGAAAGTCCTTTAAGTATTGCAATTACCAAAATGTTTGCTATGGCCTAATAAAATCAATAACCATGGTGGGTAAATATCTTTTTGTTTGCCCACCGGTTTTACCGATCCGATGTGGGCAAACAATAGAGCCGTTTGCCCACAATACCGGACTTGTAATCAAGCACGTTCCTTAATTTTAAAGCACCCACTTCATAGGTTATTTGTTGCCACGCCATTGCAAAAATCGGATGAGTATCAGGAATCGCATTTCCTGGTTGAATTTCCCAATTAATAAATGAGATCAAAGGTAAGTTATTACATAAGTTATTTCGTGCATGTTCATTAATGCTTGACGCCATCCAGCCTTATCCAGTCTTCCTGCTGTACCAAGGGGTTAAAAGCAATATTTTTCTGGTACGCGCTGATAACGGATTCGGCCTGTTCGAACAGGATACCTGATAACACCAGTTGCCCACCCGGAACCAGTAACGCACAAATCTGTTCCGACATCTCTATTAAAGGTAAAGCCAGAATATTGGCGAAGACAATATCAGCCTGAAAGGGGTCAAATTGTTCAGGCAAATAACAGTTAATTTTATCCTGAACCTTATTTTTTAAGGCATTGCTTTGAGTGGCTGTTATAGCTTGCGGATCAATATCTACAGCGTACGCAATTTTAGCCCCCAGCAATATTGCGGCAACGGCCAGTATACCGGAACCGCAGCCGTAATCGATGACTGTTTTACCCCTTAAGTCATGACTGGCCAGCCATTCCAGACATAATGCCGTCGTCGGGTGCGTGCCTGTGCCAAATGCAAGTCCCGGATCCAAAGTCAGGCAAACCGTACCGGGCTTCAAATTGTTCCTGATCTGTCGGGCAAACCCAGAGTTTGCCGGCAAATTTCATCGGCTTATAATATTCCATCCAGGCGCGTTCCCACTCCTGATCGGCAACTTCTTCATGCAACCAGTTCTGTAAATCATCGTCCTTAAACTGTTTCAATACCCGATTTTTTATAAGCTCAGGATCGGCATCCAGTTCATAGAGCGCGATAACCTGGGTGTTGCTCCATATTTTGGTTTCACCGATAGCCGGTTCGTAAACGGGCTCGTCTTCAGCATCCATATAAGTGACGGATACGGCGCCGAGATGGCTGAAAAAATCAGCCAGTTTCGGGGCAGTGTTTTCATTGGTGATAACGGAAATTTGATGCCAGGCCATGTGAGATGATTTGTTTAAAAGGATGGGTTAGCGATAGAGGCTATTAAAGAATTAATAGAAGCCTTTTAGTTTGGAGCAGTAGGCGGTGCAAAGCTTTTCCTGATTAGAAAGAGGAATCTCAGCCAGCACCGTCATACCGGCATGGATTCCGGTATCCAGTGCCATGGATGGTAACTTGCCGATACCGCGCTTAGGCCTTATTTAGGCGAGTTGCCAGACATAGCTTCACATCCCTGTGACTGGACTGGACTCCGGCATTCCATGCCGGAATGACGAACTTTGTTCGACGACTGAAACATTTTGCCAATCAGGACGTTTTTTGCTCGCTATTGCTCGCTATACTGATGAGTCTATCTCCGGGTACTGAAAACGGTGTGCAAAAAACCTGTTTGCACTACCTGGCATCCCAATCATTTACTGCAACGGGTTCAAAAGGTTCCTCATAACGAATTTTTACCCCACGCAATGGATAGGCATTTTTCGTGTTCAATTCTTGTTGTTCGTACAATAAACCTAAGCGAAAATAATGAATTAAATCATAAAGCTCGTTAAGTTTATCGCTGGGAATATGATTAATTTCATTAATAATTTGTTCTTGTAACATGACTTATTCTCCTGCCAAGAGGAGAGCAACGTTTTTCTGCCCATAACACTGGCAAGTTCAGTATTTGGTGTTGTAAACAACGAGCAACAATAGCCTGCCCATCCAAGCTGCGTCCTAACTTGAGCGTACTGGTGATGTGATTTTAGCCGCGACACTTATAAAATGAACGGCTGCCAATTTTTTGGAAATCTATGCTCAATTTTCTTCTTGGAGGTGACGAGCAATTGTTGCGAATAACAACAAGACCAGTTTTATTATCGATCTTGTTATCTTGCGGATACGAAGACTTTTTTAGTTCGAGTTGGTCTTTAATGTATGTGCGATATGCGGAAAACGCTAACTCGGATTCTTTGATGAAGGCAAAAACTTCATTTGACATCAACCCGAACAACTCGTGGACTTTTGATTTATGACTCATGAAGACTCCTGATTACATAGACTAATGATTAAGCCACCTGAATAAGTGCAGGTAGGTGCCAGTACGGGTCATCGAATATCACTAATTTTCAATCCAGTAATGCCACATTCACAATTAAAAAGGTACGCGATTCGTACCTAGATCATGGTTTCAAGTTATTTTCATTCCTTACCTTGGTTTTTCTTCGTGTCCTTCGTGTCTTCGTGGTGATATTGCCTTAAGTTGATGCGTATGATCCGCCTTAACTCATCCCCAATTTCTTTTCCAGATAATGGATATTTTGCTCGCCCATAGCGAAAGCGCTGTCATTCATAATGTCCTGCTGGAGCGGGATATTGGTTTTAATGCCGTCTATGATGAGTTCACTGAGTGCCGTATTCATGCGGGCAATGGCGCTTTTGCGGTCGTCGCCGTGAGCAATCAGTTTGCCTATCATGGAGTCGTAATATTGCGGTACTTTATAGCCGTTATAAATGTGTGTCTCACAGCGGATACCGGGGCCGCCCGGCATGTGAAACTGATCAATTGTGCCGGGACAGGGCATGAAAGTTACGCGGATCTTCTGCATTTAAGCGGCACTCAATGGCATGGCCGGTAATTCTGACCTGATCCTGAGTGATGGAGAGCGGCTCTCCTGCGGCAATGCGCAGTTGTTCTTTGACGATGTCAAACCCTGTGATCATTTCCGTAACGGGATGTTCGACCTGAACGCGGGTGTTCATTTCAATAAAATAGAATTCGCCTTTTTCATACAAAAATTCAAAAGTACCCGCGCCCAAGTAGCCAATATCAATACAGGCTTTTGCACAACGTTCGCCTATGGTTTTGCGCTGTTCTGCGGTGATACCGGGAGCGGGGGCTTCTTCAACCACTTTTTGATGGCGGCGTTGCATGGAGCAATCGCGCTCACCCAAATGGATGGCGTGGCCGTGTGCATCCGCCATCACCTGAAACTCAATGTGACGCGGATCTTCCAGGAATTTTTCCATGTAAACAGTCGGATTGCCGAAAAAAGTGCCTGCCTCGGCTTTGGTCATGGCGATGGCATTGATAAGCGCTGATTCAGTATGCACCGTTCGCATACCCCTTCCACCGCCGCCGCCGGCGGCTTTGATAATCACCGGATAACCGATTTCCTGAGCCAATCTGAGATTTTTCTTATCATCGTCTGACAAGGGGTCGTTATTGCCGGGGACGCAAGGAATGCCAGCTGCCATCATGGCGTTCTTGGCGGAAATTTTGTCACCCATCATGCGAATGGTTTCTGCGTTCGGGCCGATAAAGATAAAGCCGCTTTGTTTTACTTTTTCAGAAAAATCAGCATTTTCGGACAGAAAGCCGTAACCGGGATGAATGGCTTCGGCATCAGTTACTTCGGCCGCGCTGATAATGGCTGGAATATTCAAGTAGCTGTCAGCAGAGGCCGCAGGACCAATGCACACCGACTCATCGGCCAGTCGTACATGTTTAAGATCCCGGTCTGCCTCAGAATGAACAGCGACCACCTTAACGCCTAATTCTCTACAGGCGCGTAAAATACGCAATGCAATTTCGCCCCGATTGGCGATAACTATTTTGTCGAACATGAGTGTCCCCGTTTTCCGTGTTATTCAATGATGAATAAGGGTTGGCCATATTCGACCGGTTCAGCGTTATCAACCAGAATTTGAGTAATTACACCGCTTTTATCGGCTTCAATCTGATTAAGAATTTTCATCGCCTCAATGATGCACAAGGTATCGCCGACCACAACTGAATGCCCGATTTCTACAAAAACTTTTGTGCCAGGTGATGCCGAGCGGTAAAACGTTCCTACCATAGGTGACTTAACCACATGCCCGGTTATTTTTTCATCAACTGGCGCTGCTGTGACGGCGGGTGCAGCCGATAAGGCGCTTACCGGTGCGGGCGCATACGCAATCTGTGCGGGAGCTGCAGAATAACGGCTAATGCGGATGCATTCTTCGCCCTCTTTAATTTCCAGTTCAGCTATGTCAGATTCTTCGATAATTTCGATGAGTTTTTTTATTTTTCTAATATCCATGATTTATGGTCTCTCGGTTAATATCTGGTGAGCGGCCTGTAAGGCCAGTTCGTATCCTGTTGCTCCCAATCCACAGATAACACCTATAGCAATATCTGAAAAATAGGAATGTTTTCTAAAGGGTTCGCGTGCGTGGACGTTTGATAAATGAACCTCTATAAATGGGATTCGGGTTGCCAGCAGTGCATCGCGAATGGCGACACTGGTATGCGTAAACGCGGCTGGATTAATAATGATAAAATCGACTTGGGTTTCGTAAGCCCGATGTATCAATTCCACAATTTGATGTTCTGCGTTGTTTTGATGAAAATCGAGTTGATGATTTAACGCAACGGCTTTTATTTCGAGTAATTGACGGATGTCGGCAAGTGTTTTATTTCCGTAATGGCCCGGTTCGCGGATACCCAGCAAGTTTAAATTCGGGCCATTTAAAACGGTAATAGTCGCCATTTATGTGTATTTCAGTAGGGTTAAAAAGTACTAAGCTGATAATTTTGCCTAATTTTAGGTATTTTGTCCAGATATTATGTTTTTAACAAAAGATAGCAACAAAATGACCGTTGTTTGAAGTTGTTTCTAAACTAATGGGCATTTTTTAAAGGGATTTTATGCAGATGAAGAGGACTTTTCCTGACTGACTGCTTGAATGTCAGGCAGGGCCTAAACTCGATTTTTACCATTCATATTTGCCGCTCGTTGACGCCTTGCTTCTTTGGGGTCATGAATCAATGGGCGGTAAATCTCTACTCTATCGGTCTGTCTTAAAATGCTGATCGAGTTTGCAAACACAGCCAAAAATACCGGCCTTAATATCAGCGGCATTTATTTCAGGGCAACGGCTCAACAAGCCTGATGCGTTTATGGCTTGTTCGACTGTCGTGCCTTCCGGCATTTTCAGGGCAACAATCATTTGTTGTTCAGGTGTCGCATAAGCCACCTCAACATCAATCAACGCCTCAGCCATAGACTTTTTTGGCCCTATCGGTAAAAGAACTCACCATAGTGTTACATATCTGGTTAAAAACCGCTCCGAATGCCAGACTGGCTAACATTCCAGACATTTCGAATTGCAAATCCAGGGAAATCTTGCTGGCATCCTCACGCAAGGGCATAAAATTCCATACACCTTCCAGGTAAGAAAAAGGCCCATCCAGCAAGGACACTGTTATTCGGCCACCCCAATCAATATTATTTCTTGTTGAAAACGATTTTTTGAAGCCGCCCTTGGCAATCAGTAATTCTGCTTCAACAATATCGTCTTCGCGCTTGATAATACGGCTACCGCTGCACCAGGGCAAAAATTGGGGATAGGCTTCGATGTTATTAACCAGATCAAACATTTGCTGTGCAGAAAATTTAACCAGAGCACTTTTTTGAACAGTCGTCATTTAAAGCACTCCGATGACATGCAGGAATACGAAAAACACCGCTAAGGGCGCCACATAACTGATCAAAATCTTCCACGCTTGATAGCTTGCAACGGAAGGCATGTCCAGCTCTTGTTCGCTGTGTTGCCGCTTCATAATCCAGCCTGCAAATACAGCAATACAAAAACCGCCGATGGGTAGCATTAAATTGGCGGTTAAGTAATCCAGCAATTGAAAAATATTCCTGTCGAAAAATTTAACATTAGACCAGACATTAAAAGAAAATACCGTACCCAAACCCAGAAACCAGGTCGCCAACCCCGACCAGACACAGGCTTTTTCCCGGCTAAAGCCTTTACTTTCAACCAGCCACGCAACGACAGGCTCTATCAAGGAAATCGAGGAGGTCAAGGCCGCAACCACCAGCATCACAAAAAACAATATGCCCATCAACCAGCCGCCGGTCATATTGCCAAAAGCGATCGGCAAGGTTTGAAAAATGAGTCCAGGGCCGGAATCGGGGTGTAAATTATTTGCGAAAACGATAGGAAAAATAGCAATGCCCGCCAATAAAGCCACGACCGTATCAGCACCCGCAATTAAAAACGCCGTTTTGGCAATGGATATGCCTTTAGGCAAATAAGAGCCGTACACCATAATTGCCCCCATGCCTAAACTCAGGGTAAAAAAAGCATGTCCCATCGCGGTTAATACCGAGTCGCTGGTCAGTTTGCTGAAATCAGGCATAAATAAAAAATGCAGCCCTTGATAATAACTCCCTGTCGTCATCGCATAAGCAACTAACAAAATCATTAATACAAACAACCCCGGCATTAAAATCTGCACGGCTTTTTCCAGTCCATTATGAACGCCACGCACCACAATCAGCATGGTTGCCAGCATGAATAACGAATGCCAGCTTATCAATTGCACCGGACTGGCAACAAAATCATTAAAAACCCCTTTTATCGCAGCGCCATCGGCATCAAAAAAACTGCCCGCAAAAGCCTTGAATATGTAAGCCGAAGCCCAGCCGGCAATAACGCTGTAATACGACAGGATTAATAGTCCTGCGATAACACCCATCCAACCCAAATAATGCCAGTTTTTATCCGCGCCCGCTTCTTCAGTCAACAATTCCATGGTCTCGACAGGATTTCGTTGACTGCGCCTGCCGAGCATGGTTTCGGCAATCATGATAGGGATACCGATTAGCAATACGCACAAGAGATAAACGAGAACAAAAGCCCCGCCGCCATGCTCTCCGGTAATGTAAGGAAACTTCCAGATATTTCCCAAACCGACCGCCGAACCGGTTGCCGCCAGAATAAATGCGAAACGTGATGACCATGCACCATGAACTGATTTTGTTGTGTCCGTCATTTGAGCGCCTGTAAAATCTCAAGGGTTATATAATCATCACGAAGAACACGAAGTTTTATACTTTTTCTTCGTGCACTCTGTGTTCTTCGTGATGAGCTTTTCTGACTATTGCAGTAATATCGAGTAAAATAACAAAATTATTCCTTCACGTCAGTTTAAAAATCAAAAACCCGCCCACTATGGCCGATAAAAAGTCCAAAAAAAATACAAGCCAGCAAAACGCAACGATCGCCGTTAATCGCCAAGCCAAGCATGAATATTTTATTGAAGAGCGCTTTGAAGCAGGGATTGTTTTGGAAGGCTGGGAAGTTAAAAGCCTCCGGGAAGGCCGTGTTCAGCTCAAAGAAAGTTATGTCGTGTTAAAACGCGGTGAAGCGTGGTTGTCCGGCGCCCATATTTCCGCCCTGCTGTCGGCATCCACGCATATTAAACCGGACGCTATCCGCGCTAAAAAATTATTACTGAACCGGCATGAGCTTAATAAGTTGATCGGCTCGGTAGAACGCAAAGGTTACACGCTGATTCCGCTGTCCATGTACTGGAAAAACGGACGGGCCAAACTGGAAATCGGCCTGGCAAAAGGCAAGCAATTACACGACAAACGCGCCACATCGAAAGACCGCGATTGGCAACGTGAAAAGGGCCGGATTTTGAAAAAAGGTTAAACCATGTCACTTGCCTCCTTTCTTGAAAAAATAAACAACAATGTCCCCGTCAGTTTTGATGAAACCATCGCTGTCATTACCGAAAACTATCATTACCAAGCCACGGAATTCAGCAACGGCCTGAATGAAGATACCTTGGTCAACAAAGCCGGAACCAACGAAGGTTCCTGCAAAATTTTCGCCTTTGCCAAAATCCACCAGCTTGATCAGCAACAAACTTTAAACCTGTTCGGCGATTATTACCGGCTGGATGTTTTAAATGACCCACAGGGAACAGGCCACCAAAACATCAGAAATTTCATGAAATACGGTTGGGAAGGTATTTGTTTTAAAGGCGAGGCTTTGACGGCACTTTCCTGACTGCCTAACCTTGAAATTCACAAAGCAGCGAATTGATTTCCCGGAACTGGTCGGGCTTTGTAACCCACTAGGTACCAACTTAAGAATAGCTTCGTCATTCTGGCATGAATTGCCGGAATCCAGATAATGGATGACAAGCTTACAAGCACATCCATGTATTCATCGATGTCGGCAATCCCTGCCGACATGACGGCTTATTTAGGCGCTAAGTTGTCGCTTATGGTAGCGAATCCCATCTAAAATTTACCCACCTTACGGGTTAGTCATCAAATTCTTGTACAAACAACCTGATCATCCCGCAGGTCTTCAGTAAGTCAATGGGTTCTTGATAGAACCCAAAAACTCCCACAGTTCTCCCATTACATTGCCGGTAATTTAGAAGATACTACACACCATGTTGTGAAAGCGGATTCATGGCGAAATACCAGCAGCTTCAAAAACAGGTAATTTTTATTTCTATTTATTGTTGAACATAAAGTGATAATCACGATGGCACAGTGATTACGACAGGACATTTAACCCAACGAATCAAACGTAAAGCATGGAGAATGCAGATATGAAAAGATTACCGGAAGCTGTTACCACAAAATTTACCGAATTGTTCGCTGCGCTGCATAGCGCCACGGACGATCTAAAAATGGCAGGCGCTGAATCCTGTTTAATCGGCGATTTTTCGCAGGTGACAGTTATCAATGATTCATGCCGCAAGCTGCAAGCGTTAGAATCGGAAATCAAAGCCACCGTGAATAATTTCGACGCAAAATATAATGCGCGGTCAGTGGAGAAAGCGGGTTTTCACAAAAAGGACAGTAATCGCACCCGAAAACAAGGCGGGCGTTTAAGAGTAACCGTGGCTGGCAAAGTCATCGAAGAAGCACACCATCGCCGAAACCTTTGTGGAGACATTGAAAGCTTTTGGCCTGGAGCGGGTGGCGAAGCTGAATAAGACGGTCACCTCGATTCCGCTTATCGCCAGAACACCGACTAATCGACTACCAAAACGCAAAGACGTTGTGATGGCTGGTTCATAACCACCCACGTCAACAAAGTCTCCGCGACAACCGTTTTGGAAGAAATCGCAAAAGCATTGAATATGCCGGTTAAAGTCGAATTTATTGAACGGTGATTTGCAAAGGCAACCGTTGGCTTGTTAGGCAAGCAAAAACATTAGGGCAAAGGCAATAGACGTTGTTTCTATTGCCCAAAGCACACCAACTAAAAAAGCACAGAAAACAAAGGACCAGAACATGACCGAACAAAACACTTTCGCAATTGCTGAACTGCAACAAAAAGCCAATGATGGCGATGCACAAGCACAATTTGATTTGGCTTTATGCTATGCAAATGGCACAAATGTTGAGCAAAATAAAGAGTTGGCTTTAATGTGGCTAAAAAATCAGCTGAACAAGGTCTTGTTAATGCGCAATTAGCATTGGGTTTGTATTGTTCTTTAGGCTCTCCTAACAAATGACATTGAATTAAATAATATGTTTAAGTCATATGCTTAATCGATATGATGTATTCTAATGGTCCTCATGCTCGCGTTATGTATTTTGCTTGCCTATCTAGCGTCATGGAAGACTATTGAGAATGATGATGCTGAATTAGGTTTTATGTGGTTTACAAAAGCCGCTGAACAAAACTGTGCCGAGGCTCAATTTTTTTTAGCTCGTTGTTATTACGACGGGATAGGTACAAACCTAAACCATGAACTTGCGTTTGAATGGTTCAAAAAAGCCGCTGAACAAGGTTTTGCCGACGCCCAATTTTGGTTAGCTCGTTGTTACTTTGAAGGTAGAGGTGTTGAGCAAAACGATGGACTTGCATTTGAATGGTTTAAAAAAGCCGCTGAACAAGATTTTGCCGATGCTCAATATTGGTTAGCTTGTTGTTATCTTTGAAGGTAAAGGTGTTGAGCAAAACGCCGTTATTGCCGTGGAATGGTTTATAAAAAGAGCTGAGAACAAATACCACTATTTTTCAAGTTTAGATGCTGCCGAAGCCTGTTTGTTATTAGGTGAATTATATGATGAAGGTAACAGTTGTTGAGAAAAATAAAGAACTCGCCTTAAAGTGGAAAAAAAAGGCCAAAATTTATTTTTCCTTATAGTTCAAAAGAAGACTATGAAAAATATTCTGCCAGATATCAGTTAGAATTTACCGAAACTTGGTCAAAAGTATATTGTCGCTTAGCTAAGTTTTATCTTAAGGATAAAGGTGTTAATAAAGACTTTGTACTCGGCATGGAGTATAGGTTAAAGGCTGTTGAAACAGGCCATACTTTTGCCGAAGATTGGTCAGAAGATCAATATCAGTTAGCTCTTTGCTACTTTGAAGGTAAAGGTGTTGAGAAAAGTTATGAACACGGTATGAAATGGATGATAAGTGCGGCTGCACAAGGTCATGCTGAAGCCAATAATTGGCTTACTAACGCCTATCTTTCCCTAGCCATTCCATCATGCTTATCGGATAAAGAAGATGCCGAGCAATATTATAAATTTGCTGCTGACTGGTGTCTTAAAGAAGTGGATGGGCATAATGCTGCCGAGGCCTATTTATTGTTAGGTGTTCTTTATTATTCTGGAAAAGGCGTTGAACAAAGCGATGAACGCGCTTTGGAGTGTTTTAAAAAAGCCTACACGCTTAGTGACAATGCTCTGCACGATGATGACTATGAATCAAGTATTATTGAGATTTATTTCGCTTTATTTATGGAATTGTTATGCTCAAGGTAAAGGTTTGCAAAGTATGATTGATACTACTGAATAACTATCATTCCTGATTCATAGACTTAGTTATTAGGTCAGGTTTTTGTGGAAGGCATCATAGCTATGCCATTTCACAGCCTTGAAAATCATAAAGTATTTCTCACTTTGTTAAATTTGCTATCTTCAAGAAAGCCGGTGAATATGGATTAGCAAAAGACTTTATAAAAGAAGTCTTTGATAAGAAAGAAGATATGGATAAAAACCTTAAAGAGTATTTGCTTGACTGGCATTGAGCAAGAACAAGAAATAGCCGAAAAAAACAAAGCCCTTGAATCAGAAATAAAACAAAAAGAGGCGCTCTATAAGGCCTGCATGAAAAAGAAAAAGAAATGCTATCTTTCTTTACCCATACCATGCGTAACGCCTTAGCCACTGCGCCGGAATCGCTTAGACAAGCCATTCATTTATTAGGTAGCGAGGTCTACGAAAAAGACACCAAGCACTATCAAGCGATCAACAAAATTGCTGCATTGTTTTCCACGCTATCCTTAACCGATTGCTTAATTGACACCTTTAAGCAGTCCATCAGCGACCCGCAAGAGTTTAAACAATCCTGGCAAAAAGACCACACGGGGGAAGCAACGCCTAAGTGGGTGATTGCTTCGGCCTTACGGCAATCATTAAACCGCATCATTTTTATGAGCGATACCAGCGAGTTAAGAAAGCTGCTTGATAACCCGGAAACGGCGTTAATCAAGGCAACGCGCAAGTCTTTTATTGAAGAAGTTTTGCCGCTTAATGTCGATAGTCAAGGCGTTGATGTATTCTATGCCTGGACGCTTAAGCATATTTCGGCTATTGATGTGTCTATAGCAGACTGCGATAAGCTAAATTTTGGCGTTAATCAAATCCGCTTTTCTTTGTTGTTTGCCATCACCTCTGAGCTTATTTTGAACGCTTTGAAATATTGGGATGGCGAGAACCGCATTCAAATTAGCTGGCAGTTGGCAGAACAAGGCAACTATGTGTTTTCGGTTAAAAACCATTGCAAAGCCAATGCGACCAGCAATTTAGCCGGAACCCATAAAGGCTTGGCTTTTATCAATCGGTTGGTGGAATTGTTAGGCGAACAAGCACATTTTGTCTGTAAAAGTGAAGACCAGCTTTTTATAGCCGAGTTAATTTTAAATAAAGCCTTATTTGACGGGGAATCATGAATATCTTATGGATTGAAGATTTTGGCGGTAGATTAGACCGAGGCACAGCCACATTAAGTCTGATGTTTCGAGATTTAATCAGTTTTGACAACTGCAATGAAGATGATCTTCGTTTGTTGGATCATCCGAATGATTTAGAAAATTTTTTTAAAGAAAATACGGCGTTGCATTGCGTCTTTTTATGCCGTCATTATTTCGATTATGTCGAATTTAAGGAAAAAAACGAGTTAGCCAAAAAAATTGATGCGGTCATTATCGATATTCGCTTGGATAATAACGTCGATTTTGATTTGCCCATTCCCAAGCAGATTCGCAAGAAAAAGCAAAATTTCATAAGAAAGCCGGTTTTTATATTTTTAATGACTTGGTGCATTTAGGGTTTCCTGCCGAAAAGATGTGCTTTATGACCGGAGAAAAGAATTCTTTTAGCGGTTTTAAAAAACAATGCGATGACATTTATATTCCTGAAGTTGTAGGCTTTGAAAAAAGCGATGCTGAGTATGGGAAGTTAAGGCAATGGATTAAAGGGCGAGAATCTGATTATGCGATTTTAAGGCGAGGGATTATTGAAGGTTGTGATTTTTTAAAATTCCATATTGAAAAAGACGACGGTAATATTCAATTTAGGGACTTTATAAAAATTATAAATAATCAACCGTCTATTGAAATACCAGCCACGGATATAAAAAATTATCTTGATGCTTTGTCGCAATTTTTAGCGATTAAACCGAATGACCTATTAACCACAAACATACAATATCGCTTGTTTTTAAGAACGCTTGTCCATGAATGGGAAGAAAATATTAATCCAAACAGCTTAAAAGAAAAGCATGGAAATGATTTGAGTAAAATCCATGATATTTATACCTTTGCATGGCTTATGAAAATGACCCGCAACTGGGTGTCTCATGCTAATTTACTTGAGCCGTTAAATTCTCAGACTATTGCCTTTCTAGTCTTGATCAACATGAGGGCGATGTTCAAATTGACCAAAGCAATACAGCCCTATGAAAGGATTTTGTTGTGTTGCATTTCTTTATCGCCCGCTAATGCTATTAATAGCCAAGAATTAAATGGTCATATCATGCATTCGGTACAAAATGTTGATGGTATTTTGACGGAGTTGAAAATCAACGAATCAGGTCATTTTGGTGAAAAAATTAATGCCATTTATCGCCGAAACACAGGGAATCCAGACGCTGAGGAACATGACTTCAAAGGCTTTTTGCAACAATATTTCTGGGTTAATCAGAAGTTGGATATAAGAAATTTAACAGCCACTTCAGATGACTTTTTACCGACATTGGCACGGCATATCTATCACCGCAGTTTTTCATAGGGTGAAAAATTATGAAAACACTGCAATTCACTACACATATAGAAAACAATGCCCAGCTTCATTTAACGTTGCCATCTGAATACGCCAATCAAGATGTCGAACTGGTGGTGATTATTCAACCGCATAAAGAAACGCTTGAACAACAAAATTGGTTAGCCTTTCTTAATCAAAGCTATGGCTGTTTAGCTGATGATCCTTTAGAGCAATCAGAACAGGATTAAACCGTGCGAATCATCGCTAAAAAAGCACTGCGTGATTTTTGGGAACAATACCCCGATGCACAAGAACCGCTGGAAGCATGGTATTACGAAACTTTAAAAGCTGATTGGTCAAATCCACAACAGATAAAAAATCAATTTCGTCACGCCAGTATCATTGCTGATAATCGCGTGATATTTAACATCAAAGGCAACGATTACCGGCTTATCGTAAAAATCAATTATCCGTATCGCGTGGTCTATATCCGCTTTATTGGCACACACAAACAATATGACACTATTGAGGCAAACAAAATATGAACATTTTCCCTATAAAAAATGACACCGATTATCAAGCGGCATTAGCAGAAATCGATCAACTCATGGATGCTGAAATTAATACGCCCGAAGGTGACGCGCTGGATATTTGGGTAACTTTGGTTGAAAGCTACGAAGCCAAACAGTTTCCTATTTCCGCGCCCCATTCAATAAACGCCATAAAATTCAGAATGGAACAGCAAGGACTGGGATTAAATGACTTAACCGTTTATTTCGGTACAATCGAGAAAGTAAAAGCGTTTTTTGATGGTAAATTACAGCTCACTTTAAAAACCATCAGGAAATTACATGAAGGTTTAAATATTCCTTTGGAAAGTTTAATCAATGGTTAATTACTTTATTCGTAGTTTTTCATATTCCGATTAGAAAAAAATCGCATGTCCGCAGCGTTAATTCGATCATTGCTTTCTCACCTCCCCCGCTTTGCCGAAGAAGAAGGCGATTTTTACAGCGTGCCGCGCGAAGCCTTGATTAACGAGCTATGCCAACAACACCAGCTTGACCGCGCAATTGCTGAAAATACGATTGCTTTGCTGGAAACCCTGCTCGATACCTTGGCCGTGTTAAATTCCGATTATCTGCAAAAAGGCGAGTGGTGCTTTGTCTCTTTTCCCGCCCAACTGATGGCAACATCGATTTTGACGGCATTGAGCGACACCGAATCGCGGTTGTTTGCGCCTAATTTCTGGACTACTCAGGGCATTTCCAGTGACAAGCGCGATCAGCAACGAGATGTGTTGCGGTTTGTCGAGAATTCACGAAACGAGAATCACGCCAGTCAACAGGCGCAACCTATCCGTTACTGTTACGTCGCCTGGAGTATTATCAAACTGGATGGCAAGGTTTTGTTTTACCAGCGCGAAGACACACAAAAACGCCACGATAAATCAGCAGGCGACTATGGCTTAATCGGCGGCCGAGCTAATCAAAATGATGTGCCAATATCTGACAAGCCTGAGTTGCTTAAAGAACTGCAATCGCCCAATTCCGAATTAATCAAAAAAGCCTTGCCGTCTACCCTGAAACGGGAGTTACGGGAAGAAGCGGGTTTACTCTTTGAATCGCATTACACATTCAAACCCTGGCGCACTTTAAAGACTTATCGGCAAGTTCAAGGCGCAGCGCCCAATCATGCCTTGACTGAATATTATCTGGAAATTTTCCAGATTGACTTAACGCTGGAGGGCTATCTTTTTTTGCACCAGAAAATAAAATCTGACGACCGCTTGGCCTGGTTTTCGATAGCGGATATGGTGCGGGGCGAAACAATAGACGGAAAAATACCGTATATCAAGGCACTGGTAAATGATTTTGCTGATGATAGTCCGGCACTTGCTACCGAGTTAATGGCTGTGCCGGACAGTTTTGCCAACCGTTATTTGTTTCAGCCGCCAAAGTATGGGTTGACCTTGCCTATCGATCATCAAATGCCGTTGCTGGCAGGCGTGTTGGGTAAAGAAAGACCGTTGGCGATAAATTTAACTGAACGGCAATTAGCCATTCTATTGGGCTTGGCCTCTCACTTACGTGGCTTTGAATTTGCAAGTGTTGAGGAAAATATTACTTTTCATCCCTTTGGCTGGATTGAGGTGAAACGTAATTCGGCCTTGCAATCAGAACTGATAAGCCTAGCTGGTTTTCTAAAAGATACTGATCTAATCATTGAAAATCACCGCGATAGTTTATTCCGCTTGTCGATAAGTCCTGATGTCGTTTATTTCGATGAAAGGCTGTTTTCGTTTGCCGTCAAACAGGCCGACCTGAATGGCATCCAAACAAAAATCCCCGTGAGCATTCATCGAGAATCCTTTGACACGGCTCTTGGTAAGGTTAAAGACAACACCGAAGAATTCAAACTTACCCTTGAATTCGTCCATAAACTGCAATCTTTAATTGTTCATCAATTTTCTACAGATAATGAAAACGCTGTAAAAATTGAAGATGCCTATAAAAAAGGGCTGCATAAGGATCCCAGGTTTTTAGCATTAGGCTTGAGAGGTTTAATACGCCGCGAAGATGGTATCTTTAAGTTTGTTTTATGTTATACATGTGCTTAAAGTCGCTGTCGATAGGCTTTTAATCGAGCATTGTACCTGGTTCCAAGCTATATCTAGGGAAGGTAACCAGCGCGAACATTTTTACTCACCACGAAAAGCACAAAGTTAACGTTTTTTTTGTATCCTTCTTGACGAACAAGTGGACAAATGATTTTTTGATTTTGTAAAAAACTTTTGGTCATTTAAATTAACAGTGACTGATGTCAATATACGGAGAATAAAATTGTCAAAACAAGAATTAAATACTCCGCAAAAATCCGGCGAATTCCGCCATGATGAGAAAAGCGTTACTATTTCCGAAAGCCGTTTGCTGGTGCCGTTGGCGAAAAGTAAAAAACTGGCTGCTCTTCGCAAGCGATCACAATCACGGCAAACGATTGAAAAAAGTCCTGTGCAAAGTGCTGAAATTCCGTCTTCCGGGCTAAAAAAAGAAGTCAACGGATTAATAAAAGCAGCGCAAGAGCACATTAATGCCAAAATCGACGCAATCATGGCGTCTTATCCGCCCGGTAAGAAGAATAAAATGTTTACTCTCAGATATGACTCTCCTGAAAGTATCAAACAAATGGCTATGAAAACCATTTTTACCCGCTTGGGCCTGGTTAAACCAAAGAAATTCGCGCTTATCGAAAGCCTGGATTATTTTGGCAACGATACCCGGTCCAAGAAAACCGGGTCTTCACAAAACCAGCCAGGATGAAACATGCTTGAAATTACCGGGATTGCTTTGGCTACTTTTTTTTCAACTATTGGTCCCTTAGATGTGGCCGCGGTTTTTGCTGCCTTAACCTCTTCGGCAACGCCGGCCGAAAGACGTTCTTATGCTGTGCGCGGGATATTAATCGCCTCAGTCATTCTCGGCATATTTGCCTTTAGCGGTGATTTTTTATTGGCCGGTTTTGGCATTTCGATGGCGGCATTAAGGACGGCTGGCGGTGTGCTTTTATTGTTAATTGGTATTGACATGGTGTTTGCCAGACCATCAGGCGCTATTACGACCACGTCGGAAGAAAATGATGAGGCCAGATTAAAGCATGATATTTCAGTATTTCCGCTGGCAACACCTTTGATCGCAGGTCCCGGAACCATGGGAGCGGTCATTTTATTGATGGCTGATGCGAAAGGTAACTTAGCCCATCAGGCGGCTGTTTTGTTGGCATTGTTGGCGATGATTCTTTTTACGCTTGCGGCATTGTTGTCTGCAAGCCAGATTCACCGGCTTCTGGGGGTAACCGGAATCCATGTCATCATGCGAATATCCGGTATTTTACTGACAGCCTTAGCCGTTCAGTTTATTTTTGATGGTATTGCACAGAGCGGTTTGTTGATTCATTAAATATTTATCTGTCTTACCATTTAATTCATCAAAAAGTCATCTTATCAATGAAACAATAGGTGCAGATAGAGCCTCATTGTATAATTTAGACTCAAGTTTTTACTGGCTATAACTTAAGGATTAATTGAAATATGATTCCGGAAAAACGCTCCATACGCCGTCGCGGCATTTATTTATTACCCAATTTGTTTACTACGGGCGCCTTGTTTGCCGGCTTCTATGCCATTACTTCGGCGATGGGTGGACGTTTCGAGACGGCTGCCGTAGCGATATTTGTGGCAATGATTCTGGATGGACTCGATGGCCGCGTAGCTCGATTAACGAATACGCAAAGCGAATTCGGCGCTCAATACGATAGCTTGTCGGATATGGTTTCATTCGGTGCAGCGCCTGCGCTAGTCATGTATTTGTGGGCATTTTCCAGCATGGGTAAATTAGGCCTGTTTGCCGCGTTTGTACACATGGCGGGCGGCGCTTTAAGACTGGCCCGCTTTAATACGCAATTGACCTCTGCAGATAAGCGTTATTTTCAGGGCTTACCTAGCCCTGCAGCCGCCGCTATTCTTGCCGGGTTTATCTGGATTTGTCTGGAGTATGGTTATGATGCTGAAATATTTAAATATATTGCGATAACTTTAACCATCAGTACGGGCTTACTCATGGTCAGTAATTTCAGGTATTCCAGTTTTAAAGAAATTGATCTTAAAGGTAAAGTGCCTTTTTTTGTGGCTATTACCGTTATGTTAGGTATTGCTTTTGTAATGGCGCAGCCGCAAACAATGCTGTTTTTATTGTTTCTGGCTTATGCGATTTCGGGGCCGGTTGTTACGCTGGTGATGCGCAGACGCAGATTACATGGGCGCAAATCGTAAAATCTGCTTGAGAGCAAATTCTCATTGGCGTATAGTTAATAATATGATTATTCAATACACCCCGCATTTTAAAAACATTTTTGCCCGCGCAATAATTGCAGAAGCGACTTTGTGTGTGTGGTTATGCCTCTCTTTAAGATTCCTGCCCTGATGGGCGGATAATCTTTTTCATTCGTTAGTTAAAATCCCCCTTATTTACATCAACTCAACCGTTGATAACTTTTCATCGACTGCATGGATGCAGGAGATAGAGCAATGCAGGAGCAATTGCCGAGAATGGAGTTTTTATGAAAGACAAGTTAATTATATTTGATACGACCTTGCGCGATGGCGAACAAAGCCCAGGTGCATCCATGACGCGCGATGAAAAAGTCAGAATTGCCAAGGCACTGGAACGGTTAAAAGTTGATGTCATCGAAGCGGGTTTTCCTGCTGCCAGTCCTGGTGACTTTGAATCCGTTCAGGCTGTCGCCAATGTCATAAAAGACAGTGTCGTCTGTGGCTTGGCCAGAGCGTTAGATAAAGACATAGACCGCGCAGGAACCGCACTTAAAGGCGCCAATCGCTCACGGATTCATACCTTTATTGCCACGTCGCCAATACACATGCAAATGAAATTGCAAATGTCGCCGGAACAAGTCATCGAGCATGCGGTTAAAGCCGTCAAACGCGCACGGCAATATACCGATGACGTGGAATTTTCACCTGAAGATGCAGGACGCTCGGATGAAGATTTTTTGTGCCGGATACTTGAAGCGGTTATTAATGCGGGCGCTACTACGCTGAATATACCCGATACCGTGGGTTATAGTGTTCCTCAGCAATTTGGCGCGACTATTGCCAATTTAATTAAGCGCATACCTAATTCCCATAAAGCGATATTTTCCGTGCATTGCCATAATGACTTGGGGCTGGCAGTAGCCAATTCTTTATCAGCGGTCATGAACGGCGCTCGTCAGGTTGAATGTACCATTAATGGCTTGGGTGAGCGTGCCGGTAATGCGTCCCTGGAAGAAGTGGTAATGGCTGTTCGTACCCGTCATGATGTATTTAACTGCCAAACGGGCATCGATACCCGTGAAATTTTGACCTGTTCAAAACTGGTTTCTTCCATCACCGGCTTTCCTGTGCAACCTAACAAGGCTATCGTCGGTGCCAATGCTTTTGCCCACGAGGCGGGCATCCATCAGGATGGCGTCTTAAAAAGCCGTGAGACTTACGAAATCATGCGTGCTGAAGATGTAGGCTGGACTGCTAATCGTATGGTATTGGGCAAGCATTCAGGCAGAAATGCCTTTAAAAGCCGAATCACAGAATTGGGTTTTGAGTTCACCTCGGAAGAAGAATTAAATGATGCTTTTTCACGCTTTAAGCAATTGGCGGATAAAAAACATGAAATTTTCGATGAGGATTTACAGGCACTGATTTCAGAAGCGGGATTTGAGTCAGAAGATGAGTATGTCAAACTTATCTCCTTACATGTCTGTTCCGAAACCGGTGAAATACCTAACGCAAAAGTCACCTTGCGAATAGACAATAAAGAAGTAACAGGGAGTTCTAATGGCGGCGGCGCTGTCGATGCCAGCTTGAAAGCCATTGAAAAACTGGTCAAATCCAAGGCCACTTTGGAGCTTTATTCGGTTAACAACATCACTAATGGCACGGATGCCCAGGGCGAAGTCACTGTGCGCCTTGAAAAAGCAGGCAGGATGGTTAATGGTTTGGGGGCTGATACCGATATAGTAATTGCCTCGGCAAAGGCCTATATCAATGCAGTGAACAAGCTCAATAGCCCCGATCAACGCAGACATCCTCAGAAAGGGGATGTTTGAAGTCAGGTACAAGGCGAAAGGTTAAAGTTGCAAGGATAGATTGTGGATAACGCACTTCGCCTGCAATATCTTGAGGCTATGGGCATTGATGTCTGGGTGCCCAGAGCTTCAGTGCCTGGTGAACAACCGCTGTCGCCTGAAGTTATCATTGATTATGCTGAACCAAGATTAACTGCACCAGCAGCCGATAACTGGGATGTACTGCAAGCCGAAGTCGCTAACTGCACAAAATGCGCGTTGTGCGCAACGCGTACCCAAACGGTATTTGGCTCAGGTAATAAACAGGCGGATTGGATGCTGGTAGGAGAAGCGCCGGGTCAGCATGAAGACGAACAAGGTCTGCCCTTTGTAGGTAATGCGGGGTTATTGTTAACAGAAATGCTAAGAGCTATTGGACTATCCAGGGAAGAAGTTTTTATTACCAATATATTAAAGTGCAGACCGCCTAATAACCGTGATCCCCATGCCGACGAGGTTACAAGCTGCAACGATTATCTACAGCGGCAACAGAAGCTGATTCAACCCAAAATCATTCTGGCAGTAGGGCGTATTGCAGCACAAACCTTGTTAAAAACAGATGAACCTTTAGCCGGGCTAAGAGGCAAAGTACACACTTTTAATAATACGCCAGTTGTTGTAGTCTATCACCCTGTGTATTTGCTACGGTATTTGCAAGAGAAGCGCAATGCCTGGCTGGATTTACAATTAGCGATACAAACAGTTAAAGATAGTGAAGGTTAATTATGCGTGGATTATTAGACAAAATTAAAAACTTGGTTGTTTATGATGCTGATAGGGAATTTTATGCCAAAGTGTTTCCTGATTCCGTGGATAAAAAAGATTTGCTGCGCCTGCGGATAATGACTCATGCCGATTTGCCCGATGTGCTGAAAATAGAAAGAAAAAACTATCAATTCCCCTGGGAAGAAGACATATTTACAGACTGTTTTAAAGCAGGTTACAGTTGCTGGGTCTGTGAATTACAAGATAAAGTATTAGGCTATAGCCTGCTTTCAATAGCGGTTGGTGAAGCGCATATACTCAATATTTCTGTGGATCCTGCCGAGCAGAAACAGGGTATTGGCCGTAAAATGGTAGAACACCTGATTGAAGTCGCCAGAGGCCGGGCAGAGACGGTTTTTTTAGAAGTCCGGCCCACGAACACTGCGGCTATCGCGCTTTATGAAGATATAGGTTTTAACGAGATAGGCATTAGAAAAGGCTACTACCCCGCCGAAAATGGCCGCGAAGACGCCATTATGCTGGCGTTGCAGTTGTTTTAAGTTTAGACCTTTCAGGTTTTTAAAACCTGAAAGGTCTAACGAGCTTATTTCAAATTATCGGTCACATGCGGCTCAATGAGCTGATACATGAGCTGGTGCATTTTTGGACTGCCGGCAATCACATTGCCTGATTCCAGATATTTGTCATTAAAAGAAAAATCAGTAATAACACCGCCTGCCTCTTTTATTAACAATATGCCTGCAGCCACGTCCCATTCCATGACACCTATCTCCCAAAAACCGTCCAATCGACCCGCAGCAACGTAAGCTAAATCAAGCGCGGCGGCACCGGCACGGCGAATACCTGCACAATCTGTAGTTAATGCCCGGAACATGCCCAGATAAGCATCCAGGTGTTTATCGGTTTTAAATGGAAAACCTGTGCCGATTAATGCACCTTTTAAACTGGTTTGATTGGTAACTCTGAGGCGGCGATTATTTAACATAGCCCCGCCGCCGCGTTTAGCGGTGAATAACTCATCGCGTAAGGGGTCATAAACAACCCCGACTTCCAGCCTGCCTTTGTGCTTTAAGGCAATGGAAACAGCGTATTGAGGGAATCCATGCAGAAAATTGGTTGTGCCATCCAGCGGGTCTATCACCCAGACAAAATCATTACCTTTGTGTGCACCACTTTCTTCTGCAAGGATGGCGTGTTCAGGGAAAGCTGCCTTGATGATGTTAATAATTTCCCGCTCGGCCATACGGTCAACTTCGCTGGCATAATCATTTTTACCTTTTTGATCGATGTGCAGGCGGCCAACATTATCGGCTGAACGAAGGATCAGATCACCCGCGCTTCTTGCGGCACGGATGGCAATATTTAACATGGGTTGCATAGGCGAGTTTACAATGAGCAGATAAAACCCCAATGATAGCAAATCTTTTGGTAAACTTGGCTTATTTTTAACGAAGGACGACACCGTTGCTGTCACATATAAAAATTGTTCTGGTCGAAACAACGCATCCCGGCAATATCGGTGCGGTTGCCCGCGCCATGAAAAACATGAACATGGCTAATCTGTGGCTGGTTTCACCTAAAATTTTCCCCAGCGCCGATGCAACCTCCAGAGCTTCAGGTGCTGATGATGTTTTAGCGAAAGCCCAGGTATGCCAGAGCCTGCAGGAAGCCATTGCTGATTGCCAACTGGTAATAGGCGCCAGTGCACGGTGCAGAACAATCAGTTGGCCGGAAATGACTCCCCGGGAATGTGCCGAAAAAGTAGTGATTAATGAACCTGATAATAAAACCGCTATTATTTTTGGCCGGGAAAATTCAGGTTTAAAAAATCATGAGCTGGATTTATGTCATTATCTGCTTCGGATTCCCTGTAACAGTGAATACAGCTCTTTGAATATTGCCGCCGCCGTGCAAGTCGTTTGTTATGAATTATTTGTTGCGGCCGGCGTGCAAGAAGCCGTGATTATTGGTGATAAAGGCAAAAGCCCGAAAGCGACCGCCATGCAAATGGAATCTTTTTACACGCATTTATATCAAGCATTAACCGATATTGGCTTTATGCATCCTGATAAATCAAAGTCCATCATGCGCCGTTTGCGGCGGATTTATAATCGCGTACAACTGGATACTAAAGAGCTGGACATACTCAGGGGTATCTTAAGAATGTCTCAAGATAACCAAAGGAGTCAATGATGTTTAGCCGCCTGAAAGAAGATATTGCCTGCGTTTTCGAACGTGATCCGGCTGCCCAATCAGCGTTTGAAGTGCTCACTACATACCCAGGTGTTCATGCAGTTTTAATTCATCGCCTGAGTCACACCTGCTGGAATGCAGGCTACTTGTGGTTAGCCCGGTTTATTGCCCATATCTGCCGTTTTCTGACCGGTATTGAAATTCATCCAGGCGCGCAAATAGGCAGACGTTTCTTTATCGATCATGGCATGGGTGTGGTGATCGGCGAAACAGCTATTATCGGCGATGATTGCACCTTGTATCATGGAGTAACGTTGGGCGGAACAACCTGGGACAAGGGCAAACGCCATCCAACCCTGCATAACGGTGTGGTAATAGGTGCCGGGGCAAAAGTTTTAGGCCCTATCGAAATTGGCGCAGGTGCCAGGGTAGGATCAAACTCAGTGGTATTAAAGCCCGTACCGGCAGGTGCAACGGTGGTCGGCATTCCGGGTCATATCATGGATACTCGGCCCAAAACGGCGAAAACTGAGCGTGATAAAATAGCCAGCAAAATGGGCTTTGATGCTTATGGTACAACAGCCGACATGCCGGATCCAGTCGCTTATGCTATCAATCGTATGCTGGATCATATTCATTCACTGGATAAACAGATTGAAATCATGCAAAAAGCACTCAATGATTCAGGCATCAACTGCAAAGAAACCCCCATATCAACTTTAGATGGCTGTGAGATTGCCGACAGCTATGAAAAGGGCAATCAGTAAAAAACACAAAGTATCAATAATATTCGAGTTAGCTCTCCGTTATCGAAAAGCATAATAGTTGACTATTTTGCTAGGTTAAGTATAGTTATGACAATCTACTTATATTTTCTGAGGTATTCTCTCATGCGCTTAACTACTAAAGGCCGTTATGCAGTAACGGCAATGCTCGATTTGGCTTTTCACAGCCAAATAAAACCCGTTACCTTGACCGATATTGCGAGCCGTCAAACTATTTCCCTGTCTTATCTGGAACAGCTGTTTTCACGTTTGCGTCGTGCCAATATGGTAAAAGGCATTCGTGGGCCGGGCGGTGGCTATACACTCGCCGGTAAAGCAAGTGACATTAATATTGCTGATATCATTGCTGCTGTCGATGAACCGCTTGATGCCACTAAATGTGGCGGTGAAGCCAATTGTCAAAATGAGAAAGCCTGTTTAACTCACGATCTTTGGATGGGCCTGAGCGAACAAATCAAGGATTATTTAAAGGGTATTACCCTGGCTCAACTGCTGGAAAAGCATGATATTCAGGAAGTTGCCAAAAGACAGAATCAGGATGCTCAGCAAGTTATTGAACTACATCGCCATGCGGAATTAATGTCCAGCCTGAATGATATACTTTGATCACAATGCAACAACACCCATCGATGAACGGGTGTTGGACGCAATGTTGCCTTTCCTGAAATCGTTCTACGCCAATCCTTCCAGTTTATATCGTCACGGCAGAATCGTTCGTAGTGCTATCGATGCCGCCCGCGAGCAAGTTGCGGCTTTGGCCGATGCACAAGCCTCACAAGTCATTTTTACCAGCGGAGGCACTGAGTCAAATAATCTGGCATTAGCCACATTACCCCCGCAGGGCAGACTCGCCATTTCCGCTATCGAACATCCCTCTATCACTGAACCCGCCCTGCGTTTAAAAAGACTTGGGGCCCAGTTAAGCATTATCAATGTGGATGCTAACGGACTTATCACGCAAGCGGCTATTGATAACATTATCAAAGAAAAACCGGATCTGGTTTCAATTATGCTGGCAAATAATGAAACCGGGCTAATCCAGGACTTAGCTCCTTATGCCAAGCAGTTAAGAGCAAACGGCATCACCGTTCATACCGATGCCGTTCAGGCATTAGCTAAAATCCCGGTATCATTTACCCAGTTGAGTGTTCATTTGATGTCACTATCCAGCCACAAAATCTATGGGCCTAAAGGCTGCGGCGCACTGGTATTTGAGAAGGGTATAGAGATAAATCCCATCTTTCTTGGCGGTGGACAGGAGCAGGATCTTAGAGCAGGGACTGAAAATGTCGCAGCCATCGTCGGATTTGGAAAAGCAGCGGAACTTGCGAAAGCAGAACTTGCCCAACGTAGTGAACAACTGCTTGCTTTAAGAAAACTGCTGCAGGCCGGTTTAACAACTATTCCCGGCTTGACCATTTTTGCCGGGCAGGCAAACCGGTTGCCGAATACCGTCCAGTTTGGTATCCCTGAAATCGATGGGGAAATGCTGCTGATGAAACTGGATCAAAAAGGCATTGCCGTTTCCAGTGGTTCGGCCTGTGCCAGTGGCGGCAGTCTGCCCAGTCCAGTCCTTATTGCCATGGGCGTGGAAGCCGGCCTTGCAAAAAGTGCAATCCGCATCAGTTTGGGCCTGGGTAATACACCCGCTGAAATTACTGAATTTATTAATCAATTAAAAGCCTTGGTTTGCCAAGCATAAAGAGGTAAATATGTCTGTTACATTAACTGAAAGTGCAGCGCGTCAAATTAAAAAGCAACTGGAAAAACGGGGTAAAGGGATCGGTTTAAAATTGGGCGTAAGAAAGTCCGGTTGCTCCGGTTATGCTTACGCGTTGGACTACGCCGATGTGCTAAATGAAAATGATGCGGTGTTTGAGGGTTTCGGCGTTAAAGTCATCGTACCGGAAAGTGACCTGGAATTCGTTGATGGCATAGAACTGGATTATCGCCGGGAAGGCATTAATGAGGCTTTTCAGTTCAATAATCCCAATGTTAAAGGAACCTGCGGGTGTGGGGAGAGCTTTTCTGTAGGGTAAGCCATTTGCTTCATGACGATTTAAAGCGTAGGGCGGTTTCGCGATAGCAAACCGCCAATGCCGCCAATAAACATCTGTTACCCTATAATAATCTGGCAAAAAAATCGCTGGTAAAGTTCACTCTATAATGGGAATGTTTGAGCTTCGTTTAAGGCGGATTGCTAGCGCGAATCCACCCTACAGTTTAATAGAAGATCGGAGTCAAGTTTTACATTCAAATATCTGGATACGGACTGAACGACAGGTATGTATTATACTACGCTCATTGAGCTCCGAAGCATCAACGCACGCAAAGGGTGGAAAATTACCAGTCAATCTCAGATTTAATAGTACTAATTTTTAAACCTGTCTGTTAAATTGCTGACTATTATATATCCCATGCTACTCACTAATGCGCCTATCCAGAAAACAAAAAGGCCGAAAACCCGCTAATATGTTATTCAAAACACATTAGCGGGTTGTTTCCAGCCATTTTTCGATTGCGGGTAAAGCTTCAATCGATGAACTAGCTTAATTTACCATGACATTGCTTGTACTTCTTTCCTGAACCGCAAGGACAGGGATCATTTCGACCAACTTTACTGCCTGCCCGGACAAAGGGTTGTTGCTCTACAACTTTTTCTTCTTCAGCAACAACCTGCGACTCATCTAAGTCATCCAGAGCGGGTGCTGCTGCATGTTCAAAGTGCATTTCTCTTGGCGCCTGCATTTGTTCATCAATAGCCTGAACATCTTCTTCCTGCCGGACCTGAACTTTGAACAGAATCCCTATCACTTCGTATTTGATATGCTCCAGCAGGCTGGTGAACATTTCAAACGCTTCACTCTTGTATTCCTGCTTGGGATCTTTTTGCGCATAGCCTCTAAAGTGGATACCCTGGCGTAAATAATCCATCGCCGCCAGATGTTCTTTCCAACTGGTATCCAGCACTTGCAGCATCACTGATTTTTCAAAATGCTGTAATACTTCTTTAGTGATCTGATGTTCTTTTTCTTTGTGGTTTTGTTCCAGAATATCAATAATGCGAGTACGTAAGGACGCTTCTTGCAGCTTATGATCTTCATCCAGCATTTTTTGTACGGGAATTTGAACATTAAATTCCTGAAGCAGATGCTCTTCCAGACCTTGTATATCCCATTGCTCAACCATGGTTTTTGCCGGAATATACTGGGTAATCACATTATTGACGACATCTTCGCGAATGGCCGTGATAATCTCGGAAATTTCCGTGGCCGCCATCAATTCATTACGCTGAGCGTAGATGACTTTACGCTGATCATTAGCGACATCGTCATAAGCCAGGATTTCTTTACGTATATCGAAATTGCGTCCTTCAACCTTGCGCTGCGCATTTTCAATAGACCGGGTAACCCAGGGATGTTCTATAGCCTCACCATCACCCATGCCCAGCTTCTTCATCAAACCCGCGACACGGTCCGATGCAAAAATACGCATCAAATCATCTTGCAGGGACAGGTAAAAACGCGTCGAACCCGGATCACCCTGACGGCCGGAACGGCCTCTTAATTGATTATCTATACGGCGCGACTCATGACGCTCTGAACCAATAACATGCAAACCGCCATTGGCAAGTACTTGATTGTGCCTGTCCAGCCAGGCTCCGCGTATTTTTTCCTTTTCGGCTTCACCGGCATCTTCGCCTAAAGCTCTCAGTTCCGCGTCCAGATTGCCGCCCAGTACAATATCAGTACCCCGGCCGGCCATATTGGTCGCGATAGTGACTGCACCCGGCATACCGGCCTGTTCAATAATATGGGCTTCACGTTCGTGTTGCTTGGCATTAAGCACTTCGTGTTGAATGCCCTGTTTTTTCAGTAATGCAGAAAGCCGTTCAGAATTTTCAATGGAGGTTGTGCCCACCAAAACAGGCTGTCCACGGGTGACACAGTCTTTAATATCATTCGCAACAGCGATATATTTCTCGTCGGTGGTCAAGAAAACCATATCACCCATATCCTTGCGAATCATAGGGCGATGCGTTGGAATAACGACGACTTCAAGACCATAAATCTTGTTCAGCTCAAACGCTTCGGTATCGGCAGTACCGGTCATGCCTGAAAGTTTGTCGTACAAGCGAAAATAGTTCTGGAAGGTGATTGAAGCCAGCGTCTGGTTTTCATTGTTAATAGTGACATGTTCTTTCGCTTCAATAGCCTGATGTAAGCCTTCAGACCAGCGTCGGCCGGGCATTATCCGACCGGTAAACTCATCAACGATAATCACTTCATTATTGGCGACAATGTAATCAACGTCTTTCTTGAATAATACATGTCCCCGTAATGACGCATTCAGATAGTGCATCAGGCGAATATTAGCGGCATCATAAAGACTGGTTCCTTCTGCCATTAAACCATGTTCAAGCATCAAGCGTTCAACGCGCTCATGACCTGCTTCGGTCAAATACACCTGACGTATCTTTTCATCAACCGTGTAATCACCAGGCTGTTCGTCACTTTCCTGCCTGGTCAGGTACGGTATGATTTCATTGGCTTTAATATAGATTTCAGTGCTTTCTTCAGTCGGCCCGGAAATGATCAGCGGTGTTCTCGCCTCATCGATAAGAATAGAATCCACCTCATCAACGATAGCAAAGCTTAAATCGCGCTGGACTTTTTGCTCCAGGCTAAAAGCCATATTGTCACGCAGATAATCAAAACCGAATTCGTTATTGGTGCCGTAAGTAATGTCTGCTGCATAAGCTTCACGCCTTGGCGCATGCTCCATTTGGCTGATAATGACGCCTGTCGTCATCCCCAGAAAACCATAAAGCCTGCCCATCCATTCAGAATCGCGCTTGGCCAGATAATCATTCACCGTAACAACATGCACGCCGCGTCCCGGTAAGGCATTCAAATAGGCGGCCAATGTTGCCATCAAGGTTTTACCCTCACCGGTTTTCATTTCCGCAATTTTACCGTCATGAAGCATCATGCCGCCTATCAGCTGCACATCAAAATGACGCATACCAAAGACGCGCGAAGACGCTTCTCTGACCGCTGCAAACGCTTCCGGAATCAGGTTATCCAGTTTTTCACCTTGCGCCAGACGCTCACGAAATTCCTGAGTTTTTGCTCTTAACGCCTCATCAGATAGTTTTTTATATTCCGAAGCTAAAGCATTGATCTTCTTGACCAGCTTCTTTTTCTTCTTTACCAGCCTGTCGTTACGGCTCCCTACAACAAATTTAACCAGCTTACCCAGCATGTTTTTTTCCGGTGTGAATTTAGTAAATGATTGAATCAAAACGTTCGATTATATACCGTCTAGTGCTTTAGTTACAGATAAAAACACCCGGCATTTGTATCGTCGGCTTCAATAAGGCAATGTTTAAGCCGATATTGGCTTGGCAGATTAATACTGGGGTTAAATTTTGCATAATTCAAGCACCCATCCGATAGACATCTTTCCTAAATAATCGACATAAGATTAACCTTGATAAGCTTAGAATAACGTTTCTGTCTCTGAAAACACGGATAGCCATGACCCCTTATACCCAACTACCCACAGACAAACCTGAAGAATTTATGCGGACTTGAGCAAGAATTCACAAAGCGATTCGATGTATGCGCAGGCCAAAAGGCCCATAGCGACGCTTCCTATCAGGCGTTTTCGTTGATCCCAAAATATGTGCTGGAAATCATGGCGTTCGGTGGATTGCTGAGCGTCGTGTTATACCTGATCAATGCCGGAGAAAACGTAACGGAGATCCTGCCGCTCCTTAGGCTTTATGCCTTTGCTTTTCAGCGCCTCACACCCCAACTACAGGAGGTGTTCAATAGTCCGAGCTCGCTACGCTTTTATAAGCCTGTACTGGATCAACTGCTCAAAGATTTAAGCCGGACGCAAGTATCGGACGGGCAGGCGGACGAAAATGCCGGTTCTTTGGGCAATATCAGATTCGAAGGCACATTGGCACTTCATGGCATCACATTCAAATACCCCAATGCCGTGACTCCTACATTGAATGGTATCGACCTCACTATTCGTGAAGGCACCTTCATCGACATCTCAGGTTCCACAGGGGGCAAGACGACACTGGTCGACATTCTATTGGCTTACTTACGCCAACAGATGGTCAATTAATCAGCGATGACGTCACGCTATCGCAAGCCAATCTTGGAAATTGGCAACGTAATCTTGGCTATGTTCCACAGGAAATATTTCTACTCGATTCGAGTATGCTTCCCTGGCTAAGCCTTCCTCCCATTTTCGAGATCAAATCCAGCGAAATAAACAGGCTTGCTGATGTTGATCAAAATCTTGCAAGTTTGACTCATTAAACAAAAAACTGGACATCAACAAAAGGCTCGTAGATACTTGGATTCACTCACCGGATACGGATGGGTACGGATTGAAACACAACAAAAAAACAACACTGGGAGATGATAATGGGTTTTATGCAGGGCAAACGGGTCTTGATTGTAGGCTTAGCCAGTAATCGTTCTATTGCATGGGGCATTGCCAAAGCCATGCATCGCGAAGGCGCTGAATTAGCATTTACGTTCCAAAATGAAAAGCTGCAAAGTCGTGTCGAAGAAATGGCTGAACAATGTAATTCCAAAATTACTATTGAATGTGATGTCAGCATTGATGAACATATCGACACTGTGTTTGAAAAACTGGGCGAACATTGGGACGGTTTGGATTGCATTGTCCATTCTGTCGCTTTCGCACCGCGCGATGCGCTGAATGGCGATTATGTTGATGTCACCACCCGCGAAAATTTTAAAATTGCACACGATGTGAGTTCTTACAGTTTTACTGCTTTAGCAAAAGCCGGACGCACCATGATGAAAGGCCGTAATGGCTCACTGTTGACTTTAACGTATTTAGGCGCGGAACGGGCGATACCCAACTACAATGTCATGGGTGTTGCCAAAGCCAGTTTAGAAGCCAATGTACGCTACATGGCCGTGGCATTAGGCGCTGAAGGTACGCGCGTAAATGCGATTTCAGCGGGCCCTATCAGAACGCTTGCCGCAGCGGGTATTAATGATTTTAAAGCCATGCTGAATAAAGCGTCCGACACTTCGCCATTAAAAAGAAATATCACTATCGAAGAAGTCGGTAATGCGGCGGCTTTTATGTGTTCAGATTTGGCTTCGGGTATTACCGGAGAAATTACTTATGTTGATTGCGGTTATAATATTGCCGGTTTAGCGGCTTCTTGAAAAACCACTGATCTCATACACATAAAAAAGGGAGCTTATGCTCCCTTTTTTATTTCCGGTTCGCCTTGTTATTGAGCCTGAGGTTTTTTATTCACCTCTACATCAGCCTCCGCTTGCAAACTGTTTAGAACCTCATTAAATTCAATTTGACCAAACGCATTGGCAATATTCTTCTTTGCCAATTCCAGCTGTTTTTTATCATCCTCACTCATGATGCCTGCAGTAACTTTTGACAGACTCACTACGACTTGCTCACCAGAAGGTAAAACTGAAATAAACACGCTCGGTTTGCCGCCAACAGGTTTAGCCGCTTTAAAAATCGCAGCACTTAACTGCTCGGGCAACTTATTTTTGCCGCGTGCCAGCTCTTTCGACGTCTTAATTTCCAGCTTGTTTTCAGCCGCTACGGCCTGAATGGATTCACCCGCTTGCAAGCGTGCTTTTATTTGCTTTGCTTTCTCGGCAGTTAGTTGCTTGACTTTATCTTTTTTCAATACTCCTGCCACTTCCTGTTTAACCTCATTCAGATCCCGTTGGGCGGCCGTCTTATGCTCTAAAAGCCGTACCACCACCAAACGCTCGGCACCTAGCTCTATAGGAGCACTATTGTTACCTTGCAACACTTCTTCCGCGAACGCTGCACTGCGAATTTTCTCATCAGTTGCAACACCTTCACCCTTTTCTTTGGTAAACAAGTCCGATTTCTTGACAGGAATGCCCAGAGCATCCGCTACGGTTTGCAAATTATCAGGATTCTCATAACTCATTACAGTTAATTTTTCACCCGCCTCATAAAAAGCATTTTCTGCCTGAGCTTTTTGATAGGCTTTAGTGACTTCATTTTTAACGCTATCAAACGTTTTCACGTTCCCCGGCACAAGTTCGGTGACTTTAATCAAATGATATCCAAACGCTGATTTAACGGGATTTGATACTTCACCAAGCTTCAAGGCACTCGCCGTATCTTCAAACGCTTTTTCCATGACACCGACGTTAAACAACCCCAAATCTCCACCTTTTTTAGCGGTCAACTTATCATCGGACACTTCTGAGGCTAATACAGCAAAATCTTTGTTTGCAAGATCCTGTTTTGCTTTCAGGGCTTTTTCCAAAGCCGATTTTTCAGTAGTTTTGTCATTAATTTTAAACAGGATGTGGCTTATTTTTCTCCGTTCAGGCGTAGTGTATTGGTCTTTTTGCTCTTCATAGAAGGCTTTTAACTTTTCGTCAGTAACAACTACTTTCTTGGCAATATCTTCAAGTGACAGTTCAACATACTCAACAGAAACCTGCTCAGGGGTTCGATATAAATCCTGATGCTGTTGGTAATAGGCCGAGATTTCTTCTTCTGTGGGCTGTTCTGTCAATGGCTGTAAGGCAACCGTTACATAATCGACATCACGCAGTTGATTCTGGATTTTAAAAAAACTTTCCACATCATATTGCGTAGCGAAACTGCTATCAACAATACTGTGCTGAAACTGCTCCATAACCAGTGCATTCTTAATTCTGTTTACAAATTCTGTGGAAGAAATCCGTTGCGAACTGAGTAATGCTTTATATTGCTTGTCACTAAATTTACCATCTACCTGAAAATAAGGTAAGGATTTAATAAATTCGCGTGCTTCGTCGTCAGTTGCAACAAGACCCTCTGCATGCACATATTGCAATAAAACCTCATCTTTTATCAGCTTTTGTAATGCCTGGGCTTTTAAGGTTTGCTCATCAATACCCATACCTTGGAGATTCTGGCTATATTGCTCGTATGCTTTATTAACATCGCGCTGAAAAAAATCCTTATCGCCCACCGATGCAACCGGAGTTTCTCCACCGGTATCCAAGTAATTATTAATACCCCATAAAGCAAAGGGCACACAAATTAATATCAAGATAACCCACGCAAGGGTGCCTTGTGCTTTTTCTCTAATTGTTGTCAGCATCGATCAGTCCTAAAGAATCAATTTACGAAGCAAAAAAAAACCCCGAACCAGATGGTTCGGGGTTTTTAATTTGGCGGAGTGGACGGGGCTCGAACCCGCGACCACCGGCGTGACAGGCCGGTATTCTAACCAACTGAACTACCACTCCAAAGTCTGGTGGGTGCTGAGGGGTTCGAACCCCCGACCCTCGCCTTGTAAGGGCGATGCTCTCCCAGCTGAGCTAAGCACCCGACTAAAAACCCATTATATATTATTTTTTAAATTATTACCAGCCTAAATAAAGGATTTTTTACTTTAACGATGGGCTCAATCAACCCGGCTAAAGGAGACTAGTTTACAGCATCTTTTAAAGATTTACCAGCCTTGAATGAAGGAATCTTTGCAGCTTTAATTGTAATTTCTTCTCCAGACTGTGGATTACGACCTTTACGCTCGGCTCTTTCTTTTACAGAGTAGGTTCCAAAGCCCACTAAAGCAACAGAATCACCATTACTCAACGCACTTGTCACCGCGCCAAGAAAGCCATCTAAAGCACGACCCGCATCTGCTTTTGTTAAACCAGCAGACTCTGCCATAGCATCAATAAGTTCCGATTTATTCATTATTCCCCCTGAGGAAGTCATTTTTATATGTATTGTGTAAAACCCCGATGTTAATTCTTATGTACGATCCACAGCAACACAAGAAACACGGGTATTTATATCAATAGCCGTTACATAGTGTCAAGCTTTAAAACCCCTAGAGGCCATGTTATTTGCGGTTTTGCTCCATCGACTTACAAAACCGCAAACTATTTTAATGGGCAGTAAGTCCCTGCTGTACAATTTTAACGGTATCAGCCTCATTTTTACCTTGTTCTTCATCGGCTTTTTTATCAACTGGAACAGGCATATATTGCAAAGCCACTGCCAATACCTCATCAATCCAATGAACTGGCCTGATGTCCAGGTTTTGCTTGATATTCTCAGGTATCTCAACCAAATCCTTTTCATTTTCCGCAGGAATTATAACTGTTGTTATACCTCCGCGATGAGCCGCCAGCAGCTTTTCTTTTAACCCCCCGATGGGCAATACCTCCCCCCTCAAGGTAATTTCACCGGTCATTGCTACATTTGCCCGCACCGGTATTTTAGTTAATGCTGAGATAATCGCAGTACACATACCAATACCCGCACTGGGCCCGTCTTTCGGGGTAGCGCCTTCAGGAACATGAATGTGAATATCATTTTTCTGGAACAGCTCATTATCTATCCCTAAAGCTTCCGAACGGCTTCTGACCACCGTCATCGCAGCTTCAATTGATTCTTTCATGACTTCACCCAGCTTGCCTGTTGCTGAATTTTTGCCTTTTCCAGGGATTACCGCTGTCTCAATGGTTAATAGCTCTCCACCTACCTCTGTCCATGCCAGACCTGTCACCTGTCCAATCTGATCCTGTTCTTCAGCAAGACCATAATTAAAACGTTTAACGCCCAAATAGTTATCGAGATTCTCGGGAGTCACCATGACTTTAGTTTTTTCTGACTCCAACAAGAGATGCTTAACCACTTTACGACATATTTTTGAAATATCCCGCTCAAGATTACGAACACCGGCCTCACGTGAATAATAACGTATCATGTCCCTGACGGCTGCTTCTGAAATTTCAATTTCGTTTTCTTCAAGACCGTTATTTACAACTTGTTTGGGTATTAAATAACGGATGGCGATATTTATTTTTTCATCCTCTGTGTAGCCTGCAAGACGTATAACCTCCATTCTGTCCAGTAATGCCGGCGGAATATTCATGGTATTAGCGGTAGCGACAAACATCACATCCGATAAGTCAAAATCCACTTCCAGATAATGATCTGAAAAAGTATGATTCTGCTCAGGATCCAGCACTTCCAGTAAAGCCGACGCCGGATCGCCTCGAAAATCAGCAGCCATTTTGTCAATCTCATCGAGTAAAAACATCGGATTTCGTGTTTTCACTTTGGCCAGATTCTGTAAAATCTTACCCGGCATAGAGCCTATATAAGTACGTCTATGCCCGCGAATTTCTGCTTCATCCCTGACTCCCCCCAAAGCCATGCGCACGTATTTACGATTGGTCGCCCTGGCGATAGACTCACCTAATGATGTCTTACCGACACCCGGAGGCCCAACAAGGCATAAAATGGGCCCTTTAAGTTGTTTTACCCTCTGCTGTACAGCAAGATACTCAAGAATGCGCTCTTTTACCTTTTCCAAGCCATAATGCTCAGCTTCCAGAACCTGCTCGGCAATTTTCAGATCATGCCGCACTTTGGTCTTTTTCTTCCAGGGTACATTGACCATCCAGTCAATATAATTACGCACCACAGTCGCTTCAGCAGACATAGCCGGCATTAATTTTAGCTTATTAAGCTCGGTATCCGCTTTTGTTTTTGCTTCCTTTGACATGCCTGCATTGGCAATTTTGGTTTCCAGCTCTTCAATTTCATTGGGCACATCATCCATATCCCCCAGCTCTTTTTGAATCGCCTTCATCTGTTCATTCAGATAATACTCCCTTTGATTCTTCTCCATTTGTTGTTTAACGCGCACACGAATTTTTTTCTCCATTTCCAGAAGGTCAACCTCCCCTTCCATTAATGTCATTAAATCTTCCAGGCGTTTTTCAATATCCGCAGTTTCAAGAACAGCCTGTTTGTCACTCACTTTTAAAGTCATATGAGCTGCCATCGTATCGGCAAGCCGGCTAGGGTCATCAATACCCGCCAGAGCATTTAATACTTCCGGTGGAATTTTATTATTCAATTTGACATATTGATCAAATGAATTGATAACCGTCCGCTGAAGTACATCTTGCCCTTGCGCGGATAGATTGATTACATCTTCAATTTTTTCTACAACCGCTGAAAAAAAGCTCCCTGTTTCTTGATAACGAAGAACTTTGCTACGCTGACTCCCTTCCACCAGAACCTTGACCGTGCCATCCGGTAATTTAAGCAACTGCAGAATATTAGCCAAGGTACCAATCTGGTAGAGATCAGTGAAATCCGGCTCATCAACTTCAGCTTCCTTTTGTGCAACCAACAAAACCTGTTTGTTGTCCTTCATCGCGGCATCCAGAGCATCAATAGACCGCTCTCTACCGACAAACAAAGGAATAACCATGTGTGGATAAACCACGACATCTCTAAGCGGTAAAACGGGAATCAAGCTGTCTTTTTTTTGCAGGTCTTTCATTTTGTGCGTTTCCATAAACGGAACCTTTAACAATTTCTTGGATTAGAAGAGTATGGGGCCGCCCGTTAAAATAGCAAGGACATAAAGACACAATTTATCCCATTTCTACAAAATATAGAGTAAATCGGGTCTCTACAGGGCAAAAAAAAGGAGCTTCTATAAAAAAGCTCCTTATTTTTAATCAATGGAACACTAGGATTCTGCAGAAACCTTTTTCTTTTCGGTTTCATAAACCAAAAAAGGTTCAGAATGGCCTAAAATAACACTTTCATCGACAACTACTTTACTTATATTATCTGCTGACGGCAACTCATACATCGTATTCAGCAAAACATTTTCAACAATAGTCCTGAGCCCTCTGGCACCGGTTTTTCTTTCCATGGCCTTGCGGGCAATTGCACTTAAAGATTCATCGCGAAATTCCAGTTCAGCACCTTCCATCTCAAATAAATGCTTATACTGCTTGGTCAGTGCATTTTTTGGCTCCGTTAATATTTGCACCAAAGCCTGCTCATCCAACTCTTCTAACGTCGCTATAATCGGTAAACGACCAACAAACTCAGGAATCAATCCGTATTTTATTAAATCTTCAGATTCGACTTCTGCAAACAGTTGACCGATATTTTTAGATTCATCTTTGGTTTTTACATCCGCTGAAAAACCTATGCCGCCTTTTTCAGAGCGTGCCTTGATAACACGATCTAAACCTGCAAAAGCACCACCCACTATAAACAGGATATTAGCAGTATTAACCTGCAAAAATTCTCCCTGAGGATGTTTGCGCCCGCCTTGAGGCGGCACCGAAGCAATCGTACCTTCAATTAGTTTTAATAAGGCCTGCTGAACACCCTCACCTGAAACATCACGAGTAATGGATGGATTATCCGATTTTCTGGAAATTTTATCAATTTCGTCGATGTAAACAATACCCGTTTCAGCCTTTTCCACATCGTAATCACATTTCTGTAGAATTTTCTGAATAATGTTTTCTACATCTTCACCTACATAACCAGCTTCAGTCAAGGTAGTGGCATCTGCAATAGTAAAGGGTACATCCAGCAAACGTGCTAATGTTTCAGCCAGCAAGGTCTTACCGGAACCCGTAGGTCCAATCAATAAAATATTACTTTTTGCTAATTCAACAGCGTCTTTTTTCGACTTACTGCGCAACCGTTTATAGTGATTATAAACAGCCACGGCCAAAATCTTTTTTGCTCGCTCCTGACCGATGACATAACCATCAAGTTCTTCTTTTATCTCTTTTGGCTTAGGTAAATCACTACCGCCAAAAGAAGAAGAATCATCTTGCAATTCGTCTTTGATGATGTCATTACAAAGCTCTACGCATTCATCACAAACATAAACTGAAGGCCCAGCAATAAGTTTTCTTACTTCATGCTGGCTTTTTCCACAAAAAGAACAATAAAGTAGTTTATCGTCGTCTTTGCCACTTTTATCATTACTCATAAATCAACCCCCCTGCAAACATCAAGTTGATGTGTCAACTTTCGACGAAGCCAAGCATATCGAAATACCAAAAGAATACCAACCTTTATTCAGGCGATTTCCTGCGAAGAATATACTTGGATATCGCCTAATCAGAACCTGTTGCTCTATTTGTTAACACTTTATCAATCAGACCATAGCTTACTGCATCTTCAGCACTTAAGAAATTATCTCTATCCGTATCTTGCTGAACTTTTTCCAATGGTTGGCCGGTATGGTAAGCCAGGATTTTATTAAGCTTGTCTCTTATAGACAGAATTTCTCTGGCATGAATGTCAAAATCAGACGCCTGTCCTTGAAAACCGCCCAATGGCTGATGAATCATCATCCTTGAGTGCGGTAAACAATAGCGCTTGTCTTTAGCTCCACCTGTTAACAATAATGCACCCATACTGGCTGCTTGCCCTATACATAGCGTACTCACATCCGGTTTAATAAACTGCATGGTGTCATAGATTGACATACCTGCCGTTACAGAGCCGCCTGGAGAATTGATATATAAATGAATATCTTTATCAGGGTTTTCTGATTCCAGAAAAAGCAATTGAGCAACCACAAGATTGGCCATGTAATCTTCAACCTGACCCACTAAAAAAATGACGCGCTCTTTTAAAAGTCTTGAGTAAATATCGAAAGATCGTTCGCCTCTAGCGGTCTGCTCGATAACGATGGGAACTAAACCACCCGCTGCTTCCAAAGCCTTGGCTTGATCCATTATATGCTGTTTATACATTTAAAACCCTTACCCTTGCTGCTTATCCATAACATCACTAAAATTGACCGTTTCATCAGATACTTTTGCTTGACCAACCAACCATTCAATCACCTGATCCTCAAGAACCATTTGCTGAACATCACTCAGACGGCTTTCATCCGAGTAGTACCAGTTGACAACATCCTCAGGACGCTCATAACTTTTCGCCATGTCTTCAATGGTAGAGCGTACTTTATTGCTATCTAATTTAATAGCATTTTTTTGGATAATTTCACCTAATATCAAGCCTAATGCGACGCGACGCTTAGCTTGTACTTCAAACGCGTCTCTTGGCAGCTTTATATCTTCCAGCTTCATATTCTGTCTTTTTGCTGTTTCGATATAAGGCTTCATCAAGTGCTCGACTTCCATATCAATCAGCGTATTGGGTACACTTATTTGGATTTTTTCATGTAAAGCGTCCATTACCGAGCTTTTCAACTTACTACGTAACGCCAGCTCCAACTCTCTTTCCATGTTGTTTTTGACATCGTCGCGAAATGACTCAACTGAACCCTCTTCAATACCGTAGGCTTTAATAAAATCCTCATTAATTTCGGGCAGCAAGGGCTCTTCAACTTTAATAACATCCACTTCAAATTGAGCAGTTTTACCTGCCAGTTTTGTATTACCGTAATCTTCTGGAAAATTTAATGCGAATGTTTTATTGTCGCCGGTTTTAAGCCCTACCAGATTATCTTCAAACCCGGGTATCATTTTTTTCGAGCCGCAAACAACCTCAAAGTCTTCTACTCTGCCATCGGTAAAATTCTCGTCCTCAGAAGTACCTGAAAAACTGATAGTAACACGATCATGTTCCTGAGAAGGGCGGTCAACTATGTGCCAACTTTGCTTTTGAACTCTTAACTTCTCAATCATGTCATCAACATCACTGTCATTAACTGTGGCAACCGGACGCACGACTTCCAGTTGATCAACCCCTTCCAGTGGAATTTCGGGATAAACTTCAAACACGGCAGTGTATTTAAAACCTTCGGTTTCATCCAAAGGCTCTATATGCGGATGTCCTGCTGGTTTAAGATCCTGATCCTGCAAAGCGTCATAATAAGTTGCTTTAATCAAATCGCTCGCAATTTCACCGCGAACTCTGTCGCCAAACATTTTTTTAACGACATGCTGAGGCACTTTACCAGGGCGAAAACCATCAATTTTAACATCGCGCGCTAACGACTTTAAACGCTCCGCCATTTTCTCCTGAACAACGGCCTCAGGCACGCTAACAGTCATTTTTCTGCTTAATTCAGATGTCTTTTCGACAGAAACTTGCATTTATTTACCCCGCACAATTATATTGAAGAATTTTTTATGAATACCGGTAAACGGCTTATAAGGACTGAAAACAGGACGATGGGTCGCCCTGTTTTATAGAATTGGGTGGTGCGAATGGAGAGACTCGAACTCTCACAGGATAACCTACTGGAACCTAAATCCAGCGCGTCTACCAGTTCCGCCACATTCGCACTTTGAATGAACGCGGCATTATAATTGCATATCGGCTATTTAACAAGCTATAATTTTCCAAACTGATTTACAGTCAGACACTCACTGATACATCAAAACCCAAAAGCCGTATTTCATCAGCAAATGCGTTTAATGTCTCAGCTGATAAAGGCGCCAGCCGTAACGCTTCAGGCTGCTCGGAAGGCCTTGCGATGGTATACAGCATCACACGCTGCAAGTTACAGCCACTTTCTTTAATAGTCCTCAACAAATTAAGGTAGGCCACCTTTTCCTTGTCAGACAAGCCTTGCTTATCATAATCAACCAAACATGTTTGCAGTTTTGTCGTACATAGCTTTGCCGAAAGCATCAGGTTTTCCAAGCTTGCCTTGCAGCTTTGCCCGGAATTGTTAATTAAAGCCCTACCCTCTTCGGTAGCACTATCCAGCTTAAACCAGACTTCTCCACCATAAGACTTTAATATCTTCAAACCCGCCTGAACTTTAGCTTGATGCACCAAACTACCGTTGGTAATCAGTACATAATTACTGCGCGGGAAAACCCCTGTCTCTGTGGCTATTTTTCCAATCAACTCTACTGCCCTGGCAAATTCTTTTAAGCTAGTCGGCTCACCATTACCTGCAATCGCAATATCCTTAATTACCCGCTTATCTTCATCAACCTGAAAACGCTCATAAAAATCTCCATTGAGCACATCATCAAGAAAAAAAATTAACTCATCTTCCAATAACTTAAAATCCATTTCAGGTGCAGCACCGATTTTTAAATCAGGTACCTGGCAATAAATACAGCGCCAATTACACGCATTATTTGTATTAAAATTTATACCTATGGACAAACCACCCATACGCCTGGAAATAACCGGATAAACATATTTTAAACCGACAATATCGGAACAATGATTAGTTGTTGTTAATTTCGACGTCATACTCTGCTTTGAAGTGATGTTTAATTATATTATTCTACGATGTTCTATCACTTTCATTTGGGTTTTTTGGCAGTCTCCTGAACTAAATTTTCAATTCCTTACCACTCAAACACGAAATCTATCCCACAAAGACATTAATTTCATCAATAAGGGACTATTATGTCTTGAACTTTAATAGCACTTGCTTGCTACCCATTCGTTGATAGGCTAGTATTTACTACATAGTTACCGTTTCGTCATTTTTCTTACCTAAGGCCATGGTGTAAACCAATGCGCTTTTTAATCTATCACTAAGGAGATATACCATGTTAAAAAAAGCTGCAATCCTTATTCCAGCACTATTAATAGTTACGTTGAGCGGCTGTAGCTCGACTTATCGTTTCTTCAAAGACCCAATCCTACCTCAATACTGACTCTAATCGAAGCCAGCTATGATGCAACAGATGAACTTAAAGATGAACTTTGCCGAAAGATACCGAAAGGCTCTCTGATTGTGGTTAGTACGCTGCTCAATGTTAAAAAGAATCCAAATGAAACATCATCGTTCGGCCGCATAATTTCAAATCAGATCGCTACTGCCTTACATAATTCAGGCTATCAAATTATCGCACTGGATCTTCCTATCGATCTTTTTACGATGGAAGAAGCTGGCGAGTTATTGCTTTCCGAAGAAGACAAAGCCCTGCTCAGACGTTATAACGCCGCAGTCATGGTTGGCGGCGTATATGCACCAGGAAAGCAAAACGCCTATGTTACTCTTCGTGCAGTCAATAGATTTACCAAGCATGTGATCGCATCAACGGATTTTTCCGTAGTCCTTGGGCCTGATGTAAAAACGCTGCTAAAAACTAAAGATGCTGGAACAAACCTTGTACCCATTGGTTCAGCCGGTTCTGTTATTGAACCCAATTCAGAAGACGCTACACCATCCGCGAACGATAACGCTCCAGTTGGAGAAAATACCCCTACAAAACAAGAAGAAGTGCCCGCCGAAAGCCTTCCAGGCGTAAAAAAATTCCCTACTCAAATGGAATAAACACCACCCGGCAGCCTTTAAGTAGCCATTTACTAAAAGAAAATGGGCTTTCTGCCACCCTTAACGCACTCTGACCAGCCGAAAACCCTGATTAGCCTGGCGCGACCAGGCTACACCCCAATTACGATAGGCGGCGCGTACTCGGGGCGCATCAGCGTTCCAGCCGCCGCCACGAATTGAAATCAGACTATCACTACCTGGTTTTATATCGGCGCATACTTCTTCAGCACCGGTATACTTTTCCTCGTATTTTGAGCACGTCCATTCCCAAACATTGCCCAACATATCATGCAAGCCAAACTTGTTAGCGCGCAACGCGCTGACCGTCGCCGTAAAAAAATAACCATCTTCGCAATTATGTGTCTGAGGCCATTTTGCGACTCCTGCTTGTGTATTATCTGCTACATTGGCATAACTACAGGCTATATCGGGATTATTACCCCAATAACGTGCAGTTGCTGTCCCTGCTCGTGCCGCATATTCCCATTCGGCTTCTGTAGGTAGCCGGTATTCCTGGCCTATTTCTTTATTGAGCCATTGAATATAGGCCATGACATCATACAAACTAACGCAAGTTACCGGGGCACTTGCCATTAACACAAGCCCCCTGACAGGCATCTTCCAATTGGCCCATTGCCACCAATTCCAATGCTTTTCAGACTCTTTCTGATAACTCCAGCAGCCGGATTCCCCCGTATTTCGCTCAGCATCGGTCATGAAATGGGTAGCACTTATAAACATCCTGAACTCTTCTACAGTAACTTCATTTTTAGCCAATTTAAACCCTTTAACACAAACCCGGTGCAAAACTTCATCAGTACCGCGCCCATCCTCTGTTTCCGGACTACCCATTTGAAAACACCCGGGCGGAATATTAACCATCTGCGGACTTACAACGACGCCATTTTGTTGTTGTGGTATTCGTATTGGCTGCAACAGCCTTCTGTTTGGCTCTTGGGTGACATTAGTTTTGACTGAATCAGCTATTACGATGCCGGAAAAAAAACACAGCAGTGAGCTAAGTAGCAGACAATCGGTTTTAGCAAGACGGATCATAGTCATCACAAAATTTCGAAATACCGGAATTATCGCATTTTTTTTCCTGCGGCACCGTCAATCTAACATTCTGCACACTTAATCCTCGAAGAATAAAAAAATTGTTTTCAAGCCGGACAAAAGGAATTTTTACTCGAACCATCTTTTGCCCTATTAACCTATTAGTTATACAATCATTTCAAACAATCGTTTAATACAATCATTTAATATATCGTTAAAATGACTGAATCAACTGCCATCGAACCCGCATTTGACCGTCTGCTCCAGGTTGCCGTGGAAGTTTTTGCCGAATACGGATTTCGTGAAGCTACGGTGCGGGAGATTTGCTCCAGAGCTAATGTCAACGTGGCTTCGGTAAATTACTATTTCCGCAGCAAAGAGGCGCTTTACGCCCAGGCCTTGGCTTTTGCCTTTCAAGAAGCCAATCGATTATATCCATTAGATGCGATTCTCGACAAGAGCTTGCCGCCGGAACAGCGGCTCACATTATTTATTAGTAATTTCCTCCATAAATTGCTGGACGACAGTCATTTAGGTCTGCACAGCAAACTGATTGCCCGTGAAATTGCCGACCCCACTAAAGCCTTAGATGAAATTATCGGAGCAGCAATTGTTCCGCAATTCACTCTGTTACAAAAAATAATCCAACAAATTCTCGGAGTTTCCCCTGACAAAGTGATCGTGGATCGTTGCCTGCTCAGTATTTTTGGTCAGTGCCTAATGTTTAAACACTCCCGGTCGATTATTGACCGCTTGTATCCTGAATTGATAGCTAATGATTCGGCCATACAAGCCAGTGCCGAACATATCGCGCAGTTTTCATTAGCCGCCCTGAGCCGGTTCGCCCAACAAAAAGAGAGATTAACGCCATGAATCACATCGCCTTAAAAATGCTGATGGGTGATAAAGGTAAATATATCGGCATTGTTATGGGACTGACATTTGCCTCCTTGATTATGACCCAGCAACCCGCTATTTTTTTGGGAATCATGTCACGCACTTACAGTTTTATTTCGGATGTCGGCTTGCCCGATATCTGGGTGATGGATTCAAAAGTACAATTCGTCGATGACATCAAGCCCATGCAGGATACGGAACTTTATCGGGTACGAGGTATTTCCGGCGTGGAATGGGCAATGCCGATGTATAAGGGACTTTTGAAAGCACGTCTTTTCGATGGTAGGTTTCAAACCTGTAATGTTGTGGGTTTGGACGATGCGACTTTAATAGGCGGCCCGCCCGTCATGCTGGAAGGAAAGATTGATGATTTGCGCCGTAGCGATGGTGTTATTGTCGATATTGACGGTGCCCGGGATAAACTGGGAAAACCTTCACCAACACCCGGCGGCAAACCCATTCCTCTCAAGATAGGTGACAGTCTGGAGTTAAATGACCGCCGCGCGATCGTCGTAGGCATTGCCAAAGTTACGCGTACCTTTCAATCTCAACCAGTCATTTACACGACTTATTCCCGCGCCAAGAGTTATGCTCCCCGGGAACGCAAGCTTTTGTCCTTTATTTTGGTGAAAGCAAAAAAAGGCCAGGATCCTGCCGAACTAACCCGCCGCATCCGTGAAACAACGGGGTTGGCGGCTTATACACAAGAAGAGTTTAAAACTCTCACTTTCGAATATTTTATACACAACACGGGTATTCCAATTAATTTTGGTACTTCGGTACTTTTGGGCTTTATTGTTGGTGCAGCCATTGCGGGCCAGACTTTTTACAATTTCACCCTGGGAAATCTGATGCAATTCGGCGTACTAAAAGCAATGGGGACCAACAACTGGATCTTGCTACGCATGATTTTATTACAAGCGGTCCTGGTCGGCAGCATCGGTTATGGTCTAGGCGTAGGACTGACTGCATTATTCGGCTTCGCCATGCGTCATACCATTCTGGCATTCAAATTTCCCTGGCAACTGCTACTGTTCAGCGGAGCGGGTGTCAGCCTGATCTGCGCCTTTGCCGCAATCATCAGCATAGTCAAAGTGATTCGTTTGGAACCTGCGATTGTTTTTAAAGGCTAAAGTATGAATCTAGCGGTACGCTGCCAAAACGTGGTCAAGGTTTATGATACCGGCGGACAAAAAGTAACCGCACTTAACGGTATCAATCTGGAAATTGTTGCAGGTGAACTGATGATGCTGGTTGGGCCATCCGGCTGCGGCAAAACGACCCTTATTTCAGTGATCGCCGGTATTCTCGATCAGGATGATGGGAGTTGTGAAGTGTTTGGCGAGAATTTACTCAACATGCGTAGCAGGGACAAGTTAAATTTCAGGGCGCATAACATCGGTTTCGTATTTCAGGCGTTTAACCTGCTGCCTTCGCTGAATGCCGCAGAAAATGTGTCGGTTCCGCTGATCATCAATGGCATGAAGCGCGCTGAAGCCGAGCGCAAGGCAATCACTGTACTTGAGCATGTCGGCTTGGGAGAGCGCTGGACATCCTTACCCTCACAACTTTCAGGCGGGCAGCAACAACGAGTTGCGATTGCCCGTGCCTTGGTGCATAGCCCACGACTCATCGTGTGCGATGAACCGACCAGCGCACTGGATCATGAAACCGGACGCAATGTGATGACACTGCTTAAAGACGTAGCCTTGCACAAAGACCGCACATTGGTGATTGTCACCCATGACGCGCGTATTTTTGATTTCGCCGACCGTATTGCAGAAATGGATGACGGGCATATTCTCAAGGTCAAAGGTTCAAGGTGAAAGGTACAAGGCCAATGTGGATATATTATTTGCGCCTTTTTCCTTCTACCCTGAATCTTTCGCCTTGCACCTTGAACCTTTAACCTTAACTATGCAAATCAAATACACACTCCCCCTACTGGCAGTCGCCGGATTTCTGTTTGCCGCTTATACGGTCATCAACAGTAACAAACCTGTGCCGATTGCAAAAGCCGTTACCGAACCCGCCTCCGCGCCCTTTAAAGCGTTTATTGCCGGAGCCGGTATTATAGAAGCGCAAAGCCAAAATATCGCTATCGGCACACCCCTGCCCGGCATCGTCAAGGCTGTAGCGGTCAAGGTTGGCGATCAAGTCAAGGCCGCTGCTCCGCTTTTTTATCTGGATGACCGCGATACCCGTGCGGTATTGGCCATAAAACAGGCCGATCTGGCTAAAGCAAAGGCCGATGTAAGTGTTGCGAAAGTCACTTTCACCGATGCCAAATCACTGAGTGATTTGGCCGAAGCGGTAACGGATCGGCGTGCCATCAGTACCGAAGAACTGCTGAGACGACGCAACATTATGCTAATCGCCAAGGCCAAAGTGGAAAGCGCGCTAGCATTAGTACAACAAGCCGAAGCCAATCTGGCGGACACTGAAACAACGTTGAGCCGGCTTATTGTTCGTGCTCCAGTCGCAGGCGAAGTGTTACAAGTCAATATTCGACCTGGCGAATTCGCCCAGGCTGGATTTTTAAATACCCCGCTGCTGGTGTTAGGCAATCTGGATCAGTTACATGTGCGGGTTGACATTGACGAGAATGATGCCTGGCGGTTCGACAAAAACAGCAAGGCAGTGGCCTATTTACGCGGCAATCGGGACTTTAAAGTCGACCTGAGCCTGGCTTATGTAGAACCCTATGTCGTACCCAAAAGATCCCTGACCGGCGACAGCAATGAACGGGTTGATACGCGCGTATTGCAAGCGCTCTACCGCTTTGACCGCAAGCAACTGCCTATCTATGTGGGCCAGCAGATGGACGTATTCATTGAGGCTCAGGATTATTCTCCCAACAAGGATTTGGAAAACCGCCCGAATGCTAAAGGGCCATCCTCATGATACGCTGTTCTATCGTACTGTTCTTTACCCTACTGCTGTCCGGCTGCACAGTCGGCCCGGATTACAAGCCCCCTATTGTTCCTGTCCCTAAACAATGGAGTGAAGCACCCACGGGCAACCATAAAAGGATTACCCCTACCGGCACAACCGGATCAATGGTGGAAAACTTTCAATGATCCGGTACTTAACCGGCTCATCACCGATGCCATCGCTGCCAATCTGGACTTAAAGCAAGCTTTAGTGCGGGTTAAAGAAGCTCGCGCCCAACGGTGGGTAACCATTACCGCAGGCTTACCCAGTATCACCGGAAAAAACAATGTCAGCCGGCGTCTTCAACAACTCCTCTTCAACCTCTCAAGCAGGAGGCGCATCCTCTGCGGGCGGCGGTTTTGGTTTCGGCAATCAGCTCATCAATATTTTTCAACTGGGCTTTGACGCTCAATGGGAACTGGACTTCTTTGGCGGCGAAAGGCGTGCCATAGAAGCCGCTGATGCGAATGTCGACAGCGAAATGGAAAGCAGCCGGAATGTGTTGGTTACCCTATTGGGCGAAGTCGCCGGCAACTACATCGAGCTGCGCGCCAATCAACAACTCATCGCGATAACACGTGAAAACTTAAACTCTCAACAGGAAACAGTCAGACTGACTCAAATCCGCCAACAAGCAGGCTTCGCAAGTATGGCTGGAAGTCGCGCAGGCACAATCTCAGGCTACCACTACCGAAGCATTTATGCCGGTCTATGAAACCGTTGTTAAACAATCAATCCACGCTATCAGCGTATTACTGGGGCGAGAACCCGAGGCCCTTGCCCTTCGACTCGACAATCCAGGCACAATTCCAGCAATGACCTCGGTAGTAATAGCTGAACTCCCGTCCGAACTGTTGTTGCGCAGACCTGATATTCGTCAGGCCGAACGTCAAATTGCAAAAGCAAACGCTAATGTAGGAGTTGCGACTGCCGAACTCTATCCGAGAGTCAACCTGGCGGCATTCCTGGGCTTGCAAAATATGCGTATTACCGACTTCACTCCCATCGGCAAATCCTGGTCTGCCGCGTCCTCATTAACCTTGCCCATTTTTAATTGGGGGAGAATTAACGCTAATATCAGAAGCAAGGAAGCGCAATTTGACCTGGCATTCCTGGCTTATCAGTCCACCGTTTTAACCGCATTTAAAGAAGTCGAAGATGCGCTCGTTGCCTATAGCAAAGAACAGCAACGACACAAGTCACTTGCAGAAGCCGTTGCAGCAAGCCAGCTCGCGGTACAAATGGCCGACGAACGCTATCATAGAGGCTTAACAATGTTTCTTGATGTACTCCAGACACAGCAGACACTTTATCAAACACAGCGCAATCTGGTCGATTGTGAAGCCCAGCTTTCAACCAATCTGGTTGCGTTATATAAAGCCTTAGGCGGCGGCTGGCAAACCGAAGCCATGGTGAGCGATGCCGAGTTGCAAAAATAAGCCTGTATCGTTGTTTCCAAAGTTCTAGCTTCTCGTGACAGGAAGCTAGCGCAAAGGTAGGGAACGACTCCCTCCTGTAGTCCGTACTCTACGAACTACAAAAAAGCTCTTTCATTTGTTTCAGCAAACCCGAATGAAACGGTTATTGTTTCAGTGAAACATAATATGAAACAAATAATCCGTGAATATTCATTATTAATAATTACACTACCCCCTTAAATTAAGGCATTTGAACCGTTATTTATTTTTGGCACGGGCATTGCTTTAACTAAAATAATCAAACTCACTTAACAACCGGAGAAACATCATGATATTTAAACAATTATTTGATACTGAAACCTGGACTTACACCTATTTAATTGCTGACCCTGTCAGTAAAGAAGCGGTTTTTATTGATCCCGTCAACACTCATATTGATGAGTATATCGCCCTTCTGGAAGCGCATGGCTTACAACTGAAATATTCACTGGAAACACATGTTCATGCTGACCATATAACCGCCAGCGGCTTATTGCGCCAACGTTTGGGCGCACAAACGGCTGTTAGCCAGCTATGCGGCGCAGAGACAGCGGATGTGCAAATCCAGGATGGGGATATTTTCAAGTTAGGCGGCAGTGAAGAGATTAAAGTGATTGCTACACCCGGTCATACACGCGGCAGCATTTCTTTTTTATGGCGTGACCGCGTTTTCACAGGCGATTCTTTATTGATTGGCGGTTGTGGACGTACCGATTTTCAGGGCGGTGATGCCGGCGCTTTGTATGATTGTATCACTCAACGTTTGTTTACCTTGCCGGATGAAACACTGGTTTATCCCGGTCATGATTATCAGGAGCGTTGGGTCAGTAGTATCAAACAGGAACGCACGACTAATCCACGCTTGGCTGGAAAAACGCGCGAGCAGTTTATCGAGATTATGGACAACTTAAATTTGCCCAAACCTCGCTTGATTGATGAAGCTGTTCCTGCTAATCGTTATTGCGGTCTGGATGAGAATGAACGTCAGGATGCGGTTGCAGTGAGAGAGACTGCGCGACCGGTTCGCAATGAAATTACACCTCAAGACATGGTAGCTGAAGCCAAACAACACATTAACGAAGTGAATGTGGCAACGGCCAAACAATTGCTGGCAGAAGGCAATATCGTGCTTGTCGATACCCGTGAAGAGAGCGAATTTGCAGCCGGTCACATTGATAATGCACTGCTCCTGCCTCGCGGCGTTCTGGAATTTAAAATCGGCATGAGTCCCGAACTGGCAGACAAATCCAAAGCTGTGCTGATTTATTGCCGCACCGGCGGTCGATCAGCGCTGGCGGCACAGACGATGCAGCAGTTAGGTTATAAGAATGTCCTGTCCATGGCAGGTGGTTTTGAAGCCTGGCAAAAAGCATAACTAAAAACAAAGTAACTATTCAGTCCCCCTTTGAAAAAGACGACTGCATGGAAGCAGGAGGTAGAGCAACGCATGGAGCAGTTGCCGAGGGGTTAGGGGAGATTTTTTAAATAAATCCCCCTCAATCCCCCTTTTTCAAAGGGGGAGGTGAATAGTTACGAATAACGCACCAGGTTCAGTCACTTCTCATTAAGCGCTGACAATCTTCACTAGACCTGTCAGGTTTTAAAAACCTGACAGGTCTATATCCTGCAATGGCTGACTCACAACTCACTATGTCACGATTAACAGCATTCTTCCCGATTGCGGGCTGGCTAAAAACCTATACCCGCGAGGATTTTAACAGCGATCTGTTAGCCGGTATCATTACCGCAATCCTGCTGGTTCCACAAGGAATAGCCTATGCGATTCTGGCAGGTCTGCCGCCGGAACTTGGTTTGTACGCGAGTATTTTACCGCCGGCACTGTATGCCTTGCTTGGCACCAGTCGAACCTTATCGGTGGGGCCGGCTGCCGTAGCGGCCATTATGATCGCCAGTGCTTTAAATGCCCCCGAAGTTAGCGCATTGGGTAAGCCGGTACAAAGTGCGTTGATTTTATCAGCCGAAAGCGGGCTGATTATGTTATTAATGGCGTTATTACGGTATGGGCGGATTGGTGAATTTTATCAGTCATCCGGTTTTGAGGGGCTTTACCAGTGGCGCCTCACTCTTGATTATAGTGAGTCAATTACCGCACACGTTAGGTTTGAAAAGTCCAACGTGTGGCTTGGATGTGGCCTGTTACAGTCTGTATGTTCAAGGGTTTAATGGTGTCACGCTCTGGATTGCTTTAGCGGCACTCAGTTTATTACTCTTATTCGGCAAACCGCTCACGACGCTGCTCAAAAAAACAGGCTTATCGCTGTCTCTCGTGACGGCAATCAGCAAATGTGGCCCCTTATTAACAGTGTTGCTCGGCACAGTCGCATTAAGTTATTTTGATCTGCATACACAACAACACGTCGCTGTTGTAGGCCATGTCCCTTCCGGCTTTCCAAGCTTAAGTCTTGACTTTATCCGTAGCGAGCAATGGCGGTTATTACTACCCAGCGCCGCGTTTATCGCGTTAATTGCCTACGTGGAAAGTGTCGCGATTGCTAAAGTGACCGCCAATCTTAGAGGTGAAAAAATTGCCCCCAATCAGGAACTGATTGCTTTGGGCGCGGCTAATCTTGCGAGCGCCCTTTCCGGCGGTATGCTGGTTGCGGGTGGCTTTAGCCGGACTATGGTGAATTTTGCCGCCGGCGCCCGGACGCAAATGGGGATGTTAATTGCAGCCGGACTGCTGAGTCTGGCGGTGATCTTTTTTACCCCGTGGTTTGAAAATATCCCCAAAGTCGTATTGGCGGTCATCATCCTGGTCGCCATCACCCCCCTGGTGCGGTTAAAAAGCATCATTCACACCTGGCGTTATGACCGGGGTGATGGTATTGCAGAAGTGGTTACCTTGTTAGGGGTTTTAGTCCTGGGTATTGAAGAAGGCATTTCGTTAGGGATACGTGTTGACGATTGCCAGTCATCTACGTAAATCCAGCCATCCGCATATTGCGGTGGTTGGGCGTATCCCGGATACCGAACATTTTCGTAATATCAAGCGTCATCATGTGGAAACCTGGAAGCATTTATTATTGATCCGTATTGACGAAAACATCACGTTTACCAATATTCACTATATTGAAGAGTATCTTGCTAACGAGCTGAGGCGGCAACCCGGTATTAAACATGTTGTACTTATTTTTACCTCGGTCAGCGATATCGATACCACCGCGCTGGAAGCATTGGAGACTATCAATCATGCTTTGCAAGGGTCCGGAAAAACCTTGAATATTGCCGAAGCAAAAGGCCCGGTTATGGATAAGTTGAAAAAAACAGATTTTATTGAGCAGCTAAAACCCGGCAAGGTATTTTTCAGCAACGTGGATGCAGTTAAAGAATTGGCTTAACTGCTTGGCTAAAAAATTTGAAGATAAAACGTGAACGAGATTATAGTCTGCTCATTCAATAATGGACTACAACCAAATTGATTCCTGTTCCAATGCCTTGCCGTGGTGTTGTGATAGATGCCCCAATTTAATTAAGTCATCATTCAATGCATTCATCGCACTCAATTTTTCAAAGGCATTTTCAAATTGCACGCGGGTTTTCAACCAAATTTCGGCGTTACCAAATGTTGCCAATTTATTTTCCCAATCCGGCAGCCAGTAAAAATGTAATGTGGAATCAGGGTGAAGCGAATTGGCCAGCCGGGCGTAATTGGTTAAACCAATGCCGTCATAATCGGGGAACAAAATCACTTCATTTGTTCGTTTTTGTTCAGAAAGCCATTGCAATAACACATCGGATAACTGCCCGGCATAATAGGCCAGACAGCCATTAAAACCTTGCGGCAACCAGTCACATTGATTAAACAACGCCTGATTTTCAACTAACAACAAAGGCCGGTTGCACTGCCAAGTTTGTTCTGAGCGTAGCCGAAGGGACTCGTCCTGAGAACTTACTCGAAGGGCAGCAACGCCAAAGCGCTCCGTGAGTTCCGCAGGATGCATCGCGTCATGGTCATTCCGCCAAACCACTTCAGAATCCCATGCTTTCATCAATAAATACCAGCAATCGTGGCCGGTTTGGCCGGTCTTGCTGTTGCGGTCCGTGCCGATATTGCGGCTGCGTGACGGTATATCGGCCGGTAACGAAACATCGTCCAAAGGATGGTGTTGGCGTAAATAGTTGATCACGCTTTGCCGGTTAATCACCCGATAAACGGTGCCTCGACCTTGTTTGTTAAGCTCAATGAGGCGGGTCTCGCGCGCGAACTGTTCCAGATGGGTTCGCTGGCTGAGAGTAAAGGCAGAAGCGGTTAGCGGTTGGTCGCTGGCGAGCAGGCGTTTTAACGCATCGGTTAAAATGCTCATGGTCGAGCGTCCATATCGGCATCAGCAAGGGTTTCCAGAATCTGCCAATTGAGCCGGCTGATATGGTTCTTGCCGTTTGTCGTACCGATGGGCACACAATAGCGCGCAGTGATTTGCGGTTCGGGCGATGCGAAAATCAGCGTAAAGCCGAATTCCGCAGCTATTTCTATCAAATTGCGCTGGTTGCGTTGATCAAGCGATGCTGCCTCATCCAGATAACAGGCGGTTTTGATGGTTTTGCGCGGGTCTTGCATTTGATTGAGCATCGCCAGGCCGGTAATGAGTTTGGCCATCAATACCGTGCCGTTCGATGCGGCGCTGTCGATGTCTTCGAATTCGGCAGGTGTTTGGTTTTCCTTGGCGATAATAAAAACCAGCCGGAATAAATGTTCAACCCGCAGACCGCCCCGCGCTTCGCCTTCCTTGATGAGGGTATCCTTGGCCTTGTTAAGTTCCTTATCATCCAGCACCGCATTGTGGTCGAACAAATCGAAAGAATTTCCCGATTCAACCTGTTCAGAGGTGGATATCAAGGTTTGAATCGCCTTGACCAGGGCTTCTTCTTCGCGGGGTTCGATTTTAAACACCTTAAGATCGGAAAGCTGGCGTTTATTGATTTTGTTATTAAACTCGCGCATCCGCCGTTTAAGGGTTTCCAGGCTGTCGCGCAAATCCCGCAAAATGGCCGCCACCTGGACCACAGCCGAACGCGCTTTGCGTTCTATGGCGGCCTGTTCCTGGCTTAAGTTTAGGGTGTAGGCAAACAAGGCATCGAGTTCCTGCTCGGAAGAATCCTGCGTTTGAAATTTACTGATACCGTCCCGATGCAGGTCGCCAAGTTGTCGGCTCAGCTCATCGTCGATATGTTTTTAATTTTTGGCAATCGCGGTTATAGCTTTCAATGCGGTCGGCCAATATCGGCATTGCCAGTTCAGCCGTTTCCATGCAAGGCAAATAAGACAATTGCTCCAGAAAATTGAATGGGGATTGTTGATCCTGGCGTTGCTGACGGGCCTGGTTGATACGTTGATGTTGGCTTTGCAGTTCTTCCTGTTCGGTTTTAAGGCGTTACTGTGTTTGGGTGATGGTGTTTTTCTTTTCCCCTAATGTTGATTCTTCCTGCTCAAGCGCTTCCAATTTTTGTTTCAAATCGTCTATTGTTTGCAATCTTTCTGAGCGCCGGCCTGCAGCAACAACAATTCCTCATAGTTCTTTATATCCTTATCCAGTTCCTCGATTTGTCGCTCCAGCTCGTTTTGCTGTTGTTTTTGTTGTGTCAATGATTCAACTGTTTGTAGCAGACTTTTCCACTCGGTCAACTGCTGCGCACAATCGCCGATTTCGGTTTCCAGTTCTTGCGCAGTTTTGATAGTGAGATTAGGTTCCAGTGATGATAAATCCAGTGACAAACCGGGCAATTCCAAACGGTTGCCACCAAAGGTCTTCCAATTTTGCGGCGAATGACCGGAAGGCGCTGTGTCATTCAGTTCAACGGCACTACTTTCAGTGACCGGCAAACTCAATACCGATTTTGCCAATAACCGGGTTAACAGTTCAAAACTGTCCGTCGGCAACAGTTTTTGCAGTTGCAGATATAAATTGTCGTTGAGACTCGCCAACTGCTGGTGCAGTTCGGTTTGTTCCTTGCTGATTTTGGCAATGTTTCTTCTGATCGCCTCGGGCGATTGCTGCTGTTCGGCATTACCGATGATGCGAACCAACTCGTCACGCTTTTCCTGCAAGACTTGTCGTTGGGTTTGTAATTGCGCTAATTCACTGACAAACTGAAATTGAACGGTTAGTTCTTGAAAACGTTGTTCAATTTTTTTTTGTTCTTTTAATGCGGTTTCGGCTTCGGCCTGGTCTTTGTAAATCGCTTTCTGGCGATTTTCCAAAGCCTGGACTTCTTCGGTCAAACCCTGAAGCCGTTGCCGGAAGTTGTGCAAAACTGTTGTTGTAATAAGTCCTCCCACTCATTCAAACCTCGTTCGATCAAGGGCCGCCACAGAATAATCCTGCCCCGTAAAGTCCGGCGCGTTTGCTGGCTGTCTTCCATGCCGGCAATGAGCGCCTGGTTGCGAAACACCGCATCATACTGGGATTTATCATAGTTGACATCGGCAAAGGACTTGTCCCATTCGCTTTTAAAATCGACGCTGCGATCCTGCAAGTCGTTTTTAAAGATTTCCAGCAAATAGTTTTTCACTTCCCGGCTATCCAGGCGATCCAGGCGCAAAGTCCGGGTCAGGATGCGCTGATAAGTCGCCGCCTGGGACGTGAATTCCAGCGGAAAAAGGGTGAAATCGGGATCGTCCGAACGCTGTTTTTGACGATTCCCGTACAACAGGGCGCGTAAGTCGGCTTGCGGGTAAATCCTGGCCATTTTGCCGCATTCAAACAGACGAGCAATTAATTTGGGTTGGGCAACCAGCTTGCCATCGTCCAGCCGGTAATCGTCGAGATCGAGACTGCCCTGATAGGCAAAATACTCATAATCATGACTCAAGCCCTTGCCGACACAACCAATGACGGCCATGCCGGACGGCAACAACACTTCCAGCAGAATGTAGGCGCTGTTGTCCGGGAAATAAAACCGCCGGGTATTTTCGAAGCTGTGCGCGCCAAAATCCATGTGCCGTTTATCGAGGATGAGCAGGAATTGCAAGGCATTGATCAAGCTGGTTTTGCCGGTATTATTGGGGGCGATAATCGATACCGAATCGTCCAGCGGCAATTCGGCGCGGCTGTAACCGGCGCTGTTTAATAACACCAGTTTTTGGAATCCGTACTGTGCGAGGCTCAAAGCAATTCCTCCCCGGCGTCTTCGGCTTGAGTCTGATCAGGCCGTTCGGCCTGAGCCAGTTCTTCAAACAAGTCCAGGTAACGATGCACGGCAGTCAGTAGCCGGTAAGCCCCGTCTTCAAACACCAGGAAACCGACGCGGGCGGCACTGTCCAAAATCTCTTTTAGCGTTTGCGGGCTGTTCATGTCTTCGGCTTCCAGTATGGCGTGATACTGCTGCCAAAGTTTTTCAAGCAACGGGGTATCAAGCCGCCATTGCTGAAACTGGAATAAATGCAAGCCTTGATCGGCTTGATATTCAAACAGCAACATCAGCAGCAAGGCCAGCCGGCGGGTCAGTTTCCCGGTATAAGCGCTGGCTTGATCGGTTTTAAAGTAAGCGAAACCGCGACCATCCAATACCAGGACAAAACCTAACGCGGCAAACAGGGCCTGGTATTGGCTCTGCTGATTCTCCAGTTCCACCCAAAGCTCGGTATCCTGCAAGCGGTTTAAATGGGCGCCGGAACTCAACAGTTTAAAGAGTGGCTGTAGTTGGGGCAGATGTGTCAAGTTAATGGTCATAAGGACTTAAGCGCATGACTGTGTAATCGAATCGCGACCTGCTTGAGGGCAATGCGCGTTTCTTCCGGGCCAGGGATCGCGGAAATATCCGGCAAGCGGATTAAGGTGTGATAAAGCCTTAACAACGTGACATCCTGATAATGGCCGTAGTGATCGGTCAGCCAGCGCATCAGGTCCGCTAGCGGCAAGCTCTGGTAAAGGTGTCTGCGGATGGCGTCTTCATCGATGCGTTCCAGTTGAATCCGGGTGTCCTCGGTTATTAGCTCCGGAAATTCAACGGCTTTAGGCTGATAATGACGCACTTGTTCCATGAGCGTCAATAACTCAGGGCCGATGGCGACCGATACCGGGCGTTCTTTACGCCAAACCGGCAAGCTCTGTTGCGGGAACGTTCTGCGCAAGCCTTTTTTGCGCACTTCACCCAGTAATAGCCCGATCGCGGCGCTTAACTGGTTATGACGGCGAACCTCTTCTCTCAGCGGCATCAAGGTGTTGGTGCACTGTTTTAATGAGATGAGTCCGGTTTGCCGTAATTCCTTAACCCTGAATCCTATTTGCCGCAACAAGCGCTGATGACTGTATAAAACGCCTTGAATCGCCAGTTGCCGGGCCAGTGCTTCCAGTACCCGTTCGGCTTCCTCCAGTAACGGATAGAAACTGCCGCCGGCACCGGTATCCATCAATTCGGTCATTGGCAGCACATAACGATCATAAGCCTCCAGGACTTCACGATAACGTCGGGCCAATGGCATCCGCTCATCAGCCGCTTTGGCGCGTTCGGCAATGTCCTGGATGGCATGGGTATCCTGATCCAGTTGTTGCAAAATTTGCCGAAGCTGGTTGTCGATACGGACGGCGCCCCGTTGCAGCGCCGCCATATCCCGTTCCTGCACCGCCTGATGCAACTGCTCAAGGCCGGTTTTAATGTCAATAATCCGGGCTTTTAAGATGTCCGACAACCCCAGTTCATGTTCATGCAACAAACTGGCGGCAAATTGGCGGACATTTTCGTTGAGTTGCAAGGTATTACTGTGCGACATTTCAATCAACAATTCGGCGTTGATCAGATGCTGCAAACGCTCTATATGCTGTTCGGCCAATTCATGTACATAGACTTTTGCCAGTAACGCCAGTAGCTCGTCTCGCTCATAGGTCATCTGATCGCGGCCCAGCAACACGATGCGCTCTATCGCGTCCCAGTGTTTATCAAGCGCTCGAATCAGACTGCGAGGGTTAATCATAAATCATACCTCTTTAACACGTGCTTCTGCTCCGGATTTCCCGGTCATTTTTTAACTGTTCCAGTCGAACTTCGACTAATTCACCAGGTTTGTATGAATCAATGAGGATCAAGCAAATCAATATGTACGTACACGAATATTTTTATGACTTGTTGTTAGGGGGCCGTAGAGAGTGGGCATATTTGTTGCCAGATAAGCATTACAAAAGAAAAAGGCTCAGCGAAATGCCGGAAACGCAAGTTCTCGCTGTTGCTCGAACCAGCTTATTTCGGCCTACTGGCTGCCCTGAGCGGAGCCGAAGGAACACGAAGGTCACGGATTTTTGCAATAGTTTTTTTCTTCGTGGTGTTATATTTTTAATGATTCCTACTGGTTTAACGCCAGCCTGATTTTACGTACTTAGCCAGCTTCCTGTTCAGCTTCTTTTGGCTGATCAACTGACCATAATTTCTCAAGCTGATAATATTCGCGCGCTTGAGCTGTCATCGCATGAACAATCACATCACCTAAGTCCAACAGTATCCAGTCTGAACCCAAATCACCTTCAATCCCTAACGGTCTAAAGCCCTGTTCCTTGACTTTTTCTACGATGTAATCGCATAAAGACCTCAGATGACGATCGGACGTTCCTGTTACTACCACCATGTAATCGGTAAAGCTGGTTTTGCCCCGGACATCCAGTATCGATATATTTTGCCCTTTGCGTTCATCCAAAACATCCTGGACAATTTTCAGTAATTCTTCTGCTTGCATTAAAATTCCTAGTGTAAATAATGAGACCTATGTCTCTGATAAAGCTTGTGTTGCCTGATATAGGCGATGACAGTATCGGGTAGTAAAAACCCCGGATTTCGTTGTTCCATAATCATGTCCCTGATAGCCGTTGCCGAGATATCAAGTTGCGTAACTTGCTGGAAGTATAACTTACCCTCGAGGTTGTGTGCCAATTCAGTTATCTCGTTAGCCAGCCTGGCTTTAAAAAATTCATCGAGATTCAGTATATTAAATCCCGGTCGGGTCATGACGACAATATGCGCAAAATCAAATAAATGCTGCCATTGATACCATGTCTTTAGATGATTGAACGCATCACTGCCGACAAACAACAGCAACGGCTCGTCTTTGAATTCCTTCCGTAAAGACTTTAGCGTATCCACCATATAAGAGACACCGTTCCGGTTTAATTCACGGGTGTCAATTATCAGTCCCGGCTGATTTTTTACGGCCAGTTCCAGCATCTGCAGGCGCATTAGCGCTGTTGCAGCGGGTTGTTCCCTGTGGGGAGGTTGTGCGCTGGGGATTAACCGGACTTCTGTCAGTCCAAAAATTTCTTTTACTTCCAGTGCTGAGCGTAAATGCCCATAGTGAATGGGGTCAAATGTACCGCCAAAAATACCGATCATCTATTGCCTAATATGTCCATCACCCAGGACAATGTATTTTAATGAAGTTAACCCTTTTAAACCGACGGGGCCGCGAGCATGAAGTTTATCGGTGCTAATGCCGATTTCCGCGCCCAAACCGTATTCAAAGCCGTCGGCAAAACGGGTTGAGGCATTAACCATCACCGAACTGGAATCAACTTCGCGCAGAAAGCGTCTAGCCCTTGAGTAATCTTCGGTCACAATCGCTTCGGTATGGCTGGAGCTGTATTTATTGATGTGCTCCATTGCTTCATCCAGACCGCTCACAATTTTAATGGATAAGACGGGCGCCAGATATTCGGTATGCCAGTCTTCCTCGGTCGCTCTTGTACATTTCGGAATCAAGGAACAAGTTTTAAGACAACCGCGCAGTTCAACGCCTTTTTCGAGATAAATTTCAGCCAAAACCGGCAATACTTTAGCGGCGATGCTTTCGGCAACCAGCAAGGTTTCCATGGCATTACATACGCCATAACGATGGGTCTTGGCATTGATGGCAATCTTGACCGCTTTATCAATATCGGCTTTATCATCTATATAGACATGACAAATGCCATCCAGATGTTTAATCACAGGAATCGTAGCGTCTTGGGAAATACGTTCGATCAAGCCCTTGCCGCCGCGTGGCACGATAACATCAACGTATTGCTTCATGGTGATTAACTCGCCTACCGCAGCGCGATCCGCAGTTGCTACGATTTGCACCGCTTCTATGGGCAAACCGGCTGCTGCTAGCCCATTGACAATACATGATGCAATAGCCTGGTTGGAATGGATGGCTTCCGAACCGCCTCTTAAAATACTGGCATTGCCGGATTTAAGACACAAGGCTGCCGCGTCGACTGTGACATTAGGACGGGATTCATAAATAATGCCGATCACCCCCAACGGTACGCGCATTTGTCCGACTTGTATGCCGCTGGGTCTATAAACCAAATCGCTGATTTCACCGACAGGATCAGGCAAAGCGGCCACCTGTTTTAAGCCTTCAACCATCGCCTGAATGCCGGCAGGCGTTAATGCCAACCTATCCAGTAATGCTGCATCCAGACCATTTTGCTTGCCGGCATCCAAATCTTTCCGGTTTTCGGTTATCAGCAGTTCATGGTTGTTCTCAATGGCCTCTGCAATTTTCAACAACGCCAGATTCTTTTTACCCGACTCCGTCCGGCTGATTTCCCTTCCTGCCTTTCTGGCCTGTTGGCCTAAGCCCTGCATGTATTCTTTAATATCCACTGCATTCTCACTAACTGGAATAATTTAACCGTTAATTATATAGGTTAAACACCGTAACCCAAAGTGCATCGTCTGATTTGATCCCATGCCGGAACAACAGATTTGTATATTTTTAAAGATGAGAGCAGGAGATTGGGAATCAGTGCAATAACGTTGATTTATTGAACCCTATTAACAAAAAATGTGTCTTCTCGAAGGATTTAAAAGACAATATGTTTTCATTTGGCTTAACTAAACGAGGAATACAATTATGAAACCCTATACTTTACTATGGGCTGGGCTTTTGCTTTTTTCTACGGTAACGCTTGCGCTTGAAAATACTAGCTCTAAGCAAGTTGATGAAGTGCAGCAACGTACGCAGCAAGTAGTGCCTTATGCATTAGATCAAACCCAGCTGACGTTCACTAAAACTGTTCATGGCGGCGTTCAGCATGTTGTTGTCAAATCAGCAGACAATATCCAACAAATAAAATTGATCCAGGAAAATTTGCTTAAAATGGCCAATGACTTCAGAAAAGGTGATTTTTCTGTGACTGAACATATACACGGAGCAACTATGCCGGGTCTTGCCCAGTTAAAAAAGGCTGAAACCGACGATATTAAATATGAATTTAAAGCCTTACCAAATGGTGCCCAGATTCATTACTCAACTGAATATCCTCAATATGTTCAGGCGCTTCATGAATGGTTTGATGCCCAGATGAGCGAGCACGGCAACGAAGCAGTACCGGAACATAGCAAGCACCATTCAACAGTTGCAGAATAACAAAACACTAACCATCCCAAAGCTGGCACAGCCGATAGATAGCTTGTGATGGGTAAAACAATTGAAACTCATCGCTCGTTTCCAAGCTCCAGTTTCCAGTCTCGCGAAGCTGGAGCTTCGCCTTCCAGTTTCCCGAGCAGTAGCCCTTATCGCTATACACAAATGCGTAGGTGTCGTCATACCCGCCGGGAAGCGGGTATCCAGTGCCATGGATGGCGAGCTCAAATACGTCCATGTATCCTGGATTCCGGCAATCCCTGCCGGAATGACGGGCTTCGAGACACTTGTGTTTAACGATGAGAGCAGGAGCCTGGGAAACCTGGGGCCTCTTGCAAACCAATTCAGAACCACACGAAAATACCCTGCGCATTTAAAGTAAATTACATAAAGTAATCATCCATAGCGTCAGTCAGTCTAAACAGGGTATGAAATCCATCCGGACCACATTTTTTAGTCAAGGTGTTTATAATCCGTTCAATGTCAGCAGGCGATTCATAAGGACCGTTCATATAAAAAGGCTTACCATTCTTCCCATAGGTGTATTTAACCGGACACGCGCCGGCATCAATATTGCCAAATAGTTCGTAGGCATTTTTATAATCAGGATGGGGTGCAAAGCCTAGCTCTTTCGCAAAGTCAACTACGCCGTCCAGCAGTTTTTTAGCACAAGTTTGATGCAGTTTTTCAAAGTCCCTCTCACCTGTCGAAAACATTCTTGCCTTAATCCTCTGCTCATATTCACTTTCCGGCATTACCAAAAACATAGCGTCTTTGACACCCAGACAGAAAACATCGATAACAAATGCGCTCATGGCAATTTCGCCGTTAGGTGCACGCCGCGCAACCACCAGTTCACCCAAGCCGGAAACAAACAAATCATCCGGTATCAAACATTCGTGAATGGGGCAGATTGCATAAGGTTTGGCTTTTTTCATTGACGGAGTTATTGACGGCGTTTTTTGTTTAACCGCACTCCCTCTTTTTTGTTTTTTCTTGGCCAATTTTTTTTGGCGTTGCTGTTCTGATAGTGCCATTGTTTTGTCCTCATTTAGTTAAGTTTCGCTTGTCGGCACGGTCGACAGACCACGAATAAAATGCCCATTCATCTTATCAGCATTGGCTTTAAAATTCGCAGGCTATTTTTTCTTGAATTGCAAAGCGATGCCTTTAAATATTACCAAAGTGTGAAATATCATTTATTCAGGTAAAATATGCGGTTTCGTGTCAACATTGTGGCTAATGTTTAATTCGGTATATTGTTAATGAAAATACTAATTCTAGGAGCGGGTGTCACCGGTTCGGCGGTTGCCGATGCTTTTGCGAGTGAAGAGAACGATATAGTTGTTATTGATTTCAGGCAGGAACTCCTTGATGCTTTAAAAGAGCGTTTTGATATTGCCACAGTTACCGGTAATGCTGCTCATCCAAGTGTTTTGGAGCAGGCGGGAGTATTCGATACTGACATGGTGATAGCGGTAACTGACCGTGACGAGACCAATATGTTGGCGTGCATGATCATTAACACCCTTTATTCCCGCCCGAAAACGATTGCACGGGTAAGGGCCATCGATTATCTGAAAAATCCAAAATTATTTGGCCCGAATGGCATTCCAGTCGATATTGTTATCAGTCCTGAACAAATCGTTATGGAGTCTATTCGTAATTTAATTGAGTTTCCAGGAGTTTTACATATTTCTGAATTCGCAGGCGGCCTGGTACGTCTGTTTTCGGTTAAGGTGGGACCGGATGGATTTTTAACGGGTAAAAAAATTAAAACTCTGAAAGAACGTTTATCCGGTGGCAAAACTCGTGTGGTGGCTATTTTCAGGCTGGGAAAACCTTTATGTGTTAATGGAGAAGCATGTATCGAAACCGGTGACGAAGTATTTTTAGTGGCGCCTCGCAATGAGGTGCTGCGAGTATTGAAAGAGCTGAATAAGTGGGAGCCTCCATTAAAGCGCATTATCATCGCTGGTGGCGGACATGTCGGTAAACGTCTGGCGTTGGCTTTGGAAGATGACCATCAGGTAAAGGTAATTGAAAAAGATCCAAGACGGGCAAACAAAATTGCCAATGATCTCAATAATACGGTAGTGCTTTTAGGTGATTGCGCCGATGAATCGCTGTTATTGGATGAATCCATAGATAGCGCAGATTTGTTTTGTGCGATTACCGATAATGACGGTGTCAACATTATCTCCGCTTCTTTGGCAAAGAGCTTGGGGGCACGCAAAACGATCTGTCTGCTTAATCATATTTCATATACTAAATTATTGCCGGGTACGGGTATTGATGTCACCGTGTTGCCTAATCAGGAAACGCTGGGCAGTATTTTAAAGCATGTGCGTCGCGGTGATGTAGCGCAAGTCACTTCCCTTTGCGGAGGTACTGCCGAAGCAATCGAAGCCATTGCACATGGTAATAATGCTGAGGATTCCGTCGTTGGCCGACGTGTGGATACGATCAATTTTCCGGAAGGCATTGTGATGGGAGCTTTGATTCGCAACAACGAAGTTATTTCGATACACCATGACACAGTATTTGCAGAAAACGATCATGTCGTGATGTTCGCGATGGATAAAAGACTGGTCAGCAATATCGAGAAAATCTTTCAACCTCTTACATAATTTCAGTAAAGGTGCATGGCAAAGGATCCAAGACAGACATTTTTATTATTTTTTCATCTTGAGCCTTTATCTTTTTTGATACTGCTTTAACTTTAAATGCTTCCATGAATGTCATTCTTACTATCGTCCATATCTTCGGCCTGGTCACCATGGGCTTTAGTGGCCTAATGAGCACTTGCCTGATAACATCAAAAATTGCCAATGATGGTGCTACTAACGCATTTTTCGAAGGCACTTTGATTACTTTGCTGCTAGGTGCGTTGATGTTTTTTCCAACGTTGCGGACGCCCAAAAAAGTATCGAGACAAGCCGGCTTTTTATTGGTGGCACTTACCTGGTCATTAACCCCGGTATTTTGTACCATCCCGTTGATGATTTACATGCCAACACTCAGCTTTATTGATGCTTATTTTGAGACGGTTTCCGGTCTCACGACGACGGGCGCAACTATCTTTAGCGGCCTTGACCAGTTACCGATGTCGATCAACCTTTGGCGGCATGAATTGTGTTGGATAGCGGGGATGGGTATCATTATTTTTGCTGTAGCCATTTTGCCAATCCTGGGTATCGGCGGTATGCAATTGTACAAAGCGGAATCGCCGGGAACCGTCAAGGAGTCTGATTTGCCTCCGCGCATAGCCCAAACAGCGAAAGCCTTATGGATGGTGTATGCAGGCTTCACGGTGGCTTGTATTATTGCTTTACGCCTGGCCGGGATGAATTGGTTCGATGCAATCTGCCATGCATTTTCCGCAATGAGTCTGGGCGGGTTTTCTACACATGACAGCAGTGTTGGATTTTTCGATTCGTTGTCTATTGAGATGGTACTGACAATTTTCCAATTGTTGGCGGCTATTAATTTTGCGACCCATTTCGTAGCACTTCGAAAGCAATCATTTAAGCCATATATTGATGATAGAGAAGCTAGAGCTTTCTCGCGCTGGTCTTGGGAAGTTGTGTTTTAGCAGCATCGGTATTGTGGCATGCAGGTACTTATTCCGATTTTTTCACCGCCTTGCGCTATGCTACGTTTAATTTAGTCACTATCGCCACGGATTGCGGCTTCGCCAATCAGGATTTCAATCAGTGGCCTATTTTTGTGCCGATGTGGATGCTGTTCCTGAGTTGTCTTTCTGCCTCTTCCGGCTCTACGGGCGGCGGTATTCGTATGATTCGAACCATTATCTTAATAAAGCAGGCGCGCCTGGAGATGTTTAAATTCATTCACCCTTATGCTATTAAACCCATGAAAATAGGTGACATGATAGTCAGTAATAATATTATTACTTCAGTGACCGGATTCATTTTCCTGTATTTCATCTGTATCGTTATTTTGGTGTTCGCGTTGCTGTTGAGTGGACTGGATTTTACAACTGCGCTCTCTGCCATCATCGCTTGTTTTAACAACGCTGGCCCGGATTAAATGAAGTGGGCCCTGCGACAAATTACGCCAGTTTGAGCGATTATCAAAAAGCTGTATGTACTTTTGCAATGCTTTTGGGGCGGGTGCAAATATTCTCCATCGTTATTTTATTCGTGCCGGAATTTTGGAGAAAGTAGAGATGCAATTTAAACAGTGACTGATTCATCAAGATTCTTTTTTGCATTATGGCCTGAAAATCAAGCTAGACTGGAACTGGTGCGATTAAGTCGGTCTATTGAGGCAAAAGGATTCAGGCCGGT
>CAWBLO010000035.1:0-41009 GCA_963789475.1 uncultured Gammaproteobacteria bacterium | reverse complement strand
TTGTGACTGGATTGCTGAAGGTGTGGTACAGGCGGTTAGAAAGATTGATATGAAAGTGCCGTTAATTGTGCGTTTGTCGGGCACTAACGTAGAACAAGGCCGGCGCATTATTGCAGAAAGTGGATTGCCTATTATTACTGCAGAAACCTTGGCCGAAGCGGCTGAAAAAGCGGTGCAAGCACGTAATGAAGTGGTTGCAAAAGAAGCAGCTCAGGAAATATTAAGTGGCTATTTTTATTACGAAACAACACGCATTATTGTTCAGGGCTTTACCGGAAAAATTGGTACGTTTCACGCGCAGGACATGATTAATTATGGCTCACAAGTGGTAGGCGGAATTACCCCCGGAAAGGTGGGCTAACCCAGCTCGGACTGCCCGTTTTTAACACGGTTAAAGAAGCCGTACAACAAGCTGGAGCTGAAGCCAGTATTATCTTTGTGCCGCCTGCTTTTGCCGCCGATTCCATTATGGAAGCAGCTGATGCGGGCATCAAATATTGTGTGGCGATTACCGACGGTATTCCTACCCAGGACATGATGACGGTGAAGAACTTTCTGCGTCGTTTCCCAAAAGAACAGCGCATGGTACTCACCGGCCCTAACTGTGCGGGAACAATGAGCCCTGGACGCGCCATGCTGGGTATTATGCCCGGGCACATTTACAGGCAGGGCAATGTCGGTATTGTTGGCCGTTCAGGTACATTAGGCTATGAAGCCGCCGATCAAATGAAACGCCTGGGTATTGGCATTTCTACATCAGTGGGTATTGGAGGCGACCGAATCAACGGCAGTTCACACCGTGATATTCTGGAGAAATTTGAACAGGATCCGGAAACTAAAGTCGTCGTCATGATAGGTGAAATTGGTGGTCCCCAAGAAGTAGAAGCGGGACTTTTTGCCAAAGAGCACATGAGCAAACCGGTAGTTGCTTATATCGCCGGGTTAACCGCACCTGAAGGCCGCCGCATGGGCCATGCAGGCGCGATTATTTCATCCGCTGGTGAAAGCGCGGCAGAAAAAGTCGAGATGCTGAAAGCATTGGGGGTGATTATTTGCCCCACACCGGCTGCGATGGGGACGACTGTGGCGTCAGTACTGGATAAGATGAACTATGCAAAAATCAGATAGAAACGAGAAAAACACGGCTCAGTCTTCGGTTGCTATACGAGCATGTCCTCGATGTGGCAATGAGAAAAATAGAAGATCATTGAAGAAAATAAATGACGGGTTGTTAAAAATCTTGTTCTGCAAATTCTACCGCTGCCACGAGTGCCGTTACCGATTCTCGGTAATGAATCCTTTACGTCTGGTTATATTTGTAGGCATCATGCTTGTATTGGTTCCCATTTTTGGAGCTGTGTGGATGGCCTCCAATCAACAACCAAATATTACCACAACAGCTCAACCCCTCTCCTATGACCAAATTAAGGATCTCGCAGAGAAAGGCGATGCTGAGGCCGAGTTGAAAATGGGCTTGCGTCACGCATCGATTGCATGGGGCGTCAAGGATGACAGGATAGCCGCTCAATGGTTTGAAAAAGCCGCCCGTAAAGATCAAGTTGAAGCACAATATCGTTATGGTTTGGCCCTGCTCAAAGGCCAAGGAATAGTTCAGGATTACAAAACGGCGTTTTACTGGCTGGAAAAAGCCGCTCAACGGGGGCACGCACTTGCACAGTCAACTATTGGCGAGATGTATCATTCCGGCACCGCCATCAAGAGTGACAGTGAACGTGCCTATTTATGGTTTAATCTGGCGGCAGCTCAGGGGGTTGAAAGTGCTGCTTCTGCACGTGACCTTGTGGTGAAGCTACTGACTCCAAATCAAATTGCAGCAATGCAGGAAGAGGCACGTCGTATTAGTCGTGGCTACATTCATCGTTTGTAGCGGATGAGCCAAAAACGGCAGTAAAAGATTCTGCGCCGGTGGCTGTAGACAAAACCCTTGCAGGTGAGTCAATGCAAAAGGTTAAAGAGGCAGTGGCTAGCGAGGCTGTCCGAGAACTAACATGCCAGTCAGTGGCTATCTAGATTATTTGTGGCTTTATTCTATTTTTAGCACCTTGGCACCGCGGATTTTTCCAGTCTTTAATTCAAGCAATGCCTCGTTTGCCTGCTCCAATGAAAATGCCTGAATCTCAGGCTTGAGATTCATTTCGGCCGCCAGGCTCAAGAAATCCTTTACATCACGACGGGTAATATTGGCGACGCTCTTTATCTCTTTCTCAAGCCACAGGTGAGTCGGATAATCAAGGGTAAGCAGGCTTTGTTTGTTGCCTTCTTTGCGGATCGCATTAATAACCAGCCTGCCGCCGGCTTCCAGATTTGTTAACGCCTCAACGATGGGCTCCCATGCCGGCGTTGTATCAATAATGCTGTCTAGTTTATGCGGCGTATGTTGAGTGGTATCACCTGCCCACACCGCGCCCAATTCCATGGCAAATGCTCTTTCTTCTGCGCTTCGGGCGAAAATATAAACTTTGGTATTCGGATACCTGTGTTTGACCATCTTTAAAACCAGATGACCGGATGCGCCGAAACCTGTCAAACCCAGTCGTTGTCCATCTTTTAGACCCGTTAATCGTAGTGAACGATAGCCGATTGCACCGGCACAAAGCAAAGGCGCAGCTTGGGTATCGGAAAAGACCTCCGGAATTGTATAAGCGAAACTTTCCGCTACTGTCATATACTGGGCATATCCGCCATTGGCATCACGACCTGTCGCTTCGAAAGAATGACACAGGTTTTCATTGCCCGCCAGACAGAATTTACAGGCTCCGCAAGCAGAGAAAATCCAGGCGACGCCAACCCGGTCACCTATTTTAATGTCGCTGCTTATTTGACTGCCGACAGCTTCAACTCGACCTACCACTTGATGCCCGGGAACTATCGGTAATTGACGGGGTGGAGTGCGTCCTTCAATTTCGTCCAGTTCGGTATGGCAAACCCCGCATGCTGAAACTTTCAGCAGAATCTCTCCATCACCGGGAACAGGAACTGGCAGTTCCATAAACTCCAGTGGAGTCTGACATTCTTTAAGGTTGCAAAGCCTTTTTAAAACCATCGCTTTCATTGATCTCACCGATCCTCGATTGAAATTTACTCAATGTTATATTGTAATTTTCGTTTTACAATGTGTTTTTTAGAGAAAAGGGCTTTCATGTTTAAATTGGACAAATTAAGGTCAATCCGTTTTGGGTGAGTTGTGAACCCTTTGGCTTTGCTCAGGAGAGCCTTGTCAAGCAGTCGAACCAACCATGAAATATCCTCGGAGAATCACAAATGAAAAATGATATGCAACGAATGTTGGATGATATTGAAATGGAAGTTCATTTGACCCGCCATCTCATCGGTAAAAATTCATTAGATGGCAGAATCATGGCTGCAATGAAGAAAGTGCCTCGACATGAGTTTTTACCTGCGGATTTACGTTACTGTGCTTATGATAACGGTCCGGCGCCTATCGGTTTAGGGCAAACCATTTCTCAACCCTACATTGTCGCCTTGATGAGTGACTTGTTGAATACGAAATCAGCTGACATTATTCTTGAAATCGGCACCGGCTCCGGTTATCAGGCGGCTATCCTCTCCCAGTTGGTGCAGCAGGTTTATTCTGTTGAAATAATTGAAGATCTCGCCACAGCAGCACACAAACGCCTCAATAAGCTAGGCTATAACAATGTAGAAGTTCGCAACGGCGACGGCTATTTCGGCTGGCCGGAATATGCGCCTTATGATGGCGTCATTGTCACCGCTGCTGCACCTTATATTCCGCCATCCTTGATAGATCAATTGCGGCCAGACGCGCGCCTGATTATACCGGTCGGTTTACCCTATAGTTATCAGGAACTGATGGTCGTGGAAAAAAAGGCAAATGGCGAAATTGAAACAAAGAAGGTTCTAGGCGTCAGCTTTGTACCACTCACCGGTGAGCATGAGGCGAAAATCACCCATAAAGATCATTTTAATCCACGGATTTAATCTACTGCACCCAAAACTATGAACAATAATAACAATGATATCAAAGACCTTTCGATGGCGGATCAAGGACGTGAACGTGTCGAGTGGGCACTAACCGAAATGCCGGTGCTCCGCTCGATCCATGATCGATTTGCCAAAGTGAGGCCTTTAGCGGGTGCACGAATCAACGGCTGCCTGCATATTACTACAGAGACCGCTAATCTGGCACGCACCCTCAAAGCAGGTGGCGCGGATCTGGTATTATGCGCCAGCAATCCTCTTAGTACCCAGGACGATGTCGCTGCCGCGCTGGTGCAGCATTATCAAGTCCCCACTTTTGCCATACGCGGCGAAGATGGCGGCACCTATTACCGGCATATTGCAAAGGCTCTGGACCACCGGCCACAACTGACCATGGACGATGGCGCCGATCTGGTCAGTGAGCTGCATAAAAATCGCAGTGATTTATTGGCTGAAGTTATTGGCGGCACAGAAGAAACCACTACCGGAGTGATTAGGCTGCGTGCTATGGCGGCGGACAATGCGCTTAAATTTCCGGTAATTGCCGTTAACGATGCCCTGACTAAACATCTGTTTGATAACCGTTATGGCACCGGGCAAAGTACGCTGGATGGGATTATTCGCGCAACCAATATATTACTGGCCGGTAAAACCTTCACGGTTGCCGGTTACGGCTGGTGCGGACGCGGCATTGCCATGCGTGCAAAAGGTCAAGGTGCTCATGTTATTGTTACTGAAGTTGATCCGCTGAAAGCACTGGAAGCCTCAATGGATGGCTTTCGAGTTATGCCTATGCTTGAAGCGGCCGCCTGTTCGGATTTTATTATAACGGCAACCGGCGACAAAAACGTGGTTGATCAGCCGCACTTTGCGGTTATGAAGGATGGTTGCGTAATAGCCAATTCCGGTCATTTTAACGTTGAAATCAATATTCCTGCACTGGAAAAACTGACTGAAAAAAAACACCGTCCACGTACCCATGTTGAATCCTATCAGCTTAAAGATGGACGCACGATCCGGCTGCTGGCTGAAGGGCGGCTCGTTAATCTGGCGGCCGCAGAAGGTCATCCGGCAACGGTTATGGATATGAGTTTTGCCAATCAGGCGTTGAGTATTGCTTACTTGTGGCAGCAGGGCGCTGATCTTGAAAACATCGTGCACCCGGTGCCTGCACATATTGACCAGCAAGTCGCCATAATGAAATTGGCGGCTATGGGCATCAGTATTGATACTTTAAGCCTGGAACAGCAAGCATATTTGTCGTCATGGAAAGAAGGAACCTGAGTAGCGTATACCGGTACATTTATACAGGACGCGGGTTTCAAGCTAGTCTGCATAGCGAATACAAGGGTGTGCAGATTATTTTTGCCTGGCAATGTCCGGTTTAGAGTGTTGTTAAATGTGACGAAAGGGCTTTACTTGCTGCTGTTGTGGTAAAATTTTCATTATGCCGCAATGTCTGGCTAATGTATTGAGACATAAATCTATTGATTTTGATTGAGGGAGGCAAGCTTGGAAGCAGATTGGCCAAAAGGCTATAAAATGGGGCGGCGTCAACTGGTCACCGTCCTGGATAAAATGATTGTCCAGGATTTGCTGAAGACACTGTTGTCTGTTTTGACGGTGATTGTGGTTATTATCGTCAGCCGAAAATTTATCAGGATTCTTGATGACGCTATTGCCGGGCAAGTGTCAAATGAAACTTTACTGACTATCTTGGGGCTAAAAACGATTATAGCCAGTGTGGATTTTTTGCCTGTAGCACTATTTATGGCGGTATTGATGGTTCTGGGCAGAATGTACAGGGATCAGGAGATGTCTGCTGTTTCTTCGGCGGGAGGCGGTACAGGAACCATCTATCGAGCTGTATTTCTGTTGGTTTTTCCGTTAAGTGTGCTGGCCCTTGGCTTGTCTTTGTATGTTTCACCTTGGGCAGAAGTCAGGATTGATAAGTTAATGCAACAAGATGAGGAATCTTCTGATCTGAGAGGTATTGCTGCGGGAAAGTTTAGTGAATACAGTCAGGGTGATCTGGTTTTTTATGTGGAAAAAATCAGTGCGGATAAAAAGATGCACAAAGTTTTTGTGCAAAACAGGCAGCATGGAAATGTGGGCATTATTAATGCTAAAGCTGCGCGAATGAAAGACTTGCCTGACGGGCGCTACATTATTTTTGAGAATGGCGAGCGTGTCCAAGGACAGCCTGGAACCTTGAATTATGTGATTGAACAGTTTGTTGAATACGCAGTGAGAATAGAAACCAAATTGTCTGTTGCTAAGTTTAACAGGCAAGCGCTTACTGTCGATAAGTTGTGGGTGTCCGGCGAGACCATCTTAATAGCTGAATTGCAACGTCGCTTTTCTATTCCTTTGGGTATGTTATTGTTAAGTTTCATTGCAGTTCCTTTAGCTCAGATTGCGCCTCGCGGTGGTGTTTACGGAAACATGCTGGTAGGTTTTTTAATCTATTTTAGCTATGGGAATCTTCTTCGTGTCAGTCAGAGTTGGGTGATTAATGGGGCTATCCCTGCGTGGCTGGGTGCATCAGGAGTTAACGTAATGTTGTTGTTGATGGGCAGTTTTTTAGTAGCAAGATTGTATGGTTGGCAGTGGCTTATTATGAAAGTTAGACGGAAGGTGTCTTAAGTGAATGTATTAACTGGCTATATCGTCAGAGAAATTCTAAAAGGCTCTTTTGTTGCGCTGTTATTATTATTGACCTTGTTTAATTTGTTTACCTTTAGTGATGAATTGAAGGATTTGGGCGAAGGAAGTTATGGCTTAAAAGAAATCCTTTATTATCTTGCCCTGACTTCACCCAGGGTTTTTTACGAGTTGGTTCCTGCATCAGCTTTATTGGGTAGTCTGTTTATATTGGGAGCAATGGGTAATAATCGAGAGCTGATTGCTATGCGAGCGGCGGGGTTATCTGTTTTTGGAATTATCAGAGCGGTTATGCTGGCAGGTGCTATTTTGGTTATTATTTCAATACTTGTCGGCGAATTTGTCGCTCCAGTAACTGAACGTATGGCTCAATTGATCAAGGTTTCCGCTCAAAATAAACAGGTTCTTATGAACGCCAAGTATGGACTCTGGCTGCGTGATGGCAAGAAATTCATCAATGTCCGGCAAATAGAGGATGACGGTACTTTAGCAGATATTAGTATCTATGAATTGGATGAACAACAACATTTGCAGCAGGCTATGCACGCAGATCGGGCTGTTTTTCTGGGTAATCAGCAATGGAACATGAAAAATATCAAGAAATCAGAAATTTCAATACAACAAATGCTTGCAAGTACACAGGATAATCAAATTTGGAAATCATCAATTGCTCCCAATTTATTGAAAATTGTTACTGTTAACCCGAATAATTTATCGTTATATGATTTGGCCAGTTATATTGGTTTTTTAAAGAAAAATCATCAAAAATCTCATGTTTTTGAGCTGGCTTTATGGGGGCGTGTAGTTAATCCTTTGGTTACTTTTGTTATGCTATTATTATCTGCACCTATTGTTATCGGCATTAAACGAGGAGTGAGTGTCGGTGCAAGGATGATGATAGGCATTGTAATTGGTATGGGCTTTAATATTATCGACAAAATTGTAGGGCACGTCGGATTAATTTATGATCTGAACCCTCCATTAATGGCTTTTATTCCCAGTTTGACTGTTTTAGCTTTGGCGCTATATGCAGTGCATCGGGTGCAAGAGTGATTCATCCCTTAAAGTGGCAAAGCCGGTCAGAGGCAGGGGCGGATTAAATAACTTCTAAACGGTATTCGCCGCTAACTTGGAATGGTTTTGACCAATCATAAGGTAGACCGCAGGCACGACGAACAACGTGAACAATGTGCCTATGGCTATGCCAGTCGCTATGACCAAGCCTATGTTAAAACGTGACACCGCACCCGCACCGGTTGCGAAAATCAGTGGCAACACACCCAGCACCATCGCGGCGGTGGTCATTAAAATAGGTCGTAGCCGGATAGCGGCAGCATGCTCTATCGCATCACGTTTGGACATACCTTCCTTTTGCTTGATATTGGCGAATTCGACGATCAGGATGCCATGTTTGCTGATTAATCCCATGAGGGTGACCAAGCCTACCTCGGTATAGATGTTCAAGGTCGCCCCGCCAATGCCCAAAGCGATGAAGATGAGCGCACCGGCGATAGACATGGGTACGGATACCAGAATAATCAGGGGATCCCGGAAGCTTTCGAATTGCGCGGCCAGTGCCAGAAAAATAATGACCAAAGCGAACAGAAACGTAAAAATAAAGCCGCTGGATTCCTTGACCAGTTGCCGTGATTGCCCGCCATAATCCACCGAGTAGCCGGGAGGCAGGACTTTTACAGCGATAGTCTTCAACGAATTGATGGCATCTCCCAGGGTAACTCCGGGAAAAGGCACACCGGAAATGATGGCGGAGTTTAATTGCTGGAAGTGATTCAGTGATTGCGGTACTGTTTTTGTGCTGATGGTAGCGATGGTTGATAGCGGCACAGCCTTAGCGCCATCAGTATTTGTACGAATGTAGTAGTTACGCAACTGATCGGCATTGAGTCTGGAACTTTGTTGTATCTGGGGAATGACTTTGTAAGATCTTCCGTCCATGCTGAAGTAATTGACATAACCGCCGCCCAGCATGGAGGCCAAAGACGAACCCACTTCTTGCATGCTGAGTCCCAGCATAGCGGCTTTATTACGGTCAATTTCCACTTGTGATTGCGGTTGATCGACTTTCAGATCAGTGTCCAGGAATATAAACATGCCGCTTTTTTGCGCTTCCTGCATAAACTGCTGCATCACTGTGTTCAATTGATCAAACGACTCCGTAGTACCGATCACAAACTGCACAGGAAGACCACTACTGCCGGGTAATGGCGGTGGCTGGAAAGCGGCGACACGAACTCCGGCGATTTCATTCATTTCTTGCTGAATAATGGGTTGAAGTTCAGTTGCGGTCTGTTTTCGCTCATCCCAGGGCTTTAGGACGGTGCCTGCGATGGATTGTCCTGGCGCATTCAGCTGAAAAACGTGGTCAGTTTCCGGATGTTTAACGAATTTCTGATAAACCTGGTCAGCATAAACCAGGCGTTGCTGTAGTGTTGCGTCCGGTGCTGACGTAGACATGGTAATAATGACGCCTTGATCTTCCTGCGGAGCGAGCTCACTATTGGAGTTGCCATAAAGAAAATAAATGCTGCCGAGTATGATGACGGCAAATACAGCGGTTACCGGTAAGTAGTTGAGTGAACCATGCAGTGTACGTGAATAGCGTCGCTGTATGGCAAAGACTCTGCGATCGATAAAGTCGACGATGCGTTCTTCCCAGCCGCTACGGTCGGAGTTATGTGCTTTGAGTAGCCGGGAACACATCATCGGCGATAATGTCAGTGCTACAATGGCGGAAACAGTGACTGCACCGACGACAGTAAAAGCAAACTCGGAAAACAAGGCGCCGGTAAGTCCACCTTGAAAGCCAACAGGAACATAGACCGCGACTAAAACAATGGTCATGGCGATAATAGGGCCGGTCAATTCGCGTGCTGCCAGCAGGGAAGCCGGAATCGGCTGCATACCGTCTTCAAGATGCCGGTTGACGTTTTCAACGACAATGATGGCATCGTCAACTACCAGTCCGATGGCGAGTACCAAGGCCAGCAGCGTCAGCAAATTAATGGAGAAACCGAACATCGACATCATGGTGAAGGTGCCGATCAGGGAAAGAGGAATCGCTATAACGGGAATCAGCACCGAACGCGGCGAGCCCAGGAATGCGAACACTACCAGTGTCACAATCAGTAAAGCTTCGACCAGGGTATGGACAACCTCCCTGTATAGAGCTATCAACAAATTTTGATGAGTCGTAGACGATTTTACCGCTAATTCCTTCCGGCAACTGGGCCTGAATTTCAGGAAAAACTTTGCGTACCCTGTCGATGACTTCAAGCAGGTTGGCGCTGGGAGCAACCTGTAGACCAATATAAACAGCCTTGTTGCCATCGAAGGCGACGCTAAATTCGTAATCATCAGCCCCCAGGGTGACATTGGCCACATCTTTCAGCCGTATAATCGCACCGTCCTGTTGCTTGATGATCAAATTCTCGAATTCTGCGACGGAATGCAGACTGGTTGATGCCGTCAGGTTTACCTGCACCATTTGGCCTTTGGTTGTTCCAAGGCCTGCGATAAAGTCGTTCCTTGTTAGCGCTGTGCTGACATCGGTTGCAGTGAGGGCGTAGGCAGCCAATTTGTTGGGATCCAACCAGGCGCGCATGGAAAAGTTCTTGCCACCCAGTAATTCCGCAGTCTGAATCCCTTCCACAGCCTGTAATCTGGGTTGCACCGAGCGCGTCAAATAATCGGTGATGTTGTTGGCGGGCAAGACTTCGCTGGAAAAACCGATATACATGGCATCAATCGTTTCACCGATTTTTACGCTGAGAACCGGACGTTGCGATTCCGGTGGCAGTTGATTGAGTACGGCATTAACCTTGGCATTGATCTCTGTCAAGGCCTTGTTTGGATCAAAATTAAGCCGCAGATTGGCGGTTATCGTGCTGAGACTATTTTGACTGGTTGATGTTATGTAGTCGATGCCGTTGGCCTGAGCGATGATATTTTCCAGCGGAGTCGTGATAAAGCCCGCGATAATGTCCGGGTCAGCACCGTAGTAGGCCGTAGTGATAGTGACTATGGCGTTTTCAGTACGCGGATACTGCAAAACAGCTAAACCACTCAGCGCACGCAGGCCCAATACCAACAGCATCATACTGACTACCGTAGCCAGGACGGGTCTACGGATAAAAATATCGGTTAAATTCATGATGGCTTATTGGTCGATGGGTTGCGGAGTATCATCGTTGGTGGGTTGTACTGAATTATCGACCTTAACAGGTGAGCCGTTACGGAGTTTTATTTGACCGGAAGTCACTATTGTCTCGCCTTCATTTACACCCTTAAGGATTGCGATTTGGTCACCGCGAGTTTCACCTGTGGTAACAAAGCTTTGTTTGGCAATGAGCTTGGGTTTGCCTTTTTCGTCCTGACCACTGTTTTCCACTCGATAGACGGTAGAGCCGAAAGGGTTAAAGGTGATAGCTGTGCGTGGAAGAGTGATATAGCGTTGCGCCAGACCGGTTGCAACATTAACGGTGGCGTACATGCCGGGCAGTAGTTTGTGTTTGGGATTATTCAATGTAGCTCTTACCAGTACATTACGCGTATTGATGTCTATCTTGGGATTAATCACTGTAATTTTGCCGGTGAAATTCTGTGTTGGATAGGCGTCAGTTTTGAGATCCACCTTTTGACCGGTTTTTAGATTACCTAAGACTTGTTGTGGTAGAAAAAAGTCCATAAAGACTGTATCCAGTGCTTGTAGGGTGCCTATCGCTGTACCGGCCTCAAGATATTGACCCACATCCACGAGTCGAACGCCCAGTTGACCTGTGAAGGGAGCACGAATAAGCTTTTTATTTACGATTGATTGTTGTTGGGCAATATTGGCGACCGCCACATCAAGGTTCGCCTTATCTATGTCAAGTGTTTGCTTGCTGATAGTCTTTGCCTTGAGCTGTGCCTCGTCTCTCTTGTAGGTGATACGAGCCAATTGCGCCGTAGCGTTTAACGATTCCAGTTTGGCAATATCGTCGTCGGCGCGTAGTTGCAACAAAGGCGTACCGAGTTTTACATTATCGCCCTGTTTGAAGTAGATTTCTGCCACAATGCCCGATACCTCGGCACTCAAATTAGCGCCCTGAACAGCTTGAATGCTGCCGACCGCTTCCAGTTTTGGTAACCACTCCATGAATCCCGCCGTTGTGGTGGAAACAGTTTGTAACGGCTCACCTTGAGACGACATAAACTCCTTGATCATGCGCCCCTTGAAGTTAATGAACCAAAAAATGCCGCCGAGTACCATGCCGACCACGATGAGCATAATGATCATGCGTTTAATCATTTTTGTTTCCTGCCAGGGGTTTGTTCAAACATAATTGTCGCCACGTTTTAAATCGGTTTAAAAAGTAAGGTTCAAGGTTCATGGCAAAAAAGCAAGGGTATTACACCTAAAATCTTGCACTTATCAGTATCACTGTGTTCATTCTTTTTTTGCTCAGCCAATAAGGTGGCAGATAAATCTTTACGGTTCCACCATCCGCCTCCCAAGGCCTGGAACAAAGCCGCTGTATCAGCATAGCGCCTGGCTTTCGCACTTATCTGTCCGATACGCGCTTGTTGGTAATCGCGCTCCGAATTAAGTAGAGACAGATAACTGACAGCACCCAGTTGATATTGTAGCCGAGACAATTCCAGGCTATCAAACGCTGCTTGAACAGCAGCATCCTGTGTCTTCAATTCGATGGCATCAAATTCCAGTGCGCTCAAGGTATCGGCAACATTTTGAAATGCCTGTAACACCGTGCTCCGGTATTGAGCGGCCGCCTGTTCATAAGCGGCTACTGCGGCACGTTTTTTGTGCATGAGTTCGCCACCATGAAAGACGGGTTGCAGCAGGTTTCCACCAACGCTCCAGATGGCACTGCCGGGGACAAACATATCACCTAGCCGTGTGGCGATGCTGCCGACATTGGCATTGATAGTAAAATCAGGGAATAATTTGGCCGTAGCGACACCTATTTCCGCGCTGGCTGCATGTAACAGGGCTTCCTGCGCTCGTACATCGGGGCGTTGTTGAACCAGTTTGGCTGGAAGGCTGAGAGGCAATTCTTCGGGCAGATGCAGGTCGGAGAGTTTAAATTGAGCAGTAAGCCCGGTGCTGGGCAGTTCACCCGCTAATAGTGTCAAACGATGACGTGTTTGAGCCAGTTGTTGCTGTAAAGGCGGTAAGGTTGTTCGCGTCTGTTCGAGTGTGGATTGAAGCCCTAATTCATCAACCTTCGATGCGGCGCCCAATTCGAACTGTTGCTTGACCAGATCAAGTTGCCGGGTTTGAGCGTTGATAATTTCTTCAGTTGCATCAATCTGGGCTCTTAAAGAAGCTTCCTGGATTGCGGTCGTGACGACGTTTGACGCCAGCGTAAGGAAAGCGCCCTCAAGTTGGAAACGCTGATACTCTGCTTGAGCCTCGAATTCCTCGATTTGCCGCCGGATAGCACCAAAAACATCCAGGGTATAGGCGACCTGAACCGAAACAGTGGAGAGCGTGTACACAGAACCAGGAAAATCGGGGTTACCAAACTGTGCGCCCGAAATTTTCTGACGTGAGGCTTTGGTTGACAAGTCTAAGGCAGGGAGTAAAGAACCTTGCTTTGCAGAAGCGTTTTCCTGAGCTTCGGTTAATGCGGATAAAGCTGCCTGCAAGTCTGGACTGCGCTTCATGGCCTGATCAATCAATTTAGTCAATGGCGGAGAGCGGAATAACGTCCACCACTGTCCCTGAATATCTTTTCCCAGGGCTACAGACTGTGCTGCCCCTGACTCTGATGATGTTGTGGTAATACGATTTGACGGTTTACCTGTGGTGTAGCTTTTTGCATCTGGGCTTGGAGGGCTTGTGAAGTCAGGTCCGAGCGTGCAACCGGATATTAATATCGTTATGACTATCGTAGCGGCAATGGCCGCTATCCGTAAGGTGAGACTGTTAATGTATGAAACTATACCGGAGCTTATCCATGTCTTAAATACCATTGTAATTCTGTTTTTAACCCTAGCTACATTTAATTAGTTTCTGCTTTCAGCAGCCGTTTATGCTTTCGTAAATACGCAACATCTAATACTCGTAATCGTTAATTAATTTACGGGATCAGCATATCTTTTGCACTGAGATACGACACCTTGGATAAATCTTGTATTCAAGAAACCTCAAAAACCGAGCAGTAAAGTCTTATTTTAGCGAACTGACCAGGTAGGTGTTAAAGCCGTAGAGATCACCACGACTCCAGTTATTATTTGTTTTCATATCATTATAACCATAACTTTGGGTTTATGGTATCACCAAGGCCACCGACAGCAATCCTCATAATGAGCATTTCCGTCTATACAATCCCACAAATGCAAATTGATTAAACTCTGACAGGGTATTTCTGCTTCAGCAGACAGGTCTTTATAACGGTTTTTTTCGTGTAAACCATGATATTACGTGTATTACACGTTGATTTTCATCGCATAGCTTTTCTTTAGCCGGGTATTGATTTTATATAATGTGGATCATACGTAAACATGAGAACCCTATTGATCAATTTTATCCCAAAACTGTTGCCATCGTCCTTTGGACTGAACCAATGCACGTAAAGATAATATCACTTTAGCCCTTTGGTCTTTCCAACGCATACCCGAACCACAAAGCCGTTGCTTCACCAGCGTCTTGCAAGCGGCTTCGGTGACGCCAGAGCCAATGGGTAAGTTTTTTTCTAGATGCATGGCATAATCCGTCATCTGATTATGATTTTTAAAATAAGTTAGAGCGGCCTGCAAATTCTCCTTGACCGTTTTTGTCAGGCTATTTTTTGGGGCCAATTTTTCCATTTCACTAAGGCTGTGCCTATGAATTTTTTAAAGTGTTACAACCTTATCTTGAGTTGAGCCACCAATTCAAGAATAAGGAAAACACTTAAGGATAACCTTAGCGGCTTTTTTATTTTTTTAAATTCAACTTTTCAATTAGAGATAAATCTATTCCAAAAGGAGTAAATCATGAAATTAGTGCTGCAAATAGCACTAGGCGTGTTTCTGGGTACACTGGCATCACATCTGACTTTTGATAGTTGGCACGTCCATCAGGAAGGCATAGCCAAGGAAGCTGCGGAAAAACTTAGAGCCGAACAGGAAAGAGTTCGCCGTGAGCAAGGCGAGCGCATCCGTGCCCTTCTGATGCAAGGCCGCCAAGGTCAAAATCCAGGCGCAAGTCAGTCGCCCTCCGGTTTTGTCCCCGATGATGCACAAGTCCGGTAAGTTATGCTGCGCATACCTTAAATCCAAAGGCATCACCGCACAATCCCAAATATCCGCTTTGCCGTGCTAAAATTAATCTCGTCCACTCTGCGGTACGTGAAGCGTACCCTAGATTTTTTAATTATCATGTCGGTGTTTCGCTTATGTCTCACTTTCGGCGCGTTTATGTTCCCGGCGGTTCCTTCTTCTTCACCGTGGTGACGGAATGACGCACTCCGATTCTTTGTACCTATACCTTCCTCGTTTTTTACGCACTGCCATTCGCGAATGACGCCAAAACTGGCCGCTTCGGATTGATGCAATGGTTTTGCTCGACAATCATCTTCATGCCATTGGTAGAGTAAAATAAAAAGTACTGCCTTTTCCAGGTTCGCTTTTGAAATGCAAAGTACCTTCATGGGCTTCGATAATTGAGCGGCTAATGGATAGACCCATGCCCATGCCGTCTGCCTTTGTGGTGTAAAAAGGCATTAATATTTTTTGTTGTTGGTCTTTATCAATTCCCGGCCCATTGTCCTTCACCTTGATCTGTATGGCATTATCGAGAGTCAATTGACTATGGATGGTTAAATGACGTTCCTTTTTGGCGGGTAAATTTTGTAAGGCATCAACGCTGTTTCGGATCAGGTTTATGATGACCTGTTCAATTTGTATATGATCGACAAAAACAGGCGGCAGATTGTCTTTCAATTCCAATGTTAGCTTTATATCGTTGTGTTTTAGTTCAGCAATACATAAATTGACAGCATCATAAATCAAAGTATTAATGTCGGCGGTTGAACGATGTTTTGAATGGGATTTGACAAATTCCCTCATGCGATGAATTATCCGTCCAGCTCTTAAAGCCTGTTCCCGGGTTTTATCTAATATTTCGGTGAGCTTTACCAGATCAGGATTTTCAGCGTTAATAAGGTTTAAACTGACTTGTGTATAGCTGGAAATCGCCGACAGGGGTTGGTTGACTTCATGAGCAATGCCTGAAGCCATTTCACCCATCAGCCCAAGGCGAGTGACATGGGCGAGTTGGTCCAGATGTTCCTTGTCTTGCTGTTCCCGATGTTTGCGCAAACTCACGTCACGTACAATATAGGTAAAATAGTGCGCATTATCGATTGAATACTCCGCTATGGACAGATCCAGAGGCACCACAGAACCATTTTTGTGAATGCCTTCAATCTCCTGAATTTGACCGGCAAATTTTACTGCACAGGTCAAGCTGCGATCATTCATTTGCTTTGGCGATGACGGCATGAGTTTGTTAATACTGCAACCCATCAGCTCTTCCGGTTTATAGCCAAAAATAGTTTCTACTGCAGCATTAGCAGATACGATGATGTCGGACATGTCGATAGTGATAATACCTTCCACTGACGCATTAAAAATGGCGTTGAGTTTGGCTTCAATTTGTTTGCGCTGAGTGATGTCGTACAGTATCACCAAATACTCACCCGTGAAATTGGGATAAATTGCAGCAGCAGTTACCAACACGGTTTTAATGCTGTTGTTCTTGCAACGAATAGCCACCTCCAAAGAGGGAAAGTCAGTCTGTTCCTGTTTGGCTTTTTCAAATGCCATTTGCCAGTTAGCCTTGACCCAGTGCCGATAATCCGGATCAGGGTAGGCTTTTGGCCACCAGTCTGCCAGAGTGGGGATATCATCTACGTTGTAACCAAAGGTTTGCACAAACGCCGGATTCAGGAAGGTAATGTTCGACTGCTCATCATTTAACGCCATTGGCACGGGGGAAGCTTCAATAATCGAACGGAATTTTGCTTCACTGGCTTTTAGCTCATTTTCCATTGCTTTGCGCTCGGTGATGTCGCGGCAAAACACACAAAAATGCTGAAATTCAGGTAGGAAGGCGGCAGATATTTCAACATCAATGATATGCCCATCTTTATGTCGGTGACGGGTTTCGAACAGGTCATGACCCTGCGCAACAACTTTTGCAATATGCGCTTGTATTTGCTCCGGTCCTTCCGCCGCTTCCAATTGACTGATGGACATGTTCATCAACTCATCAATTGAATAACCGCTTATTTTTGAATAAGCTTCATTGATTTGCAGAAAATGACCCATTAAATCAACTATCCAGAACCCGTCCAGGGATATATCAATCATCGCTTTGATTTGAACCAATACCCGCTCAGCCTGCTTGCGCTCGGTGATGTTTTCATGACTGACTACAACCCCGCGACGTGAACCTTGCAATGGCGACACCCTCAGGTGAAACCAGCGTTGCTGAGTGGGGGAATGGCACGGGTATTCTAATTGAAATGTTTCCTGCTCGCCTGCCAGCACCGCCATAATGCCGGTGAGAGCAGCATTTGCCTCATCACCATAGGCTTGATTAACAGCATTTTTACACACGTCCAGATAATTAAACCCCAGCATATCCTGGCTGAATTCCAATAAACTGTTTTCTTTGGCAAACTGCCGCCATGCATTGTTGACGGCAACTATAACACCCTGCGCATCCAGTACGGCAATATGCGAGGTCAGCGAGTTAAGTATGCTGACTTTAAAGGCATTACTGTCACGCAGTTTTTCCTCCATCTGCTTACGCTCGCTGATATCGGTAGAAATACCGCACAAGCCGTAAATAGTACCATCTTTATTGCGGAGTGGTTGCTTAACGGTAAGGTAGGTGCGGGTTTTTGCTTTGTCTTTAAAGGTATAAATATTTTCGGACGCTATACGTTCACCCAGTGCAATGACACGGCGATCATTTTCGTGCAATTTTGCCGTCGTAGCCACATCAAAGAAGGCATCGTCTAATTCACCGATGATGTTTTTCAGCGGTTTGCCAAACAACACCCGCACTGACTCATTGGCGTACTGGTATTGATAGTTGCAATCCTTGATATAAATAGAGGCATCAACATTGTCGAGAATAGTGGCTAGTTTATTTTCGCTTTCCCGCAACGCTTCCTCGGCTGTTTTTCTTTGTTGTATCTCAGCTTGCAATTGCACGGCACTGGGTAAAGACAAGGCGCGGGGAATAATCCATAGCATCAGCGCGGCGGTGGCGATCGAGATAATCGCCGTAAAGGCTTTAAGCAAGCCATCCAGCCAATATAAGGGAATCCAGATCGTGATAGCAGACAGTAAATGCGTGGTACCGCAGGCAACAATAAATCCGGCAAACAGGGTAACCAGCCACGGATAGGGGAAGTCTTTACGTTGCCTGGTAAAATAGACAAGCATCAGGGGAATGGAGTAATAGGCGAAAGTGATCAGCAGATCTGAGATGACATGTAACCAAAGTAATACGGGACTCCACGACAGGCAATAGCCATGAGGAATAAAGTCTTTAATACCTAAAAGGTCATTCAGTAATTGCATTTAAATCAAAAAAAATTAGGTTTAGGAACAGCCCGGTAGGGTACTCTGCGCGTACCTTAAAGCCTGACGTGACGTGACGTATCATATCATGATCTCAAATATCCGCTTTGCCGTGCAAAAATCAATTTCGTCGACTATGCGATAAGGGCAGCGTACCCTACATTGAACTAATAGTCGGGCGACGAAAAGCTGTTGCCCATCCTGTTATCAGTTCAGGCGGTTTTCGATAATCAAAAACCACGGCTTATGTCTGGTAAATTGAAGGTAGCCTTCCGGGGACAAGGTCAGGATGGTTTTCGAGACGGAATTGCGGACATTGCCGCCGATGGCTTGCAAGCTTTGGCCTTTGGTTTCCACGACGATATCGCAATGCAGCTTTGAGTTGAGTGAGTCCGGAAGTTCCTCTATCACATTTGTGGGAATAGCTTTACCCCGGTTAGCGCAGATCAAATCACCGGGTTTAGGTTTGTATTTCTGAATGGTATGAGCAATTAAGGCAGCGTCAGGATTGTGTGCGTTGGCAAGAAAGTGGTTAAGATAAGACCGGTGGCTGGCGGCCGCTGGAAACAGGTATTCGGGGACGCCCGCCATCTGCATGATCCAACTGATGAAGGCGGCTGACCAAGGCTCCTTGCAATTGTAGCCCGATAGCCGGTACTTGCCGACTGCACGCCAATACTGGTTGATCCGGTTGCTGTGGCTATAATCGTCATCTTCCCAAATCCCCACATGGGGAATGCTCTCTTCGTCACCGTCGATCACGACTTTTTGCTGGCCGAAGTATAACCATTCATTCAATGCGGCCTTCATGATCTTATATTTTCGTGAATACACAGGAAGCGATTCCGATCTGAGAGCGCGGGGTTGGGTTTTCTGCTTTTTTGGTTGTTCCTCGGGCTGCGCAGGTTTCTGGGGTGCCGAGCTACAAGCAGCCAGGTTTAGCAATAAAATGAACAAAAAAGTTTTTGCTATTTGAGGAATAGATACTTTCACACGTTACCGTCTATTCAGTTAATTCATCAGTAAACTTTTCGCCCGCACTGCTACGTGCTGCGATTACAGCGTCACCCAAACGCACTAGAGCAGTTTCAAGGTCCGCTATGTCTTCCGGGGAATAAGCATTAAATAACCGATTAATAAACAGCAGATGTTCGGGAAAAGTGCGTTCAAATAAGGCATTACCCGCTTCGGTCAAGCGAATAATCTGACTGCGCCCATCCGTTTCCGAGGCAACCCGTTGAACGAGTCCTTTATCCTCCAGGCGGCTAATAACACCTGTTAACGTCCCTTTGGTAATCAAGGTTTCCTCACCCAGTTTCTTGTAGGGCATGCCAGGTGTGTTGCCTAATGTGATGATAACGTCGAATTGTGGCAGCGTCAGATCCAGCTTGTGAACATGGCTAGCCGCATAGGATAAAAAAGCTTGATGAGTCCGTAATAACTCACGCAGAACCGTTGGAAATGTTGTAGGAGAATTCATATTTTTATAATTATTCGTTTTAATTAGTACCAAATAATAGCCTTAACCAAGATTTACCTCAAGGGTTTAATCTATTGCACTCACTTTCCGGCAAGACCTGCCGATCATACGGCTTAAATCGAACAGACCAAACATCGAGTCCAGCATGTGAACAGAATATTATAATCCATATGAAAAAATCTATGTGGCACTACATTCTGAAAAATAGCGGCCATTGTCAGTTGATTATACGATCATCTTGCACACACCTCCGGGGGCGGAATCTTGCGGATGTCGACCATTTCATTTGCGAGGAGATGGTCCAGGCGGTTGCTCTTAGCTTGATGCGTATGGGTTGCAAACCCCGTTCCGTATAGGCCGGAAATTACCACACTCAGCGAATCAAGAATCTGAGAATCCATTGCTGGATCGCCCGGCCATACGGAGGGTACATGAATTTCATGGAATTCAGCCGTTGCTTGATAAGCACTGACTTGGCCTTGGACATCGTCAGAAATCCCTCATGCCCATGGTATTGTCCCATTCCTGAAGGGCCGATGCCGCCGAAGGGCAAGTCGTCGATACCCACTTGTAGCAGGGCTTCGTTGATGGCCATCGATCCGGCATGGGTTCGGGTCATCACCCGCTCCTGCAAGGCCTTGTCGTAGGTGAAAAGGTACAGCGCCAAAGGTCGTGGGCGATGGGTGACAAAGGTGAGCGCTTCTTCCAGCGAGTCGTAAGGAAGCACCGGCAAGATGGGCCCGAAAAGCTCCTCCTGCATGATCTTCATAGTGTCCGTTACCTCCGTCACCAGATGGGGCACCATGCGATAGGTGCCGTCGTCGATGATTTCCTCGCTCACTTTTTCTATGTGCGCACCTTTTTCTCCGGCATCCAGCAGCCAGTCCTGCAACCTTTGATAGTTCTGCTGATTGATTACGCTGGTGTAATCGGGATTAGCGTTCAAAGTCGGATACATTTGTTTGAACGTGGTCTTGAACGCGTCCAGGAAAGGCCTCATCTTGGCACGCGGGAGCAAAACATAATCCGGCGCCACGCAGGTCTGGCCGCCGTTGAGTGACTTGGCGAACACGATCCGGTCGATGATGTCGTCCAGCGGGATGTCGTCGGCGATGATGACCGGTGATTTGCCGCCCAACTCCAGGGTGACGGGGGTGAGATTGTCCGCTGCGGCACGCATGACGTGCTTTCCAACCGGAATCGACCCCGTGAACAGCAGGTGGTCGAAAGGCAATTCGGAGAAGGCCTTGGCGACCTCCACTTCACCGGTAATTACGGCAACCCTGTCCTCATCAAAGCCCTTATGCAGGATTTCACCGAGCAATCCGGCGAAGCGCGGCGTAAGTTCGGACATTTTGATCATCGCCCGATTGCCCGCAGCCAGCGCCGTGATCAGCGGTTCGATTCCAAGACCCAAGGGATAATTGAACGGAACCATAATGCCGACAACGCCCAGCGGTTGATAGACAACCTTGGCACGACGCCGGTTGAAACTGCAACCCGACGTGGCGCGGGTTGGGCTTCATCCATCGACTCAGGCGGCTGAGTACGTAGTCAATGTGCGAGATGCAGGGCATGATTTCCGCCAACAGTGTTTCGTTGGGAGAGCGTGCGGTGAAGTCGGCGCTGATCGCTTGTACAATCTCATCCTGGTGTTGCAGCAACAGTGTCTTGAGCGTCTTCAGATGCTGTTTGCGTTCATTCAGCGCAGGCATTGGATCCTTGGCAAATGCCTGCTGTTGTTGCTTGAATATCCGGTCGAGCCGCGCAAGTTCTATGTCCGGTAGTGGTTAGCTTCTGTCGTCATTGTGATCTCCTTAATTCGGTTGCTTTAATTGCGTTGTCAGGTAACTTGATGCTATACAAATGCTTAGCGTAGGGCGTGCCATGCGCGCCAAAAGAGGGACCAAGGTTAAAAGTCCCAGGCTGCAGAAAAGGCGCGCACGGCACGCCCTACAGCGGCTTTATCCATCCATTAATTAATTACTCAGGGTTTATCGAAAGGAAAAACCTGTTTCCAGTCTTTCTTCATGTCCACTACCGTCCAGCCATTTTTCGGAGCCTCATCAAGCGCCTTATCAAGACGGCCAAAGGCTGAATCACGGTCATAAGCATATTCACGCTTGGCATCGGTATGGTGAACGAGTAGTCCGAAATGAGGGCCATTATTCCCTGTCGTCCATTGAAGCATTTGATAATCACCATCGGAGTTACCGAACGCCGCAATCGGCCTGCGACCGATGAATTTTTGAATGCCCACCGGTTTGCCGTCCTTGTCATCAATAAAATCGATTTCAGGCAAGCGCATCAGCACGGGTTTGCCATCAACCAGTTCATATTTCATTTTAATGCTGCTGCCAATAACCTGCTCGGGTGGAACGCCATAGACTTTTTCTGTCCACGGACGCATGAATTCAACGCCGCCGCCGGAAACAATGTAAGTCTTGAAGCCATTGTCGCGAAGAAAGGCAAGCAGTTCCAGCATGGGTTGATAAACCAGTTCTGTGTAAGGCCGGTTAAATCTTGGGTGCTTCGACTGTGACAGCCAGTATTTTGCAATTTGATTGAATTCTTCAACGGTCATGCCCGCGTGCGTAGCCATGATCATTTCTACCAACCCCTTTTCACCACTTGCCATAACTCCTTTCATATTATCTGCAAGTACGGATTTAAAAGGCTCAGTGGTTTTCCACTCGGGATGCGTTGGCGCTTCCGCTTTGACACGGTCGAGGGCAAAAGCCAGTTGGACATACATCGGTTGCTCGCACCACAAGGTTCCATCGTTATCGAAGGTAGCGATGCGTTCGGCAGGCGGAACAAAATCGGGGCCGCCTTTTTTGGTTACGTCTTTTACAAACTGCACAATGGCCGATTTGACCGGGCCGCTGTTCCATGATGGCAGGGAGTCTGTAGCTCGGGCGTTAGCCACGGCAGCAAATGATAAAAACAGAAACCACAGAATGCTGAGGAAGCTCTTTAATGTTAAACGTATGGTGGGTAATGGATTCATGCTGTCCTTTGATAGTTTAATGGTTGTGTATATCGGGATTGGATTCAGCCTTACATTTGCTCCGACTCGATGATATGCACCCCCGCTTGTGCATCTAGTCCGGCTTCAAGTAACGCCCTCGCTACTTGGAGAGTCGTAACCGCCCGATAGCGCCGGGGCAGCAGTGAAGCCAAATACTTACCGAGAAACAAGCCGAAGGCTTCAAGAAACCTGGCGCTGGATCGGGGGCCTCCGATCAGGAGGGATGGCCTTACCAGCGTCAGTGATGAAAAGCCCAAGGCGGTGAGAGCGTGTTCAGTCTCGCCTTTGGTTTTGAGATAAAACAGCCGAGATGAAGCACTCGCGCCCAGGGAAGAGACCAACCCGAAGATGGGCGTTCCGGCTCGATGGGCCAACTCAGCTGCAGCCAGGACGTAGTCGTGATCGACGCGGTAAAAGCCAGCCCTGGATTTTGCCTGGCGTAGTGTGGTTCCCAGTGCGCAAAGTGCCAGATCGGCCTTCCACCAAGCCGCAGCCTCTGGCAACGCCTCGAAATCGACCAGGGGATTGTCAAGCTTAGCATGAGGCGTTAGCGGGCGGCGGGTGGGCGCAACCACGTGGGTGATTTCGGGGTGTTGCAAGGCAAGTTCGAGCAACGCTTGCCCGACTTGACCCGTGGCGCCAAGAATGAGTACAGTTTTCACCAGTCAGAAAGTCCCGGATAGGATTAGTCGCAACGGTCGAACAGCAAAGCCGAATGTGACAAGCCGAGTTCTTTGGGCAGGCCGAACATATACACTAAACCAATAGTAAGATCACCCAAGCCCAAGGGTACGGCAATCAAGCCCAGATCCCCGAAAAGACCGGCGGGAATGAGCAACAGCGCAGCAATATAGCGGAGTATCGATTCCCAATACACAAAAGAAGCTCGCTGGCGTAAATTCCGCGAGGCCAGAATCAGCGCCACACTGGTGTAGGCTAAAAAGCCTGCGATCAGCCAGCCCCATAAGGGTGCCGGAACATTCAATCCTAGCCCGCGATAAAAAGGGGGACACGTTAAGGTTAAAGCCAGTCCGGCATTGTAGATGCCTGACCAGAAAATAAAGGGTGTCATTTTAAATGGCATAGCATTTTCCTTGAAAGTTATTGAGAGAATTCGGTTATTAATTGAAGCCAAGCATGGGGGGTTAATTGTAGCAAGCTCAGCCAAGGGTGGGCAGGTTATTTTACTCACCCGAATAAAATACAACGCGGCGTGTTGAAACTGCGTTCCCACGTAGCCTGTCATGGCTGTCAAGTTAAGCGTTGAAGGCTACACACTTTAGAAGGGACAAAAGTACCGGAGTTAGACCTGACAGGTTTATAAAACCTGTCAGGTCTGTCCCGGCTTAAGTATAAAGCCGCGTTGAGCACCTTTTATAGGGAGTACAAACTCAGGTTTGTACTCCGGCAGTCGCTATTAAATGGAGTCAAAAAACATGTTTTTTGACTCCAAATTTCTTAACTTAATAGCAGTGACGTAGCGCGTGGGAACCAGTAAAAAACTTATTTCATATCTTCAAGTTCTGTAATCAACTGCTTTATTTCTTTATTGTCCGGCAACACTTCGGCAGCTTTTTTTGCATAAACAAGCGCCGCTTTATTGTCGCCTGCCTCGCGTTGCATCGAAATGAGTGCACTGAGTACATCGAGGTTATAGGGCTGACGAGCATTGGCGGCTTTTAATACGGCCAAGGCCTCGCGTTGTTTACCTGCGGAATTGAGCCCTATGGCATAGACATACGCATAGCGGGCATTATCCGGCGCCAGTTTGGCAGCCAGGGCAAGTTCCTGCAGTGCCGCCGTTTTGTCGGTAAGTCGCACCAGCAGTAAGCCTAGCGCGTGGTGTAAATCCGCCGCATCGGGTGATAACGACAAGCCCTGACGCAACTGTTTTTCGCCTTCGTCATCGCGTCCTTGTTGACGGTAGGCATCGGCGAGATTAACGTAAGCGCCGACGAAACGCGAGTCAAGTGCAATGGCGCGCTGATAGGCGGTAATGGCTGCGTCGAGGTTGCGCTGACGCAGGTAAAGATTACCCAAATTAACGTTTTCGGCCGGCCAGTCGGCATTAAGTTTTAAATAATCCAGGTATTCCGCCATCGCGCTCTTGCGAGCACTGAGCCGGCCGGAGGTCATTTGGCTATCCGGCACATCGGCAAGTATACGGGCGGCTTCAATGCGCACACCGCGAACCGGATCGGTTAACAAGGGTGTCGCGGCTAGTACGCGGTTGATCGTATCAACAGATTCAATCAATCCCAGAGCGGCAATACGCACCGACGGATCGGGATCCTTTAGCTGCTGACGTGCAAAAGTAAGCAGTTCCGGCCCCATCAGTGGTGCAACCAGGTCTAACGCAGTCGCACGCACAATGGCGGGACTGGCTGTATCCTGGGCAAGTTCGAGTAACGCAGGTAAAGCCTTCAGGCCTTGCGTCGCTCCCGCTTGTAAAACCGTTCCGTAATGCGGGCGGTCGCGCCAGCTTTTACCGTACCATTTATCCAGTGCTGAAGCCGCCCATTCGGGTTTTTGCTTCTCATGGCATTGCGTGCAGGCATTCGGGCTACCCAGCGTGAGAGATAAATCCGGGCGCGGCAAACGGAAACTGTGGTCGTGCCGGCCATCATTCACCATGTAGTTTTGTTCAGGCGCATGACAGTCCATACACTGCGCACCTTTGGAATCGGGCTTGTGAAAATGATGCTGTTCAGTGTCAAATTTTGCAGCATTGTGGCAGCGAGTACACAACGCATTGCCTTCGGCGCGAAGTTTAAGCGAGTGCGGTTCGTGACAATCCATGCAGGTAACGCCATTCTGGAACATCTTGCTTTGGCGGAAGGAACCCCAGGTGTAATCTTCGTCGCGCTGCTGTCCGTCGGCATAATAGGTCGGTTGCCTGAGTAAAGACGGATGATGCGAATCTTCCAGCGGCAAGCCGGGCAAGCTGCCTTCAACCAGCGTTGAACGGCGCGCATGACAAGCCCAGCAAGTATCCATCAGCGCCTCTCCGGCTGGTTGCGTTCGATGCGCGACAGCGTTGCCATCGTCAAGCTTCCATGCGGCTTGCCAGTTACTTTGCAACTTTACCGCCAAGCCTTTGTCATCGCCCGGATAAGGCGGCTGCGCCTGTTTTGCCCACTCGATATGTTGTGACGCAGGGCCATGGCAAGTCTCGCAAGCGACATTAATCTCGTTAAAGGTCGTCTTGTAGCTGTCTGTAACCGCATCGTAGCCTTTCTTCAGATTGGTTGAATGACATTCGGCGCATTCCATGTTCCAGTTCTGGTAACGTCCGGTCCAATGCAACTGGTCGGTGTGATCCATCTTTTCCTTCGGATAAAGATGAAACCAGCGTTGCCCGCCTTCGGTTTTAGGACGGCTGTCCCAGGCAATACTGAGCGCTTGATAACGGCCTCCGGGAAACGCGATCAGGTACTGTTGCAGCGGCTTAACGCCAAACGTATAAGTGATCGGATAATCGGTCAATTGTCCGTCCGGCCCGTCGGTGCGTACCATGAACTTGCCGTCCCGCTTGAAAAAAATCGATTCGACATCGTCGTGTTTGAATTTTGCATTGTTGAAGTCGCCCAGTACGGTTTGATCATTGGCCTCCTGCATCGCCAGCTCATGATCCGAGCCCTGCCAAGCTTTGTATTCTGCTTGATGACATTCCTTGCAAGCGCCGACGCCGACGAAATCTTTAGCCACAAAAGGCATTGCCGGTTCTGGCTCTGGTGCTGGTTTCGCTAGCGGCGGAGCTGACGAAATCACAGCGACGGGAGGGGGTGTATGAGTGAAGTAAACGCCGCCGATAACCAACCCTGCCAACATCACAATTGACAGTATCAGACAGTAATGTTTACCTTTGCCGGTTACGTTTGTGGTAAAAGCAGGCACGTTTTGAGTGGCTGGTTTATTGGGTTTTGTCGTTTTGCGGCGGGTCATTGTGAGTCCTTGTTTGAGAGCCTGGGGTGTTGTTATTTGGGTTGTAAGCGGATATTCGTTAATGGCTGGGTTGCTATTTTATTAGCAATTCGATCGTCATGCTTCTTAAAAGATTAGTCAGGTTAGGAGCTTGCATGAAATAACTTCAGCATCTTAATCTCTCTCAATCCCGGGCTTAGGTATCTACATAACTGTTATGTCCCAATCACTGTGTTTTCCACTACTGAAGTTTCCCAGTTTTTCGGGAGCATAAATATTAGAGTTTGCTAATTTTCGAAAAATATTAGCAAACTCTAATATAAATTTACAAATCGCCCGATTGTTCTTTAAAAAACAATAACTTATTGATGAATGAGGGTAACTTCTCATTAATCGCAGGTAGCACCTAAGAATTAAGTTAAAATAGCCGCATGGATTCTCTCAAGCCACAATTACCCAAAATCAGTAACGAAGACCGCACACCGCTAGTCGATGTGCTGCTGGAATTGCTTGCGTGGCAGCAAATACAGATAGACAAACTGGAGCAAGAAATACTCAAGCTTAAGGGCGAAACCACTAAACCCAAAATAAAACCCAGCAAGATGGACAATGACGCTGCCGAAGACGGTGATGAGAATAGCGATGGTGGCGACAAAGCCAAAAAGAACAAAGGGCCGAAACGCAGTAAAACCGGGCATCTTAAAATTGATGCCACGGTCAACATCCACCCGGATACTATTCCGGAAGGTTCAACTTTTAAGGGTTATCGGGATGTGGTCATTCAAAATATTAAATTTGAGACCTTCAACACTTGCTATCGCTTAGCCCAATACGAAACAGCAGATGGCAGCTACGTGTCAGGACAATTGCCCGATGGGCTTAACGGTTGTCACTTTGGCAACGATCTGATCAGTTTCATCCTCTATCAATACCATCATCAACATGTCACCCAACCGCTGCTGTTGAAACAATTGCAGGACTTGGGGGTTGACATATCCAGCGGTCGGTTAAGTCAGTTTATCACCGATGGCTTGGATGTGTTCCATGATGAAAAAGACCAATTACTGCAAGCCGGCTTGTCTGTATCTCAGTATATACATACCGATGACACCGGAGCGCGCCATGGTGGCAAAAACGGCTATTGCACCCATATCGGCAATGAGTTGTTTGCCTGGTTTAGTAGCACGGAAAGCAAAAGCCGCATTAACTTCCTCAGTTGTTTAGGCCAAGGCAGCGATCATTTCTATGTGCTGAATGCCGGCGCCTTCGCGTATATGGAACAACAAAAACTGCCGCCTATTCTGTTAGCGCGTCTTGAGCTTGAATTTGAGGGTGAAGTGGTGTGTAACCTACCGCTAGCGGATCCTGCCGATAAGGTGGTGCGTATCGAAACCGATCTCGATTGGGAAAAATGGCTGGATCAGCAGGGCATCAAAACCAAGCGGCATCGGAGAATTGTCACCGAAGGCGCTTTAATGGGGGGCCTATTAGCTCAAGGCATTCCCGTTACCCTTAGCATTGTCAGCGATGATGCCGGACAGTTTAATGTCTTTGACCATGCGTTGTGTTGGATTCATGCCGAACGCATCATCAATCGTCTCATTCCCTTAAATGCCGAGCATGTTAAAGCCATTGACGATACCCGCGAACAACTTTGGCAGATTTATCGTGATCTAAAAACCTACAAACTTGAGCCAACGGCAATTCAAGCTGAAGACATCAAATCCCGATTTAAAGCGATATGCAGCACCAAAACAGCTTACGTAACGCTGAATCTTGCTTTACAACGGATGGGTAACAATCAGCACGAACTGCTTCGGGTTGCCGTTGAAATCCGTGATGATGATCCTGCCGTTGAACGACGTGCTCCAGACGTTGTCGTTGGTCACGAGCGTGCCCCAACCCATGCCGTCCACGCCCATGCCCGTGAAGCCGGTGACCGACGGGGATAGGGGCTTGCCGTCGGAGGACATCTTCACCAGCGCGCCGCCGATGTTGACGAGGTTGCCAGACTGCGAGCCGGGCATCCAATTCACGCCGCTCCACATATTGCCTTCAGTATCGAACATGATCTTGCCCGGGGCCGCCGCGCCGCCGCCCGTGAACCGGAGCATGAGTGCGAAGTCGGACGGAACATAGGCGAGATACGGAGCGAATGGCGCCGCGCGGCGCGAGCCGTCCTTCGGTTGCGGGTAGGCCTCATTGAACAGCGCGTAGAGGTCTTTCGCGTTTACCCTCGCCCCTCCCGCTGGAGAGGGAATGTTGTGCTTCGCACTAAATAGTTACAATAAAGAATTATCTTATTGTGGCGCTTTTCCGGAAGTCCAGGCGGATAATCGATTTGCCGCCAGTTCAGCCCAATGGTTGACTGCATTTTCTGCATCGCCCCACTGCCACTGAAAACCGGTCGTAAACGAACCGCCGCCTACACGTTTATCCACGGCCAACGCTAGAACCTGTCCCGATACCGAATCGGTTACTCTGGCCTCGGCTTGGGCGGCACCGACAAACGGGAATGTTCCGCTCGTCATATACCTAAGAGTAGACAGGACACGCGCCTGTGGAACTATCATCGAGATACTGCGCAGCACTGGCGTAGCTGATGATGCATCGACTATGGCGACATCAAGCTTCATGACGCCAGGGCCTGGCTCGGTAACAATTTGAAATTTTTGCCCAAGCTCTTTGTTAAGTTGCTGGGAGAAATAGTTCACCAGCATCTGCTGATTAGAGGCAGAAACTGTTGTGGTGGCTCCGCCCCAGAAAGTTACAGGGTCAATCATGATCTTGTTGTACTGAGTCCACTGCGCGTCCGGATTAAGCCAACGCAGGCCAGTCTGACCCTCCTCGCCGGGTGTGAGCAGAGAACAGTCATTTTCAAGAAACGCACAGTTCATATCAGCCTGGTTAATCGCTACTTTCTGAGTAGTCGAACAGGCGCTTAATAACAAAAGGCACAGACCCAACAACGGAACGACCTTATTTGGATACTCTGAATTATTCAATTTGATGTTCATTGTTTTCCCTTTGATTTAGATAAGTTGGTTACTCTTAAAAAATATTTGGCGGTTTCACATTAAAACCGCCTAATCGTAACACCTTAAAATGACGGATTGCCTGGCGGTGAAACCGTTTTAATGATCTTATAGAAAATCTCTCCTTACAATCGTCAAAACAAACAGGCGGCCATTGCGCAAGTCGCCCGCCGGGTTAACACATTAACTACTGCTGGTGTTGCCTCATGGCTTCCTCAATCTTCGCTTTCACGGCATCGAGGTTGAAGCTTGCACCCTTCTGCATCGGAGGAAACTCGATGGCAGTCATGGCAAGCTTCGCCACTTGCTGCTGAACAAACACGAAGCGCCAGAATTGGAACTTGAACCAATCGAAATATTGCTGGGATCCGACGCCGGCTCCATAGGGCCACCCCGTGCGCTCGAACGGATCCAGGCGCAAATTCGTCAGGAACGGCACGTCTGGATGGTTTTTGTCACCCAGCCAGCCGCCGGGCTGGTCAATGAAACGATACTTGAAGTCATCGATGCGCACAGCACCCAGCGTACTTTCTCCGAAATAGAAGACTTCGTGGCGAGCCGATGGTGCCTTGCCAGTAATCAGATCCATTTGGTTATAGCCGTCGAGATGCACCTTGTACTTCGTGTCGCCGATCTTCTTGCCCTGTTTCAACTCGTCCACAATATTCGAGTCACCGGCAGCGGCCACGAGGGTCGGGAACCAGTCGAGACCAGAGAAAATACCGTTCTCAACTTTACCGGCAGGAACCTTTCCGGGCCAACGAATGATGGCGGGGGCGCGGAAACCGCCTTCCATCACTGTACCCTTTCCCATCGCAAATGGAGTCTGGCCACCGTCCGGCCAGGTGAAGTTCTCGGTGCCGTTGTCAGTGGTGAACACGACGATGGTGTTGTCGTCAACGCCCATGTCCTTGAGCTTCTGCATCACCAGACCGATGTCGTCATCGAGCTGCGCCATGCCGGCCTCATGCTCGGACCAGCCGTTTTGCGCGGTGCGTAACGCTTCATACTTGTCCGAGAGATGAGTGACGATGTGCATGCGCGTGGGGTTTAGCCAAAGAAAGAAAGGCTTGCCGTCTGCCTTAGCCTTGTCGATGAACGCGATGGCTTTGTCGCGAATTTCGTCATCCACGGTCTTCATCCGCTCGGGATAAAGGGTTCCCGCATCTTCGATCTTCTGCTTGCCGATCTTGCCCCAGCGTGGCATCACCGTCGGGTCATCCTTGTCGGTGGCCCAGCTATGCAACATGTTACGCGGGCCGACTTTGTCCAGCAAGTCCTTTGGATAGTTGGGGTGGGCAGGGTCTTCCATCGCATCCAGGTGATACAAATAACCGAAGAATTCATCAAAACCGTGGACGGTGGGCAGGAACTCATTCAAATCGCCCAGATGGTTCTTGCCGAACTGTCCGGTAGCGTAGCCCATGGACTTGAGAGTCGTGGCAATGGTAACTGCCTCCTTAGGTATGCCAATTGGCGATCCAGCCTGCCCGACTGTGGTCATGCCTGTACGGATAGGTAGCTCGCCGGTGATGAAATTGGCGCGGCCTGCCGTGCAACTCGCTTCGGCGTAGTAATCGGTGAAGCGCATTCCCTCGGTGGCGAGCTTGTCGAGGTTGGGTGTCCGGCCTGCCATCATGCCCTGATGATAGGCGCCGATGTTGAACCAGCCGATGTCATCACCCATGATAACAACGATGTTGGGTTTTTTGTCCTCCGCCTGCGCGATTGAGGCAAACAATCCAGCGGTCAAAGCAATAAGCGTTATTGCCGCAGGTTGAAACAGGCGTTGCCGCCGGTGTATTGGAATCATAATGTGGCTCCTGTCATTGTTGATCGGAAAACGGATTTCTTGCGTTAATGGCAAACGCCCCTAATAATAACAGCGTTGCAAAAGTTTACGCTATTGGACTTTAGGCCTAGATCGTTTAATATGAACTTCAATCCCTTACGCACACCTATTAGATGAGCTGGATTACCGTTGCCTGGTCCATGATGGCTTCGGCCATCCTGACGTTGGCGCTGCTGCATTTTTTTATCTGGTTTAATCAAAGGCAGCAATGGGCGCATTTAGCCTTCTCGATTGCAGCCTTCGCGGCCGCTGTGCTTGCCGGTATGGAGTTCATGGGCATGCGGGCGGTAAGCATTGAGCAGATGGCGGCATTGCAGCGTTGGGCCCACCTTCCCGTGCTAGTCATCTGGGTGGCGATCGTCTTCTTTGTGCGCTTTTATTTCAATGCCGGACGTTTATGGCTGGCCTGGTCGGTCTGTGGTCTTCGGGCATTTGCGCTGATTTTAAGCCTCACCACGGGGCAGAGCCTGTTTTTCAGGGAAGTCACCCGTCTCAAGCATGTGGCGATTTTTGGCGGCGAGACCATCTCCATTCCTCAGGGCGTGCTAAACCCCTGGTACATAGTGGGCCCGCTCAGCACGTTGGCTTTAATCGTGTTTGTGGTAGACGCATCGGTAACCCTGTGGCGCCGTGGGGCGGATACCGGCCGCCGCGCCATGATTATCAGCGGCTGCATCACATTTTTCCTGCTAACAGCGGTCGTTCAGCCGGCGCTGGTGAACTCCGGGATGATCAATTCTCCCTATATGGTCAGTCTCTCCTTCATGTCCATCATTATTGCCATGTCTTATGAACTAAGTCATGACGTGTTGCGCTCGGCGCAGCTTGCACATCGCTTGAAGGCAAGTGAAGCCGGGTTACGTATCAGCGAGCAACGCATGGATCTTGCGATGAGCGCCGCCGAATTAGCGCTGTGGGAATGGGATATTGTTCATGACGAAATTTGGAGTTCTGACAATGGACGTGCGTTGTTCGGCATCACCAAGACAGAAAGGATCGATTTCGACCGGTTCTTGAGCTCGGTATATAGCGAGGATCGGGAGCGTATGGGACAAGCTGTAGATAAGTCGTTGGCAGGTGACGGCGGTTTTGAAGAGGAATATCGCGTCATGCTGCCGGACGGTCGCGTCCGCTGGTTCGCTACTCGCGGCCACATTGAATTCAACCAGCATGGGCTCCCGTTGCGTATGTCCGGCGTTTCGATTGATATTACACGGCGCAAGCAAGCGGAACTGGATGTGCTAAAACAACGTAATGAGTTGACTCATCTGTCGCGTGTGACCATGCTGGGCGAACTGTCCGGCACCTTGGCGCATGAGTTGAATCAACCCTTGGCGGCTATCCTCAGCAACGCCCAGGCCGCACTGCGTTTTTTAGCGCAGGACGCCGCTGCCCTGGATGAAGTGCAAGAGATTCTCCAGGATATTGTCGTCGAAGATAAACGCGCCGGCGAAGTTATTCAGCGTTTGCGCCTGTTGCTCAGGAAGGACGCTGTGCAACACCGGCCGCTCGATGTGAATGAGGTGGTGCAAGACGTTTTGAAACTCGTAGGCAGTGATTTGGCGAGTCGAAATATAGTCGTGAACTTAGACCTCTCGTCAAAGTTACCTGCCGTTATTGGCGATCGGGTGCTGCTCCAACAGGTGCTGCTTAATCTGATATTAAATGGCTGCGACGCTGTGGCCGATACTGAAATCATCGAACATCGCAGGCTTCACATCCACACGCGATGGAACGGCGACGCTGTTCAAGTGTCAGTCGTCGACCAGGGCCGGGGCATTGCACTTGATGACATGGAGCACCTCTTTGAGCCATTCTATACCACCAAACCGCAAGGTATGGGCTTGGGACTTTCCATCTGCCGCACCATCATCACAGCCCATAACGGGCAGCTTTTGGCCACCAATAACGCCGGCTGCGGCGCGACCTTTTATTTCACGTTACCCTCGCATCAGGGAGAAACTACATGAACCTAGAAAAAATCGTTTTAGGATGAACAGTACTATGCCCACCGTATTTATAGTTGACGACGATCCTTCCGTGTTGAAGGCCCTTGCGCGGCTAATGCGTTCTGCCGGACTGAATGCGGCCACCTTCGCTTCGCCGCAAGATTTCCTTGCGCGCCATGATCAAAATGCCCCCGGCTGCCTGGTTCTCGATGTTGCGATGCCCCACATCAACGGTCTGGAACTGCAAAAGTCGCTCGCCGCTTCGAGCAGTGAACTGCCGGTCATTTTCCTCACCGGCCACGGAGACATTCCGATGAGTGTAAGGGCGATAAAACAGGGCGCAGTCGATTTTCTTACCAAACCTGTGCATGACAGTGTCTTGATCGAAGCAATTCATGGCGCTATCGAGAAGAATCGAATAGCCCGGCAAGCAAGGGTCAAACAGAATGAACTTCAACAGCGCCTGGCCATGCTGACACCGCGCGAGCGAGAAGTATTGGTTCATGTCGTTTCCGGCAAAAAAAACCGGCATATCGCGGCCGACCTCGGCACGGTGGAGAAAACCATTAAGGTTCACAGGGCGCATCTGATGAAGAAATTGAAGGTAGGATCGTTGGCCGAACTGGTAAAGGTGGCCGAACGGTTGGGCGTTATGTCCTCGTTGCCGGATATTGAATGATGTTTGAAGTCTTGATTATTGTAGGGAAGTAATAAAGATTCATACTTGATTGATTTGCGTGATTAGCTAGACTAGACTAAGCGCTTTTATGGAGAATGAAATGCAAACTGTAAATATGTTACAAGCCAAGTCCTCTCTGTCCCGCTTAGTAGAGGCCATTGAGCAAGGGCAAGAGCGTGAAATAGTGATTGCCAGAAATGGTCACCCAGTTGCTAAACTTGTTCCGATGGATACTGCACCATCCGGGAAGCGGATTGGTGTAGCAAAAGGCTTGTTCGTGGTGCCGGACAGCATTGATGCGCATAACGACGAAGTGGCTCGGTTGTTCATGGGCGAGATGCGGTCTTGAATCTGCTGCTGGATACTCACGTTGCACTATGGGCTATCACGGATAACCCAAAACTGCCACAAAAGGCGCGTGATTTAATTGCGTTACCCAAAACGACCGTTTGGGTCAGTGCGGCGAATATCTGGGAAATTGCGATTAAGCATTCGTTAGGACGAGGCGACATGCCGGTTTCTAGCCGAGATGCGATGCACTATTTTCAGGAATCTGGTTATCGATTCCTCGCCGTTGAGGCGGAACATGCGATAGCGGTCGAAGAACTGCCTTTACATCACCAAGACCCGTTCGACCGCATACTTGTGGCTCAGGCACTCGTAGAGCCGATGCGTTTAATGACTCACGATCCCTTGGTAGCGCTCTATAACGACACAATTATCAAGATTTAAAGTTGAGCACTATCAAAAATCTGAAAGTGTTTTTGGTGGAATAGCGGCTCTCAAGGCATTTAAAACAGCAAAGACGTCAATAATTTCCTGGGTAACGGCTCCGGCTACCGGTGTAAGATAACCCAGTCCGGCAAATACCATACCGATTAAACTTAGCGCCATGCCGCCGACTGCGCTTTGCAAGGCAATTTTACGCATACGCGCACCAATATGAAAAAGCTCATCGACTTTTAACAGCGAGCTGTCCATGATGACGGCATCCGCCGATTCTCCGGTAATGTCACTATTTTGACCAAAGGCTATGCCGATAGTCGCGGCGGTGAGAGAGGGGGCATCGTTAATACCATCACCGAGATAGACCGTTTTTGCCGCTTTGGTTTCTTTACGTACCAAATCCAGTTTTTGTTCGGGGCTTTGATTAAAGTAAACGTGCTCAATACCGACCTGTTTAGCCAGGAAACGCACTTCGGATTCTCTGTCACCGGACACCAGCATCACCCGGTCAAACAAGTGGTTAGGTTGCAGGTGATTAATAAATGATGAGCTGTCAGTACGCACTTCATCCCGGAATTGCAGGGTCGCTGCATAGTGTTCATCAATCAGCACAATACATTCCAGACCACCCGTGATGGGGGGTAGCTCTTCAACACTAGCCGGGTACGTTTCAACAAAGTGTTTACGGCTGGTAATTTGTATCTGTTTACCCATCACTGTACCGGTAAGGCCTTTACCGGGTAATTCGGCGATATGGGTAACGTTTAGTAAGGATAACCCTGCTTTTTCCGCTGCTTTCACGATCGCACTGGAAAGCGGGTGCTTGGAATAGCGTTCCAGACTGGCGATCAGGCTTAATACGTCCTGCTTGTTATGGTTTTTTCCTGGAATCAAGGCAGTTAAAGAGGGGCGGCCATAAGTCAGGGTGCCGGTTTTATCAAAAATTGCGGTACGACAAGTGCCTATAGTTTCCAGAATAGCGGGATTTTTGATAATAATTTCTCTCCTTGCGGCCAATGAAATGGAGCTGATAATGGTGACGGGTATGCCGATTAGCAAAGGGCAGGGCGTGGCAATAACCAGTACCGCAAGAAAACGAATGACATCGCCACTTATCGCCCAGGCAACGAGTGCGCATATAATGGTTAACGGCGTATAAAACGCGCCCAGTTGATCGCCTAGCCGTCTGATGTTGGGGCGATACTGTTCCGAAGAGCGCATCACTTCCATGATTTTGGCATAACGGGAATCTACAGACAGTTTATCGGCGCGAATAGTTAATGCCGAATCACCGTTAATCGCACCGGACATGACCAGCGAGCCTGTGGTTTTCGACATCATATACGGTTCGCCAGTCAGATAGGATTCATCCATAGTCCCGGAACCTTCCTGCACAGTGCCGTCAACCGGGCAGATTTCATGTGGAAGCACCAATAAGGTATCGCCAATGTTCACTTGTTCCGTAGTGATGTCGATCAGCTTATCGTCTGATTTTCTATGAGCAACTGACGGCATTCGACTGGCAAGCGCTTCAAGAACAGAAGAGGCTTTACGCACAGCATAGTGTTCCAGTACGGCACCGCCGGAAAGCATTAATACTACCAGGCTTCCTGCCAGATATTCATCCAGCAAAACCGCAGTGACGATGGATAGGCCTGCCAGCAAATCAGCACCAAAGTCCCCCCGGAATAATTTTACGATGAGCTGATAAACCAAAGGGATACCGCCTAGCGCCAAAACGGCAAGCAGGGGTAGTTGTACCAGTGCAGTTGAGAAACTGAATTGCCCCTGGTAAACGCTTGCGATTGCTGAAGTTAAGGCGGCATTAATTGCTAGCGTATAGACTTCATGGCCGGTATCAAGTGCATACCTTAACACCAGATAGCAGCCGATGCCGAGTATACTTAATGTGGCGATGATGCTTTCGTAATTTGAAGTTGTTAGAGATGGCTGTGTTTTTGCCGTGTTAGTCATGTTATTTGTCTGTATTTTTTTTGTAACCATGCCACATTGCTTTTGCCAGATTTTCTCGGTGTATAAAGCTTTCAACGATTACCCCGGCGATATGCACAAATACCAGTAACAGCGTGAAGTTGGCAAAGAATTCATGGACTTCTTCCCAAACTTTTTCATTACTTGATCCAACCATATTGGCTAAAGGTCCTGCGCTCTGATCCGCGCCATAGACCGCAAACCCGGTTATGGAAGTCATTAACAGACTAATCAGTAATAAGACAATCATGGCGGAACCTGCCGGGTTATGACCCAGGAAGCGTTTAGATTTTAGAGCGACAACATCTTTGGCATAGACAAGTGACTTAACAGGACTACATAAAAAATTTGAGAACCGGGCGTAGTTATTGCCTATAAAACCCCAGACTAATCTGAACAGCAGCAATCCAAATACCAGATAACCCGCCCAAACATGAACGGCTAATAATTCATCTTCTGTCAGGTATGCGACAAAGAATCCTGCAACCAGCAACCAGTGAAATATTCTAAGCGGGAGATCCCAGACTTTAACTAACTCTTGTGACTTCATTTTGTACTCCATAATTTATTGTGTCTTGAAACTTTATAGCATCAAGCTGAAATGAAGCTGAATTCCGCTATACACAAGTGTTTTTAAGAACGTCATTCCGGCATCCTTGCCGGAATGACGGTGCTTTTATAGTTAGATCAAACTTGTGTAGATAGTTATGCCCTCTGGGAGAGAGGGTTGCGGTGAGTGGATAGTGTGCTCAGGGTATTTCATGCGCGTTCCTAAGGTGAAATTGAATCATGATGATCACATCCACAAGGCATAAGCGGTAAGTTTTTTTCGTCTTGTGGGCTGATATCTACACTTTTCAATCCAGTAGAGCAGCCAATCATAAAATCATTAATTAAGTTCCAGGTGCCGCCGATATTTTCCATCAAGATACCGTGACGGTTGGAATCAATAATCTTGAGTTGCTTGTTTTTGGTTTCCAATTTGTCTATCACTTTCGATGCGCTATTTACCGACACAATAGGATCATTTTGTCCGTGCAAGATGAGTATGGGAAGCTTACAAAGCGGCAAAAAATCGTCCATATCATGAATCAGTCGTCTTAATTCATACAAGCTTTTGACAGGTACGTGCCGGTAATTGATAGCAGGATGTTCGGAGAAGTTATCGATAAAAGGTTTAACGCCTTCGTAGGATGAAACCCAATCTACCAGTTTATTGACGCCATACAACAAAGATACCAGCATGAATGCCGGATTGATGAATTTTATTGGGACGGCAACGGCACAGATGCCGATTATTTCCGGGTATTGTTCAGAGGCCAGTTTAAGCGCTAATGCACCGCCGGTAGAAAATCCGCTAACGAAGATGTGCTTACAATGAGCTTTCAGGATATTGAAGCCTCGCAATACTGAAGCGTACCAGTCTTCCCAGGTTTGGTCGCGCAAGGCATAAGGTGAAGAGCCGTGGCCTTTCAGGCGAACCCCCATGACTGTATAGCCCTGTTGAACGAGATGTTCGCCATAGTCCTTTAATTCTGCAGGGCTGGCAAGTAGACCGTGAATGAGTAAGACGCCGATGCCGTTATCGTTTTTGGGCCTGAGAAAAAAAGGGGAAGGGTCTGCTGCGGCAATTTCATGCTCATTGATATCATCATAACGGCGGTGGGTATAGATATGCCGTTCCCAGCCTAAATCCCGGCATTCATCATCAAAATGCCAGGCGGCCAGTTGCTCCGGATCAATGCGGCCACAGTTGTCAAGGGCTTGAATCATGACTTGGCGGATGGCTTTTATGGGTTTGGCTTCATTATCATAAACAGCAATAAGATTTTCCAGCCTGATCTCATCAAGGTTTTGTGCCTCCAGTAATTTTGGTAAAAATTGATAACAACAGTCATGTTCAATAATGAGGTCACTGTTTTTTGCTGCACAGATAAAGTGCTCAAAGCGTTTGCTGGTGCCGGAGCTTAAGTCACAGTAATCAATCGGGTTAAGCAGGCTTCTGTGTAGATTAATTTTGCTGTTATGTTGTAAATTTTTTACGGCGATATACAACGTTGTAAAAAAACAGGTGTGCTCAACTTGCAACTGACCTTTTTCCAGGCAGAACATGATCAGTGTTGATGCAAGATGGCTCAAGTTGATAGTGACATTCACATAAATTTCTTGCATGTATTGGTCGCGCGTAGCATTAGCTATTTTTTTAAAATAGGCTCCCAGATATTTTTGTTGCCAATTTTTCGGTGATGTATGGAAGGAGAAAACGTCATCCAGCGTTTTAAATTCAGCAGTTACATTTTTCAGCAGATATTGATTCCACCAGTTCGCGACTTTATGGGGCTCAATGGGGGGGGCCATACGAACATCCATATCAGTATTCTTGAGAATGATGTTACCTTCGATCAGCAATTCTTCTGTTTGGCGCAAACTTAAATTATCAGCAAATAGTTCAACACCGGATAACAATAGATTTTCAGAGGATCGAATGGGATAAAAGGTAATATTTGCAGGGATAATCAGCGTTGGTTTCAGTGCTGAAGTGAGTAATTGATCGAGACTGTCGAAGTGCAGTTCATCTTTCCAGTGTAACAGTTGAGCCTGATCTTTATCGGCATAGGCCTTTCGAATGGCGTCTTTAAAAATCTCTATGCCTTGAGCCAGAACAGCCGCGCCAGTATGTTGTTTTCGCCGTTGGCCAGTGAGACGTGAGTAAATACTGTAATGGCCTTGTTTGTCCATAACGCGGTGGTCTTTGACCATGCCGCCTTCGGGGAAAATAATCACTTTGCGTCCACGCAAAATTTGTGCGGCTAGCAAGGGGAACAGCCGGTCATGATCATGAGGAAAAACACCGACATTCTGTAAATATTTCGCTAATACGGTATCTTCCTTAAAGAACTCCCCCGCAGCGATGGCACAACTGTAAGCTCCGGTTTGTTCAAAAATTAAAAATTGCGGTATGAATGTTTCAAATCTGGAAAAATGGTTGAATAAGAATATATCGCCTTGTTGTACCTGAGTATCAGCATGAAGTTTCAGTTTGACACTGAGCATTTTTTTTACAGTGCTAAATATCTTAACCGACCTGTTATAGAGAGTCGTATTGATATCAAACCAATCGTCAGGATAAGGTGTTTTATTCATGCCCGATTACTTGGGTGCTGATAATTCCAGTAAATGGCCAGGTTTTTTTTCAGCGGAGGATGAACCCGAGCCACCGGATTTATTAACACTGTCAGCACTTTTATTAGCGGGTGTTGAATTTGTAGTCTCTGTTTCATTACTGACGTTATCATTTTCTTTAGAGCTCTCGTCAAGCAGGTCGGGATCATTATCGTCCGGAGGATTGCCGTCATGAATAAGATAATCACGGTTTTGTTCATAAGAATTCTTAATGAAGTCGTAACGATCGACAGCTCCTTCATCAATGATTTTTTCAGTCGTCATTAAATGCGCTCGTCGGTCAGTGACATCAACAACTCTGAGCCCATGGTGGCCGCGGTGGCTGCAGCGCCCCCAAATATGGAAACATAAGTCAGTGGATTAAACAGCGCGTCGCCTACGAGCCAACCGCATCTCTGGGCGAACTTGATCCGAAAAACGGCAGCACCAGATAGGAGCCTGATGGAACGCCCCAAACCCCCAGAGTCTGACCGAAGTCTTCGTTATGCTTGGGCAAATCAATCATCTTTGCTACATCAACAAACCCGCCAATTCCCGCCGTGGTATTAATGAGGAAACGACTTGCATCCATACCGCTTTGGGCGAGTTTAAACTGCAACAAGCCATTGATAGTCACACCAATATCGTTAATGTTACTAAAAAAATTGGTTATGCCTTCGTCAACAAATTCCGGGGTTATCCACTGATAACCTTTTGCCATTGGTTTTAATATAGCTTTATCGAGATTATCGTTAAATGTTTGAGTACCCCGGTTCCAGCCTGCAAAAGGGTCATTCTGGTCAGGAACAGTCGTTGCTGTTGATGCACAACCGGCTAGCGTAATCGAGAAGACCAGGCTACTCAATAATAAAGGTTTATGGATGTTGGGTTTTTGCATGCTCATGATTAATTTTTTCCTGCTTTTGTTAG
>CAWBLO010000034.1:0-46184 GCA_963789475.1 uncultured Gammaproteobacteria bacterium | reverse complement strand
TTCAACATCTTGCTACCCTGCTCTTCCTCTGATTCAATAAATTGTTCGATATTTTTTGACAGTAAAAAACTGATTCATCATAAGTTGCTTGATGGAGAGCTTAAATTCTTCAAAGCGGTCGGGTATAACGCCGGAACCGTATAAAAACGGTACTTTCTCAAACAGCATGTAAATTGCCAGCCAATTGGTGATTGCCCCTGACAGGGCAAAAAAACCGATGGATTTGACTAATGCCTGTTGTACCGGGCAAACATAGCCGGTGGCAATAATAAGAACAGCAATAAGATTGGTGATAAAGCTTTTATTTAACAGTTTTTTCATCGTTTTTTAATAAACAGATCAGTAATTGTGCCTTCAATCATTTCTGCTGTAAGCCCTAAGGTTTCAGCCAGGGTGGGATGCGCATGAACCGTTAATGCCAGATCTTCAACATTGGCGCCCATTTCCAGTGCCAGCACGGCTTCTGCAATCAATTCACCGGCGTTGGTACCGACAATACCCGCGCCAAGGATACGCCCGGTTTCTTTATCAGAAAGCAATTTGGTCACACCTTCTTTACGCCCATTAGCAAGCGAACGGCCACTGGCTGCCCACGGGAAAGCGGCTTTTTCATATGCTATGCCTTGCGCTTTGGCATCATTTTCAGTTAAACCCATCCAGGCTATTTCTGGATCGGTATAAGCCACGGAAGGAATTGTCAAAGCCAGCCACTCGCTTGGCATACCCGCAATCACTTCGGCGGCTATTTTGCCTTCATGTGTTGCTTTATGCGCCAGCATCGGGTTACCCACGACATCGCCAATCGCAAAAATATGTTTTACATTGGTGCGTTGTTGTTTATCAACAGCGATAAAGCCTCGCTCATCGACATTAACCCCGGCTTTATCGGCATCGATCAAATTGCCATTGGGCTGCGGCCTACAGCGACCAGCACTTTATCGAATACATCCGATTCCGGTGCGGTTTTGCCTTCGAAAGTGACTTTCAAGCCTTCTGTCAAGGGTTCAATACTTTTAACGCTGGTATCCAGAAAGATATTGTCATATTCCTTCTTGATCTTTGTCATGAGTGGCTTGACCAAATCCTTATCGCAGCCGGGGATGATTTGGTCCTGCATTTCAACAATGGTGATTTTACTACCCAGCGCGTTATAAACAGTCGCCATTTCCAGGCCGATAATACCGCCGCCGACGATCAACAATTTTTTCGGAATATCTTCAAGATTGAGGGCATCGGTTGAATCCATTAACCTTGGATCATCATTGGGAAATGACGGAATTTTTACCGGCTGGGAGCCGACTGCAATAATGGCCTGGTCAAATTCAATTAATTGTTTGTCAACCTGCACTTGCGTGTCGGAAACAAACCGTCCTGTGCCATTGATAACCGTCACATTGCGCTGTTTTGCCAAAGCTGCCAAACCGGCATTGAGCTGCGAACTGATCTTGTTTTTCCAGTCGCGCAATTGTTCCAGGTTAACCTCGGGTTCAACAAATTTAATGCCTGCCGGACTTAATTCCTTGGCTTCATTGAGCACATTAGCGACATGCAGCAAGGTTTTTGAAGGAATACAACCGACATTCAAACAAACGCCGCCTAACACCGGATAACGCTCGACCAGCGTCACTTGTTTACCTAAATCAGCCGCGCGAAACGCCGCTGTATAACCGCCAGGGCCACCGCCCAGTACCAGAACTTGTGTTTTCAATTGCATACCTTCAATGTTAGTCAGTTGGATTTATCCAATTATTCAATTTTAAATTGGGGACTTTGGAAAAGTGTTTTTGATTGTTGGTGACAAGTGCAAAGTAACGTTTATGAAATCATTCATTTATTATATTCTCTCACCCCAGTTCTCCCGGAGGAAGAGGGCGTAAGATGCCTAACTTATTTTATGCACAATCTCACGAACATACTCAGAGTAGCTCAGTTTGCTCCGACATAAAATCTGCATCGGCCTTCGGCAAATCTGCATACGACAACCATGGCTTGCGTAATGGCTCAATGATAATCCGATTACCTTCCTTGCGAAATGAAACTTCACTAACATCTTTCAATTCAAAATTTTTTGGAATTCGAATCGCTTGATGCTGACCGTATTTAAATAATTTTGCACCTCAATAAACTGTGCTAACCATAAGTTACTTAATTACATACGTCAACCCTATCAAGCAGAATTATCAAACGCATCTTAAACACCTCAAACTCAAAGGCCTCCAGCCCAAAACGATCGAGGCCTATTCCCGAGCCATGCGGCGTATTGGCGCGTATTTCGATTATCAAATTTATGATCTGTCCGAATCCCAGTTGACCGATTATTTCAGCAATTTGCTGGAATCGCATTCATTGAGTAGCGTCAAACTTGACCTATACCCTTGCGTGTACGGATGGTCTGGTCACCTTCCGCTACCAAGACAGTAAAACGCGGATTCCCTCCCAAATGAATCAAAGTTTGAAACGGTGAAGAAAATCAATATACTCAACTAAAGTTAAGTATATTGATTTTTGATCTTTGGGTTGAAAACTAAGATCGTACCTTGACAGAAAAAGTTGGGAATCCGAATTTACTATGGAAAGCCGACGAATCAGGCTTGTATATTATTGATCATAATCTGATTTTCGATAATGCTTTTAATAAAGTTAATTTTTGGGATGCCCATGTTTTTAAATCCTTACTCATCAATAAACAAGACGATTTAGTAGAAAAAATAAGTTTCGAGGCAAGAATGAAAAAAACACTTCCCTGTTGGCAATCAGCGTGGGGTAAGATACCCGAAGAATAAATCGATAAAACGATGACACAAAATGTTTTTATCCTGAAAAACACATGCAACGCCTTAGCAATGAAGCAAACGGAGACATTTGGTTAAAACTGCTATGAATAAGCAAATTTGTAAGTACAGCATTTTTCGTTATTAGCCTTATCCTGAAACGGAGGAATTTGCCAATATCGGTATTGTGCTTTATGCAACTGCGTCTAAGCGACTGGATTTAGATTGCTGGACAGCAAGCAGCATGCACGAATAACTGGTTTTTTTTGGCCCTAAGTGCAAAGATATTTTTGTGCAAACGAGCAAAATCATTCGTACGGAAGTTGAGCGGATTAAGAAATTTTTAGATGAGACGGCGGGGGATGTTGATCTTTATGGTGAGTTAATTCGTTGCCTGGAGGATATTATTCGTTTCAGCGAAAGCCGGGGTTTATTCTCCACTGATTCTATAACAACTATTGATAAACTGTTTGAGCATTAATTGAAAACCTTACAAAACCTGATATGAAGACCTATAAAAATCAAGGCCGGGTACACCGGCTTTTTTGTATGGAAAAAAGTAAGGCGGAATTACAACACTTTAAGTTTGATAGTCGATAAAATGCAGAAACCGGCTTAGGCAGATATTTTGAGGGTCAGATGAGCAGGAAATAACGAGATAATAGCGAGGTTTTTTTTGGGAAAAGTGCCGGTAAAGTAGCGAAATATAATTTCTATCTTTCGGCAGTCAATGCCGATACACTTAATTGATAATCACCTTTTTTGTGTGACTGTTTTTTCAATTAGTCCCATCGTGTATCATGTAAACACATCAAAAGTGTGTACCAAACTTTAACTTACCGCCAAATATAATAATATAGAACAATAGGTTATGAAGATACTCAACATTCATTTCAAAAATATCAACTCATTAGAAGGCGAAAGTCGAATCAATTTTGAACAAGCACCCTTTTCAGATACGGGGGTTTTTGCGATTACGGGGCCTAATGGGTCAGGCAAATCCAGTATATTAGATGTCATTACCCTGGCTTTATATGGCGAGACCTTTCGTTTTGATCGACCCGCCGGCTATGTGATGACCAAGCATACAGCGGAGTGTTTTGCTGAAATTGAATTTTCCCTGGGGGGTGAAAAATACAAATCCAGTTGGCATGTTCAGCGTGCAGCGGGTGACCCGGAGAGTGAGTTAATGCCTCCGGAAATGCAATTAATTCGTTTGCAAGATGGCGACGTTTTAGCCAATACGCCTCAGCAGGTGTGTGCGCGAATGACCGAAATTACAGGCATGAATTTTCGTAATTTCACGCGTTCGATCATGTTGGCGCAGGGTGATTTTGCCGCTTTTCTTAATGCGCTGGACACTGAGCGTATGGATATACTGGAAAAAATCATCAGCACTGATATTTATGAGGATTATAAAAAGGCGGTTATTGAAAGAGGTGAAAACGCACAAAAGGAACTGGATCGTTTAAAACGGGAGTTAGCTGTTATCCAGTTGATGGAGCCTGAAAAACAGGAAGCCTGTGAGCATGATTTAATCGATTTTACAGAACAGTATACTGAGCTTGAAGAATGAACAAAACAGTTTAAAGCAACAGCAATCCTTGCTGATAAAAATAACAGCGATAAAAAAACAGATTGTTGAGCAGGAAAAAAACCTGGAAGAGGCCAATACACAGGTAGAACACACTCAAAAACTATTAGACCGGATTGCCGCAGCTCAAGACGCGTTAATTTTTAAGGATGATCTCGAAGCACACAAGTTAAAAAGCCATGTTATTCGACAAGGCAAATTGACTCTGGATGATTTTGAGAGCGAACTTAAGCAATTAAAACATAAGCTGGGTAATGAAGCAGTTCCTGACAGTTTAGCGCAGCTATCGTTTACAGAGCAGCAACAAAAATTAGACAACATCAGGAATCAGGTTAACCAGATTGGTTTAAACCGGCAGTCCGAAACGGCACTCTGGCAATCTTTAGCAGCACAGTCCGCAGAAAAAAAGTCAGTTCTTCCAGCCGTATCAAAATGGCTTGAAGAACATGCCGCTGACGCAGTATTACTGACCGGTTTCCTTGATGAAATAAGTAAATTAAAAAAACTTCGTTCTGAGGTGGTTGAATTAAGTGAAAAGCAGAAGTCCTTTGCCAAGCAGTCAAAAAAAACCAGCTCGTCACTGAAGAATAATACCGCTGCACTTGAAAAAGAAAATAAAAAACAGATCCAACTAAAACAGCAATTACAGACCGATGAAAAAGAACTTGAGGCAATGGGGCAGGGCAATACGCCTGATAATATTATTGCCTTAAAGCTGGAGCAGCAAGAGCGCGTCAAGGACTTTCAGACGCTCTACAATCTGGCGCAAAAACATCAACAACTGACAGGCGGTTCCGGTTTTTTCTCTCTATTTAGACAGAAAGAGCAGCCGGATCATGATGCTGATGATAGGTTGAGCCTTGAGCTTGAAAAGCTGAGAATGGAAATAAAACGCGAAGAAAATATTAAACGCGTGCTCGATGAAAAAATTGTTCTTGAATCGTTATTGAAAAAAATGGCCCCGGACAGAGTTCACCTTTTCGATGGTAAACCCTGTCCTTTATGCGGAGCCTTGCAACATCCTTACGCTAAACGTCCGCCGGCAGTGTCCAATTCCAAACAGGCATTGATCGATCAAAAAGAGAAAATAATAACATTAACGGTGAAGGCCACTCACATAGAGCACAAAATCAGCACGGCACAAAAGCAATCTGAAAAAAATCAGGGCAGGAAAACGCAGCTACACCAGATTAGAGCTCAATGGTTAAACTTGTGTAACCGGCTGAATATTGTCAGCGATGATCTTGATATAAATAAGTTGAGATTGATGAAAGAGCTGATAAAAAAAGAAACAAAGGAATTAACAGAGATTGTTCGTTTCGCTACGAAATATCGAAGTAAACAGGCTAATATCGAAAATTTAAAAACGTTAATCGCCAAGAGCTTAACCACTATTGAACAGTTGCAAATAAGCACTCAGCAGATGGGCTCCAGTAGTCAGGGTGTTACTCAGGAACAGCTGGGCATCGAAGCCGCATTAACCCAGCGTCAGCTGGAAGAAAAACAGCTAGCCGATAAAGTGTTAGAGCAATTGGCTTTGCTCGGCGAAAAAATGCCCGCTAAAGGCCAGGAGGATGCGTTGTTCGATCGGCTCAATGTGCGCCGGCAGGATTACCATGGCTATGCTTTCCGCAACAAGGGTCTAACAGAAGAGCTAGAGGCTTTGGAAGCGAAACAGGCTGCCTGTCAAGCTGAAATTACGCGTGGTAATGAGCTTCTTGAAGTCTATAGCAGTCAACTACAAACGGAAGAAACTATCGGACTGCATTTGGCGCTTATTGAAAAACAGAAACTGATTGCCGATAAAGAACAGTTGCTGGCTCAGCAGGAAATTGAAGCCGCTAATTTGCATCAGGCTTTAGAGGAGAAAATGCGAGCCACTCATTTTACCAGTCTGCATGAAATTAGCGAAATATTGGAGTTGATGGAAAATCAGCCTGAACTTGAGCGTCGGAGAGCGGAATTGGAGCAGGAGATTGATGCTAAAATGATAGCGCTCGAATCAAATAATGCTCTGTTGGAAGTGGACTCTACTTATTTAGATGCAACGTTAAATGCCACAGAGTTAGAAGAACAGGTTAGACGCATTGCCGGAAAAATGGAGATAGTAAGCATGGAAGCCCAGCATCTTGAAAAGCTGTTAAGTGAACAAAAGCAACTGCAGCAGACTTATGACGCCTTGCTGATAGCATTGCAACAACAAGAAGTAGAGTCCCAGCCCTTCTTGGCTGAAGTCGCTTTTTTAACTGAAGAAAGCGGTATGGCGATTCGTCGCCGGGTTCAAGGGCAGATTGCCGAACAATTATTGTCCCAGACCAATGCAATACTGGAAAAAATCAGTGGCCGTTATTATTTACGGCAAGCACCCTGTGAGCAAGGACTGGCGCTGGAAGTTGAAGATACTTATCAGGCTAATGTCCGGCGGTTGCCCAAGACCTTATCGGGTGGAGAAAGTTTTATAGTCAGTCTGGCATTGGCGCTGGGGCTTTCGGAATTGGCAAGTAACGGCCGATCTGTGGATTCACTGTTCCTCGATGAGGGTTTTGGTAATCTGGATGCAGACTCACTCTACACTGTAATCAGCACCCTGGAAAGTTTACATACCCACGGGAAAACCGTGGGCGTTATTTCTCATGTTGAAGCCGTGCAGAAACGCATTAAAGCGCAACTTCAAGTAGTTAAAAAGCCGAATGGTCTGGGCGAGTTGAAAAAGGCTGTATAAATATGTCATTGTTATATAGTCAAACGGGCTGATGAGATAATCATCGTCAATTTCTAATCTTGCACAAGCAGGTGCGGTAGAACATATTTACGTAACTCAAGGAAAATCATATGAGCTCTATTTACGGCTGGTTATCAACAGCGGAAACAACCTCTCCAGCCAACTGGATTGACAAGCAACGGGCTGCGTCCAGATGTTTAACAGCAACCTCCCCAAGTGTTTCTAATCACCATAAAATGGCTGAGGTAGCGGGTCATGGTATTAATCGGGCGCCCTCTAGTTATCAATCTTCCCAATTGCTGGTAATCCTGGAAGGATCACCGCAATGGCAGGATTCAGCATTAGCTGAGCTTGCAAAAAACCACAGTCCGGCTCAAGCGTTAGCCGAGGGTTTTTTGCGTTATGGCCGCTCGGTTCTGGATAAAATTCATGGGCCTTTTGCATTTTGTTTATTAGAACCTGAGCGTCGCTATGCTTTGTTGGCGATTGACCGGATAGGCATCCGGCCTCTGGCTTTTTATTGTCTGAACGGACTGTTGGTGTTCGGTTCTCAGCTTGATCAAATTATTAGTCATCCCGGTGTTAATGCCGCAATCGATCCGCAGGCTATCTTCAATTACCTGTATTTTCATATGATTCCAAGTCCGGGAAGCATTTACAGTGGTGTTTCAAAACTTCAGCCCGGTGAGTTTTTTGAATTTAATAATGGCCAAGTTACCCGTGATTTCTACTGGCAATTACACTATAAAGACAGCAGTTGTTCAAAAAAAGAACTGCTTGCACAATTGCCGTCACAATTGGAGCAATCGGTTTCTGCGTGCGTACCCGACCATCAAACGGGAGCCTTCTTGAGTGGTGGTCTTGACAGTAGTACTGTCACCGGCTTTTATCAAAAACTAGCGAACCGTCCCATTGATGCTTTTACTATGGGTTTTGATGCTGACGGCTATGATGAAATGGAATTTGCCCGAACCACGGCCGCCCATTTTAAGGTTAATCTACATGAATACTATGTCACACCTGCCGATGTATTGCAGGCGATACCGTTAATTGCACAAACCTACGATGAACCCTTCGGCAATGCCTCCGCAATTCCATCTTACTATTGCGCTAAATTCGCTCGTGAGCTAGGTATGACACGGTTATTGGCAGGTGACGGAGGTGATGAGTATTTTGCCGGCAACTCCCGTTATGCCAAACAAAAGGTATTTGACCTTTATCGTCATGTACCCGGCATAGCCAAATCAATTTTAGAACCCTTGGCATTTAATCTATCACCGCTCAGGAAGCTAAAAAGCTATATCGAACAAGCCAGGATAGCGATGCCGGAACGTATGGAGACCTATAATTTCCTGCACCGAACGCCATTAACAGAGATTTTCTCTGAAGATTTTCTTAAGCAAATTAATCCGGATCAGCCTCTGCAATATCTCAGTAATACCTATAATCGAACGACTAACGACGATTTAATTAAACAAATGCTGTTTTTGGATGACAAATTTACGTTGGCAGATAACGATCTGAGAAAAGTTAACCGCATGTGCGAGCTTGCAGGTATAGATGTGCATTATCCGATGTTACAAGAAAATCTGGTGGAGTTTGCTGCCTCGATTCCGTCTAAATGGTTAATGCAGGGCTTTGAATTACGCTCTTTTTACAAAGAAGGGTTGCGGGATTTCTTACCTGAAGAAACGCTGACAAAAAGTAAACAAGGTTTTGGATTGCCTTTCGGTGTGTGGATGAGTAGCGACAAAGAACTCAAACAATTTGCTGAAGACAATTTGGAAGGTATGGCAAAACGCGGTTTTCTAAATCCCGCCTATATCAAAAATCTTATTGAATTACATCAAAGTGGCCATGCCTCTTATTATGGCGTAATGATTTGGCTTGTCGTGATGTTAGAGCAATGGTTGTTAAGCCATTAACCTAAAAACCTCGGTTCACCACAGAGGCACGAAAAACACAGAGTAAACGTTTAATTGTTTAACCTTAGAACTTTTGATGTTTAAGAGCGTAGTTATGCGATAATTAACGGATAAAAATAATAAATGCCTTATGGCTCATAAAAAGGAAACACCATGTTCTCATTGCAAACCATCTTCGGCAAAGGCGATAAATTCTATGGCTTACTTGAAGCCAGTGCCGAGTCCGCGCGTTCGTCGGCCAAGGCATTGATCGAGCTTTTAAGTACGCCTGCGACGCAACAATCATTGGAAAAGTTTAAACAGGCGCGTCGCCGGGAAAAGGACTTATTCGCGCAAATCAATGAAGAATTAGTCAATACGTTTGTTACCGTGCTCGATCGTGAAGATATTGAAGCCCTTAGTAGCGCACTTTATAAAATCCCCAAAGTTGTGGAAAAATTTGCGGAGCGGTATACGCCAGCCTTGGCTCGTATTGGTGATGTGGATTTTGCCAGCCGTGCGGTGATGCTGGAACAAGCTTGCAAAGTTTTGGAACAAATGGTCGGACTGTTACGTAAAGGAATGGATCTGGATAAAATCAAAAAATTAAACGATCAGTTGCAAGGCATTGAAGCCGAAGCTGATCGTCAAATACTGGAGTTGTATCGAGATGCCTATGCCAATGAAACCGATCCGATCCGTTACCTGGTAAAAATGGATTTGTTTGAAATCCTCGAAAAAGCGATCGACCGCTGCCGTGATGCCGGTAATGTGGTTTACCACATCGCCTTAAAAAACTCATAAAAGGATTTTCATGCTGATTTTACTCTTGCTTGTCATCCTGGTCGCGCTGGTATTCGAGTTCATCAACGGATTTCACGACACCGCGAACTCTATTGCTACGGTAGTTGCCACCAAAGTATTAACGCCAACACAAGCGGTAATGCTCGCCGCAGTCACCAATCTGGTGGGTGCATTTTCAGGTACGGCCGTGGCCAAAACCATTTCATCGGGATTAGTGGATACCGGCTTGGTGACTATCTCTTCCGAAGTATTAATCTGCGCGTTAACCGGTGCAATTATCTGGAACCTTATTACCTGGGCCCTGGGGCTGCCGTCCTCTTCCAGCCATGCTTTGATCGGCGGTTTATGCGGCGCGGCGCTTGCAGCCGGACACAATAATCTCGATGTGTTGATATGGTCAAAAACTGCAGTAGTCTGGACAGAGAACAAAGGGATATTGTGGAAAGTGGTGATTCCGATGGTTAGCTCTCCGATCGCCGGTTTTACCTTGGGTATTGTTATCATGGGCGGCTTGATGGCGATTATTAGCGGCATGAACTCTGCTGGCGGGGTCATGGCACGTATGGCGCGTCCGAAATGGGTTAATGCGGTGTTCGGGAAAGCCCAGCTGTTGTCTGCGGGTTATATGGGCTTTGCGCATGGTAGTAACGATGCGCAAAAAACCATGGGTATTATTGCCTTGGCAATTTTTTCCGCGAATAGTGCCGGTACGCTCGATCAATTGCCGGCCTGGGCTGATTTTTTAAGGCCGGATGGCGGGGAAAAAGACATCGATAGCTGGATCATCTTTTCTTGCGCCTTGATCATGGCGCTTGGCACTGCGGTAGGCGGTTGGCGCATTATCAGAACGCTTGGTCACAAAATGGTCAAGTTGCACCCGATAAACGGTTTCGCAGCGGAAACCAGTTCAGCGACAATTCTGTTGACTGCCGCCCATTTCGGAATGCCGGTTTCTACCACGCATAGCATTTCAACTGCGATTATGGGTGTAGGTTTTGCCAAGAATCCTCACGCACTAAAACTTTCCGTCATCGAACGAATTGTTTGGGCATGGATTTTGACGATTCCGGCAGCGGCGGGGATATCGTGGAGTATGGTGAGTTTGTTGTTTCTCTTGCATTAGAAGATGATAAGAGTCCTTGATTTTTACACAAAATTGATCGATTATTATTTCTGCATTTCTTGTTTGAATACCGTATCCAATTTTCTGTTGGTATTTTGATTATACTGACTGGATCGATTAACTACAGCGGCTCTTGGTCGAGTAGCTACAGGAGTTGGGGCAGGTAGCGTGACAGGCGTTTCGGTGACCGGTTGGTCTATTTTTGGGGTTTTATCCAGACGAAATACTTCGCCATAAGTCGTGTCTATATCGAAATCATCCCAGATATATACGGGGTATGCGATCGGTTTGGTGGGTAGCGGGAAGGTAATTAAATCGACAATGCCGCAACCTGTTCGGCCCAAGGTGTTAACCAAACCTTTGATAAAGCCACCAAATACGCCGTAAAAGAAATTACTTTGATTCATGGTGTTAATGATATTTTTGGGTAATTCCAGTGGACTTGTAGTCAAATTGGCAAAAGCATTGAGTGCTTTATTGCCGATCTTCTTCCCATAGCTTGATTGTTTTTGAGTCTCATCAGTCTGAGTGATGGGCGTATAGGTTCTGGCTTCACCAGACTGGTAACCATAATTCTGTTGCTGCATATCGGCCTGAGTCATCGGTGTATAGGCCATAAATAGCGTGGTGAAAAGAAAAGAAACAAAAAAACGATTGAATTTTGTCATATCAAATCCTGCGGGTATGTTAGAAAGACTCAGTATATGAGAGCTAAGGTTATTTACTTTTTCAGCGCCTTTGCGAAGGCGTTAGCCATTAAGTTCTGGGCTGGTGCCTGTTGTTTGACCTTAATGGCCTGTTTTTGACTATTTCGTTCGGGCCTGGCTTCAACAGTATCTGTATTGGTTTTCATGGTTAAAGAAATGCGCTTACGTTCGACATCCACTTCCAGTACTTTAACTTTTACCATATCGCCGGTTTTTACCGCATCTCTGGGATCTTTGATAAACGTATCCGATAAATGCGAGATATGTACCAGTCCATCCTGATGCACGCCAATATCAACAAAAGCGCCGAAGTTAGCGACATTGGTCACTACTCCATCCAGTCTCATGCCGGGCTCAAGGTCGGATATTTTCTCAATGCCCGCCTTGAAAGCTACGCTTTTAAATTCCGGCCTGAGGATCGCGTCCCGGTTTTTCCAATTCTTGTAGAATATCAGTAACCGTAGGTAGACCAAAGTGTTCATTGGTATAGTTTGCCGGATTAAGATTCCGCAAAAACCCGCTTTGGCCGATAAGATCACGGATAGATTTCCCTGTGCCGGCTATAATTGCTTCAACTACGGGGTAAGCTTCGGGATGGACTGCGGACGCATCCAGTGGATTGTCACCATTCATGACGCGGAGAAATCCTGCGGCCTGTTCATAGGCTTTATCGCCCAGTCTGGGCACTTTTTTCAATTGCTTGCGATTAACAAAGGGCCCGTTTTCATTGCGGAAGGCCACGATATTTTCACTCACACTGGCTGATAAACCGGATACTTGTTTTAACAAGGATACGGACGCCGTGTTGACATCAACACCGACCGCATTCACGCAATCCTCGACGACGACATCAAGTCCTTTGGCTAATTGAAACTGATTGACATCATGCTGATACTGGCCTACGCCTATAGATTTTGGATCAATTTTAACCAGTTCTGCCAGCGGATCCTGCAAGCGTCTGGCGATAGACACGGCACCGCGCAATGACACATCCAAATCAGGAAATTCTTTAGCCGCAAGTTCAGACGCTGAATAAACCGATGCGCCCGCTTCTGAAACCGTTATTTTTGTAAACTGAAGTGAGCTGTGCTGCTTCATGACATCAGCAACCAGTTGATCAGTCTCCCTGGAACCGGTGCCATTGCCTATGCTAACTAAATCAACGCTGTATTTTTGTATCAGTTTTGCCAGTGTGGCTATTGATTCATCCCATTGTTTGCGCGGCGGGTGTGGGTAAATGGTCTCTGTGGTTAACACTTTTCCGGTAGGATCGACAATTGCAAGCTTGACGCCGGTTCGTATGCCGGGATCCAGCCCCATCGTGGCTTTGGGGCCCGCAGGCGCAGCCAATAGCAAATCTCTTAAATTACTGGCAAAAACGCGAATAGCTTCCAGTTCAGCGGCCTCGCGTAGCCTGGATTTTAAATCCAGATCAATGCGCGTGAACAGCTTGATTTTCCAGGCAAAGCGTGCCGTTTCCGCCAGCCAGGCATCGGCCGGTTTGGCTAGCTCTTTAATATTAAGATGTCGAGCTACAAACTGGGCGCAAAGAGCATGCTCTTCTTTGTCTTCTGCACCGGGTAAGAGTGTTAAGGACAATAAATCCTCATTACGTCCACGAAACAGGGCTAACGCACGGTGTGAAGGAATTTTGTTGATGGCTTCCTGATAATCGAAATAATCCCTGAATTTCTCGGCAGCCTGTTCTTTTCCTGTGATGACGGTGGCGTGAATTATACCTTTTTGCCAGACCCGTTCGCGCAGTTCAGCCAATAATCCGGCATCTTCAGAAATGCGTTCCATAATGATTTGCCGCGCACCATCCAATGCGGCAGCGGTATCGGGTACACCTTTTTCTGCATCAATATAGTTAGCGGCGATTTGTTCAGGAATTAAGCTGCGGTCATCCAGAAGGGCATCTGCCAAGGGCTCAAGTCCTGCTTCACGAGCAATCTGTGCTTTTGTGCGCCGTTTGGGTTTGTAGGGTAAATACAAATCTTCCAGCAAGGTTTTAGTGTCAGCCTCGTTAATGGCTTTTTCGAGCTCAGGGGTCAGTTTTTCTTGCGATTTAATGCTGTCCAGAATAGTTTTTCGCCGCTCGTTTAGTTCGCGCAGATAACCTAAACGTTCTTCCAGTTGTCTTAATTGAGTGTCATCCAGGCCCCCGGTCATTTCCTTCCGGTAGCGGGAAATAAACGGGACAGTTGCGCCTTCATCCAGCAACGCTACAGCAGCGCTGACTTGTTTGCTGTTAACAGATAATTCTTCGGCAATGCGTTGGATTACGTCCATTTATTAACTTCTTGTACAGTTTAAAATGCGCGTATTGTAGCAGTTGGATGATAGTTTCTTCATAATTCTTGATGTTATATGCAATGGCTATCATAGAAACCAAGAAATCGTTTGATGCAATGACTTCCCATAAAAAAATAGGATATGCTAATATTCCAAAATTAATCGGGCATAAATATACCTATTTTGTAAACGTCATATTAATCTTTACTTTGAGATATTCATGGAAAACTTCACACCTCTTTCGGCAACAGCAGGCGGTGCATTGATCGGCATCAGCGTCACTTTACTCTTACTCTTTAACGGTCGTATTGGAGGTGTCAGCGGCATCATGAATGGTGTCTTTTTTGCCCCAAAAAATGACCGTAACTGGCGGTTGATCTTTCTTGCCGGACTTATTCTGGGAGCCTTTATCTTTCAACTGCTGGTGCCTGACTTTAATGTACCTCGCCAGAATTATCCTCTGCTATTACTTGGGGTGGGCGGTTTTTTGATAGGCGTCGGTACTCGTATGAGCGGGGGTTGCACCAGCGGACATGGTATTTGCGGCATTGCCAATTTATCGATTCGTTCCCTGATTGCCACGCTGACTTTTATGGCGGCTGGTATGATGACCGTTTATATTATTCGCCATAGCCTGGAGCTTGCCGCATGAAACAGAACCTTATTGCCCTGCTTTGCGGCATAATCTTCGGTATAGGATTATCGCTCTCACAGATGATTAATCCAAATAAAGTGCTCAATTTTCTGGATATTACCGGCAACTGGGATCCCAGTCTGATATTTGTGATGCTTGGCGCATTGGTCATAGCGTTTATCTCTTTTAAATGGATTCTTAAACGCCCGGCCCCACTATTAGCTGAGAGTTTTCACATTTCCAAAAATACGTCGGTTGATAAGCCATTGTTATTGGGTGCAGCCATTTTTGGTATTGGCTGGGGTATGAGCGGTTATTGCCCAGGGCCTGCTGTAACAGGTCTTGGGTTATTGTCATTGGAATCAGTCATACTGGTTGTTGCAATTTATCTGGGTTTTTTTGTTTATAACCGGTTTTTAGGGCAAAAATAATAAGCCATGAGACCACCCAAGACGTAATGAATAAACTTTAAACTATTAAAAGGCTGCGGCAAGGAATCGCCGGGATGGCTAGACATACTTTCGATTGAACCTCCTGTTTCGCCACGTGGTCTTCCTGGTGAAATCAATAACTGGAATAATAACGCTCATCGTGAAAAATCAATCACCCCTTTATTCAGTCGGTATCGACTTGGGTACAACTCATACCGTTGTAGCTTTTGCCAAAGCTGAAAAAACACCCCAGGAAATACATTTATTACAAATTGAACAGCTGATTGCGCCAGGACAAGTGGCGGCGCGGCCTTTGTTGCCATCGGTACGTTATCATCCGGCGCCAGGTGAATTATCTGCGGCTGATGTTGCATTTCCCAGTTACAGTAAAGAAACCCTGCTATCAGGCGAATCTGCCGTCATTGGTGAAGCTGCACGCTTATTAGGTGCCAAAACCAAAGGCCGGTTTGTTACCAGCGCTAAAAGCTGGTTATCACATCCTTCGGTAGATCACAGCGCCGAAATTCTACCGTGGGGCAGTAGCGATGACATCAGCAAGGTTTCACCTATTGATGCCAGCGCCAGTTATTTGGCGCATATTCGTACGGTGTGGGGTCATAAATTCCCAGACGCGCCTTTGGAACAACAGGACATTGTCATTACTGTTCCCGCTTCTTTTGATGAGGCCGCACGCTCCTTGACTTTGGAAGCGGCACATATTGCAGGGCTTACAAATGTACGTTTGCTGGAAGAGCCTCAAGCGGTTTGTTACGACTGGTTAAGACGCAATGCCGGAAACATTAAACAAGCATTGGCCAACGTGCATTTATTGCTGGTTTGTGATGTGGGCGGCGGCACCACCGATTTAACACTGATTAAAGTAGAGCAGGGTGAACAAGAACCTAAATTGACCCGTATCGGTGTCGGCGATCATTTAATGCTGGGCGGTGATAATATTGATCTTGCCTTGGCCCATTTGGCGGAAAGCCGTTTGACTGACGGTGAAAAACGCCTATCTGCTGCTGATTTATCGCAACTGCTGGAGCAATGCCGGCTTGCCAAAGAGCGCCTGCTGGCTGAGGATGCTCCAGAACATATTTACGGTTACCTTGTTGGGGGGTGGCTCCAGGCTGATTGGCAGCTCTCGCTCCGTTGTATTAACACGCGAAGAAGTCAGAAACATTGCCCTGGATGGCTTTTTTCCGCTATCAAGGCTGGATGAATTGCCTGATAGAAAACGCAGTGGTGTGGTTGAGTTTGGGCTTCCTTATGCCGCTGAACCCGCTATTAGCAAGCATATTGCCGCGTTTTTGAAATTGCACGCCGCCGCTTCCGGTGAAGCGTTAAAAGGCGAGGGTATAGTACCCGATGCGCTTTTGCTGAACGGCGGTGTGTTTCGTAGTCAGCCGATTACCCAAAGGCTGTTGAATTTGCTCAATTCATGGAGCGCCAAACCGCCAGTCTTGCTGGAAAACAAACACCCTGAACTATCCGTCGCGTTCGGTGCCGTGAGCTATGCCATCGCCAGACGCGATAAGAAACTGAAAATTGGCGGCGGTGCGGCGCGTAGTTATTTTCTGCTGGTTGATACCGGTAATTCAACAAAGCAGCAGGGCATCTGTATTTTACCCAGAGGCAGTGAAGAAGGTGATGAAGTCATTTTAAAAGACCGGCATTTTGCTTTGCGTTTGGGGTTGCCGGTGCGCTTTCACTTGGCCTCGACGACAGGTGATGCCGAATTTAAACCCGGTGATGTCACCGAAATAACGGATTTGTTTCATTCCTTGCCGCCGCTGGCAGTGGCTTTTGAAGGAGATGAAAGCAAGCCCCTTGCTGAGGCAATAGTTCAGTTGGCCGTCACGCAAACGGAAGTGGGTACGCTTAAAATTCAATGCGTTTCCGTTGAAAACAGCGATCAACGCTGGGATGTTGAATTTCAAATCAGAAAGAAGGGCGTAGCGGGATTGGCTAATGGATGCAGCATTGCCTCCCCAATTTAAGGGTGCTGTAGAAAAGATACAAAGTGTTTTTGGCTCCAAATCCAGACAAATAGACCCTAAAGCCGTAAAAAATCTACGTGCTGATTTGGAAAAGCAGTTGGGGTCTGCGCGTACTGAGTGGGAAACACCGTTATTAAGAGCCCTATTTGCTACCTTGCTGGAAGGATCGAAATATCATCGTCGCTCAGAGAATCACGAAAGGGTTTGGCTAAGTTTGGCCGGGTTTTGTTTACGCCCCGGTTTTGGTTATCCGCTGGATGACTGGCGTGTTGAGCAACTCTGGAAACTTTATTCCCAAAGCATACAGTTTGTTAATGAAACCCAAAACTGGACGGAATGGTGGACACTGTGGCGGCGTATTGCCGGTGGTTTGACCGTATCTGCGCAGGAACAGATTTTTGCTGATATTGCCAAGTTTCTAAATCCTGCTGCCGCAAGACAACCGGGTGTTATCAAGCAAATTAAAAATCGCGGTTATGATGATATGGTGCGCCTAGCCGCCGTATTGGAACGGTTGCCTGTCGAGAAAAAAATACAACTGGGCGAGTGGCTGTTGAAACGTTTGCAAAAAGCCAGTGAACCCAGCCAGACTTGGTGGGCTGTAGGCCGTATCGGTGCGCGGATGCCGTTTCATGGTAGTAGCCATAATGTCATTCCTGCCGGTATTGTTTGTCAATGGCTGACCCGGATTTTGTCGGAAGATTGGAAGAAAACGCCGCATGCCGGTTTTGCCGCTACGCTGATTGCACGCATGAGTGGTGATAGAGCGCGGGATATTGATGAATCTATGCGCCTGCAAATTATAGCAAAACTTAAACTCAGTAAAGCACCGTCATCCTGGATAGACATGGTTGAGCAAGTTAAAGAACTGGATGAAAAAGAAGAAAAACAGATTTTTGGTGAAGCATTGCCGCCAGGATTAAAGCTAATTAATAATATTTAATGAGGATAACAATGAAATTAATCGGTATTGTCACGATTGCAGGGCTTATCCTGCTTTATTTTGTGGATGCGGCGTTCAAAATACAAATAATGCGCTGGGAAATGTTGACTCATAGTGCCATCAGGTTCTTTACGGGCTTTGTCCTCATTGGCGTTGGTGTGCTTTATGCGCATAAAATCAGATTAAAGAGCGCAGTCTATCTGATTTTGGCGCTGGTTTTGGCCGATGACATTATGGATTATTTTAGAAAAGTTGACAGTTTTAGCTTTGAAGACACGCTGCATGGTGTTTATATGCTGTTATGGGGCGCCTTAATGGGATATGCCACTATGAAATATTCGAAAGATAAAGCGGATAAAAAGCAGTAGTTTGAGACAGTGAAAGAGTGAACGACCTGGAGTAAAAAAACATGTTTTTTACTCCCTCATCAAAAAATGTAAACCAAACATAAAGGAAAACGATGAAACACGCGGTAGTCGATGCACTAATTACCCCGGAAGGCCGTCTGGATGTTTTATCCAAGGCCGAAGTCAATAAACTGTTTGATAAAAGTCAGGGAGGTTTATACAGGATATTCCGTAACTGCTCGCTTGCCGTTTTGAACTGCGGTAGTGCTATGGATGATGGCAAGGAACTGCTGGAGCGTTATCCTACTTTTGATATTCGTGTTATTCAGGAGCAGAGGGGGATCAAGCTTGAGGTTAAGGGCGCTCCTGCACACGCCTTTGTTGACGGCAAGATGATTAAAGGGATCAATGAACATCTGTTTGCAGTCCTGCGTGACATTATCTATGTCAGTGACGAGATTAATGATAATCCAGGATTTGATATGGATTCATCGGATGGTATTAGCTAATGCGGTATTCCACATTCTGCGCAATGCCAATATCCTGCGTCCGATGACTAATCCAAATCTGGTGGTATGCTGGGGCGGACATTCCATTAGCCGTAAGGAATATGACTACACCAAACTGGTTGGGCATGAAATGGGTCTGCGGGGTTTGGATATTTGTACCGGCTGCGGGCCGGGCGCCATGAAAGGGCCGATGAAGGGCGCTACTATCGGGCACTCCAAACAGCGTATAAAAAACGGCCAATATTTGGGTATCACCGAACCCGGCATTATTGCCGCTGAATCACCCAATCCGATTGTCAATGACCTGGTTATTTTGCCGGATATTGAGAAACGCCTGGAAGCTTTTGTCCGCACCGGACATGGTATCGTGGTATTTCCCGGCGGTGCGGGTACGGCGGAGGAAATTCTTTATATACTGGGCATACTGTTACATCCTGATAATAAAGATATGCCGTTTCCGCTTATTTTTACAGGGCCTGACAGTTCCGGGGATTACTTTAAGGAGATCGATCAGTTTATTGCCGGTACCTTAGGCAAAGATGCGCAGCAGCGTTACCAGATTATTATTGATGATCCTGTACTGGTGGCCCGCGAAATGCTGGCAGGTATTAGTCAAGTACGTGCTTTTCGTAAAGAAAAAGGTGATGCCTATTATTTCAACTGGTTACTGAAAATCGATCAGGTATTTCAGCAACCCTTTGCGCCCACGCATGAAAATATGAGTAATCTCGCTTTACACAAGAATCAGGAGAATCATTTGCTTGCCGCTAATTTGCGCCGGGCTTTCTCCGGCATAGTGGCAGGTAATGTAAAGGACGAGGGAATTCGTGCTATCGAACAACAGGGTCATTTTGAAATTCACGGCGATGCTGACATTATGAAGCTGATGGATTCTTTATTGGCCTCTTTTGTTGTGCAGCACCGTATGAAGCTGCCGGGGAAAAAATATTCACCCTGTTATCGCATTATCAAATAATGCCGGATAAAGCAGTAGGGCACGCATCGCGTACAAGTATGAATTCTGTTGACTTAATTTGAAACTTGATACATTCTTACCAAATTAGTATCGATAAACAAACAGGAGCATAGCGTGCCGGCAATTGCTACATTATCAAGCAAATATCAAATATCCATCCCAAAATCGATTCGTGAAGAGCAGCATTGGCAATCAGGTCAGAAATTTGTCTTTATTCCCAAAGGCAAAGGGTTGTTTCTAATGCCGGTTCCAAGCTTTGAAGAGTTACAAGGCATTGCGAAGGGGAGCAGTTCGACCGATTTTAGAGATCGTAGTGATAGATTTTAATGCGTGTTGTCGATACTTCAATCTGGATAGAATGGCTAATCGATAGTCCGTTAAAACAGGAGATTGCCAAGATGTTTCCTGAGGCCTCCCAATGTATTGTTCCTACCATCGTGCAACTGGAGCTTTATAAATGGCTGCTACGGGAAATGGGCGAAACCGAAGCTGATCAGGTTATAGGCTTTACCCAAACCTGCGTAGTCGTGACGCTTGATACCAAAATTGCTCTACAAGCCGCCGAACTGCACCGGCAACACAAGCTCGCTACTGCTGATGCCATTGTCTATGCAACCGCGTTAGTCTGTGACGCTGATCTAATTACTTGCGATGCTCATTTTGAAGGCTTGCCTGATGTTGTGTTGATTAGAAAGTCGTAATGAAAGTCATTCTGACCGAAAAACCCTCAGTTGCTCGTGACATAGCTAAATGTCTAAACATCAATAACAAACGTGATGGTTATTTTGAGGGCAATGGTTATCAAATTACCTGGGCGTTTGGCCATCTGGTCGAATTAAAAGAACCCGATGAATACCATCCCGAATGGAAGCGCTGGTCGCTGGAATCCTTACCCATTATTCCGGAACAATTCGGCCTGAAAGCACGCGGTGACGAGTCTGCGCAAAAACAATTAAATATCATCAAGCGCTTGTTCGAATCAGCGGATGAAATTATCTGCGCAACCGATGCAGGGAGGGAAGGGGAGCTGATTTTCAGATATATTTTGTCGTGGTCAAAGTGCTCTCAAAAACCGTTTAAACGCTTGTGGATCAGTTCGTTAACCGATGATGCCATTCGCAAGGGCTTTGCTCAATTACAAGACGGCAATGCTTATGATGGACTTTATCGAGCCGCCAAATGCCGTAGTGAATCGGACTGGATAGTCGGCTTGAATGCGACGCGGTTGTATACCCTTAAGTTTGGTCAGCAGGGCCTTTTATGGACGATAGGTCGTGTGCAAACGCCTGTGCTTGCGCTTATCGTGCAGAAAGATTTGGACATAGCCAATTTTATTCCCAAGGATTTTTGGGAATTACATACGCTTTACAGAGAGGCTGATTTTCAGTATATGGGTGGGCGATTTGATCAGAAAACCGATGCCGAGGCTTTGTTAACACAGATTGAAGGTCATGATTTTGAAATTACTTCCGTTAAAGGCAAGCGTGAACTGGTTAATCCGCCGTTATTGTATGATCTGACGGATTTACAGAAAGACATGAGTATTCGTTATGGTTTGACTGCCGATCAAACGTTAACTTGCGCCCAGCAACTATACGAGAAAAAAAACATCACTTATCCACGCACGGATAGCCGTTGTTTAACCAATGACATGAAGCCCGGCATGAAACCTTTGCTGGAAAAATTACGACTGAATTTCGGACAACAGATAGCATCGCTGGATCTTGACAAGCTGCAATTGAGTGGCCGCTATTTTAATGATGCCAAAGTCACCGATCACCATGCCATCATTCCCACGACCACCTTGCCGGGATCGTTAGCCAATGATGAAGCTAAAGTGTATCAAGCCATAGCCTTGCGTTTTATCTCGACTTTTTATCCGCCTTGCATCAAACAGATTACTACTGTTTTAGGTGAAGCCCGGCAGATACCCTTTAAAACTACAGGCACGATTATCGAATCGCCCGGCTGGCAGGTGCTGTATAAAAATGAGTCTCCCGGTCAACAAGCTAACGAGATAAAAATCCTGCCCAATTTTGTACAGGGAGAAACAGGGCCACATCAACCCTCAATTAATCAAGGCAAAACCACACCGCCCAAAGCCTATAACGAAGCCAGTTTATTGGGCATCATGGAGTCAGCGGGGAAAACCTGTGATGATGAAGAGCTCAAGGAAGCATTAAAAGAAAAAGGATTGGGGACACCTGCGACCCGAGCTTCTATTATTGAAGTGTTGATCAAACGCAACTATATCCAGCGGCAAAAAAAGTTATTGCTCAGCACTGAATCAGGGCGGCATCTTATTTCCATTATCGCGGACGATCGCCTGAAATCTGCGGCAATGACTGGCGAATGGGAGGCCAAGCTCAAAAAAATAGAACAGAACGCATACGATCCCGATCAATTCATGGCTGAGATCATTCAATTTACCCAAAAATTAAAAGATGAATCAGCAAAACCGCTTTATGATGACAGCAAGCTAGGCGACTGCCCAGTCTGCAAGCAACCCATTATTGAAGGCAGGCAAGGTTACGGTTGCAGTCACTGGAAAGAAGGCTGTAAATTTGTGTTATGGAAGCAGGTCTATGGCTTAACTATTAACCGGGAGATGGCATGCCAATTATTGCAAAATGGCCGAACCCTGAACGCTTATGCTATTAAAATAAATGATGACGTTTTTAATGCGCAACTCACCCTTAATGTGTTGGGTGAAACAGGCTATATCAAACAACAAAATCAGCAGGCACTAAACACAACAGATGCACTTGCCGATTGCCCGCTGTGTAACGGCAAGATTATCGAAACACCCAAAGCCTACAGCTGTAGCGAATGGCGTAATGGCTGCAAAGCGGTCATCTGGAAGACTATCGCACATAAAAAAATAACGCCGGCTATGGCTAAAAAATTATTAACCAAAGGCGAAACCGGAGTCCTCAAAGGTTTTAAATCGGCTAAAGGCACTGAGTTTGAAGTTAACCTGAAGCTTGTTGATGGCAAAGTTGAAATGGACTTTGCAGCACGCTGACTTTTTCCTTTGGAGAGAAGCCTAAAGCAAACGATAATAGCGGCATTGTTAATTCAACCAAGAGAAAAAAATGAGCAACGTCTTTAGTTTTACCGGCACCGTCGGCAGGGATGCCGAAGTCAGATACGCCCCATCCGGGCTGGCAGTATTGAATTTTACCGTAGCCAACAATATTGGTTTTGGCGATAAGCAACAAACCTTATGGATACGCGTAACATTGTTTGGTAAACGCGCGGAAGGGCAACTGCAAAATTACCTGAAAAAAGGTCAGCAAGTGTTTGTATCGGGTGAATTAACTCAGAGCGAATACCAGGCAAAAGATGGCACGACTAAAACCAGTCTGGATCTTAACGCCAATATTATTGATTTAATCGGCAAGAAAAATGAGGCGAGCCAGCCGCAACAAAGCTATCAAGCATCAGGCGTGCGTGAACAGACGCCAGTTAAGCAGGGAAGCTAGCTATGATAATTTTGATGTACCGTATGATGACGATATACCGTTCTAGAAATCGCCTTAGACGTAAGTGTTCAGTTCCCCTCTTTGGAAAAGAGGGGTTAGGGGAGATTTTATTAAATAAATCCCCCTCACCCCCTTTTACAAAGGGGGAGGTGAGTGCTTACCCTTAGACAGATATTGTAAAGAAATTGAGAAGTTCGACTACCAAGGGAGTGCCTGTCCGGAGTGGGCACAACCGTGCCGCCGTCAGGTGACGCGAATGCGGTCGTGGTGGCGTGGTTATAGATATCTGCGGCCAGCCGTGTACGGGGATCGAGCGGCCGGGCGAATCTTCGGCTCGTTTCGGGATAGGAATTCAAATAACACCAGTTAATAAGTATCCGGCTTTTTATCTTCAATTCGTGGCCAGGCAGTCAGCACCGCTTTAACAACAGTTGCCAATGGAATAGCGAAAAACACTCCCCAAAAACCCCACAATCCACCAAAAAATAAAATAGCGACAATAATTGCGATAGCATGTAGATTCACTGCTTCAGAAAATAACACAGGTACCAGCACAACGCCGTCTAAAGCCTGAATAATGGAGTAAGCAATAACTATGTACATAAAATCATCGCCACTCAATCCCCATTGAAAATAAGCGACGCCAAGCACTGGAAAAGTGACCAAAGTCGCACCTATGTAGGGGATAATTACCTGCACGCCCATCAATACAGACAATAACATGGCATAATTCAAGCCCATCGTTGCGAAGGTTGCATAACTGACAAACCAGAGAATAAATATTTCGGCAAACTTGCCGCGTACATAGTTACCAATCTGAATATCAACCTCTTCCCATACCCGTACGGTTAGATTTCTATTCCTGGGCATAAACTGCAAAAACCAGGAAATTAACATTTCTTTATCCTTTAAAAAGAAAAAAATCATCATGGGCACCAGAAACAGATAAATCAATGCACTCACTATACCGACTACTGACGCAGCAGAAAGCGACAACACATTTTGACCATAAGTTAACAATTCTTTCTGGACTGCATACATCATCTGTTGAATTCTGCTTTCTGAAATGAATCTCGGATACATTTTAGGTAAGCGCATGATTTCAGTTAGCGCTCTGTTAATAATATCGGGAATTTGTTGAATAAGTTCGACAGCCTGTTGTGAAACAAGAGGCATCAAATAAAACAGTAAAAATCCTAAACAGGTCATAAAAACTGAAAACACCAGATATACAGCCGGCAAACGCGGTAGTCCCCTGTTTTCAGCCTTGCCTACCAGACCTTCAAGTAAAAAGGCCAGCACGATTGATGCAAAAACCGGCATTAATATACTGGATAAGGAATAAATCAGCACAAAACTGACAATTAAAATAATGGCCAGAGAAACAGCTTGGGAATTGGGTAAAAAACGTTTCAAGGAGTCAGAAAAAAAACGCAAACTTACAAAGGGTGCTTGAGTGGTCATTAATAACAGAATATTTTGTGTTTATTATTGGCATTCTACCAATAAAGCTTTTCCATCCACGATGTTTTTCAATTGCTGTGTTCATCGCGTAAAATAAAACTCAACACGAAAAATTAAGGACAAGCTATGCAAATTGATGTATTTAACGGCGATGCAGATGGTATTTGTGCGCTTGTGCAGTTGCGTTTGGCACAGCCTGTTCAATCAAAGCTGGTTACTGGCGTAAAAAGGGACATTCAACTATTGGAACACTTATCCGTTCAAAAAAATGATCAATTAACGGTGCTGGATATTTCCTTGAAAAAAAATCGCACCGCTCTGGATAGAATTCTTAAGCAAGGTGCCACTGTGTTTTATGTTGATCATCATGAATCGGGTGATATTCAACAGCATCCCAATCTTAAAACGATTATCAATACCACGGCAAACACGTGCACAAGTCTGTTGGTAGATCAATATCTTGGAGGAAAATATCGTGCTTGGGCAGTTACAGCAGCTTTTGGAGATAATCTGATTGATAGCGCAGAACAGGCAGCCCAAACCCTGCGTTACTCTGCAAACCAGCTTAAGCAGCTCAAGGACTTAGGTGTTTGCATTAATTATAACGCTTATGGTAGCAGCATCACGGATTTGCATTTTGCACCGGATGCGCTCTACCTTGAATTAGCCCCCTATGCGTCACCTTTTGACTTTATAGCCGATAATTCAATTGTCTATGAGCAATTATTAACGGGCTATGCAGAGGACATGACTCAGGCTCAGCACATCAAACCTGAATACCAGACTGATACTCTAGGTGTTTATATTCTGCCGGATGAGGCTTGGGCAAGACGAATCAGCGGTGTATTTGGCAACGAGCTCGCCAATCAAAACCCGGGACGCGCTCATGCAGTCCTAAGCTATAATACACAAGGCGGCTATCAAATTAGTGTCCGGGCACCATTAACCCGTAAAACAGGGGCTGATGAATTGTGTTCGGCATTTATAACCGGGGGAGGGCGAAAAAGTGCCGCCGGCATTAATCATCTGCCGCTGAATGAGTTGTCAACATTTATTGCCGCTTTTGCCAAAAAATACGCTTAAGCAAAAATACAAGGTGTTTATTTAGAAGTGTTAAAATAAACAGATTGATTTCGTGTACTTTGATACAACTACACAATTTAAGGAAAAGAATATTATGATTCCCGTTATCTTATCGGGTGGCTCAGGAACAAGACTTTGGCCACTTTCTCGCGGACAATACCCAAAACAATTTTTGCCGCTGGTTTCCAATCATACAATGATTCAGGAAACAGTACTCAGGCTGGTTGGGCTTGAAGGATTAAAAGCACCGATCGCGGTATGCAACGAAGACCATCGTTTTATGATGGCGGAACAGTTATGGGAGATAGGTTCAAAACCCGCTGCTATTATTCTCGAACCTGTGGGTAAGAACACTGCGCCCGCAGTCGCTATGGCGGCATTAACAGCCGCATCCGAGGATGATATATTGCTGGTGTTACCGGCCGATCATGTTATATCAAATTTGGCCGCTTTTCATAAAGCCATTGTTCAGGCGAAAGTGTTGGCTGAGCAGGGTTTTTTGGTTACCTTCGGTATAGTGCCTACCGAACCTGAAACCGGATACGGCTATATCAAGCGTGATACTTTGCAGCATGGCTCCGCCTTTAGTGTCGCTGCATTTGTTGAAAAACCCGATGCAGAAACGGCGAAACAATATCTCCAAAGCGGTGACTATTATTGGAATAGCGGAATGTTTGCCTTCAAGGCAGGAAGTTTTCTAAGCGAATTGGAAAAGTTTAATCCGGATATGTTGGCAATTTGCCGGCAAGCGCTTAAAGCTGCAAAAGTTGATCTGGATTTTGTACGCCTGGATAAAGGAATATTTTCTACATGTCCTGCTGATTCTATTGACTATGCGGTCATGGAAAAAACAGATAAGGCCGTGGTTATTCCACTGGATGCCGGCTGGAATGATGTTGGATCATGGTCTGCTTTATGGGATGTTACCGAAAAAGATTCGTTCGGTAATGCTATAAGCGGAGATGTATTGACAGTTGATACCCGGAATTCATTTATACACGCTCAAAGTAAACTGGTTGCGGTTGTAGGCGTTCAGGATCTGGTCGTTGTAGAAACTGATGATGCAGTGATGATCGCACCTAAAGACAGAGTCCAGGAAGTCAAAGAAATTGTTGCCCAGTTAAAGGAGCGTGGACGTAGCGAAGCGGATGTTCACCGGAAAGCATACCGGCCCTGGGGGCATTATGATTTGGTTGATACGGGGGAGCGTCACCAGACTAAAAGGATTGTGGTTAAACCGGGAGGTAAATTATCCGTGCAGAAACATCATCATCGCGCCGAACATTGGGTTGTGGTTAAAGGCACAGCCTTGGTTACCAAGGGTGATGAAAAACTGTTAATTACCGAAAATGAATCCACTTATATCCCTTTGGGTATTGTGCATTGCCTTGAAAATCCGGGCGTTATTCCTCTGGAAATTGTTGAGGTTCAATCGGGAAGTTATCTGGGAGAAGATGATATTGTTCGTTTTGGCGATCAATACGGGCGCGTTTAATGTTGAATAAAAAGGAAATAGTTAATGAGTAAAATAATTACCAAAGCAGTTTTTCCCGTTGCCGGTTTAGGAACGCGTTTTTTGCCGGCAACCAAGGCCAGTCCGAAAGAGATGTTGCCTATTGTTGATAAGCCATTGATTCAATATGCTGTAGAAGAAGCCGTTGCAGCGGGTATTGATACCATGGTTTTTATTACCGGGCGGAGTAAAAACGCAATAACCGATCATTTTGACAAGGCCTACGAACTGGAAAAAGAGCTGGAGGCAAAAGGCAAAACTGAAATGCTGAAGTTGATTCAGGATATTGTGCCGCCCCATGTGTCCTGTATTTTTATCCGGCAAGCCGAGGCCTTGGGTTTGGGTCATGCGGTGTATTGCGCCAGACCGGTCATAGGTGATGAGCCTTTTGCGGTGATTCTGGCGGATGATATGATTGAAGATTCGGGACGAGGTTGTATGGCGCAGATGGTTAAGTTGTATGCGCAAAAGCACACTTCCATATTGGGTGTTGAACGAATTAATCCATCAGAAACGGCTAGTTACGGTATTGTGAAAACCGGTGAGTTTTCAGATAGATCAGCACCCGTAGACTTGATTGTTGAAAAACCCAAGCCGGAAGATGCACCTTCAAATTTAGCGGTAGTCGGCCGGTATATTTTGACGCCGGCTATTTTTGACAAAATTAAAAAGACCGGGAGAGGCGCGGGTGGTGAAATTCAATTAACCGATGCCATTGCTGATTTACTCAATGATGAGCAGGTGCTGGCTTACGAATTTGAAGGTAAACGCTATGATTGTGGTTCTAAACTGGGGTTTTTAATAGCGACCGTAGAGCAAGCACTGCTGCACAGAGAGCTAAAAGATGACTTTTTAGCTTACCTGAAAGACTTAACCAAAAAGCATAAAATTTGAAGAAGATAACTAAATGTAACCGAAGCACTTAGGGATCTCTGTGGAAGCGGGTTTGAGCCGGGATTTATCGAATTAAAGCCGCTAACCCCTCGGCATGCTCATGGTTCGTACTTTGTATCCTGCAGTTCTTTAAAGTGGGGCGGAACCTTCCCGTTAATCACCTTCAACTTCTTTTATCACTGGCAGTTTTGCGCGTTTCTGTAACCAAATGACCCCTGATAAATCAATAAGTCCCGCCCAAAGACGATCTAAAGTACCGTATTTTGAATAACCGTTAGTTCTGGATCTATGATTAACCGGCTCAGAAATCACCTGCCCTCCTGCTCTTAAAATCAATGCGGGTAAAAAACGATGCATATGATCGAAATAAGGCAATTCCAGAAAACGATCTCTTGAAAATACTTTTAAGCCGCAACCGGTATCCGGCGTATTATCTCCCAGCAAGCGAGAACGTACTCCATTAGCCACTTTGGATGAAAAAAGCCGCCACGCGGAATCATAACGTTTATTTCGCCACCCAGCCACCATCCATAAATTGCTTGTGGTTTCTCTTTCCCGCATTAATACCTCGTACAAACGAGGAATATCGGCGGGATCATTTTGACCATCACCGTCCAGGGTAGCAATCCAGGGATAGTTTGCAGCTTTAACACCCGTATATATAGCCGCGCTTTGTCCACAACTTTGCTGATGCCGAATGACTCTCAGTGCCTTAAAATCTTGAAGTGCCTGCTTTAAAACGGCCGCTGTCTGGTCGTTACTCCCGTCATCAACATAAATAATTTCATAGGCTTGGGCAATACTCAGGGCATTAACAATCTCTTCTATCAAAGAGACAATATTGTCGGCTTCATTATGAACCGGAACAACAACGGAAATTTTCACAGACTATCCTAATTAAATATTTTATTTACAGCGCATGAACGGGGTAACAAATGAACTTAACATTTTTTGCTAACCCATAATCCATCACTTTTGACCCGACTATGATATAAAAAAAGCCTCAAAAGTCCTATTGTTTTATAAGGCGTTTATTTAAGTTATGATGCTGTCCATGCTTGCAATCTGTGGCATTATCCTTTAACTTAGTGCAACATCCGTAAAGGCTAGGGGTGCTTCTTTGTTTCCGCGCATTGCGTTGGAACGGGAGGCTGAGAGAAACCCTTTGAACCTGACCCCGGTTAATACCGGCGTAGGAAAGCCCCGACTTCCCTGCGCCTTGTTTTATTGTGATTGGAGATAGGCATGAGCGCAGTTCTGAAAGACGTTACTGAGACCGTCAGTAGTGTAAAAATTGATTCTTACCCCGCATCGGAAAAAATCTATGTGCAAGGCAGCCGGCCTGACATTCAGGTTCCCATGCGCAAGATTACCTTGTCCGATACCCCTGTACACTTTGGTGCCGTAGAAAAAAACGGCCCTCTTTATGTCTACGATACGTCTGGCGTTTATACCGATCCCAATGTTGAAATCGATTTAAAAAAAGGCTTGGGTTCTGTCCGTACCGCATGGATATTAGAACGCAACGATACTGAAGAATTAACTGGACCCAGTTCGGACTTTGGACGTCAGCGCCTGGAAGACCCTGCAACTGCTAATCTGCGTTTCGAACATATCCGCAAACCGCGTCGCGCCAAAGCAGGCGCCAATGTGTCGCAAATGCACTATGCACGGCAAGGCATTATCACCCCTGAAATGGAATTTATTGCCATTCGTGAAAACCAGAAAATGGAAGAAATGCGCGAATTGTGGAAAGACCAGCATCCTGGTGATTCATTCGGCGCCTCAATACCGGATGTCATTACCGCTGAATTTGTTCGTGACGAAGTGGCCAGAGGCCGGGCTATTATTCCAGCCAATATCAATCATCCTGAACTGGAGCCGATGATTATCGGCCGTAATTTCCTGGTGAAAATCAATGGTAATTTAGGCAATTCCGCCGTTACTTCATCCATTGATGAAGAAGTCGAAAAAATGCTCTGGGGTATACGCTGGGGCGGCGATACCATCATGGATTTGTCTACGGGTAAAAACATTCATGAAACCCGTGAATGGATTTTACGTAATTCACCCGTGCCTATCGGTACCGTGCCTATTTATCAGGCCTTGGAAAAGGTTAACGGCAAAGCCGAAGACCTGACTTGGGAAATTTTCCGCGATACCTTGATCGAACAGGCAGAGCAGGGCGTTGATTACTTTACCATCCATGCCGGTGTGCGTTTGCATCATGTCCCCTTAACGGCAAAACGCATGACCGGCATTGTTTCGCGCGGCGGTTCTATCATGGCGAAATGGTGTCTGGCGCATCATACAGAAAGTTTCCTGTATACGCATTTTGAAGAAATCTGCGAAATCATGAAAGCTTACGATGTGTCTTTTTCCTTGGGTGATGGCTTGCGTCCCGGTTCAATTTACGATGCCAATGATGAAGCGCAATTCGGCGAACTGGAAACCCTGGGTGAACTGACAAAAATCGCCTGGAAACACGATGTGCAAACCATGATCGAAGGACCGGGTCATGTGCCTTTACACATGATTAAAGTCAACATGGAAAAGCAACTGGAAGAATGTGGAGAAGCCCCTTTCTATACCTTGGGCCCGCTGACTACCGATATTGCGCCCGGTTATGACCATATCACGTCGGCCATCGGTGCCGCGAATATTGGCTGGTACGGTTGCGCCATGCTCTGTTACGTGACCCAAAAAGAGCATTTGGGTTTGCCGAATAAACAGGATGTACGTGAAGGCATCGTCACCTATAAAATCGCCGCCCATGCCGCTGATCTGGCAAAAGGTCATCCCGGCGCACAAGCGCGTGACAACGCCATGTCCAAAGCGCGGTTTGAATTTCGCTGGGAAGACCAGTTCAACATCGGTCTTGACCCCGAAAAAGCACGCGAATTTCATGATGAAACCTTGCCTAAAGAGTCGGCGAAAGTCGCCCATTTCTGCTCGATGTGCGGTCCGCATTTCTGCTCGATGAAAATCAGCCAGGATGTACGCGATTACGCGGCGGCAAAAGGCATTAAAGATGAAAAAGAGGCGTTAATGAAAGGCATGGATGAAAAATCCAGACAGTTTCTTGAGGAAGGCGCTGAAGTTTATCATAAGGTATAAACAGATAGGGAGGAGTTTAGCTCCTAAGTAGGGTACGCTGTGCGTACCCTACTTTGCTACAATAATTTAACCAAAGTCGCTACAGCGCTAGCAGCTATGATCATCAATGCGCCTAATTTAATAGTCATGCGCTGTTCAAGTTTCGCCTATGGTAGAAGTTTCGCGATGGAATCTTGAGTCGAACTCAGTTTATTGCTGTTACCAATTTTGTGGATTTTTAGCCTGGGATCTGAATAATTTACAAAGGTTGATCACTTTCGGGCTCTTAAACGCAACGGAAATAAACCAGAATGCCCATTCCACGTCCAAATGGTTTCTCCGGACCGGTTCAGACAAGTGTATATAGCCTCGGCTAAAGGCCTGGCAGAGCATTGGCATCCAGGTGCCAGATAATATAGACGTTTAAGATAGATTGGTATTTGTTCATTCTTAAGGTCCTATATTTATTGAAATGATAATCGCAATGTTACCAGCCTATAGAACACTATGCTCCTGGCATATTTTTTCGCTATCGTTTTGGCTGAGCTGTTCCTTGGTTAAGCCGCAGGTAAAGCTGTCTGGCGTTGTTGTGAAATATTGACAAGTTTTGCAAAGGCCAAATGATTGAGACTTATTGGCTTTTTGTAACGCCGTCAGTGCTTTCATGAACATTTCTTCATTATTGATAAAATCATGTTCTTTAAATAATAATGCAGCCTGATTAAATAAATCAGAGGTTCTAGCTTGCTTTAAAATAGCATTTCCTTCGGACAAAAGGCGAAGGTGTACCACACGCCTGTCTGTCGCATCAGTGGTTTTTTTTATGAAGCCTTTTTTTTCCAATAACAACAATGTTTGAGAAACCGTTCCACGGGTCATGCCAAGATAATTGGTTAATGCTGCCGGTGTGTCGCTATAGCGGTTACAGCGTGACAAATAGTCCAAAACCTGCAAATGTACCGGTTGCAAGCCTAATTCCGTGCACTTTTTTCGTTCTTCTGAACGGATTAATGCGGCCATACGTTCAATCAAATCAAAAACATCAACCTTTCCCATAGCACCCTTGTAACAATGATTTAATTAAGTTGACAATAGTGTCTATAGTAACATAATACCTTTATGTATCGAATCGATATTGTTATATTGACAGGAGAATTTTATGCCAATTTCACATGTTTTTGATACCTATGCAAAAACGAGCAAAGGTATCACTATGCACTTTGATGTTGTACTTGATGAACAAGATCAGCAAAAAGCGTTACACTATGCTAAAGAATGGTTAAAAACCATTGGTCAAGAGAATGCAACAGTGGTCTCGGAAAACTGTTATTTTTGTCATAGCATTGAAGCTTCGGCTGAGCTAAGACAACACATCAACGAGCAGGGGTATGCCATTTATAAATTGGAAGGATGTCCAAAATAATAGCTTTAAGTTAATAAAATTACACTTAGTTTATAACTTCAACTTTCCGCAATGAAAAACTAATGAAATTGAATCTCGAAAAAATGAAGGGTTACAGTGTTATATTCATTCAGGAAGAAAGAATAGACGCTCATAATTCGGGCGAGTTAAAAGAATATATCCTGCACATGATAGAGCGCGGCGAGGTTAATATTATTGTCCAGTTGGAAAGTGTGCGCTTTATTGATAGTTCCGGTTTGGGTGCATTGCTATCGGGTTATAAAAATGCAGCCGCCAAATCCGGCAAACTTGCTTTAGCCTGTTGCAAACAACAAGTATTATCAATGTTTGAGTTAACCCGGCTAAACAGGGTTTTTGAAATTTATTCTGATTTAAATGAAGCTTTTGAAAGCGAAGCCTAGAGGTTGTGTATGTGTAATTCGATTCTTCAGGTAGATGTAATCATCCCGACACAGACCAAGTATCTGGATTTGATTGGTAGTATTGGTGAGCATATAGCGAAAGATCTCGATAACTTTTCGGGTGATCGAGAGGCTTTGGCTTATCATTTAAACCTGGTGTTAACGGAAGCCACCACTAATGCCATTAAACATGCCACACTAACGACCCCGAAAGACACAGTCAGAATAACCATCCATATTCAGGATAATGAGCTGAATATCAAGGTTTATGATCATGGTCAGGGCTTTGATCTGGAAACTGTGCCATTACCGGATTTTGACCAGCCCAAAGAAAGTGGGATGGGGCTCTATTTTATTAGAACATTTATGGATTCAGTCACTTATACCAAACAGAGTGATTGTAATGTTTTGGAGATTATAAAGTATCTATAGCGCCTGTTTTTTCGACATTCAAAACCGGAACAGCCTCCAACAGCTTTCTTGTGTAAGGTTTTTCAGGTTGTGTTAGGATCTGCTCTACATGACCGTACTCAATAATTTTCCCCTGATACATAACGGCAACCTCATCGGCTATTTCTGCAACAACGGCAAGATCATGAGTGATAAATAAATAGCTCAGGCCTTTTTCCTGTTGCAATGTTTTGAGTAATTGGATAATTTGCGCTTGCACCGACACATCCAGCGCACTGGTCGGTTCATCGCAGACGATAAGTTTAGGGTTAACTGCCAAGGCACGCGCTATACAAATACGTTGCCGCTGACCGCCCGAAAATTCATGCGGGTACCGTTGCGCGGAATCTAAGGGTAAATCGACTTGTTCTAACAGCCGTTTGACTGTTGCCTTGCGTTCAGCAGAACTGATTTTTGGGTGCAATGCCCTGATGCCTTCGGTGATGATGTCGCCGACCAACATCCTTGGATTCATCGATGAAAAGGGATCCTGAAAAACTATCTGGATATTAGCGCGTTGTTTTCTTAGTTCTTCGCCGCTTAAGTTATCAAGTTTTACACCATTGATGGTGACCTGTCCGCTACCGCCGGGTATCAGGTTTAACAAGCTTTTTCCCAGCGTGGTTTTGCCGCAACCTGATTCACCCACTAGGGCCAGTGTTTTGCCTTGTTGAATATTAAAACTCACGCCATCGACTGCACGCACAAAATCGACTACGCGTTTAAAAAGACCTTTTCGTATCGGATAGTAACAATAGAAGTCTTTAACCTGAAGTAATGGCGGCTTTTCCTGAGGGATGTGCGTTAAACAACTCTGCATAGACGGCAAGGCAGCAAGCAGCTTGCGTGTATAAGGGTGTCTGGGTCGATTGAAAAGTTCTTGGGTAAAGCCTGTTTCGACAATTTTACCTTGCTGCATCACCGCAACGCGATCCGCGATTGTAGATACAAGCGCCAAATCATGACTAATCAACCACAACGCCATACCCACTTGTTGCTGTATGCTTTTCAGCAACGTCAATATTTGCGCCTGAATAGTAACATCAAGAGACGTGGTGGGTTCATCGGCAATTAATAAAGCCGGTTTACCGGCCAAGGCTATGGCGATCATCACCCGTTGCCGTTGGCCGCCCGAAAGTTGATGCGGATAGTCCTTAATACGCTGATGTGGATCGGGTATTTCAACCTGCTGTAATAATTGCAGCACGCGTTCTTTGACGGCTTGTCTGGGCAAAGAGAAATGAATATTTATTACTTCTTCGATTTGGCTGCCGATGGTCATGACTGGATTCAGTGATGACATAGGGTCTTGAAATATTAAACCGATGCGTCTGCCGCGAATATTGCATAATTCAAATTCCGGGCGTTTTATCAAATTATCGCCCTGCAAACTGATGGCAGTGGCATTGATCCGGGCATTGTTGGGCAATAATCTCAGCACTGACAATGCCGTGATAGATTTGCCGGATCCTGATTCACCGACTAAGGCAAAGGTTTCGCCTGGATAGATAGCAAAACTGATGTCATCAACAACTTTCTGCTGATGATTGAAGGTGACGCTGAGATTTTCAACAGACAGTAGGGGATTATTCATAGTCTGAGTTCGACAAAATAAAATGGACATATTGTAGGGGAAATCCCTTGTGGTTGCCCAATTTGAGCAAGGGCAATCACAAGGGATTGCCCCTTCGTTGGGTAAAATCCTAAAACAAACCCGTTATCCTGCCGTCATCATCAATATCAATCCTTTCTGCCGCAGGTACTTTGGGCAAGCCCGGCATGGTCATTATGTCTCCGGCAATTGCAACAATAAAACCGGCGCCGTTGGCTAACCTGACCTCTCGAATTTCCAGCGTATGTCCGGAGGGTGCGCCTTTAATACTGGGATTTGTTGAAAACGACATTTGTGTTTTTGCCATACAGATCGGAAATTTACCGTAATCGCTGTCCCATGCGGCGAGTTGGGCTTTTACTTTGGCGTTGGCGGTGATGCCGGCTGCACCGTATAACTTGGTAGCAATGGCTTCGATTTTTTCCCACAAGCTGAGGTTTTCATCATAGACGTAGGTAAATTCCGGTTCGCGCTGGTCAACAACATTAACGACGGTTTGCGCCAAGACTTCTGCGCCGGCGCTACCTGAGGCCCAATGCTTGGAAACTACACTGGTCGCACCAATAGCGCTACATTTGTGTTGTAGCAAAGCGATTTCAGCTTCGGTGTCAAAAGTGAAATGGTTAATACACACCACACAAGGCAAGCCGTAATGCTGGGTAATGTTGTGGTAGTGACGTTCAAGATTGGCAAAGCCTTGTTCCAGTGCGGTCAGATTTTCACTGTTTAAGGCCTCTTTGACTAAGCCGCCATGAAATTTAAGCGCCCTGATGGTCGCAACCAAAACCACTGCCGAGGGTTTTAACCCTGACATCCGGCATTTAATGTCAATAAATTTCTCAGCGCCCAAGTCAGCCCCGAAACCCGCTTCTGTCACTACATAATCGGCCAGCTTTAATGCTGTTTTAGTGGCGGTTACTGTGTTGCAACCGTGGGCGATATTGGCAAAGGGGCCGCCATGAATAATAGCGATGTTGTTTTCCAGTGTTTGCACCAGATTAGGTTTAATGGCATCTTTTAATAAGGCCGCCATTGCGCCTTGGGCATTCAGATCACGTGCATAAACGGGCGTAACCTTGTCGGTTTTATAGCCGATGACGATGCGTCCCAGGCGTTCCTTAAGATCAGCGCGGCCGGTAGCCAGGCAGAGAATCGCCATGACTTCAGAGGCGACCACGATGTCATAACCGTCTTCACGCAAATAGCCGTTCGCTGGGCCGCCCATGCCGACCACGATGTTGCGGAGGGCGCGGTCGTTCATATCAACTACGCGTTTCCATTGGATACGTCGTGGGTCTATATCCAGGGTGTTACCGTGATTGATGTGGTTGTCTATTAAAGCTGACAGCAGGTTATGGGCCACGCCGATAGCATGAAAGTCACCGGTAAAATGCAGGTTGATGTCTTCCATGGGCACAACTTGTGCGTAACCGCCGCCCGCCGCGCCTCCTTTTACCCCAAAGCAGGGGCCTAACGAAGGTTCGCGCAGGCACATCATGGTTTTTTTGCCCAGGCGGTTCATGGCGTCGCCCAAACCCACTGTCGTGGTCGTCTTGCCCTCTCCCGCCGGGGTGGGACTGATAGCGGTTACCAGAATCAGTTTGCCGTCTTTTTGACCGGTCAAGCTGTTGATGTACTCCAGAGATATTTTGGCTTTGTAATGACCGAAGGGGTCCAGGTGTTCGGCATCAATGCCGTACTGTTCTTTTACCAAAGCGATGATCGGTCGCATCGTGGCGTGTTGGGCGATTTCTATATCAGACATGATGGTTTTCCATGAGAAGGCGTGATCAGTGTTTTGAGTGTATTAAATGTTGCTTGTTAGTCGAACTCAGCTAGTCTAATGGCCATTTTTTAGTATTTGTACAATGGTGCTTATTACTTTTTCATGTGACGCATCTTTAAGTGTGGCTACGTTTTTATTGATTAAGGCTACATTAGCCGTGAATAATTTACCGGGTCGAACAAAGCTGACCAGGTTCAGGCCGCCGTTTTTATAATCGGCCTCATCAATGCGGATAGCCTTGTTGTCGTTATATGATTTACTGGTGATCTGACACAATATCCAATCGTTTCGCTGGGCATAGGCTAGCACTAACGCGGGTCTTAACTTTGCGTGGCTTAGATCCGAAAATGGAAATGAGACAAAAACGATATCGGCTACTGATAACTCGCCCATGCCTCATCCTCTTCAGGTCGATTCCAGTCGGCTGCTAATGCTTGTTCGCTTAACAAGGCCGGCTCATGTTGAGACGGTAATGCCTGGCGAGCAACTTTAGAGTGCATGAACTCAACAAAATCAAATACTTCTTGCTGCATAGGTTCGGGGAGTGCGCTAATTTTTGCGGTTATTTCTTGAATAGAATGTGTCATTTAGCACCTCTGTTCTACCGAAATAGAAGTCATAACATCACCCAATTCTTTTACTCGACCAGCAAATTGGGGTGGTGGTACGCGGCGTTTTCGCATGGGTTGTGATTTGGTTTCATTCAGGGTAATCACTAAAATTTCTACCTGTCGATGAACAAAAGACGCGGGTACCTCGATGACCAGATGAGGTGCGTCTACGGTTTGGATAGTACGTTGAACTAGCATGGTTGCTTTATATTAAAATCATATTTAATAGGGTTGTGGCTGGGTAGATACCCTCCACTTTGGAGGTTCCTAAGTTCACCACAAGCTACTTTGTTATTCATCACTTAATGAAATATTGATGTATTAATTGATTGTACAAAATATTCTGAGTAATCTTTTCCAGCTTTTGAAATGCTTCCCAAAACCTTTGATCAGGCTGTTGCTCTTTTTTGTCTTGGACATTACCAAAATGCACTAAATCACTCCTTACAGCATAAATTTCAGATACTGTACTTGTGTACTCGCTTTCGCTTGATAGCACAAGACTGTCATCTATTTGGTCATATTTATTGTGATATTCACATACTAAACGGCAAACAGCATCTGTAATTGAATCTTTTTTTAGAAGTCCTATATTGCTCATTAATTTATGTATCTCTCTTTTCTCTTGTTCCTCAGTCTGCTCTTTAAGCTTATTTTTTAAGATGGGGAGAATTTCACAAATCATAGTTCGAGTAAAATTATCGACTTTCTTTCTTTCGCTTAATAACTCTAGGCAAGTTACTAAAGAAGTGAAAGTTAAAATTGGTATATGATGAAAATAAGCTGTTGAGAAAACTTGAAACGCTAATTCAAGTTGCGTATTACCAAAAGCTTTATTCAGATCCAATCTGTCAGCAATCTCAATATAACAATCAGTAATTTGAGATGATGCGTGAAGAAAAATCGGTGTGCCAACTATTGTGCTATCGTCTACTATCTTTTTATGTTCAGGAATAATGAAAGTCGAAAATGAATCAATGATTCCATCGAGTAAATAAAAGCCGTTTTCTGGCTTCCATTTCGCCTTAACTCCATCAGGCCACCCTTCAGGTATGAGAACTTTAGGTTCATGTATAAACTTTGGTTGGTGATCGAACCTTATCCCAAACTTCTTTTTTAGCGACAAAAACCGTAAGCTGGCAGAAAGTTTTAGAAGGAAATCTTGAGCTTCTTTTTCGGTTGCAAACTCAAATGACCTAAAGGTATATCGGTCATTTTCGACATTAATGATTACTTTGCGGTTTTCGAAAAATAATGTTTCTCCGATTTCGTCCCCAGAAATGGATATTTTTGCCTTGGGTGACATTAATAAAGGGAACTGAATTGTATAATTTTTTTCGCCGAAACCTTTGCTGACAATTTTCATCATTTATTACTTACCTTCGACAGTACCTAGGTTGGGTGAGGCACGAACCTCACCACTTCGATGCTTCAGTTTGATTTTACTCGACGAATATAAGGGATTCCATTCCTTACGTAATATTAATCTACTAAATGACGATCAACTATAAACCGGAAACCGCGCACAAAGATGACTGACTTTTTCACGCACCAAGGCAATAACGTCTTCGTCTTCGATGTTTTCCATGACGTCACACATCATGTGGGCGATTTCGATCATTTCTGTTTCTTTAAAGCCGCGTGTTGTCGGTGCTGGTGTGCCGACACGAATACCGCTGGTGACAAAAGGCGATTGCGGGTCGTTGGGCACGGCGTTTTTGTTGACGGTAATGTGTGCTTTATTGAGCGCGGCATCGGCTGCTTTGCCGGTGATGCCTTTGGCAATCAGGGAAACCAGCATCAGGTGATCGTCGGTGCCGTCTGAAACCACATCAAAGCCGCGCTCGATAAAAACGGTGGCCATGGCCTGGGCGTTTTTAATCACTTGTTGTTGATAAATGCGGAACTCGGGTGCCATGGCTTCTTTAAAGGTAACGGCTTTGGCAGCAATAATGTGCATGGACGGGCCGCCTTGTATGCCCGGAAAAATACTGGAATCGATTTTTTTCTCTATTTCAGGATTGCTTTTGCATAGAATGAGGCCGCCGCGCGGGCCGCGTAAGGATTTGTGCGTGGTGCTGGTAACAACGTCTGCAAAGGGAACAGGGTTAGGATACAGACCCGCTGCGATCAAACCGGCGACATGCGCCATATCGACTACAAAATAAGCGCCCACTTTATCGGCAATGTCACGGAAGCGTTGCCAATCCCAAACGCGTGAGTAAGCGGAAAAGCCCGCAATAATCAGTTTTGGTTTGTGTTCCAGAGCTAATGCTTCAACTTGCTCATAATTAATTTCACCGGTTTCAGGGTTTAAACCGTATTGAACAGCATTGTAAATTTTGCCGGAGAAATTGGGTTTGGCGCCGTGTGTCAAATGGCCGCCGTCAGCCAAACTTAAGCCCAGGATCGTGTCGCCCGGTTGAATCAACGCCATGAATACGGCCATGTTGGCCTGGGAGCCGGAGTGCGCCTGCACATTAGCGTAATCTGCGCCAAACAAGGCTTTGGCGCGGTCGATAGCAAGTTGCTCGACTTTATCGACAAATTCACAACCCCCGTAATAACGTTTACCGGGATAACCTTCAGCATATTTGTTAGTCAATTGCGAACCTTGTGCTTCCATCACACGCGGACTGGTGTAATTCTCGGAGGCGATCAATTCGATGTGATCTTCCTGACGGAGACGCTCTTCTTCCATTGCCTGGAACAGTTCATCATCAAAACCGGCGATTGACATAGATTTTTTAAACATGGGGGGCTCCTGATTAAGAGTGGTATTTGTGTTAAGAAAAGGGTTGGATAAGTAATACTTGGAGGTCGGCCACGTTAGTGCCGGTTGTTCCTGTATCAAGTAAATCCTGTGAGCTTTTTAATGCAGTATAAGAATCATTATTATCCAGCATAGCAACAGGATCGATGCCCGCGTTGATCATGCGTTTTAGGGTGTCTTGATCAACGATGCCGCCAGCCGCATTCGTTGGGCCGTCACGACCATCGGTGCCGCCGCTAAGGAATGTCCAGCAACCGGTCAAGTTGTGTTGCTGCGCAGCAATAGCAAAAGCCAGGGCCATTTCCTGGTTACGGCCGCCACGTCCATTGCCCTTCAAGGTAACCGTGGTTTCGCCACCCGCTATCAATGCAAGCGGTTTGTCGATGCCGCTGTCGATTAAGTGTTTTGCGTAATGCGCCCATTTTTTAGCTTCAATTCGTGCTTCGCCGCAAAGATGCGCACTGTACAATTGCGTTTCGTAGCCCAGTTTTTGCGCTGCTTTGAGCGTAGCATTGACGCTGATGGCATTGCTGCCGATTAAGGAATGCGTGGAATTTTTAAAAGCGCTATCACCAGGTTTTGGTGTTTCCGGTACATTGCCAAGTTTGCCCTGTTCCAAATGCTGTTGAACATTGACGGGAACTTGGTCCCAGATACCTTTGGCTTTAAAAACGGCAATAGCATCGTTGTATGTGCTGGGGTCAGGGACGGTCGGGCCGCTGGCAATAGCGCTTAGCTCATCGCCTAATACATCCGACAAAATAAGCGCATGTAAATCCGCAGGTGCTGCCAGTCTGGCTAGTCCGCCCCCTTTTAACTGTGACAAATGTTTGCGTACGCAATTAATTTCGTTGATGGTCGCGCCACTGGCCAAAAGCAGATCGGTGGCGGAAATCTTTTCTTGTAGTGTAATTGAATCGACAGGGTAGGGGATTAGTGCTGAACCGCCACCACTGACTAATACCAACACCAGATCATTCTTTTGTGCGCGGCTTATTCGTTCGGCACACTTTAGGGCCGCATTCAGGCCGTTTTCATCGGGTAATGGATGCGATGCGCCGATGACTTCAACATTATCAATGGTTGTAACGTTTTCGTAATTAGTTACGGCAATGCCAGGGCTTGCCAGTAGATGAGCGGGGATGATTTCCTGGGCCGCTTTTGCCATAGCGCAAGCGGCTTTGCCAAAAGCGATGAGATGGACTTTTGACCATTTCCCGCTGCGCTTTTGGGTAAGGTCGTTCAAATCTAACAAAATGTCTAACCGTTCGCCGCCGGTAAACAAACAGTTTTTAACGGCTTGATAAGGATCAGCCGCTGCTACACCGGCTTGAAAAATGTTCAAGGCATCTTTTCTTGATGACAAGGTTATAGGGTTTGCTGGATAGCTCATTGAGAAAGGTATTAACTAAGCCATTTCTTTAGCCAAGGCAAAGATGTTTTCGGCATCAAGAACCTGTTTGTTATCTTGAAATAATTTTGCAATACATGCGCGGTGTAAAGCCAGTTTTAAAGAGCCGAAGCCAATGGCTCCCCAGATGATTTTGCCATGGCGAAGTTCTCCTTTATCCATCATGCCGGTGCCGCCAATGCCCAAAGGCGGCGTGGCATTAGCGTCGGCTATCATTTCAATAGTGCTGTTATATTGCCATTGGTCAGGCGTGAGCAGTTCTACACCTGCCGCGCCCGTTGCCAAAATAATATTTGCGTTTTCAATGGCTCTGGCTCTGGCATTATTATCAAAGGCTTCAACAGGGGTTAGGTCGACACCAAAACGTGCCTTCATGTTGTTGCAGGCTTCTACAGCACGCTCCATTTTACGTGCAGTCAGCGAAACGCTCGCGCCTTCCAGGGCCAGCATAGCTGCGGCACGCTGTCCTACAGGCCCTGTTCCTGCTAATACCACGGCTTTTTTCCCGGCGAGTACTGCCGCTGGCTGCCAGTTTGGCAACGGCTGCCGCTGCGGTTGTGTTACTGCCGTTACTGTCCAGCATCACAGAGACTTGAAAGCCGGGAAAAAAACAGTTTTGTACGGCATTGAATAATTTCTGACCCGCAACCATGTCGCTGCCACCAACAAAAATGGCCGTATTTTTTTTATCTTTTGGAGCGCGGGTAAAAATAGCACCTTCTACCAGGCCCGTGACGTTTTCTGGAATTAATCCTCCATGTCCGATAACATGATCAGCACCGCCATCATAACCTACAACCGTATCGAAAACGGATGGATGCGTGTCAGTATCGAATTGGAATAGCAGTTTTTTCATAAGCGTCCTCTATAGAAACTCCTTATTAACCAGGTAGTTACCCTAATTAAATGAATGAGTTACAACCCTAATTATTCAAACGCACTATAAATGCACGATCTATAAGTTATTGTAAAATAAGAAATTCACCCCACTTTTAAAATAAAAACTTCTTTTTTAATTCGTATTTTAAGGGATAATAACTTTTTATTATAACTTACTTGGAATTTATTGTGGCTATCGTCAAACGTCAAAATTCAAAAAACTGGTTTTCAGAATTTACTGTTGGAGGTCAAAAATATATCAAGTCAACACGAACATCAAACAAAGCACTTGCTTCAAAATTGGATAAGGAATTTCATAATGAAGCGATTGAAAATATGTTCATTGGTGGAAGGGACATAACACTTCCCGCTGCTTTAGAACAATTCAAACTCACCAAAAAAGAAAGCCCAACCTACCAGAGGAATATAGGTCATGTTATTACTTGGGTGACACTAAATTCTGACCCTAAATTAAAAATATCTCAAATTGACGGATTATGGTTAAACAATATACTAGCCATGAGATCAATAGATGCCAAACCAGCTACTTGTCATAATATGATGATGGTGATACGTGGGACTTTGAAACATTGCAAGAAGATTGGTTATAATGTTAAATCTGATCTTGAATTCCCATCAATTAAAGTAAAAAATCAACGCGTTAGATTCTTAACAGTTGATGAAGAACAACGTTTGTTAGCCCAACTTCAACCAAGAACATCCAGAGGTCTTGGTCCAGACAAATTATCTAAACTGAACGAACTTTATTTACACAGTTGCGCTGCTGGACCTTGGAGCAGAGAAGTTCAGAAGTAGCGTCACTCAAATGGTCCAACATAGACTTTGATATTAAAGTTGTACACGTTTGGCGTTCCAAAACGAGTAGTGAAAGTACCTTACCATTATCAACACGCTTACATGACTTACTAATCAATAAGGTACGAGTTAATGACTATGTATTCCCAAGTGCTGATGGTACTACTCACAAGCATATACAGTTAATGCTTTAAAGCGTGCGTGTGATAGAGCAGGTTTAGAAGGAATAACTGCACATATATTCCGTCATACCTACATCACCAGACTATTGCAGAAGAATATGAGTATTGCAAAAGTTCAAAAGATGAGTGGTCACGTCACAGTTCAATCATTAATGAGATATGCTCACTTATCAGGTACAGAGATTGTTGAAGAAGCAAGAGCAATCATAGATGGTATATAAGGTATACGCCTTTCCGCCTTCTGTATTATTAAGTACGACATTAAGGGTTTCGGTGTGCGGCTAAACAAATTTTCAGCGCCACCCTCAGAATAGTCTTTGATGTAGCGTCTTATCGTTACTCGGCTGAATGATAGAAAACTGGCATTTTTTGGCTGGAGAATTCCTGAAACTTAGCGAGTATGACCATTATATCGCAGCATGAGTTATTTCATACTGCGTAAAACCATACCCACTATTTTGATCGTTGATATGTCATAATCCAGTAACCATACGACGAAGGCAACAGCTGACATATTTCTTTATGTTGTTTTTATACCATAAAAAAAGAGGTCACAAAGTGTAGATGGTTTCCAAAACCCGCTTAAAACTGCCGCATAAAGACTAAAATTTACCTGGGGTTAATAAACGAGCGGAATATTTCCATAGGAAAACAGGGGGAAGTTAAATTCGGAATAATTGCAACGAGGTTTTGCAAGTAAACTTTAGATGCGGTAAAAAGTGACCGCCAATTAGATCGGCATGACATCGGTAAAAACCTGCAAGTTACCTCCGATGCCACGCCCCACACTGTACTGAAACAAGTGCGGGAAAAGTATTTCATAAATTGAAAGTACTGTCGATAGTTCGTTGGCGTCATGGTAACCAACGATGGAATCAACAGGCCGAATTTTCAAGTGTGCTCGCTGCTTCAAGCAAGTCATCATCTGCAGTCGCTGTGATCGAGGCCAGCGTTACTGTTCTCCTGATTGTTCCGAATCTGCTCGTAATCATTCACAACGCGCGGCGAGTCATCGCTATCAACAAAGCCGCGAAGGTCGTGTAAAGCATGCGCTTCGAATGCGTCATTATCGACTACGCAAACAAATAGTGACGCATCAGGGTTCTCAGTCCTCTGCACCAAATGGTCTACTACAGGCGAACTCGACAGATGCCAGAAAATCATCGGTAACACGCCATCAGCCAGTGGTCGCCATAAGTTTTCAATGTCACTTTTGCGGCTGCCATTGTTCGGAATTTGTACGTTTGGATTTTCTGGCTCTATGTGAAATAGAGTGGGTAATGCGATAATGTAGCCATGAACAGTGAAACTTTATTCAGCATGGCTTTAGGCCTGCAACCCCCTTGGCAGGTCAAAAATGTGACCTTTTCTACAGATGAATTGGCCCGTAGCGAACTTCATCTGCATATCGATTTTGTGACTGGCTCGCGCTTTTTAGATGACGCGAATAACCTCTGTCCAGTGCATGATACCGTAGAGCGGCAATGGCAACATTTGAGCTTTTTTGAGCACACCTGTTACCTCCATTGTGCGGTGCCGCGCATTACCACGACCGATGGTAAAGTCCGCACTGTTGACGTTCCCTGGGCACGACCAGGCAGTGGTTTTACCTTGTTATTTGAAGCCTTGGCGCTAGCCTTGATCGAACGGGAAATGCCGGTCAATCGAGTCGCCGAGATACTGAAGGTCAATCCACAGCGCATCTGGACCATCTTCAATCACTGGATTAGCAAGGCGAGAGCAGCCGATGATCCGAGCACGATAACCAAGCTGGGCGTCGATGAAACCTCGACCAAAAAAGGCCATCATTACGTCACGCTGGGTGTTGATTTGGATGAAGCCCGCGTGATTCATGTCACCGAAGGCAAGGGTAAGGCGACATTGCAAAGTATTCAACAACACCTTGAAGATAAAGGTGTTGATAAGGAACAGGTGGAGCAAATCAGCATGGATTTGTCACCGTCATTTATTGCCGGTGCCGCCGAGTCGTTCCCTGAAGCACAGATTACCTTTGACCGGTTCCACGTTGTTAAATTATTGAACGAGGCCATGAACCAGGTGCGCATTACCGAACGCAAAGAGCATGATGCCCTGAAAGGTCACAAATACACCTTTCTAAAGAACCGCGAAAACCTATCCGACAAAAAGGGAAAAGAGCTGGATGAACTGATTAAGCTCTACCCCACGCTGGGCGAAGCTTACCGCTTAAAGGTGCTATTCAATGATCTCTGGGAAATGCCCGACAAACCAGCAGCGGACGCTTTTCTAAGGCAATGGTGTGACGAGGTGGACGCAGCCAAGATTCCAGCGTTTATGAAGTTCGCCAACACAGTTCGAGCACATTGGTCGGGGATTGTGCATTTCGTTCAATCACATATTACTAACGGAATTCTTGAAGGTATTAATAGTAAGATTCAGCTGGCTAAACGGCGAGCCAGAGGCTATCGCAATATCAACAATTTCATTAATATGATTTACTTCCTTTGTGGAAAGTTAAAATTTGATTACCCACTCTATTTCACATAGAGCCGATTTTCTTCAGCGT
>CAWBLO010000033.1:0-44512 GCA_963789475.1 uncultured Gammaproteobacteria bacterium | reverse complement strand
GTTGGAGCCGCTCTTGATCTGGTTTTTTTCACTATAGCCGTAGACCATGCCGGCGCTGAAGTTACCCGCGCCTGGCGTCACCGCGGTGCGAATCCGAAACGGTGCAGTCGTACCCACGGGCGAAACGTCATCATAGGCAATGTTGAAATCGATCATTTCGCCGCCCTCTTTGGCAACGAACGCTTCGGCTTCCTCGCGGTTGGCGAAAGCGATATAGTTGGGAACCATGTCCGGAATCACATTACTGCCCAGCACATACGTGGCCGTTTCCGCATCCACCAGCTTGCCGGAAACCCAATCATGCACTTTGACCGACTTGAACGCGGATATGCCGCCGGCATCCTCGACTTCACGAAGCATACAGGCGACACCACAGGTAGACACCTTTTTACCGTCCTTGAAAACCAGTTCGGCGGCGCTCTTTTGGTACTGGTCGATATACATCCCACAGACGCGACAGCTTGGCCGTTCCTGCGACTCGTGTTGCTCATGGCCGATATCCGGGCTGACATCAGCATGAGCAGAAATAACACCAGGATTAACGGTAGTTTAATGACCGTTTTCATAAAAAACTCCTTTGTATAAGATTGTTGTAAAACGTTTTTCAAATTCATCAATTCCGGCTTCGCCGGTAATCTTGTCTCTAACTATACCTTCCTCATCGATAACGAAGGTGGTCGGCAGGCCGATGACACCAAAACGTTTGGCCACCAGGCCGTATTCATCAACCAGCATGGGATAGGTCAGATGGGCGAACTTTTTGAGCCGCTCATCGGTTTTGTCGATCCGGCTTTCATTGATCGCCACCGGAATAAATCCCCGGTCTTTGTACTTTTGATAAAAAGACTCCAAAGTTAAAAGCTTTTCCTTGTCGCAAAATCCGCATTCCAGCGACCAAAAACGCACGAGCATGACTTTACCTTTATAGGCTTCAGGCAGCGTCACCGGCTTACCGTTAAAGTCGTTGAGCGTGACCACAGGCGCCGGATCACCAATCTGCAATCCCGAATGTTTATTGCAGGCGCTGAGCGCTGTAGCGACCAGCAAAGCTGGTAGCAGCAGTTTCAAATACTTCATCGTTCTCATGTCTTGTGATCCAGTGATTCAATGACGGCCGGTGTCACATCCTGAAAACGGATGATGGATTTGCCTTTATGATCTTCCAGGAATTCCTGCGCGGATTCCTGGTCCTTGAAAGGCAGTAATTCATGACCCATCGGGCCCAAGACGTCCGAACCGATCACATAAAAGGCCGATTTGGCGTCAACCAATTCCACCTCGTAATAGTCCGTGACGTAAATAGTCTTGATATCTTGCGCCTTTTTTCCGGCTGTATATTTCGCCGTATCGAAGATATGTTTGAACATATCCTTGGCGCCGTCATAGAAATAAGACGAACCGTCCTTGAACACGATTTGGGCAACCCATTTCGGGTATTTGTAGACAAACATGCCACATACCGGGCAGCGGTCGGTTTTTTTGATGGTAACGGTGGGTTCATCGCCATAGCTGCTGTTCATGCTAAAAAGAAGAATTAAAGTGGCTAGCCAGAACCTAATTTAAAATAGGCGTTGGTTTTCATTGTTATACCTTTTGTGGTTCGTTGTCAGTTTTTAATGTTAACTCAGTGCCGATGTGGGAGCGGCTTTAGCGGCGTTTGTCGAGATAAAGTCTCTCCCACAACATTGCCGTTGTTAATGTGCATGAGTACATCGGCATCGGGTTTAATAAACGACTTCATAGGCAATAACCAGGCTTGAGGTAACGATTTCATAAGTGACCAGCGCCGTAAACGCTGCGTATAAAATAATGGAGGACAGAGCCAGTTTGCGGATGAACCCGCTCAACATCAATTGCAGGCTTTCCACCTGGCGAAAAGGAATCAATGCGGCGATGCCTATGCCCGACACCACGGCGCCGAACAACAGCATATAAAGGAGGTAACCGAGATAATGGTATTCTTCCATGATGATGCAGAACGGACAGTGATGGGTCGGCAATTCATAGATGTAAAGCGAGATGAAGGACACGATGGATACCAGCGAGATAATAAACATCAGCAGGCTCAACGCAGCATAAAGATAGCCGCCCATACCCTTGACATAGAAAAAAATCCCGCAAGCCAGTGTACATAACATGGCGCCATAAAAGACCCACATCATCGTCAATGCAGGTAAAGAAGCAATTTCTGAGCCTATGCCCGTTTTCCGCTCACTGCTGAACAAACTGCCGCAGCAAGAGGTAATCACATCCGCCTCCATGCTCAGAAAGTAGGCGCTCTCCAGAATCGTTTCCAGGATGATAAACGGAGCGACGAATGCCAGCAGCAGGTACTTCTTTTTGATGAGCGGGTAATCGTAACCCTGGTTGTCGGCATAATTCAAAACCAGCCAGAGGCCGGCCAGAATAAAATTGAAAATTTTCAGCACCAGTGTGGGATAGCCGAAAGCATCGACGTTTAATGTACCTGCCGCGCACATGGCGCCGACAAAAAGCGGGGTCAGGCTATCGGCGGTAAATATGAACAAAAACAGGGAAAGCAGTTGCAGACCGAAAACATACGCAAGCAGAGTCGAAATCAGATAAGTTTTGCGCTCCAGCACCAACTGCAATTCGTGGCCGTTCTGTATATCCCAATGTCTTACTATTTGCACGCCATAAAACACGGCATACAGAACCATACCGCTGGATATGTAGGAGGCCAGCAGATTGGCGATGACGGTGGGGTGCAGGATCACGCCGGCTAGTCCTCTATTTGACCATCGCGGAGGTTGACCACCCTGTCCACCATGGAGGATTCATAGACCAGCGGATCATGGCTGGTGATGATGACGGTTTTACCTTCCGCTTTGAATTTCTCGATAATTTCCATGAATCGATACGACAGTTTGGTATCGAGATGGGCGGTCGGTTCGTCAGCAATGATGATGTGCGGGTCGTTGATAAGGGCGCGCACGATAGAGGCACGCTGGGCTTCTCCTCCAGACAGCCATTCCACCTTTGAAGCCGCCTTGTTGCCTATATTAAGCTCGGCCAGTCCTTTCATCGCCTTGTCTCTAAGATGTGAACGCTTTTCTCCCAGCGGATAAGCCGGCAACATGACGTTATCCAATACCGAAATGCCCTTGATGAGATTGGGTTGTTGAAAAATGAAACCAAAGGTCTTACGGCGAATATCGGTTAAAAATCGTTCCGGAAGACTGGTAATTTCTCGTCCTTGCAACTTCACGCGCCCTGCCGAAGGCCGGCTCATGCAACCGACGATACTTAACAGCGTGGTTTTTCCCGAACCGCTGGGGCCTTTAAGCACTGTAACCTGGTTTTCCTCTATAAACAGATTGACGCTGTTCAGCGCCGAAAACTCACTGGGGTTGCCGGCATTAAACACTTTTTTTACTTTAACCAGTTCGATCATGACTTAATCTCCAGTAAAACGCATCGCCGAATCAGGGTCGATGGTCGCAGCCCGCCAAATGGGCACAATGGTCGCCACGGTATAAGGAACCACAGTCAGAAAGAACAGCGTAGTCAGTTGTTCGAGATTGACAAAAGGCGTCAGCTCGAAATTGGGATAGAGACTTGACCAACCCTTGAGCGCCGGTTCGAATACCAGAGAACCGGTGAAAAAGACATGCACATAAGCCAGAATCACGCCGGTAAAAAATGCCGTGAGCGAAATCATGGCGCCTTCCCAGAATTTCATCTGGATGACGTCCGAGGTTTCCCAGCCTACCGCCTTGAGTATGCCGATCTCCCGTCTTTCACCGGCGCTCAAACCCGAGGCCTTGTCCCAGGCAAAAATAACGAAGGCGAGCACGGCCGCAGAGAAAATGACGATCATCATGCCCCCGCGCCAGTTAAAAATGGAATCGTAAGTTCTCAGAATCTCGTCCCGGATAATCGGCCGGGCTTGGGGCAGGCGTTTCTTTATTTTCGATGCCACCGTGGCAATCTCGCTGGGATTGTTGACGACGACGGTAAGATCGGTCACATAGCTGTTGTCGATGCCGAATAGTTTTCGAAAGTCTTCCCCGGTAATCAACATCAAATCCGAGGAGACCAGTTCGGATTGTGAGGACAATACCCCGGCAATCCTCAAGTTCATCACGTTGCCGTCAAAAGCAAGAAACGGCATGAAATCGCCTTTGCCGATATTGCGAAGACGTGCGATGCCGTTACCGATAATCAGCGTTCCAGGCTCAAGCACCGCGCCGTTAAGTTCAAACAGGGGTTTTGAGTTATCGGCGCCGGATTCACTTTCAACCACCGTGGTTTTGGCGGATGACTGGGCATTGTCCGCAGAACTACCATTGGCAGGCGGTACCAGCAGCGTGTAGTTGGCGCTCACCAGGCTATCGTAGTAATAACCCCATAACCGGCTTTCGACGGCAGCCACACCGCGAATGTTTTTAATGGTATCGATATAACTGACCGGCAACAGATCGTGCCGCCCTGCAACTATTTTTTGCACGACAATTTCCGGTGCGTCCTTCAGGATAAGCGAGGCTTCTTTTTTGATGGAGTAAGTGAAGAACATCGTCGAGGCCAATATAAAGACGATGAGCGTATATAAGGCCAGCAAGCCAAAATTTTTCACTTTTCTGCGCAGCAGCGAAGAGATGGTGAAGTCTATGATGTAACGTTGCTTTTCAATCCAGTGTCTCATGGGCGTTCGCTATTTCTTTCGGGTGGCTGGGTAAACGAACCGGACGGGAAGTGTTCCAGCGACATTGGGTGATCCTGGAACGGGGTGTTCAAATCGGCCTGGGACAGATGCCGGGTATAGCGGGCTTCGGTGAAAAGGCACAGATCCGTCAGTTTCAGCTTTTTCACCAACATCGCATTTTCCTCGAGGTTGGCTTGCCGGGCGCTTTCGCTAAAAGACGCATGCACCAGCAGAAGGCTCAATAAAACAGCGCCACTGGTAATATAGATAAAAAATAATGAGGAATTTCTCATGATTGCAATAATTGTGAATCCTCTAATTTTACTTTGTCAGATTATCCGTATGCACGTCATGCCCGCCGGGAAGCGGGTATCCAGTGCCATGGATGGCGAGCTTAAACCCATCCATGGGGCTTGGATTCCGGCAATCCCTGCCAGAATGACGACCCTGGAAAAAGGATCAAGTAATCATAACTTAGCCTTATAGGAAAAGTCGTCATGAACACGGCACTATGTCATGGCATCAGACGCTGAAATCCACCTCTTGCCTTGTGGCTTTAGCAGACACTTAATCGCTCATGTATTTCATTATGCGATAATAATTTTAAGGGTGGCAAGCATGAATAGTTGAATATTAGAAAATAAGGATATTCAAAAACTTTATCTGATAAATTAAAGCATGGTTTGTGCCGAAAAAAATTATTTCTTGTTAATCAGTCGACTATATGATTATCTTCTATAAAGGGTAATTAAACTGTGTTATATAACACAGTGTTAGTATGTGATATGACACACTTTTGCATTAAGCGCTGGATCTTCCGTATTCTTATTTTTGCCGATTATACAAATATTCTTGTCTAATGGGGGCAAGTGCTGCGTTTTGGCGTTATTTGCAGAAAAGAAACCTGTCAGGTTTTTAAAACCTGACAGGTCTGGCGAACATTATTTACGCTTTGAAGTTACTTTCCAGCCCAAACATCCTGATAAAAGGACTCCAGACGCTGCCATAACTGCCTGACGTCATGGACAACGCGTTGGCGATAGGCTTCGATCTCCCCGGTGGGCTGGGTAGCCGGCGCTTCATCTTTTTTGGTAGAAGCCACATCGTCTACCACTATGAACGTTCCGGGTATCATCCCCATCCAGCAACTCCAGGGGACCACGCCACTTTCCGGTGGTGTAAATTCGATAATTTGTTTTCCTTCTTTCAGCTCGATTTTCATCTTGTATTGAGGGATCACGATCGTCTTGTTGCATTCGTTCATTTCCTTACCCTCAATCACCCACTTGACCGGAATCCCTTTTCGCAGCGTAAATTGGTTGGGTGAGAAGCTGCTTTTCAGAATGTCCATATTGATGGTTTGCTCAGTGTCGCATATCGGGGTTTCCGCCACGGTCGGTGACAGTTGTTGCGACACGCGTGCGACCAGGGTATTGAAGTCCACGCCTGTGCCCGTTACCGCCAGCCCCCGATTAAGCATGATTGCCCCCAGAATCATGACGATAAAGCCCGAGGCTTTCAGTAATTTGGGCGTGAGATTTGCCGAAAGCAGACTGGTGAGAAACCCGAAGCCCAACAGTAAAGGCAACGTGCCGATGCCGAAAAAAAACAAAATGGCCGCGCCCTGAGACCAGCTCCCGGTGCCGGCAGCCATCACGTACATGGCTTGCAATGGCCCGCAAATAATCATCAGGCCATTCAGGAGTCCAATGACGAAAGGGTTGCTACGTTTGCGGTATTCCTTGCCCACGAAGCGCATGACAAACTTCGGGGTCCTGAGGTGGAAATGACTCAGAGCAGGGAACACATCCAGCATGTGCAAGCCGAACAGGATCAGAAAAACCCCGGCAGCGACACCGACTGCGCCTTGCGCGTAGGGCGTAAAGGCGACAACCGAGCCAAACGCGCCAAACAATGCACCGATAGTCGTATAGGACAGCGTTTTACCGATTCCGTAAAGGAAATGCGTGGCATAGGATTTATGTCCATTGGTGGCGCTTTTCGCCGTATAGCCGAGGATCAGAGGCCCGCACATGCCCACGCAGTGAAAACTGGTCAGGAAACCAATCAGGGTCAACAGTCCATAACCCATGTCTTCACTGATCTTGGGCATATCAGAATGATTCATGTACCAGCTATCGAGCCAAAGAATAAAGCTAATCCCGATGAGCGCAATCGTGACTGCGGCGATCTTTTTTAATGCCGTGAACAAGGCATTGGTTCGCGGATGAGTCGAGCCAGGTTGTAATTCCTCGTTTGTAGCGTTCATGATTGGTTAGTGGGCATGGGTGGAATTCTCCGTATTGGCATAGAGGGGTGTAAGGTTTAGCGTTAGTAAAAGGCTGGGTGGAGCAAATCAGGCATAGATTATTGAATACTAATATTCGGGTCAAGTATCGATTGACTCCCCATGTTCTAGAACGAGGCAACATTGGCTCAAAATTAGTTTCTGCTGGGTGAATCCAGGCGTATATTGTTCGCGTATTTTCCTCTTTTTAACTAGATCCGAGTAGCAATGACCGGGCAAATTAAATATTAATGTTCGCTCAAATATTGATTGACTTGGCTATCGAAATTGACTTAAATAATTCACAATCAAAATATAAGGTATTCGATGAATCACATCTCTTCAGGAACACATTCAAACAACATTGAACCCGGCAAGGGGCAAATGGCAATGGAAGGCAGTCACTCATCCAAAGTCGAGGTCGTAGCAAAGGGTGTCGCTACAGCCGTGGCGGCAACAACAATCGTACAAACCGGCAAAGGCGTCATGACTACACTTGCCAGACATCCACTTGTCATGTTCAGTCTGGGTATTGCCGCGGGTTATTTAGCGCATAAATATCGTAAACAAATTATAACGATCTCAAGCAAAACCGCAGAGCAAAGCAAGGATTTTGTATTACGGCAAAAAGAAAATCTTAAAGACCTGCTTGCGGAAGCACAGGAAGACACCGAAGAAGAGGACGCTTCAAAATAAATCCTGCTCATGCAATGGAAGCATTCGAAAATGCTGTTTTGCTTCAAGACAAAGCCGGTCTGGAATTTCTGAAATATCACTATCAAGGACACTGAAATGAAGTCTTCTCATACCGGCAGCCTGACTCATGGCAAAGTGGTTCATGCACTGAACCGCCGAGTTCGTATTATTTCCCCTATTTTGCTCAAAGATCCGGAGCGAGCCTGTGTTCTGGAGATTATGCTGCAAAAACGGGATGGCATCGAAAAAGTCAGCACTGTTCCTGATATTGCCTCTCTGGTTATCCATTTTGACCCCAAAAAGCTGCCAAAAGCGAAGCTGTTCACCCTGTTGGATGCATTACTGGCGAATCTGGGTAAAAGAAAACCCACAGCCACACCTAGTAACACCTCACAATTGGTGCCTACAGATGCTGATATCAGCATCGCTGAACAGGAATTCAATCTTACTGTCGATGGGATGACTTGCATATCCTGCGCACTTTTAATCGAGATGCTGCTAAAGCGGAATCCACGTATTTCCTCGGCAAACGTCAATTTCGCATCGGAAACGGCTGCTGTGACTGGCCGGGTCAACAAAGAAACCTTGTGCACGCTAATCGACAAGATGGGCTACAAGGCACACAGTCTTGATAGTCTGGCACAACGTCAAATTATGATTGTGCGCGAAAAGAATCGCCTGATTGACGCCAGGCGGCGGGCCGTTCTGTCCGCCGTGCTAAGTTTGCCTGTCATGATGATCGGCATGGCTGCGCCTGCGTCCAGAGTTTGGCATTGGGCACAACATCTGCTCGCCACGCCTATTGTGCTTTGGGCAGGTTGGCCGTTCTTTGAAAAAGCCATAAAACTGGCCAAGCAGCGTGCTACCAACATGGACAGCCTGATTGCTTTAGGCGTGGGTTCGTCGTATGGTTATAGCGTGGCGTCACTGCTGGCAGGTAAACGGGGACTGTACTTCGATTCCGCGACCGGCATCATTACCTTCGTACTGATCGGCCGCTACCTGGAGGAAAAGGCCAAAGGCAAAGCCCATGAAGCTATCCGCACACTGGTTAATTTGCAACCGCAAAACGCGACAGTACTTCACGGCAACAAGGAAGTTACGGTCAACGTAGAGGACGTTCTGATTGGCGATATATTACTGGTACGCCCGGGCGAAAAGATTCCGACTGACGGCATTGTAATTGAGGGAATTTCGACGGTAGACGAATCGATGGTTACCGGTGAAAGCATACCCGTTGTCAAGGAACCGGGGCATCGTCTGGTGGGCGGATGTATCAATGCCAATGGCGCTTTAAAGATGCGAGTCACCGCCGTCGGTGCTGATACTTTTCTCGCGAATATCATCCATATGGTGGATCAGGCCCAATCATCCAAATTACCCATTCAAAAAACCGTTGATCGCATTTCTTCTGTTTTTGTACCTTCCGTGATGGCGGTTTCGACTCTTACATTCCTGAGCTGGCTGGCAGTTGGTGCGGGTTTTCGAACCGCATTCAGCAATGCCATAGCCGTACTACTGATCGCTTGCCCCTGTTCGCTTGGCTTGGCAACGCCGATGGCCATTATGGTCGGCACCGGGCAGTCAGCACGGCGCGGTGTATATATCCGTAATGGAGCCAGTCTGGAGATGGCTTCAAAGTTAACGACGATTGTGTTCGATAAAACAGGAACCATTACCGAAGGCAAGCCTCGGGTCACCGATTTTATTACCGTTTCCGAAGAAAGTGAAGAACGGATATTGGCATTGGCCGCCGCCGCAGAAAATGGTTCCGAGCATTTTCTCGCGAAATCTATTGTCGCTTATGCCCTGGATCGAAATGTTAGCCCTATCGAGGCCGATGAATTCAACAATATCCCAGGTCACGGTATTACTGCTCGCGTGGACGGTTGCGATGTTCTCGTTGGTAACCGCGCCTGGCTTGAACAGTCAGGCGTTGATGTCAATGCCTTCGTGCAACGCGCCTTAACCCTGGCCGAACAAGGCAAGACCCCGGTTTATGTTGGCGTGGATGGCAAGATGTCCGCCCTGTTTGGCATCGCCGACCGGCCAAGAGCAAACGCCGGCAAAGCTATCGAAAGACTACGCAGGATTGGGATCAAACCCATGATTGTTACCGGTGATACCGAACAAACAGCACGTTACGTTGCCATGCAAGTCGGTATTGATGCCGTTATTGCGCATGCCAAGCCGGAAAGGAAACTCGAAATTGTCCGCGAGTTACAAGCCCAAGGCAATAAAGTAGGCATGATTGGTGACGGCATTAATGATGCCCCTGCCCTGGCAGCTGCAGATGTCAGTTTTGCCATCGGGACCGGTACGGATGTCGCCATTGAAACGGCCGATCTTACCCTGGTTAGCGGCGATATTAATAAAATCGCAGACGTCATGGAATTGAGCGGCGCAACTTTAAGCATCATCAAGCAAAACCTGTTCTGGGCGCTGGGCTACAACACGGTGGCAATTCCAGTAGCGGCGCTGGGTAAGCTCAATCCCATGATCGCCTCAGCGGCCATGGCTTTAAGCTCCATTTCGGTTGTTCTTAATTCACTGCGGTTACAGCGTAAATAAAAAATGTAGGCAACAGCTTTATCGTTGACCGGCATTTCGGTATTCGGTGAAGGGACGGAGGTGGATAAACCGATAGGCATTTCCATATTTAACCATCGAAATATCGGGCAAAAATAACATACCCTACATTCAATTTTTCCGCCGTACAAGGCTGTGAGTTATTTAATTTTCATTACTTATAGCTTGCATCGCAACTTTCGGCATTCTGGCCTTTTATTGAAGTTATTTTCCGGCTACGGATAGATTAATATTTTCCACCGGGAACCCATCCGACAAGGCTCTACCCTTTCCATTTTCTACTAACCCAGTCTGGACTATCGTGCATTTCCCCAGCGTGCCTTCCGCAACTCCGTATTCCAAAGTCAATGGACTACTTGCTCTCATGGTAAAAGCGAGGAATGTTAAGTCTGAAGTGCTGTTGATTTTTACTAGGTCAGGCAAGAAAGTTCGGATTCGGTGGAACAAATAACAATCAGAACGGTGCCGCTAATCCAGGATGAAAATGAGTGGCTTTGGACTTTGGGGAAGATCAGAGAACCGTTAATTCCTAATGGCAAACCACGGAAAAAGTTACTCCAGAGGGTGCGCTGTTGTAGCCGTACATACTGATATAGTATTTTACGTTGCCGTTTGCCATATTGCAGGTCTCAACGTTGTTAGAGGACTCCGACACACAGGTCTTGGACGAGTAAGTTGGCCAGCCACCAATCTTCACGTAAAGATCAGCATCAGGCAGGCCGCCCGACGATGTGATGGTGGGATTATTGCAAGTGACAGTGCCAATCTGCTTCATTACATCCCTGGTGGTAGAGAGGTTCGATTGCGGCCAAGTGGTGCAATTAACTCCTGGACAAGTACCGCCACCGTCGGCCGGGCAGTCGCCCGCACAGGTTGCGGTAGTCTCGATGCCGTTGCACACGGTATCCCCGCAGCTCGTTCCGAAGCTCTGCAGAAATAGATTAGGGGCTACGTTGTCGGCCGGACCTAAATAACCGGTCAACTTGCCGCTGGCAGCGGCGCTGAGCATGGCGGCTTTGACCTCGGGCACGGTGGCGCTCGGGTTTAGCCCGCGATACAGCGCGGCCACGCCAGCAGTGAGGGGTGAGGCGAAAGAGGTTCCGCTATCGGTCGTGAAAGCGGTGTTGGAGGTATTGGTCGCGAGCAACACGCCAGAGCCCGGAGCCCAAAGATCCACGGCAGCGCCCCAGTTCGAGTAGCTGGCGACCGAATCACCCTGCGAGGTAGCACCTACCACGAAGGCTGCCGGACTGGAGCCGGGGGAGGCTTTCGCAGCGTCTTCCATGTTGTTCCCAGCGGCGGCCGCTACGAAGATTCCGGCGTTGACGCAGGCGGTGATGGCATTGTCCTGGATGGCGTAGATACCGTCCTCTCCGATGCTGAAGTTGATCACGGAAATGTTCGAGCCCTTGTTCGCTGCGACCCAATTAAAGCCCGCGACCTGATCAGACATAAGACCATCGCCTGAATTGGGCATCGTCCGGATGGTGTGCAGGGTGGCTAACTTCGCTACACCAGCGGTGGCTCCGCCAGAGAGGCTAAGTGTCCCCGTCCCGTGTGAACCGCTCTTCCCGCTTGCGCAGGCATCCCCGTATGCTCCCTGGCTGGTAGTGGCGCAGGCATCGAATCCCTCCAAGTTCAACCCGGTCACGGCGCGGTAACCAAAGACCATGATATAGTAAGTGCCCGCTCCGAAGGAAGACATGTCGCAGGTCTCTGTGTTGCCCGAAGTGTAGGGGCGGCAATCGTAGCTCGAGGTGGTGGGCGCGGAACCCTTCTTCACATAGAGATCCGCATCCCCGTTTCCACCGTAGATCTTCACCATGACCTTGTTCCCGGAGATGGCCGCTGGGGAGGGCGTGTAACGAGCCTTACTCCCGATGCTTATGCTGTTGTTGAACGTTTTGGCTCCCTCGACGCATCCACCTGACATACCACCCTGGATGTCCGGGCTGTTGGCAGCGCCGCACTGGAGCCGACCGGCAAACTCAGTGTGGGTGGAGAGAGCACCATCGTCGAGGTTGTAGATGTGGACTCCGGCCCCGGTTAGGTTCGTCGCGAAGGAATTGTTCAGCGTTGGGCTGGCTTGGTCAATCCGATCCAGTGCCCATCCGGGACTGGTGTACACGGCGTTGGGGTGGACATAGGCATCCTGCTCCACCAGCAGGACACGGGGATCCTTGACCAGGATCGCCGCCTCCTCGTGGGTCATCTTAGCCGAGAACCCACGGATGGCGGCGTTGAAGACATGCCTCATTTTAACGCTCTTGAGCTGGTTCTCCTCGACGACCATGGCCGCGATGTTCCTCGCGAGATCCATGTTGAGCATCAGGTTCTGGCCTTTGGCCACCACCTTCTCGTCCTTGAACTGGACAATGTAGGAATCCGGGACTGAATTCTTGTGAGTGATGATTCCGAAAGAGTCAAATTCGGGCTTGGTCACGTTGGTGTTGACAGCTCCCGAAGAAGTATCCCCTGCCAACTTCATTTCAGATTTTGGAGTGGTGGTAAGAGGCTGCGTCAACTCGACTCCGCAACTTGAAAGAAGTCCGGCTGATAGAGCCACCAAGGCTGTTATCACCATTCTCAAGGTATTGGTGGGCAATGTTTTTTTCACCGGACTCTCCTTTACAACTAAATTTCAGTGGGTCCTTTTCAATAATTATGAAACCTACTTAAAAGCCATCCTGATTTTTCATTTTTACCAGGTTCTAAACCTACCAGAATCCAAATGGACAAAATTACTCCGTGGATAATAACCCACGCCACCTTGCGCCATAGCTAGCGCTGCGTTTCTGATTGTTTTTGAAGAAACTCCTTCAACCCTTATGTCAATAGCCCTGCCTCGCAAGTGAAAACTATGTTCAGCAACCCCATGGCTATGTTTGCGTAAGCGGGCATTGGTAAACGGTGAACGATAACCGGAGATGATATGAAAAGGTTTATTAAGACCCAGTGTTTGCTTCAGATCAAACAACTGATCCAGTAATGCGGTATCAATGGGGTGAATTTCATCGGTACGGAAATCACGAAGCAGATAATTGATTTCTTGCAATGCGTCTTTAATATAATTGCCGCGTTCAAAATAGGTTAACTTTAATTTTTCGCCGGTATGCGTATGTTCGAAGGAGAGCGTTTTGTATCCAGGACCATAGATAGGTTGTATATGCGTATGGTCGTGTCCCTGCTGGCCCACCTGTCGAACGGCCACTGTTTCAACCCCGCATCCGCTCAATGCCAGCACAGATCCATAAGCCAGCTTCTTCAGAAACTTGCGTCTTGATGCGATAGTAATATCTTCGTCAATCTTCATGTTTTTTAATAATTGCTCATTCAAAGGTTTAACTCATATAACACTTTTATGAAAAAGTTTAAACGAATTGGACAGATCAGAATTTGTATTAGTTCAAGCCTGATCTGAAATTTACTGGTTTTTTTTAGAAGTATCTCTCAGGTCAAATTCAACGCAAAAATTAACCAAACACGATGACCGGGGTACCGTTTTTGATGGTGTCGTAAAACCATATTGACGTTTCTATAGATATGCGGACGCAACCGTGGGACACGTTGGAGGCAGGCACTGACAGCGAACCATGAATTGCGAATCCGCCATTGAAATACAAGGGGTTATAAAGCTTTCCAAGATCACTTTCGCGCCAACCGGAAATTCTCCATTGAATGCGAAACTTACCTCGAGGCGTGCGGGCAACACCGCAAACCTGTTCTCCCGATTTTTTCGATATTTCGCAATACTTGCGATTCGAGCCCGTTGATACAGCGATAACGCGGTTGAGTCCTTGCTCATCGAAAAACAGTAGCACCTGACGCTTAAGATCTATCTCGATGCGAGGCAAGCCCAACTCGGGATATAGTCCTTCAGAAAGCATTGCCAGATGCAATGCTTTCTGTGTTTCAAGCGTGTACGTACCGGTGCGCTTCAATCTGGCGTACTTCTGAAACGCCACGACGCCCTGCCACGTCTGTTGGTCGTAAAAACCGTCTACAGCACCCACGTCGTAACGAAGTTCGCTAAGCCGTTTCTCCAACGACAGCACCGCCTCACCTCGTGAGCCGACTTTAAGAATCTTGGACGGGGAAAACGGACCACGATCAAGTGGCGTCGCCGGAGCGACTGTTGAAGTTGCTGGCGGCTTGTTTGTGCTCTTGGATAGGTCTATCGATGACGGTGATGGCAACTTATCTACATGCGCCGAAGTTTGTACTTTAGAAGCATTGGCCATATCAACTGAGACCCTTTCGCCGGCCTTTGATTTTGTCAAATCAGAATAGAATCGCTGAACAGACTTTAGCGCAAGAGTGAGGCTACTACACCCGGTCAGCAAAGCGAGGACTATCAATACGAATAATGGTTTCATGGTGATTTATCTGTGGTGAACTATGGTGTAATGGAACAGAAATGGCATCTTGGAAACCTCACAAAAACTTGATTTAACATTGCTGTAGGTTTCCATCCATTCGCCAATTACATCAAAAATAGCCAATAATTTGTCTTTCGGATTATCGGCTTTACCGTCAACCTGATCAACAAACCAGGTTCGAAAATCCTCATCTAAGTTTTTAATCATAACAAACATTATAAAATTATCAAATGGTTGCTATGATTACTGTTTTGCCCTTTTAACGTTAGGCGTGGCGAGGAACTATACAATGGCTGAAACAATAAAAACAACGCATCACGGCGGTTGCCCGCATGATTGTCCGGATACCTGCTCAATGGTGTTCGAGGTTGAAGACGGCAAGTTGACCGGTGTTAAAGGAAATCCAGATCATCCAATGACGCGCGGTGGTCTCTGCGTTAAATTGAAAGATTATGAAAAGCGGCATTATCATCCTGATCGCCTGTTATATCCGATGCGCCGCGTTGGGCCAAAAGGCAGTAAACAGTTTCAGCGTATTACCTGGGATGAAGCGCTGGATGAAATTGTTACTCGCTGGAAGACCATTATTGCTGAACATGGCCCGCAGGCAATTGTTCCTTATAGTTATTTAGGTAATCAGGGTCTGGTTCATGGGCTGAACGGGGGCGACGCTTTCTTTAATCGCATGGGCGCTACCGTCACTGAGCGTACCTTTTGCGGGGAGGGTTCGTGTACTGCCTGGCTGTTAACCGTGGGGCCGACGGCCGGTGTCGATCCAGAAAGTTTTATTCATGCCAAATACATCATCATCTGGGCCTGTAATTCGGTCAGCACCAATTTGCATCACTGGCATATTGTCAAAGAAGCCCAGAAAAAAGGCGCAAAAGTTGTCGTAATCGATAGCTATGCGTCTAAAACAGCTAAAGAAGCCGATTGGCATATTGCGCCCAAGCCGGGTACGGATGGCGCGTTGGCGATGGCGATGATCCATACGATTATTGAAGAAAACCTGCTCGATCAGGATTATGTCGACAACTTACACCGTCGGTTTTGAAGCCTTAAAAGAGCGTGCAAAAACGCGAACACCGGAATGGGCGGAAGCCATTACCGGAATTCCTGCCGAAGTTATTCGCACACTGTCTCGCGAATATGCGACCACACAACCTGCGGCAATTCGCCTTGGCGTAGCGCTTGAAAGACATTATGGCGGCGGTCAAACCATTCGCGCAGTCAGCTGCCTGCCCGCTTTGACGGGTGCCTGGCGTTATGTCGGCGGTGGCGCATTACAGTTTCCGGTCTGGGAACACCCCTACAAGTTTGATGTCATTTGCCGGCCGGATTTGATTCCTGAGGGCACGCGCGTTATTAATGCGTTACAGATTGGCCGCGCCCTGACCGATGAGCCGCCTGCCGGGCCGCCGATTAAAGCCATGATGTGCTGGAATGCAAATCCTGTCACCCAAGCGCCGGAGACCGACAAGATTGTTCAAGGCCTGATGAACGAAGACCTGTTTCTGGTTTCGGCGGAACATTTCATCTCTGATACGGCCTCCTATGCCGATATTCTGTTGCCTGCGTCTATGGGTGCGGAGATGGAAGATATGATTTTGTCCTGGGGACATCTGTATCTGACTTACAATGCCAAATGTGTTGAGTCTCCAGGCGAAGCCATCCCAAATAACGAAATCTTCCGGCGATTGGCTGCGCGTATGGGCTATGAAGAAGAGAATTTTCAGTGGTCGGATTCGGAATGTCTGGAAAATTATGTAGACTGGGATGCACCCGCTTGTCAGGGCATCGATCTGGCTTATCTGCGTGACAAGGGTTTTGCCCGTCTTAACGTCGGAACCAAAGATAATCGTGCGCCGCATAAAGCGGGTAACTTCCCGACACCCTCCGGCAAATGTGAATTTAAAATTGAAGGCGCAACCAATTTTGTCGCAGGACCTTTTCGACAGATGTATGAAGGCTTTCAGTCCGGCGAATTGTTGGATTCATTGCCGGATTATGTGCCTTCCAGAGAAACGGCGGCAACCAATCCTGAACTGGCGAAAAAATATCCCTTAAGTATCATCTCGCCAAAAAGCCATGGTTTCCTTAATTCGTGTTATGCCAATATGGAACACAAAATCAAAGGGCAGGGTGAACAATTCGTGCTGATTAATGCGCTTGATGCCGATGATCGCAACATCAATAACGGCGACACGGTGCGGGTCTTCAATGACCGTGGCGCCTTTGAAGGCGCTGCCAGGATCACCGCTGATGTGAATCCCGGATTGATCGTCGCAACGCTCGGTTATTGGCGGCAATTAAACAAGGGCACGGTTAACAGTATCAGTTCAGCCGAACTCGTCAATATGGGCAATGCACCGACATTCTCTGACAATCTGGTGCAGGTGGAAGCAATGGGTTGATTATCCACGAATCTAGAAAAATCATTTGATCCACGAAAAACACGAAAAGCACAAAAGTATTCAAAGAGATATGAAATTATAGTTCGTCACCCAAAGGGTGACTGGCCACGTAATACAACATACTGATTTTTTCGTGTCTTTCGTGCTTTTCGTGGACTAACTGAGGTTTTTACGAATAAATATAAAGTTATCCTGTTTACAGGATTTACTTGAATCGGACCCCAAAAATTCAAGAGCCTGCCAAATTGATGCCATCCATGCTATTGTTCACGGCAATCTTTACGAGAGCGACCACTTTCGTTTCATTTTATGGGATTTCAGTTAATGGATAGCAAAGAGAAAAAAGCACTCAGCGAAACAGATATCTCCGATCTGTTCATAACGCCCGCAATCAGAAACGCGGGCTGGGATTCCATGAGGCAAATCAGGCGCGAAGTGACCCTGACGCCAGGCCCTGTCATCGTCAGGGGCAATCTGTCTTCTCGCAACAAGAAAAAGAAAAAATTCGCTGATTACGTGCTGTATTGGGAACCCAATGTTCCGGTTGCTGTGGTCGAAGCCAAGGACAATAAACACACGGTGAGCCACGGCTTGCAACAAGCGCTTGGGTTATGCCGGAATTCTGGAAGTACCCAGTGCATTCAGCTCGAATGGCGACGCTTTCGCATCTCATAACAAAGTAAGAATGAATGGCGAGGCTATCGAAACGCGAATTTCCGCTTGATTCCTTTCCGCCACCGGCAGAATTATGGCAACGCTACAAAATACATCGGGGCATTAAAGACAAGTGCCGAAGCGCTTGTTGTGCAGCCCTATCATTTGGATGCCGGAGGTAAAGAGCCCCGCTATTACCAGGTAGAAGCCATCAACCGTACCATTGAAGCCGTAGCCAACGGGCAAAAACGCGTTCTGCTCGTTATGGCAACCGGTACCGGTAAAACCTACACTACCTTCCAAATCATCTGGCGCTTATGGAAGGCAAAAGCCATCAAGCGTGTTTTATTTCTGGCTGACCGTAATATTCTTGTCGATCAAACCCTGGTCAATGACTTCAAGCCCTTTGGCTCGGTCATGACCAAAATTAAAAACCGGAAAATAGACCCGTCCTACGAAGTTTACCTGGGTCTCTATCAAGCCATCACCGGCCCGGACGAAGCAGACAAGATTTTTAAAAATGTCTCACCCGACTTCTTCGATATGATCGTTATCGACGAATGCCACCGGGGCAGCGCCGCAGATGATGCCGCATGGCGTGAAATCCTCGATTATTTCTCCGGCGCCATACAGATAGGCTTGACCGCAACGCCCAAGGAAACAAAATACGTTTCAAACATGACCTATTTTGGCGATCCGGTTTATACCTACAGCCTCAAGCAAGGTATTGAGGATGGTTTTCTCGCGCCCTATAAAGTCATCCGCATTGATATCGACAAAGACATCCATGGCTGGTCGCCGCCCTCCGGCATGACTGACGACCTCGGACAAGCCAATTGAAAGCCGCACCTATAACCAGACCGATATGGATCGCATCCTGGTTCTCAATCAGCGCACCAAGCTGGTGGCAAAACGCGTCATGAAATATCTCAAGGCAACCGACCCCTACGCCAAAACCATTATCTTCTGTGAAGACATCGACCATGCCGAACGCATGCGTGTCTGCTATCGTTAATGCCGCCGGGCAACTGGCCATAGATAACCCGAAATACGTCATGCGCATCACCGGCGACAGCGTGGAAGGCAAAGCCGAACTCGACAACTTTATTGATCCCGAAAGCACCTTCCCCGTCATCGTTACCACGTCAGAACTTTTAACCACCGGCGTTGATGCAAAAACCTGCAAACTCATTGTGCTGGATAAAAACATCAAATCAATGACGGTATTCAAGCAAATCATCGGGCGCGGCACCCGCATCGATGAAGAATACAATAAATATTTCTTCACCATCATGGATTTCAAGAAAGCCACCGAACTGTTCAGGGACCCGGATTTCGACGGCGATCCGGTCGTGATTTACGAACCTGATGAGGACGACGACCCTGTTCCACCGGACCCACCACTTGAAGATGAAAATGACGATGATGAAGTCAATGAAGAAACCGGCGTTTACAAAGTCAGAGTCAGCGGCGTCGAGGTCAGAATCATTGCCGAGCGTATCGAATACCTGGGCCCTGATGGCACGCTGATTACCGAATCGTACCGGGATTTTACCCGCAAGCAGATTCAAACCGAATTTGCCTCGCTGGATGATTTTCTGCAACGCTGGCAAAGTGCCAAGAAAAAACAAGCCATCATTGATCTGCTGGAAGAATACGGCATTGTTCTGGATAATCTCGCCACGGAAATCGGCAAGGACTATGGCGACTTTGATCTTATCTGTCATATCGCCTACGACCAGCCGCCGCTGACACGAAAAGAACGAGCCAACAACGTTAAAAAACGCAATTACTTCACCCAATATGGCGAACAGGCGCGAGCGGTGTTGACTGCATTGCTTGATAAATACGCCGATGAAGGCATCAGCACCCTGGAAAGCGCCAAAGTGCTCAAACTAAAACCCTTCAGCGATATAGGCACTCCGGTGGAAATTATTAACCAGGTGTTTGGCGGCAAAGACCAATACGAAATAGCCATCCAGGAATTAGAACAAGAATATTCAAGCTTCAAAATTGATTTGTCCACGAAAAATTACCCCAACTATATAAAGGAAGAATCTGCATGAGTAATGTTTCCGGCATCATTAAATCCATACAAGACATCATGCGCAAAGATGTCGGTGTGGATGGCGACGCCCAGCGTATCAGTCAACTGGTATGGCTATTTTTTTTAAAAATCTTCGATGATCGTGAAGCCGAGCTGGACTTGCTCGAAGACGACTACCATTCCCCGCTGCCCGAACATTTGCGCTGGCGCAACTGGGCCAAAAACCCCGAAGGCATGACCGGCGATGAACTGTCCGATTTCGTCAACCTGCAACTGTTCCCGACTTTAAAGGATAAACTGCCCCTGCATGGCCCAACCGGAATACGGGCGCAAGTAGTGCGAGATGTGTTTGAAGACGCCTACAACTACATGAAGTCCGGCACCTTGATGCGCCAGGTGATCAACAAAATCTGTGAAATCGATTTCAACAACACCGGCGACCGGCACACCTTTGGCAGCATTTACGAACAAATCCTCAAAGACCTGCAAAGCGCAGGCAACGCCGGTGAATTCTATACGCCACGCGCCGTCACCCGCTTTATCGTCAATCAAATTGACCCGAAACTGCATGAAACCGTGCTCGATCCCGCTTGCGGCACCGGCGGCTTTCTCACCTGCACCATTGACCACAAGCGCGATCATTACCGGAAAACGGAACAGGATGAAGAAACCCTGCAAGCCTCCATTCATGGCGTAGAGAAAAAAGCCCTGCCGCACATGCTGTGCATCACCAACATGATCCTGCACGGCATCGACACGCCCACCAATATCCGGCATGACAACACCTTAAGCCGCCCTTACAAAGACTACAGCAACAAAGACCGCGTCGACGTCATCATCACCAACCCGCCGTTTGGCGGCATGGAAGAAGACGGCATCGAAAACAACTTCCCGGCGAATCTGCGCACCCGTGAAACCGCCGATCTGTTTATGGCGCTGATTATCAAGCTGCTCAAAGATAAAGGCCGCGCCGCCGTGGTCTTGCCGGATGGTTTCCTGTTTGGCGAAGGCATGAAAACCCGCCTGAAAGAAATACTGCTGGAAGAATGCAACCTGCACACCATCGTGCGCCTGCCCAATGGCGTGTTTAGCCCCTACACCGGCATCAAAACCAATATCCTGTTTTTCACCAAAGGCCAGCCGACCGAACAGGTCTGGTATTACGAGCACCCTTATCCCGAGGGTATAAAAAGTTACAACAAAACCAAACCCATGCGTTTTGAAGAATTTCAAACCGAAATCGACTGGTGGGGCGATGCGGCCGACGGCTATGCCACACAGAGTGCAAAGCGAACAAGCCTGGAAAGTGTCCGTTGATGACATCAAGGCGCGTAACTACAACCTCGACATAAAAAATCCGCATGTTGGCGAACAAATACAGCCACGACCCGGAAGAGTTGCTGCAACTGTATGCAACGCAGCAGCAGGAAATTGCAAGCTGCGCGATCAGCTTAAAGGCATATTGCAACAGGCGTTGAACCCTGACTTCCCACACAAAAAAATGAGGAGACAATCAAATGATAAAAAAAGCACTTAAGTTAAGCCGTCATACCGGCAGGGATTAAATCAGCTATTTCTTATTCGAATATTCGCATGTCTATCACAGGGATGTGAATCGTTTGCCATCCCTGGCCTCTGGGTTCCGGCAATCCCTCCGGACGACGTGCTTCGGCATTGGCAGGGGAAGTTTAAATGGCTGAGGTCATCACAGAGCATCTTGATGTTTGGACTTCGGCGCAGATTAAAAAAAACACTGTAGGTCGAGGCAGTAATGGCAAACAAACGGCCTATGGCATTAAAAAACTGCGTGAGCTGATTTTGGAATTGGCGGTGCGTGGCAAGTTGGTGCCGCAAGACCCGAATGACGAACCAGCCAGTGTGTTGCTGGAAAAAATTGCCGAAGAAAAAGCGAGTTGATTAAAGAAGGAAAAATCAAAAAACAAACGCCATTGCCAGAAATTAGCGATGAATGAAAAACCATTTGAACTACCAAAGAGATGGGAATGGGATAAAATTAGGTAATATTGCTTAGATAATACTGGGAAGACACCTAGCAATGCTAAAACTCAAAATATCTGGAATGGTCAGATACCATTTTCAATCGGGAAGTGTTGGAGATTAACAATATTGTCAGACTCTGACAATACGTTAGATGAAGAATTGTGGAAAACAGTACTATTCTTAGAAAGGTGATCTTTTTATGGTGTGAACGGAGGATGAATCGGAAGAGTTGCATATGGTATAGACAAGGACTATGTTGTCAATCATTGCAGATATCATTGCATCAAGTGCATTGTTTAATTGGTTCACATTATAAATCTGCTCCTTGCATACCATATTTTGAAAAGCTGAAGCACTGGCGAACAAACTACAATATCGGCAAGTGTCGATTTCAACATGTCAAGTAAAGATGATTTTATGCTAATTCCTCTTCCTCCTTTAGCCGAACAACACCGCATCGTCGCCAAAGTCGATGAACTCATGGCGCTATGCGACCAACTGGAGCAAGAACAAAACGACAACATCGCCGCCCACCAAACCCTGGTAGAAACTCTGCTCGGCACACTCACCAGATCGTCAGCCTGATCGCAACAATGAATCTCGACGCGACAGCTTGGAGCAGCGCATTGCCGAACACTTCGACACCCTGTTCACCACCGAACACAGCATCGACCAACTCAAACAAACCATCCTCCAACTCGCCGTCATGGGCAAACTTGTCCCCAAGACCCCAACGACGAACCAGCCAGCGTACTCTGGAAAAAATCGCCGAAGAAAAAGCGCGATTGATTAAAGAAGGAAAAATCAAAAAAGAAAACCATTGCCTGAAATTACGAAGAAGAAAAACCATTTGAATTGCCGAAAGGTGGGAATGGTGCAGGTTTGGGATGTGGCACAATTTCAACATCAGAGCTCTCGCGATTGGGCTAAAGTATTATGCTGATCAGGGTGCTAATATTTGTAACTAGGGAAATATATATCTGACGAGGTAAATTACGAACTTAGAATTATACCATTAGCTAAAATAATTCACTATTGAATGAAGGTTCCAGCATTAAGCTTGAATAAAATGATATTATTCTAATTATGCAATGGAACACTGGATGATGTGAGAATATTTAGTATTAGTGTGATAAAACGTTGGTGATGCGATAATATTTAAACCAGCTTTATACATGTTTACTTCGCATTTATGTTCTAGATATCCTAAATAGTTATATCCTAGAATTAATGGTATGACGCTTCAGATAAAATGATGCAATTTCGATGTACCGCAACGAGCGCAATTAAAACATTAACTTAGAAGCATGTTGAGCAATGATGGTTGCCATACCACCATTAGCGAACAAAACCGTATCGTCGCCAAAGTCGATGAACTCATGGCTCTATGCGATGCCCTGAAAGCCCGCTCAACGAAGCCCAAACCACTCAAATCCATCTGGCCGACACCATCGTCGAGCAATTTAATAATGGCTGACCGTTACGCTATGGCCTTGGCGTCGAAGGGCAGTTTCAGCCTGGTTCTAATGGGACTGTACTGTTAAATAAGCTTGGCATTATCCATTTCAGACGAGATGAATGATATTGAACTGGAGTTGCTGATTCAGTTAACCGAGGATCTGCTTGATGATGTTACCGACGAGCAAAGCATTACAGTAAGCTGATTTGTCTGCGTGGCACCTGCGTTGGTTGGGGACATGTCTATGAGTGGGCGGGGCGGTATCGTTCCGTGAATATGGGTAAAGCCGAGTTTCATTTTGCTGCGGCGCATCTTGTTCCTAAGATTCATGCAGGCTCTGGAAAACGAGTTTTTATCCGTCTATACGCCCTGTAAAAATATGGATAATGAACGCTTGATTGATGCACTGGCTAAGGTGCATATCGAATTTATTTTGATCCATCCTTTCAGAGAAGGAAACGGGAGACTTTCACGTTTATTGGCAAATATTATGGCTTTACAAGCCGGGCAGCCAATGCTGGATTTTTCGGCTATGGATGACAACAAACAACGCTATTTTGCTGCTATCCAAGCCGGACTGGATGATTATGAACCGATGAAAGCACTATTCAGGCAAGTTTTACACGAGTCGCAACAGAACGCAGACGGTTGATTTTCTGTTCAATAACCGCAATGGATTCCCCTGTTTCAATTGCTGTAGAACTGGCAATGCTGCGCGTCATCAGTTGCTGTGCTTTGACAGGATTTGTTAAATAACGATTTGTTTTGGATAGGCTGTTTTCTTTCATAAAAACAGTATAACGGTTTTTATGTGTGGCCGGTAGCCTAAACGTCACGCATTAACAAAGCCTGAAGCACATATATCCATCTGACCGATGCCATCGTTGAGCAGGCGGTAGCGTGAAGTCCATAGAATTTCATTTTTCCAAGCATCAACCCACATTTTTATGGTTTAGAATGATGAGAAAGGTCATTAAATTGGGAAAGTATCTATGAATCGACAACAAGCAATAGACATTCTAGCCAAACTCAAACCGGAGCTGGTTAAACGCTTTGGGGTGACCCGATTGGCTTTGTTTGGCTCTACGGTTCGTGATGAAGCGGGGGCGAATAGCGATATCGATATTATTGTGGCTTTTGATGGCCCGGCTACTTCTAAAAAATATTTCGGTGTTCAGTTTTTGTTGGAAGACCAATTGGGTTGCCCTGTTGATCTGGTAACGGAAAAGGCTATGCGAGCAGAGTTGCGTCCTTTTATTGAGCGGGAGGCTGTTAATGTCTGATCGGGAATGGCGCTTTTATCTGGATGATATGCTTCGGTTTGCAGAAAATGTTTTGGAACGATGCTATCGTTGAGCAGTTGCGTAAACAGTTGACCTATTAACGCATGTAGTTCGGGCAAATCTTCGTGAATGGTTTTCCAGACCAATTCAAAATCTACTTTAAAATAGCCATGTGCAATACGGTTGCGCATGGCGTACATGAACGCCCAAGGCACTTCAGGATGAGATTCAGCAAAAGCAGAATGATACTGCTCGATGTTACGTGCCGCTTCGCCAATAACCTCGAAGTTTCTGACAACCGCATCCTGAGTTTTTTATCATCCAGAAAGTCAACCTCGGAACAATCCTTAACATAGAGATGAATGCGTTCAATCGCCTCGACAATATACTCAAGATAAGGGGGAATCCGTAGAATATCCTTTTTGTTCATACTGCCCGCGCTTCCTTTAAAATCTGGTCACGAAATTTGTCAGGTAAAGCTCGTGGTGTCAACACATCCACCGTGACATTGAGCAAACGGGCAACTTCAACCTGAATTTTGGCAATGTCCATCAGTGTGGTTTCTGGTGTGGGATCGACCAGCAAGTCCATGTCACTGTCATTGGGCCTGGGTCAGCTTAAGCATCTTGCTAATCAAGAAAAGTATAGTGCTGTAAAAAACCTTTCATATCCAATATCCTTTTATCCTGATCCTGGTCATAAAGATACCAAACCCAGAATTTTGCTTTAGTAATCATTTCAAGCATTTCACTGAAAAGAAATGGTTTTGGAATGGGATTGTTCCTCCACCACTCCATTAAAGCCTGATAATCAATTTCTAACGCCTCTTCTTCTTCCTCTTTGTCCTCCCAGACATTCAGTTGTGCCCTTCTATCATTATTCATTTTCCCTCCAATTTTTTTAAATCCGATGTTGCGGTTTGATAATATTAAGCATAGTTCATCACACGAGTTCTGCAAGAAGGTGTAAATTTAGAGATCAAGCTAGTCAACATGGCATTAATAGGTCTCACTTCCTGCCTCTTCCGGCAAGAAGCCGCCCGCCTGCATAGCCCACAAGCGATAATACAAACCTTGCTGAGCCAAAAGTTGATTGTGTCCGCCATCTTCGACGATGCGGCCCTGATCGAACACCAAAATCCGATCCAGATGTGCAATCGTAGACAAGCGGTGCGCAATGGCAATAACTGTCTTGCGGCCCATGGCGCGATCCAGGTTTTCTTGTATGGTTTTCTCAGTAACCGAATCCAGACTGGAAGTGGCTTCATCCAAAATCAGAATGGGCGCGTCTTTCAACATCACCCGTGCAATCGCAATCCGCTGCCGCTGACCGCCGGATAATTTTACCCCGCGTTCACCGACCAAAGAATCATAACCATCAGGCATTACCCGAATAAACTCATCGGCATGCGCCATACGCGCCGCAGTCTGGATGGCTTCATCGTCCACTGCCAAGCGGCCATAAGCGATATTTTCTTTGAGACTGCGATGAAACAAGCTGGGGTCTTGCGGTATTAAACTAATCTGTTCGTGCAGTGAATCTTGCAGGACGTGCTGAATATCCATACCATCGATCAGAATCTGACCACTTTGCGGCTGATAATTACGCAACATCAGTCCAACGAAAGTCGATTTTCCGGAACCGGAAAAACCGACCAGTCCGACCCGCTGCCCCGGCTCAATCACTACATTCAAGCCATCAAATACCGGTTGCTTGGGTTCATAACCAAAACACACATTACGAAATTCAACCCGGCCCCGGGTAATTTTTAGTGGCGATGCTCCCGGTGTATCGACAATCTCATGCGTTTGAACAATGGTTTCCACGCCGTTGGCGACATTGCCTACATATTCGAAAAACTCTAAAAAACGCCGGGTTAGGTTACGCGCATCATTGATTATCAGTAATGCCAGTCCAACGCTCATGGTGAAAGCCCCGACACTGATGATGCCGCTGTCCCACAAAGTCAACGCATAATACACCGTGCCAACTTTGAGCATCGCTGCGGCTGTAAACTGGAACCAGCGCACCCGTTCCATATACCAAAAGGTGCGACGCCCGGCCTGGACTTCCGTTTCTAAAAAACCGTCCAGATAGTCTCGTTCAAAATGCAAGCGTGCGAACAACTTGGCATTCAGGATATTGGTCACTGCGTCAACAATCTTGCCGTTCACCAGGCTGCGAGTCGCCGCGTAACTCTGCGCATAAGGCTGGCAGCGTGTTGCCAATCCATACGAGAGACTCACATACGCGAACACCCAGCCCGCGACCATCAGACCCAAGCCCTGATGAACGTTCAATAACAGCGCGATAGAAACGGCGAAGGTGACCAGAATAGGCCAAAAATCGCACAACACCGACCAAACCGTGTGATTAACGCTCATCGCCGTTTCGCTAATGCGATGTGCTAACGCGCCAGCAAAATGACTGCCAAAATATCGCGGGGCATGATATTGCAAATAGGCATATAAAGCTTTCGTAGTGCGCTGGCGCAAACGCGGCCCCATAATAATTAATACCGCGCCACTCGCCCGGCTAAACAGGATTTCTGCCACATTCAAACCCGCCAATAGCAACAACGGCCCGCGTAAGCTCTCCAGCACTGTCGCACCCGAGTCCTGTGCTACGCCGTCCATAATGGCTTTAATCGCATAGGGCACCAGAATACTGCCTGCCGCCTGCCCGGTTTCCATAATCAACATTAAAATAATCCAACCTCGAAAACTGGCTAGACAGTGCAAAATAAACTTAACGGTGCCGGTGGGCAAAGGCGGCGCGTCTGCGGCGCGTTGGAAGGGCGCATTTTTGGACATGGCTGAATAAATATCTGAGAAATAGTGATAGCGCATTATACTGGAAAGCACAGTAATCCTGAGTTTGTAAAGAAGTGTCAATGCGTTCATGGGCTTTACTTAAGAAGCATAGGTACAAGAACAGGATTCTGTAGTGAGTGATTTTTATACATCGGATCACATTGCATCAGTTCTTTGTTGTCTGTATCCTGCACGCCCATGCAAATAAATCTTATTTCAGTTGGAAACCGTATGCCGGGCTGGGTACAGCAAGCTTATGATGAATATGCCAAACGCTTGCCGCGTGAATGCGAGCTGGTGCTCAAGGAAATTGCACCGGGTAAGCGCGGTAAAAACAGCGATGTTGCCCGTATTGTAAAAGACGAAGGTGAACGAATGCTTGCGGTTATTCCACAGGGCACACATATTGTAACGTTGGATATTCCCGGTAAACCGTGGACTACGCCCGAATTGGCCCAGGCAATGCAGCGTTGGCTGGAAAGCGGTCAACATATCGCTTTGTTGATCGGTGGCCCTGAAGGTTTGGCGGTTTCTGCCAAGCAACTGGCGCGAGAATCCTGGAGTTTATCCAATCTCACGTTTCCGCATCCGCTAGTGCGTATTATTGTCGCTGAACAGCTTTACCGTGCCTGGAGTATTCTTCATAACCACCCTTATCATCGCTAATGTCCGTACAGATTATTCTTGCTTCAGCTTCGCCACGCCGAAAGGAACTGCTGGACCAAATCAAGGTCACTTATACAGTTCATCCGGTTGATCTTGATGAAACCCCCTTGCCTGATGAAGCGCCTTTGGCTTATGTACAGCGCCTGGCTGCTGAAAAGTCGGCGGCGTGTGTCGCTCAACTTAAAACTGAAATACCGGTTTTAGCCGCCGATACGGCAGTTATTTTGGGACGTGTGATTATGGGCAAACCCAAAGATCAAGCTGACGCCCTGGCTATGTTGACGCAGTTGTCCGGTAACACCCATCAGGTTTATAGTGCTATTTCCCTGAGAGGACGTGAGCATAGTCAGGCGCATAGCATTACCGAAGTGACTTTCAGGCGTTTGACACAACGGGAAATACTGGCTTATTGGCACAGCGGCGAACCGGTTGATAAAGCGGGCAGTTATGCTATTCAAGGAATGGGCGGACTATTTGTAGAATCAATAAAAGGCAGTTTTTCAGGTGTGGTCGGTTTGCCATTGTTTGAAACTGCCGAACTTTTATCTAAACAAGGAATAGAACTTTTCAAATGAGTGAAGAAATTTTAATTAATATAACGCCGCCGGAAACGCGTGTTGCGGTTATTGAAAATGGTGTGTTGCAGGAACTCATTATTGAAAGAAGCCGCGATCGAGGTTTAGTCGGTAATATCTATAAAGGTGAGGTGTGCCGGGTTCTACCCGGTATGCAGGCGGCTTTTGTTGATATTGGTTTGCCCAAAGCGGCGTTTATTCATCTTTCTGATTTATGCGCGAAGGATCTGGAAAAAAAAGGTTCGGAAATCATTGAGCATTACCTGCATGAAGGTCAGCCAATTGTTGTGCAAGTGGTCAAGGATTCACTGGGCAGCAAAGGTGCACGTTTAACCACAGAAATATCTATTCCGTCGCGTTACCAGGTCTATATGCCTTATGCCAACAATTCGGGAGTATCTCAGCGTATTGAATGCGAAGCTGAGCGCGCCCGGTTAAGAGCTTGTCTTGATGCCTTCAGGCAGGAGCATAATTGCGGCGGTTTTATCGCAAGGACAGCGGCGGAATGTGTGGAAGAATCGATTCTGATAGCAGACATGACGTTTTTGCTGAAATTGTGGGAGTCTATATTGGAAAAAATTGACGCCGCAAAGCCTAAACAGTTTATTCATAAGGATTTACCGCTGAGTGTCAGAACGCTAAGGGATTTATACAAAGAAGGCCTTGATAGAGTGCGTGTAGATTCAAAAGAAACTTATCTTCGATTGCTTGAATTTGCCGAGGTTTTTGTGCCGGAAATCGTGCCGGTTATCGAACATTACACGGGAGAATGTCCGGTATTTGATATTTACAGTGTGGAAGATGAAATTAAAAAAGCCCTGGATCGTAAAGTTAAATTAAAATCAGGCGGGTATCTCATTTTTGACCAGACCGAAGCGATGACTACGGTGGATGTGAATACTGGCGGGTATGTGGGTGGTCGTAATCTGGAAGAGACGATTTTCAAAACCAATCTTGAAGCGGCTCAAACCATCGCCCGCCAGCTTAGACTCAGAAATCTGGGTGGGATCATTATTATCGATTTTATCGATATGAAAAGTGATGAGCATAAAAAACAGGTTTTGCAGGCACTGGAACGCAATTTGGAAAAAGATCGCGCGAAAACCAAAATTACTGAAGTTTCAGTATTGGGTTTAGTGGAAATGACCCGCAAAAGAACGCGTGAAAGTCTTGAGCATATACTCTGTGAGCCTTGTAGCGCTTGTGGAGGGCGGGGGGTTCTTAAAACTGCGGAATCCATGTGTCTGGAAATATTCCGGGAGATTATCCGGGAAGTTAGGCTTTACAAGGTACAGACCTTATTGGTTCTGGCTTCCAATGAGGTAGTGGAAATGCTGCTTGATGAAGAAGCCGACATGCTGGCGGAGTTAGAAATATTTTTGGGCGTGCAGATTAAATTCAGAGCAGAAGCAGAATATAATCAGGAACAGTATGACGTTGTCCTGCTTTAAGGTGCAAGGTATAAGGTGCAAAACAAAAAATGTCATTTTTTGTCTTTAACCTTGCACCTTTAAACTTGTACCTGTCTCCATGATCCATCACATCAAGCGTGCAACGCGGCATCTGATTTTCTGGTCTTTGATTGCGTCAGCAGTCGGCTTAACCGTTGTGCGTTTACTCTTGTTGGGGATAGATAGTTATAAAACTGATTTATCAACCCGCGTTAGCGAGTTTGTGGGCGCGCCGGTATCAATAGGGCGAATACGGGCGAATATGCGAGGTTATAATCCTGAACTTGTGTTGAGGGACATCAAGGTATTATCCTCCGATCGCAAGTTCCAGCCTGGAAACGAGAAACCAGCAATTCAACTCAAAGAGATACGATTGGGTATTAATTTACTCGACGTGTTGATCGACAGAGATCGGTTAGCATCGGCGTGGGTTACATTGGTGGGCGCCAAGCTCACAGTAAAACGTAAACAGGACGGTAGTATTGCCATTGTTGGCTTAAAAGCCAGTGATGACCAGCCATTGTGGTTGTTGCAGGGTAGGAAATACGAGGTTTTACAAAGTGAAGTCACCTGGCAGGATGAAAAGAGAAATAGCCGTCCGCTAAAGTTTGAAGCAGTAGACTTGGTTATTATAAATAACAATCAGCAGCATCGGTTGAATGTATTTATGAAGCTGCCAAAAAGATTTGGCGATACATTAACAGTGTCTATGAATCTTGCCGGCAATGTTTTTAAAGCTTCAGCTCTTGATGGTTCTATTTTTCTTGAGGGCAAAAATCTAAATCTGGCTGAATGGGTAACCATTGATTTGCCTGCTTCTATGAACATTCATTCAGGAATCGGTGATGTCAGGGTTTGGAGTGAGTTGCAACATTCGCAACTGGTTTCGCTGGTGGGTGACACTCAATTGCAACAGTTGCAGTTAAGCAGGCCAGGGAAGGGTGAGTATTCAGTTAAGCAACTGAATACCCGGTTTTACTGGAAGCACAATGACGGTCACTGGCGCTTGGATGTGCCCTATTTTTTGCTGGAAACGGCGGATAAAAAATGGCCCGCCGCAGTATTTAGCGTTTCTGGTGATCGCACAAAAAATGATGTATTGAAGAGCTTTGGGGTTGTTTGTTGAGTCTGTGGACTTACAGGAAGTCTCCGGTTTATTACAATTTTTTGCGCCGTTGCCGGAGGAGCAGTCTAGATTGTTGGCACAAGCTCAGTTAAAAGGTTTGCTGGAGCAATTCTCTTTGTTTGCCGACCTGGATGAAAAACACTTTGCGGTTAACGGAAAATTTACCAAAATCAACGTTGCCCCATCGGCGGCAATACCGGGTATAGAAAATTTGACCGGCCAAATAAAAGGCAGTGATCAAGAAGGTCGTGTGGATTTAGCGACTAAAGATGCTTTCATTAAAACTTCGGGCTTATTTCGTGAGGCATTAAGAATCACGCAACTTAAAGGCACGATAGCCTGGCAGCAAACACTGGACGATTGGATCATATCCAGTCCAGTCATTGCGTTGGATTCCCCCGATTTAAAGACCAAAAGCAGATTGAGTTTACGTATTCCAAAAACGGAAGGACAAAAGACTTTTTTGGATCTGCAAATGGCATTTGCCGTTGATGATGTGAGTAAGGCCACGCGCTATTTGCCTGTGACCACGATGAAGAAGACGGTCGTTGATTGGCTGGATCATGCTTTAGTGGGTGGTCGTGTGCCCAAGGGCAAGCTATTGTTTTACGGTAATTTAAACGATTTTCCGTTTACTGGCGGACAGGGTGTTTTTGAAACACGGTTTGAAGTTGATCAGTTAGAGTTGGCTTATAACTCAGATTGGCCGCATTTAACAGATCTAGGCGGAGAGGTGTTATTTTTACAGGGTGGTTTGCAGGTTGATTTATACAAGGGCTTAAGTAACAAGGTAAAAATTAATCAGGCCACGGTTACTATTCCTGTATTGGGTAATAGTGAACATATACTCGTTCAAGGTCAACTGGAAACGGAAATCCTGCAAGGTCTGGAATTTATGCAGCAAACGCCACTTAACTCCCCCGTGGATAAGTTTTTGGATGCTGTAGAACCACAAGGAAATACGCAAGTAACACTGGATTTAAAGCTCCCTTTGGCTGATGGAGCCACAGCAAAAGTCAATGGCTCAGCGCAGCTAAGCAATGCCAGACTCAGAGTGAAAGCGCTTGATTTGTGGGTTAACCAGATCAATGGGGCATTAAAGTTCAATGAACAAGGTGTATATAGTAATACTATTAAAGCAACCGCTTTAGATAATCCTATTCAGATTAATATCCTTAGTTCTGCTCTTCAGACTATCGTTAATGTAGCGGGTCATGCCGGTGTTAGTAATCTTCAGAAACAATTTACTATACCAGGATGGCAGGTGGCGGATGGAGCGACAGATTATCAGTTAAAGTTGCAATTGCCTTATGACGACAGTTCACCGGAATTGCTTGTGCAGTCAAAGCTGGCAGGCATAGCCTTGGATTTACCGGGTATCTTAGCCAAAACGAGAGAGCAGCAACGTGCATTATCCCTGACGTTTAGTTTAGCTGATGACGTGTTATTGCCGATTAGCTTAAATTACGATAACCAATTGAAAGCCGCAGTCAATTTTAATATAAAGCAACGGCGTGTTGAATCCGGAAATGTTTTGGTGGGTTCGGGCAATGTCGCTCAGCCACAAAAAGCCGGAATAATGCTGGAGATCAACCGTGAAAGATTGGCTTTGCAAGACTGGATAGGTCTGGCATCATCACTTGCACTCGATAAGGATAGTGAGACAGCAGAACTAGCGGATAGTCTTAGGGAAATAAAAATTCACAGCGAGCATGGGCTGTGGCAAAAAACAGATTTTGGATTTATTGATCTGGTGTTGAAACCCGATGGCAATTATTGGACGGGTGACATTGACAGCTCATTTGCAAAGGGTAAGCTTAAGATTCCCGTTGATCTTAACGGGGCTAAGAGTATCAATCTGGCTATGGAGGTGTTGGATTTTACCGCATTAAAACAATTGAAGTCTCAGACTGTAGGGCTAACGCCCGCATCGGTACCGGATGTAATGCCTTTAATAACGATCACCAGTCAAAAAACGCTTTGGCAAACAGTTGATCTTGGGCAGTTGATCGTGGAAACTGAGCGTATACCTAATGGTATTTCTTTTAAACGCATCGTTTTGGAGGGGAGTGATCAAAAACTTGCTTTATCAGGCGACTGGAAAGTTAATGGTAAGAAATCTGAAACCCGCCTACAAGGCAATCTGAACATGCCTCAAGCAGGCCAGTTTCTTTCCAAGCTGGGTATTACCAAGGATCTTACGGAAACCAGTGCCGATGTTGATTTATCCGGCGAGTGGAATGCGGCGCCTTATCAATTTTCGCTAGCTGATTTACAAGGTCAGCTGGACGTAAATTTTAAAAGTGGTCGTATTTTAGGTATAGAGCCGGGATTTGGCCGTGTGCTGGGTATATTGGCAATGGCTCAGTGGATAAAACGTTTTCAGCTTGATTTTAGCGATGTGTTTATGGAAGGCCTGACATTTAACAGTATAAAAGGGCATTTTAGTTTATTAAAGGGCAAGGCAACTACTAATGACCTTGTGGTTGATGCAATTCCCGCAAAAATCACCCTCACCGGGAACACAGACTTGATTAATCAAACCGTTGATTACATTGTCAGGGTAGTACCAAAAAGTGCTGATGCCGTGCCTATTGCTGGTACAATCATGGGAAAAGTAGCGGGTTTAATTGGACGAGCGTTGACAGGTAAAGATCAAGAGGGGTTTTTCTTTGGTTCGCAGTATCTGGTTAAGGGAGCGTGGCGGGATGCGCAGATTATTCCGCTACATGAAAACGATGGTCTGTTGCAGAAAACCTGGAATGGTATCACCGGTTTTCCATGGCTAAAGCAAAATAAAGAACAATAATGAGAGACGATATGAGTAAATGCGCAGCGATACAAATGGCATCAAGCCCGAATATCAGTTTTAACTTACTGGAAGCCGAGAAGCTAATTGCGGAAGCGGTTAAAGCGGGTGCAAAACTGGTGGCCTTGCCGGAAAACTTTGCTTTAATGGGCGATCATGAATCAGATAAGCTTAAAGTAAAAGAAGTCGATGGCTCAGGGCCTATACAAAATTTTTTGGCTTCAGTCGCTAAAAAGTATGCTGTCTGGGTAGTCGGCGGCACCATCCCCATGGTGGCTGATGACAGCAATAAAGCGCGAGCAGCGTGTCTGGTTTATAACGATAAAGGTGAAAGAGTTGGGCGTTACGATAAAATACATTTGTTTGATGTCAATGTTCCGGGCACCAATGAAGTTTACCGAGAATCAGATTCTATTGAGCCGGGTAATGAATCGCTGGTCATTGACACGCCTTTTGGCAAGTTAGGCATCGCTGTTTGTTACGATTTGCGGTTTCCCGAGTTTTTTCGCGAAATGAGCAAGAAGGGTGTGGACATACTGGTGGTTCCTTCTGCATTCACCGCTGAAACTGGCGCCGCACACTGGGAATTATTACTGCGCGCGCGTGCCGTGGAAAACCTTTGTTATGTGATTGCGCCAAACCAGGGTGGTTTCCATCTAAATGGTCGTAAAACCTTTGGACATAGCATGATTATTGATCCCTGGGGTGTCGTGCTGGATTGTTATAAAACGGGTGGCGGTTATGTGTTGGCTGAAATAGATCGTGAACGGCTGGAAAAAGTGCGGGAGGCATTTCCGGTTTTAAATCATCGGCGTTTTTTCTGTGAATAATATGAAAGTCATCGTTACAGTTTTCTTATTGTCCTTTGGCCTGATTTCCTGCGGAGGCTCAGAGGATAGTCGATATAGGGATACGGCTATGCTGGAACGCCCGCCTGCTCTTGCTGTCAGTAAAAAAGCAGGGGAACCGCGAATAACTGATAATAGTACAATTCCAAAAAAACGGGATGAGACGGGCTTGGGCTCAGCTGTTTCTATGACAACTACAAGGCCACCCCAACTAAAAATTAAACAGCCTTTTGATGATGCCTGGAATACTCTGGGTCTTGCGTTAAAGCAAAGTGAAATCGAAATAACAGATCGTGAGCATGATAAGGGGCTTTATTATGTCAGTTACGATTCAAGCGGCTCCTTTTTTAGCAAAAAACAAAACGAAGTAATTTATGTGCTAACGGTAGAAAATGACGGTGCAGAGACAAAAATAACGGCGACGCTTGGCAATGCGGCTGAACAAACCAACTCAAGTCGCGGTGTGCATCGTAGCTCCAGTAACGATAATAGTGCTGCACAGTCAACCGATGGCGCAGAAAAACTATTACAGTCATTGTATGAAACAATACGTGACGATTTGAAAGAAGAATAATTATGGAACTATTAAACCTTGCAAGACAAGCTATTCTGATGCCGGCTGGTATTCAGGATGGCGATATTGAAAAAATCATGAGCCGATTGCTGAGCTCGCCGGTTGATGCAGCGGATATTTATTTTCAGTCCAGCCATACTGAATCCTGGGTCATGGAGGGCGGCATAATCAAAGAGGGTAGCCACAATATCGAGCAGGGTGCCGGCGTGCGAGCGGTATCCGGCGAGAAAACCGGTTTTGCCTACAGCGACCGCATTGAACTGCCGGTATTGCTGGAAGCGGCTAATAATGTTAAAGCCATCGTCCGGCAAGGGCAAGACGCCCAGGTTGGACTGGTTAAGGCCGCTAACTGGCCGCAGTATTATCCTGTTACCAATCCATTAAAATCATTGGCCGATCAGCACAAAATTGATTTATTGCGCAAAGTTGAGAGTGAAACCCGCAAGCTGGACAGTCGCATAGAAGAGGTAATTGTTAGCCTGAGCGGCGTGCATGAAAGTATTCTGGTGGCCAATCAGGATGGCTCGTTAGCGGCTGACGTAAGACCTTTGGTGCGGATGAATGTAACGGTTATCGTCGAAGAAAACGGTCATCGCGAACAGGGCAGCATGGGCGGCGGCGGCCGGAGTGATTACCGCTATTTTATCGATCAGGACCGGGCGCTGGAATACGGCAAGGAAGCGGTAAGACAGGCACTGGTAAATCTGGAAGCGGAAGAAGCCCCTGCAGGTAATATGACCGTCGTACTGGGCCCAGGTTGGCCGGGTATTTTGCTGCATGAAGCAATCGGGCACGGTCTGGAAGGTGATTTTAACCGCAAAGGCACGTCCGCATTTAGCGGCCGGGTCGGTGAACGGGTTGCTTCTGATTTATGCACTGTCGTCGATGACGGTACTTTGCAGGGACGGCGGGGTTCCTTGAGTATTGATGATGAAGGCACGCCGACAGAAAAAACCGTATTGATTGAAAACGGTATCCTCAAAGGCTACATGCAGGACAAACTCAATGCACGCTTGATGGGCGTTAAACCCACCGGTAATGGCCGCCGTGAATCCTACGCGAATTTGCCGATGCCGCGCATGACCAATACCTATATGTTGCCGGGGTCTCATAATCCCTGAAGAAATCATAAAATCGGTAAAGAAAGGCCTGTATGCCAAGAACTTTGCCGGAGGACAGGTTGATATTACTTCGGGTAAATTTGTATTTTCCGCCAGTGAAGCTTATCTGATCGAAAATGGCAAGATAACCCGTGCCGTTAAAGGCGCAACCCTCATTGGCAATGGCCCCGATGTCTTAACTAAAGTGTCTATGGTCGGTACCGATCTTGAACTGGACAGCGGTGTCGGCACTTGCGGCAAGGACGGGCAAAGTGTGCCGGTCGGTGTCGGTCAGCCTACAATGAAGATTGATGGGTTGACGGTTGGCGGAACGAGTGTTTAGGTCGATTTTAACCATAATAATTGCTTAACTGAATAATGTAATTGTTAGATTGCTTAATAGCAGTACCCAAAGTTACCCAACTGACATACTTTGAGCAAGGAAATAAGTGAATGCCTGATTTATGCCCTGTATGCAAGCACTGAACTCAAGAAAGCACCTTTCGCTGATTTTGATCGGGATGTAACATATTTTTCTTGTTATCGATGTGGAGATTTCTGCTCTTTCACTCGAACTTATTGAAGATATTCCCGATATTTTGCAACGGAATAAAAATGCGGATGTAAAAATAAGCCACGCGCTTCGTATGATGCAGCGAATAAACGAAAAGGTCGAATTATCGACAAGTAGCATTGACGCAATCTTGGAAAAACCGCTACCTCGTCCGAAAGAACAAGCTGATTTACTGATACGTTGGCTTGCGGAACATACTGATAATCCTGGCGATCAGGTATCGCTTGAGTCCAATAGAGCACCACCTTTCAATAATAGGGGCTAAGACTGAGGAGGGTTTTGTTCTGGTTCTTTCTCATTTAATTAAAGTCGGCTTGGTGGATGGAAAATTAGAATCCATGATGTCAGCAGGCTACTTTGGTTTTGGGGAATTAGCACTTACATTCGACGGTTGGAACTATTACGAAACACTACTCAAAGGCAGTGCTATTTACCGGAAGGCCTTTATGGCGATGAAGTTTGGTGATCCCGACCTTAATGGCGTACTTGAAAATGTATTCAAGCCCAGCGCAAAAATGGCGGGATTTGACTTGTTTAAACTTGACGATGAGCCGCGAGCCGGACTTATTGATGACAGATTAAGAGTGGAAATCCAATCATCAGACTTTCTGATTGCCGATTTGACGCATGAAAATAACGGTGCATATTGGGAGGCTGGCTATGCGGAAGGCTTGGGCAAGCCAGTCATTTATACCTGCGAAAAAGAAAAATTTAACTCACAGAAAACCCACTTCGATACCAATCACCACTTAACAGTTGTATGGGATAAAAACGCACCTGAACAGGCAGGGGATTTATTGAAGGCAACAATACGCGCAACGCTACCGCAGTTGGCGAAACTAGAAGATTAAACAGTTTGTAGTTGGCGGTTGGTGGGACAGGTGCTTTATCGTTCCCACGCTCCGCGCTCACCGTTATACATAAGCTTCACGAAGCCCGTCATTCCGGCAGGGATTGCCGGAATCCAGATTACACGGATGTATTTAACCTCGCCATCCATGGCACTGGATACCCGCTTCCCGGCGGGTATGATGAGTTGCTATATACTTGTGTATAACGATGAGCGCTCCGTGTGGGAATGCAGCCGTTGACGCTTCAGCGTCATGTGTAAAAAGTCTGCTCACACTATGACTACTGTTAAAACAATTCAAAATACAGGCTCAAAAAATCATGCTCACGTTAGAAATTGAACAAAAACCGGAATTGTTAAAACTCATTCAACAAGGTGAGGAAATTATGATTCTGCAACATAACGTTCCTATAGCAAAAATCACCCCACTGCCACAAAAAATCAAGCGAAAGTTAGGTTCGGCAACAGGATTATTTACTATGAGCGATGACTTTAATAATCCTGTAAGCGATTTTGATGAATATTAATCAGGCGTTAGCCGATTTTATTCCTGAGCAGTTGGCAATCAACAATATTCAATTGCTCGATATTCGTTTTGAGCATGTACTAAAAACAATGGATCTACCTTTTCATCATCGCGACCCGTTTGACCGCTTAATCATTGCACAAACTTTCATTGAAGAAATGACACTGCTAAGTGTAGATAGTATTTTTGCTGCTTATGATGTCCGGCATGTTTGGTAAAAACAGCAATTCAACCATTAAAAAAATAAGAGAGCACCGTGCAAAACCAAGAAGAAATCAACCGTTTAAAAAATACCGTTCAAACCTTATTGGACGAGGCAAAACAACAGGGCGCCAGCGCGGCTGAAGCCGGTTTGAGTCAGGAAAATGGCTTGTCCGTGTCAGCGCGTCTGGGGGATGTAGAAACGATAGAGCATCATTGTGATCAAGGCCTCGGAATAACCGTCTATTTTGGTCAACGCAAAGGTTCCGCCAGTACCACGGATTTGTCGCCGGATTCCATTAAAGAAACGGTTAGCGCAGCTTGTAGTATTGCCCGTTATACCAGTGAAGATGAATATGCCGGGTTGCCGGAAAAAGAACTACTGGCAACCGACTTCCCCGATCTTGATCTCAATCATCCCTGGGGTGTCAGTGTTGATGAGGCGATTGCTCTGGCTATCGAGTGCGAAGATGCCGCGCGCACTTATGATGCCGAAATCAGTAATTCCGAAGGCGCTTCAGTCAATACCCATCAGGGTATACATGTGATGGGCAATAGTCTGGGATTTCTTCAGGGTTATATTTCAACCCGCCATTCCTTAAGTTGTTCAGTATTGGCGCAGCGTGGCGACAGTATGCAGCGCGATTACTGGTATAGCGTATCCAGAAATCCACTGAGTATAGAGCAACCCATCGAAATAGGCAAAAAAGCTGCTGAACGGGCACTTAGGCGTTTGGAGGGGCGCAGCCTCAGTACAAGGCAATGCCCCGTTTTGTATAGCGCAGAAATTGCCTCAGGCTTATTGGCTTCATTTATAGGTGCCATCAGCGGTGGTAATTTATACCGTAAGTCATCGTTTTTACTGGATGCCCTGGACAGCCAGATTTTTCCCGAATTTATTCATATTCACGAACAGCCTCATTTAAAAGGCGCATTAGGTAGTGCGGCATATGATGGTGAGGGCGTAGCGACAACAACCCGCGACATTGTCAGCGACGGCATATTACGCAGTTACGTGTTAAGCACTTATTCTGCGCGTAAACTGGGACTGCACAGTACAGGCAATGCCGGTGGAGTCCGTAATTTAACGATAACGCCAGGCGAGCTTGATTATCAGAACATGCTCAAGCAGCTTGATACGGGTCTGTTGGTTACCGAACTGATGGGGCAAGGGGTTAATATGGTAACCGGCGATTATTCGCGTGGTGCAGCGGGATTCTGGGTGGAAAATGGCGAAATTCAATACCCGGTTGAAGAAATAACCATTGCAGGTAACTTGAAAGACATGTTTAAAAACATCATTGCCGTGGGTAATGATGTTGATTATCGCGGTAATGTTCGCACCGGATCTATACTGGTTGAGCGGATGTCGATTGCCGGAGAATAAGTCAACGTATTGAAAGGGCGACTATTCCCAAGGTAGGTGACGTGCTGGTCATCGGCGGTGGGCCAGCCGGCAGCATTACGGTCTGGAATAACAAAATCCACCAGGTTCAGTTTTCTGATTTCGGCTATACTCGCCTTGGCCTACATGTGGAGCGCGACATTTTTGATGATATTCTGTTGAATGAAACAGGGCTATATTATGCAATTGATAAACATTCTTTTAACATCTCAAAAAAAAAGACAAGGGAAAGAAAAATGATAACGGTCTCCATCGTTTCCAGAATCAAATGTGCCCTAGTCCTTATTATCTTCATATTGATACCTCTACTTCCCATCACAGGTACGTTAGGATTATTTATAGTGATCTTTCGACCTATCTGGTTTAAAAAGCTTGTTGATAATGTCTATGCTGATAAAAACGACCGCTAGCTTCACCAGGAATCTGATGTTTTCCAATTAACAATGTGCTCAAAACATAAATCAATTATGGTGTTGTTTATGAGGGTTTGAAGTCCAGCAGGACGGAAACGTAAGTTAGCGTCTGTGTTAATGCGCATTTCAATATAGTAAAACAGTACCTAATTTTTACTACGCTCATCATGATATGGCCGTCTAACGAAATTCCAGGTTAATTGAGTATTCCACTCAAAACAGCCATTCATAATTATGGAAATCCGGCCATGGACAATTACTCGAAAGCAGTCACTGGCGATTATTTTTCAGCAATAGCCCTACTGCCTGGAATCGACCCCTTGCAGCCAGTCACAGAGTCTAAAAATCAATCCACTGAAGGTCCGGTCTTTACTAGAAAGTAGACGTTATCAAAACTGGGATTGCCTGCTATCTTTAAGTCATAAGTCCAACGGAATCGAGTCCATTTCCCGACTCCACCACCAATAACCACAGTCCAACTGAGAATTTTAAGTTTTTTATCGCACCCCTCGTGTATTCTTCCTGGTCTTTGTAAATAAAATACTATATCACGCTTTTAATAAGCGATGAAAGATTACAGTTCTATGATGCCCTTTGTACAGACCATACATGTTGTATGGCATCTACTAATTAACGGATTCTTTTCCAATCTTAATCTTGCCTTAATCCTACATTAAGGTTTATTTCATCTTGCTCCTGTAAAATAAATTAATAATGTACTAATATTCTATTTTTACCATTAACCAATCTAATTAAAAACCAACATATATGACGCAAAACCCAAATATTAGATTATGTTTTTTCAATGAAAACTGAGAATACATTGTTGTTTTAAATCATGCAGTAATAGTGCATTCGAAGAAATACCTGTTTTATTTAAATCTATAGTTCACGGGTATTTATATAAATGTGAAGCCCAAGTTTCGGTTTCTTATTCGCTCAATAATAAAAAATATAGGAATTTTTATGAAAAACATATGTGGCATGTTTTTTGTCATGCTGGTTGCTTATGCGAATGCAACGTTCGCGGATAATGGTCAGCTATTGGCATCTCAATGCTATCAATGCCACGGCCCAAATGGTCACAGCAAAGGCGAGATTGATTCTATTGCTGGAAAATCCGCATCGGACTTATATGGCGATTTATTGGAAATGAAACAAAAACCAGAAATTGAAATCATGCATCTGCAAGCCAAAAGTTATACCGATAACGAGTTGCGTGAAATTGCCAACTACCTGTCAACGCTGAATTAAGGAGAACTAAAATGGATAGCAAACGCAGAGAACTATTAAAAATGGCCGGTATTGGCGCAGCAGCCGCAACGGTGGGCGTTTTACCGGCAGTCACAGGTTTGGGTGGCAAAGCTCAAGCAGCCACTATCACTAAACAGGTTGTCGTTATTGGCGGGGGATTCGGTGGATCAACCGTGGCTAAATATCTAAAGCTTTGGGGGCAAGGCAAAATCGTCGTAACACATGTCGATATTAACGCTAGCTATGCATCGCCGATCTTGAGTAATTTGGTCTTGAATGGTCAGAAAACGTTGCCTAATTTGACCTTCAGTTTGGCGACTGCCGCCACCCGCAATGGTAATAAATTTATACAAGGCAAAGCGACGATTGATCGGAGTACTCGAAAAGTTATCGTGACAAAACCAAATGGCACGACCGTGGCACTGCCTTACGATAAAGTAGTTTTGAGTCCTGGTATTGAGTTTAATTATCTGCCGTCTATGGCACCGGCTAATGGTACGTTGTCTGACACAGTCCTGCCCATTCCACACGCATGGAAGTCAGGCAACCAAGTAGCCAACTTGAAAGCGCAGATTGATAAAATGCCAAATACGAATGGAACTTATGTCTTATGTATTCCGAAAAAGCCCTATCGTTGCCCTCCTGGTCCTTATGAAAGAGCCTGTGTGGTAGCTGATATTCTGAAGCGAGTCAAAGGCGGCGGGAAAGTGATTATTTTCGATGCTAACACGCCAAATCCTCTGACACCAACTGATAAATATTCAGCGATACAAGCAGAAACGCATACCTTTACCACCGCTTTTACGGGTCAATTTGCGGGTATTGTTGAATATGTATCCAATGCCGAATTGCTTGAAGTAGGCAGTACAGGCGGACAATTTGGAACCAAATATGTGTCCGTTAAATTGGGCGATGGAAGCATCCGTGACGTATATGCCAATGTGTTAAATGTTCTACCAGAACACAAAGCAGGCGATATTGCTTTTGCAGCAGGGCTTATTCCTTTGGGTAGTCGTTTTGTACCCGTCGATCTACAATCCTATGCGTCTTTAGCAGACCCCGATATTCATGTCATAGGTGACTCTCATTCTTCAAGTCAGCCTAAAGCGGGTCATGTTGCCAACAGCGAAGCCAAAGTATGCGCTGATGCGATTGTGCGTGAATTTGGCATATTACCCCCTCACTTTCCCGAAGAAGTGCCTGTCACTAACTCAGCCTGTTATAGCCCTATCACCAATACTACTGCGTCATGGTTAACCGCAGGGTATCGTTATAACCCTTTGACTGGTGCTATGGATCGAGTGGCTGAATCATTTAATGAAGCAGAGATGCCTTCAAGCGATAACTACAAAATGATGCTTGCTTGGGCTAACAATCTATTCGCTGACACCTTTAGTGTCTAATGTTTAAATAGACTCCCCCGGTTTTTATCCGGGGGAAACCCCTTGATAGCCTTAGAAAAATTAAATCTATTTAATACGGTAATAAGATTTTTCCTAATTTATAAATATGGAGTTAATAATGGGTCTAAGTATTCCTCATCTTTTACTTGTCCTCGTAATAGTGACCTTGGTGTTTGGTACCAAACGCCTAAAAAATATCGGAGCTGATCTGGGCGATGCCCTAAAGGGGTTTCGCAATGCTGTTAAGGATGGTGAAGAAACTACTAACAACGTTGCCGAGCTAACAGATAGCGAGACCACTAAGAAATAAGATAAATTTTAATGCGTCCGTTTTTCTGCAATCTTGATTTCGTTGAGGAGATGTAATCAATGATGCTATCTCCAAGTCACTGAGCTTATTTTGCCTCATCAACCATCTGTATGAGCTGCCTCTCAACCTCACTGGCAATTTGAATTAATGCTGTATCCTGAGAGAGCGCCGAAAGCATTTGTACTGGCTTGATTAAACCAATCTGGGTATTGCCTTGCTCCGTAAAAACCGAGATACGACAGGGTAACGCCATATTAAGGCGCATATCGATAGACATTACCCTCGCCGCCTGCTGCGGGTTGCAAACTTCAAAAATCTTGCATTCCTCATCAAATGCAATACCTTTGCTGCGAAGGGTGGTCCCAAGATCGTGGACGTGCATACACCCCGAAACCATGATGAATAACTGCTGACTGAAGGTCTGTCGACGCTTGGTTGAATGATTTTTTGGTATCAACAATGTAATACATGAGTTATCCTCAATATTTGATGTTTGCGGTGGCTACATAACGTTCAAAATTACAGGCGGCCGGTCTGCTTTGAAAATTTGTAAGTAAAAAAGGGCCAAAATGGGAAGTAAAGATCATTACTGAATTGCTTTAACAGGATTTATTTTTCTTATATTGGCAAAACAAATGCTATAAGCGGAAAAAGTTAGCAGTCGTTTATATCAGTAGCGGACATTACCGATTGGTACTCAATTCAATCATATACTAAAAGCGAAGTAAGTTCGGTGCGACAACGTACATTAAATTAGGACCTGACGGTTGGTAATTTAATTTTATCGCGAATGTCGCTTGAAGGTCGATTACTACCAATCGCATTAGATACTATGCGTAGACTAGAAAGCGCCTGGTAAAACTTGAGTTAAATTAGATCGAGTGTCAGAAATGGATCAACAACCGGACACATCGAGATTAAAATCACGAAGGGCAGCATATGGCCGTCAACTGTCGGTCACCATAAGTAATGTCCACTGTCTCCTTTCGTATCATTTTCTTCACTTGATTATAAGCCATAGCGGGTGAACCTTTTGAGAAGTATTACTCAATGCATGCTTTGCTTTGCAGACAAATCAGTCTGTATCGTTATAAACAATTTAGTATAAGTCTACTCAAACCCACCTCCGTAACCATGCA
>CAWBLO010000032.1:0-39622 GCA_963789475.1 uncultured Gammaproteobacteria bacterium | reverse complement strand
TGGGGCGGAGTTGCTCGTAGTAGCGAGGAAGCGTTTGTAATGAACGTGGAGCGAAGGGGCAACATCAGGCAGCCTGTGTTGATATCACAACTGTCTAACGGCAGGAGGATGATGTGAGCGAGGCAAAGCCATTTGTCATTTCGAAATGGCAGGTTATGCGTGCATTTGAATTGGTGAAAGCCAATGCGGGTGCCGCGGGAGTTGATAAGCAATCACTGTCGAATTATGAAGGAAATCTGACAGATAATCTTTACACGCTATGGAATCGGCTGTCGTCAGGCAGCTATTTCCCACCGCCTGTGAAAGCGGTAGCCATACCGAAGAAAGCAGGCGGCGAAAGACTTTTGGGCATCCCCACCGTGAGTGATCGTATCGCCCAGATGGTGGTCAAGCTGGAGTTTGAACCCCAAGTTGAGCCGTACTTTTTACCTGATTCTTATGGCTACAGGCCGAATAAATCAGCATTGGATGCGGTGGGCGTCACCCGGGAGCGTTGTTGGCGCTACGACTGGGTACTTGAGTTTGATATTAAGGGGTTGTTCGACAATATACCGCACGATTTATTACTTAAAGCGGTCTATAAACATACGGATACGCCGTGGGTGAGGCTGTATATTGAACGCTGGTTAACGGCGCCGATGCAGATGCCCAATGGAGAGTTGGCCAGTCGGGACAAAGGCACTCCACAGGGTGCACGGCGGAACAGTTCTCTATAAGTTTGCATTACAAATCAATGAAATATAACTAATCCTGGACAAAGCCCCTTTTTTAAGATATAAATCATCCTGAGATTTTATGTTTGAGATAATGAGCTTTGAACCTTCAAGAGATCATCATACAGCCAGTGCAGCCGGGCGAGCAGCAGCGTTTTCAGTCTTTGATGAAGGCACACCACTATTTGGGAGCCTTGCCGAAGATCGGTCATACCTTGTGGTATGTTGCCAGCTATCATAATGAATGGCTGGCATTAATCAGTTTTTCCGCCGCCGCGTGGAAGTGTGCGGCGCGCGATCAGTGGATCGGTTGGAGCTATCGGTATCAATATGATCGTCTTCACCTGATTGCTAACAATAGTCGCTTTCTGATTCTTCCCGATCACCATTACCCTAATCTTGCGTCCCGCGTTCTTTCCTTATGTGAACGGCGCATTTCTCTGGATTGGCAGCAACGCTTCGGTTACCCCTTATTATTGCTAGAAACTTTCGTCGATCCTCATCTGTTTCATGGCACAATTTATCGTGCTTCTAACTGGGTGCATGTAGGCGATACCCGGGGCTTTCGTCGTACACGCCAAGGCTATAGCTCTATATCTCAACGCCCCAAGCAGGTCTTTGTTCGTCCTTTGACATCACACACTCAAGCCCGATTATCTCAATCTATTCTTGCCCCCACCTATTGCTATGGAGCACCCAAAATCATGTTAACCGCTGATCAAATGCGTACGTTACCTGAATTCTTTTATGACATTCCCGATCCACGCCGAAAGCAGGGGCAACGCCATTCTTTAGCGTGTGTTCTGGCCATCTCAGCGGGTGCAGTGCTCTGTGGGATGGAGGGCTACAAAGCGATTAGCGGCTGGGCGGAAGACTTGGGACAAAAAGCGCGGGCACGTTTTGGCTGTCGTAAACGAAACGGAAATTATTCTGTACCCAGTCGTAGCACTTTCAGAGAAACCTTGATCCGTGTCGATCCCGAACAACTCGATCTTGCGTTGCAAGGCTGGAACGAACAATTCGCCGAAGCAGACGAAGGCTTGGCAATTGACGGTAAAACCATGTGCAATGCCATTGATGAAGCCGGTCGTCAAACTCATATCCTGGGTGTCGTAGGGCATCAGACCAAGCGCTGCCACACTAAAAAAAATCGGTGCTTTGCCCGTAAAAGGCCGCGATGAGCTCAAACAGACTAACGAGATCGGTATGTTCATCCCGGTTATGGAGGCACTGGATATTGCGGACAAAACAATCACTGGCGATGCTCTTTTAACACAGCGTAAGTTGGCACGCTATCTTGTCGAAGATCGCCTTGCTCACTATGTTTTCATTGCCAAAGAAAATCAGCCCTCGCTAGCCGAAGACATTCGCCTTGCCTTTGCCAATCGCACAGCGCCTGACTATAGCGAACCCTACACCTTGGCGCATGGCCGCATTGAGTCACGCTCGATTTGGACATCTACTGAACTAAACGACTACCTTGAATTTCCTTTTGTCGGTCAAATATTTGCTATACAACGCCACACCATCGACAAAAAAAGCGGCGAAGAAACTCACGAAATGGCTTATGGCCTGACCAGCCACTCTCCGCTAAGCGCCAACGCCGAACAAGTGCTCAAGTTCAATAGAGGCCATTGGGGTGTTGAGAGTCATCATTACCTACTCGACTGGAATTGGCATGAAGATCGTTGCACGATACGCAAAGGCCATGGCCCTGAAAACATAACCTGTCTACGCAGATTTGCCACTGGCTTGATTATATCCATTAGTAAAGACAGTGTTTCATCAACCATTGAAAAACTGGCTCGTAATGTAAGACGGGTATTCGACTACCTGCGTATGACAGATAATTCTAGAAAGGTTGTATTGCGATGCCAAAGTCAAGAAGTTTAGAACGGTTTCGCCGTGAGATCATGCCGGTTTGATATTGCTTTTACCATGGGATTTAAAGTAGATACGTATCTTTCATAGTAAAACTTTTCAAGCAAACTCCCGCTTATAGATAGAGTTAGTTTTTTAGTGCTACAGTAGTTCGTCAACTCATCGTATAATAAACGGTTAATTTAGAGATTGTTAGGTGTGGTTTATGCAAATTATTCAGGAAGCGCTCACGTTTGATGACGTTTTATTAGTGCCTGCGCACTCAACAGTGCTGCCACGCGATGTAGAAATGAAAACACAGCTGACTCGAGGTATTAAGCTTAATATTCCGCTGGTTGCGGCGGCTATGGATACGGTTACTGAGGCTCGGCTTGCCATTGCCATAGCTCAGGAAGGCGGCATAGGCATTATTCATAAAAATATGACTGTAGAACAGCAGGCACGCGAAGTTCGCCATGTCAAAAAATATGAGAGTGGGGTTATCAAGGATCCTATTACTGTTTCTCCCGATGTGAGTATCCGTGATGTTATTAAATTAACGCGTGCTAAAAACATTTCCGGTGTTCCTGTGGTTAATGGTGATGAACTAGTCGGTATTGTCACCAGTCGTGATTTACGATTTGAGACGCGTTTTGATGAGCCCGTTTCAAAAGTCATGACCCCCAAAGAGCGGTTGGTCACAGTTAATGAAAATGCTGATCGTAAAGAAGCCATTGCTCTGTTGCACAAACATCGCATTGAGAAGGTGCTGGTGGTAAATGACTCATTTCATTTGCGGGGCTTGATTACTGTTAAAGATATTCAGAAAGCCAAAGATTATCCTTACGCTTGCAAAGATGAACAGGAGCGCTTGCGTGTCGGTGCGGCAGTCGGTACCGGGCATGGGACGGAAGAGCGTGTTGCCGCGCTGGTTGAGGCGGGCGTAGATGTTATCATCGTTGACACAGCGCATGGTCATTCTCAAGGCGTTTTAGATAGAGTGAAATGGGTTAAGCAAAATTATCCTTCTGTTCAGGTTATCGGCGGTAATATTGCGACAGCGGCGGCTGCATTGGCCTTGGTAGAAGCGGGTGCGGATGGTGTTAAGGTCGGTATAGGTCCAGGATCTATCTGCACTACGCGAATTGTTGCCGGTGTCGGGGTTCCGCAAATTACTGCAGTCAGTAATGTGGCAGATGCTTTAAAAGGCACTGGCATACCATTAATTGCGGATGGTGGTATTCGTTATTCGGGTGATGTTGCCAAAGCATTGGCTGCCGGTGCGCATGCCGTGATGTTGGGAGGACTGTTTGCCGGTACCGAAGAAGCGCCGGGAGAGGTTGAGCTTTTTCAGGGTCGTTCTTATAAATCATATCGCGGCATGGGATCTTTGGGCGCGATGGCGCAACAACAAGGTTCCAGTGATCGTTATTTTCAGGAAGAAGCCGATTCGGTTGAAAAACTGGTGCCGGAAGGCATTGAAGGTCGTGTACCCTATAAAGGCAGTTTGCTTGCTGTGATTCATCAGTTGTTGGGTGGTATACGTGCCAGTATGGGCTACACAGGAAGCCAAACCATTGCCATACTGCATGAGAAGGCTCAATTTGTGCGGGTAACCAGTGCTGGAATGAGAGAAAGCCATGTTCATGATGTCACTATTACTAAAGAAGCGCCTAATTACCGCTCTGAGTAAATTATTAGCAACAAAACACCAACTTAGTAGTTATGGATAAAGATTATATACAATCCGTTTCAATCTGTTCAAATCCGTGTCATCTGTATGACATATCTATCTAATATCTAAAGACAATACTGTGAAACAAGAATCCACTGACATCCACACCCACAAAATCCTTATTTTAGATTTCGGATCACAATACACCCAGTTAATCGCTCGTCGTATTCGGGAAATTGGCGTTTATTGCGAAATTTATTCCTGTGAATGCAGCACTGAAGAAGTTAAAAGCTTCGCGCCTAGTGGCATTATTTTATCAGGTGGCCCTGATACCGTGACCAGTGACAAAACACCTCGCGCACCGAGTATAGTATTTGAACTGGGAGTGCCGGTGCTGGGTATCTGTTACGGTATGCAGACCATGACGGAGCAGATGGGAGGCAAGGTTGAAACTTCTGATCATAGAGAGTTTGGTTACGCCCAAATCAGGGCGCGTGGACATTCAAAATTATTGAATGGCATAGAAGATCATCTTTCAACTGAAGGTTTTGGCTTGCTGGATGTGTGGATGAGTCACGGTGATCGTGTGGTTGAATTGCCTGAAGGTTTTGTGTTGATTGCCAGTTCCGATGGTGCGCCAATTGCGGGCATTGCCAATGAAGAAAAAGCTTTGTATGCCTTGCAGTTTCATCCTGAGGTAACTCATACCAAACAAGGAAGACGAATTCTGTCGCGTTTTGTGCTGAATATTTGCGGCTGTGAGGCGCTATGGACTGCCAGTAATATCATTGAAGACAGCATTAATGCCGTGCGAGAAAAAGTAGGTAGCGATCATGTTATTTTAGGGTTGTCTGGGGGGGTTGATTCATCGGTTGTTGCTGCATTATTGCATAAAGCTATTAAAGACCAGCTTACTTGTGTGTTTGTTGATACAGGGCTGTTACGAATGCACGAAGGCGATCAGGTGATGGTAATATTTGCTGAGCATCTGGGCGTTAAAGTGATTAGGGTGGATGCCGAGCAGCGTTATTTGGAGGCTTTGAACGGGGTCTCTGATCCTGAGCAGAAACGCAAAATTATCGGCAATCTGTTCGTGGAGATTTTTGATGAACAGGCGGCGCTAATAAGCGATGCAAAATGGTTAGCACAAGGTACGATTTATCCAGATGTGATAGAGTCGGCAGGCTCTAAAAGCGGTAAAGCGCATTTAATAAAATCGCATCATAATGTCGGCGGTTTGCCGGAAAATATGGTTTTAAAGCTGGTTGAACCGTTGCGGGAATTGTTTAAAGATGAAGTTAGAAAATTAGGCTTGGAGTTAGGTTTACCAGCCGATATGGTTTTCCGTCATCCATTTCCTGGCCCTGGTTTAGGCGTAAGAATTTTGGGTGAAGTAAAAAAGGAATATGCGGACTTATTGCGCCAGGCCGATGCAATTTTTATTGAAGAATTGTATCGGCACGATCTTTACAACAAGGTGAGTCAGGCATTTGCGGTATTTTTGCCGGTTAAATCAGTCGGTGTGATGGGTGATGGGCGGCGTTATGATTATGTGATTGCCATTCGTGCCGTCGAAACCATTGATTTTATGACTGCTCGGTGGGCGCATTTGCCTTACGAGTTTCTTGACCTGATTTCCCGCCGCATTATTAACGAAGTTCCGGGGATCTCCCGTGTTGCTTATGACATATCGGGTAAACCGCCTGCAACCATTGAATGGGAATAACAGATGAAGCATGGATGCGGTATGCTTTCAGGTTGGCACAAAGAGCTGAGCAACAAGGTGAAGTGCCCATTGGTGCGATAGTTGTTAAAGATGATCAATGTATTGCTGAAGGTTGGAATGCCTCAATTGCAACACATGATCCGACTGCGCATGCTGAGATGGTGGCGTTAAGAAAGGCGGGTCTGGCGCTGGAAAATTATCGGTTGTGTGACGCAACGATTTATGTGACCTTAGAGCCTTGTGTGATGTGTATGGGCGCCATCAGTCATGCCCGTATTAAACACCTGGTTTTTGGTGCGTTTGATCCCAAGCGGGGGGCTGTTTGTCACGCCTTGAGTCTAGCTGATGCAGGTTTCTTAAATCATCGAATTAGCTGGGAGGGGGGGGTTTTAGAAACAGAATGTTCGGAACTGCTAAGAGGTTTTTTTCGGGCCAAGCGCTGACGTTAGTGATATAAAAAACTTTCCACGAAAAACACGAAAAAAATCGCAGGGCTGCATTGATACAGGAAATTATTGATTGGGTAACAATTTGCAGTAAGGTATTTTCTGAAATATTTCCGTGATTTTTGTGTTTTTAGTAGACTGACTGCTTTTTCCCCTGTTTATAGGCACCATTCTATTGGGTGTGCGTAACATTAATTATCCCATCAAGATTCTCGTAATTGTTTGTACCTGTTAATCAGGGCATTAGTCGAACAATCATGGCTAGTGATGACTTCATTGTTCTGAAGTTCGGGTAAAATAACCCGCGCTAAGACTTTTCCTAATTCCACGCCCATCTGGTCAAATGAGTTTATGTTCCATATAGCGCCTTGAACAAATGTTTTATGTTCGTAAAATGCCAATAATGAGCCCAGGGTTTTGGGTGTCAATTTTTCAAACAGAAAAGAACTTGATGGTTTATTGCCGTCAAAAACCTTGGATGCCACTAGAACGGGATCGGCTTGTTCGGCAGGTGTCAGTTTCTTTTTAACTTCTTCAGCCGTTATGCCGTTCATTAGCGCTTCTGGTTGAGCGAGAAAGTTTGATATTAAAATATCGTGGTGTTCAGGCAACTTGTAATGGCTGTTTGCAGCAGCTAAAAAATCGCAGGGGATGAGTTTGGTGCCTTGGTGAATGAGTTGGAAAAATGCATGTTGTCCATTAGTGCCCGGTTGCCCCCAAATAATCGGTCCGGTGCTGTAATCCACTTTTTCACCCTGCAGAGTAATACTTTTGCCATTGCTTTCCATATCGCCTTGTTGAAAGTAATCGGCGAAATAACATAGTGATTGGTCGTAAGGCAATAAGGCATGAGATTCAGTATTAAAAAAATTATTGTACCAGATGCCGAGTAAGCCCATGATTACAGGGATGTTTTTTTCATAAGGCGTATTGCGGAAGTGCAAGTCGGCTTCATATGCACCTTGCAAGAGTTCCTCAAAATTGTCCATGCCTATGTATAAAGCAATAGATAAGCCTACTGCTGACCAGAGCGAAAAACGTCCGCCCACCCAGTCCCAGAATTCGAACATGTTGTCGGTATCAATACCAAATTTGGCAACATTTTCCGCGTGAGTTGAAATAGCCACAAAGTGTTTTGCAATCGCCTGTGGGTCCTTTGCGCTATCAAGAAACCAGTTTTTCGCGGATTTTGCATTCATCATGGTCTCTTGCGTGTTGAATACTTTGGAGGCGATGATAAATAAGGTCGTTTCTGCAGATAAGGGCTTTAAAACTTCAACAATATTGGCCTGGTCAATATTGGAAACATAATGCACTTTTAATGCGTCCGAACTATAAGGCGCAAGCGCTGTTGAAACCATTTTAGGCCCCAAGCCGGAACCGCCGATGCCAATGTTGACAATATCGGTGATGGCTTTTCCGGTATAGCCTTTCCAACTGCCGGAACGAACTGATGCACAGAACGTTCGCATTTTGGCTAAAACGTGGTTAATTTCAGGCATGACATCCTGTCCATCAACATAAACCGGTTGATTACTTCTATTGCGTAAAGCAGTGTGCAAGACCGCTCTATGTTCGGTGGTGTTGATTTTTTCACCTGAAAATTGAGCTATAATTTTTTCATCCAGTTTGGCATGAATGGCAAGTTCTATTAATAAAGGTAAGGTTTGATCTGTTATTCTGTTTTTTGAATAATCAAATAGAATGTCGTTAAAGTTAACTGAGAACTTATTGAACCGATTAGTGTCTTTATTGAAGGCGTCGCGTAGTGAATCGTTTTTAGTTTGATGGTAATGGCTTTGTAATGCAGTCCACGCTTTTGAGGTAGTCAAAGATGACATGTTTTTAGGCTCCGTTTAAAATAAATTAGCTTAAGTCTACGAAAAGGACGGCCGGATAGCAATAGCGCAATAAGTGCATTATCATTTGCTTATATAATGCCTATTAGGAGCTGGTTTCCCATCAATTCCTTTATTTAGATAAGGGGGTGTGCTAGAGTTGGCATTGCTATAGGTCAGGTATATAGCAAATGCGGGTTATTTTTGATGAAATCAAACATAAAAGTGCATTAAAAATTTTTCATATAATAATAATTTTTTATCAAAACGGGAAGGTATTATGAATACAGTACAACTAATAAGAAAGGGTTTCCTGGCGTTTTTGGGATTGTTTTTTTCTGCAGCGTTATGGGCGCATGGTGGCGCGGCAGGTACCGATACTGACCAGTGCAAATTTGAATTACAACCTACGCATTGGATTCATTACACAGCTTATCAACCGCAGGCGTTTCCAGCGGAAGAATTTTGCGGCAATCTTCCAGGTTTAAATACATTGACTCAGCTGGTTTTTGATTATCAGGATATGAAATACAGAAACATGCTGGTTGAGTTTGAAGTGACCAAAGAGCCTGAAGGTAAACGCGTATTTTTTCTACCCAGCGCGAAACATAAAAAAGGTTCTGTTAATTTAGAGTTGCCAAATGGCGTGCCGGAAGCAGGTCAATACCTGATTCATATTACCCTGGTACCCGATCCAGCTGACACGGAACAACGCACTACGGGTGAGCGATTGGATGTACACATGGGTTTTAAGGCAGGCAGTGGTCAGGCAGTAAGCAGAAATAATCTGCTTCTATATGCATTTTTTGCAATAGCAGGCTTATACGTTTTATATCTGTCAAACGCCGGCTTCAAACGTAAAGTCGATGAGGCAATTACAAAAATTAAAAGCTGATTAAATAGTAGATGTTACGTATTCACCAGGACGACCAATAAATCTTGATTGCTTTCTGAAAGGTGATTTATTGATTTTAATGGCGTATGCGTAACATCGTTTAAACGGTTATAAAAATTGTCTGGCAATTAATTGTAAAAAGTGCATTGATTATGTCAAGTAAAAGAGGAAACAAATAATGGTGAAGTTACTATCGGTTGTAGTGCTGGTTGTTCTTTTTTCTGCGCCGGTAATGGCTCAGGAGTATGAAGAGCATGATAGTATGCTCATGGATCACGGTGATGGTCACTTGATGGACATGGCGGGAGGTATGGTTATGGGTCAGAATGCCGATACGTTGCCTGGTGGTTGCGATAGCATATCTGAAACCAAGGAAATTACTGTACACGCCGGTCATAAATATGCTGAAAAATTTCCAGGAAGGATGTTTGCATTTGATACCCAGGAATTTAATTTTAAGCCATGTACTAAACTGACGGTTCATTTTGTCAATGAGGATAATGTGCGACATCAATGGATGATGCATGGTCTGCCAAAATATTTATACCCTAAAGGGATGTTTCATTTAGAGGCGTCAGGTCCTTCAAAAATTTCAGGAACGTTGATTTTACCGCCGGGCGATAAAACCTATCTGGTGCATTGTGACATTGCCCAGCATATGGAAAAAGGTATGAAAGCTCAGCTAAAGGTGGGTAAAGGTGATGGTGATCTGCCCAGTATTCCTGGAGTAACAGCTTATGTAGTCGCAGACGATTATAAGGCAACTTTGCCCGAATTGGAGGCTAAAGCTGAGGCAGACGCTCTCATTGTACCGGCGGTTGTTGCAACCGCGACTCCCCGTCCCTGCAACTGTCTTAAAACAGGAAGACTCTGTTATTTCAGGCGTTACGGTGATCGGATTAGCATTAGGCTTGCTTGCTGCTCCTTTCCTGGGACGTAAATTTAAAGGCATGAGCGCATCAGAGGTGGTTGCTTATGTCTTTGATTTATTAAGAGCGTTTATTGAGCTTGTTGTAAAGCTACTGTCCCGCTTAATTAGTCTGATTGGCTCCAATAAAAACAAGATATTGCCTGGAAAATAAATTCCGGCAATAACAAAAACCCTGTGTTCTTTGATCGCAGGGTTTTTTTTTGAGAGAAATAAATGCAAGAAACATTGAGTGGTGTATGGGGACTGTTTTTCAGCGCATTTATATCATCAACGATTGCTCCGGGTGGTTCTGAAGCTGTTTTAGCTTATATGGTATCGGCAGGGACTTATAATGTTCCGCTGTTGGTTTTCGTAGCAACCCTAGGTAACACGCTGGGGGCTATGACAACATGGGGATTAGGGGCGTTAACGGCAAAAAAATTTCCAGTTGCAAGCCTTTTACCGGAAAAAAAACAGAATGCTCTGGATATAGTAAAAAAAAGAGGAATCTGGGTTCTGTTTTTTTCATGGTTACCTGTGATCGGTGATGCTTTATGTTTTGCGGGTGGATGGTTAAAGCTTCCCTTGTTGCCAGCTTGTTTAGTCATTTTGTCAGGTAAATTGGGCAGATACGCCTTGATAGCATGGATGTTTGTATGAAGCTAGGAAATAGGTCTGGCCAATGGTAGACTTTAAAGATAATAAAATGAAAATCAAAATTCAAAGAGGTCGTTGTGTTACGCCATTTTCCCGTTAGAAATGTCGCCTATCCGCATAAAAAACGGGATTATTTTATAGCGGCGTTTACTTTTTTTTGCGTAGCGGTCGCTTTGGTAAGTGATGCCAATGCAAGTATAGAAAAACAAAATGCGCTAGGGGTCAGCGGTTGGGTATTTTTAATTGGCTTGTTACTGGGTGAAAATAGAGAAGTTAGAATGCAGGTTGTTATCGCTGTCATTTTTGCGACTATCGGTGAACATTTTGCGTCTCCTTTTATGGGGGGCTATACCTACCGGTTTGGAAATGTACCGGCTTATGTGCCGCCTGGTCACGGTATGGTTTATTTAACCGCTGTTGCCTTGGCGCGTTCCGGTTTGTTTTTAAGATATGCCAGAGAAATTACCGCCCTGGTGATAGTGGTTTGTGGCTTATGGTCACTTTGGGGCATCAGCGGCTTTGCGCAGCAGGGTGATGTGGTGGGTGCATTACTGTTTTGTGTGTTTTTGGTTTATCTGTTTAAAGGCCGGTCACCTATGGTTTATCTTGCGGCCTTCTTTATTACTACATGGCTGGAATTAATAGGCACAGCCGTTGGTACCTGGAAATGGGCCGCAATCGATCCGGTTCTGGGTTTGCCTCAGGGTAATCCGCCCAGTGGTGTCGCTGCCTGGTATTGTCTGGTTGACGCGGTAGCCATAGGCGGAGCCCCTTTTATCTTAGGAGGCTTTAAAAATGCCCATGAGTGGTTAAGATCTGTGAAAACGCGAAAAGATGCTTATCAAGGTGCAGGAAATGAATAGCGAATTGTTTCAAAACGCCTAGTTGGTTTAATTCATAGACCACTAAGCAAAATACAAATACCAGGGCAACGTGTTTCAGCTATAAGCCGAGATGCAATCAACAATTAACAAAGAGGAAATGGTATGGAACGTCGTGATTTTATTCGCTTAAGCGCAGCCAGTATTGGCGCAGGCATTGTCGCACCAGCAATTGTTTTGGCTGAGACTGAAAAACAGGTAAAGGGTGCAAGCGATATTTATTATACAAAGGATGATCCCGGTCGCTGGAGTGGGAAGGTTGCAACGCATTTACCCAACATTGAAATAGAAAAAGCGGGCGGAAAGATAACTGTAAAAGTTATTACAGCTCATGAAATGAAAGGTTACGAGCATTATATTGTCAAACATGTGTTATTGGATCGAAACCATAAGTTTTTAGAAGAACATCTGTTTGATCCGAGTAAGGACAAGGCGGCAATATCAATATTTACTCTACAGGACTACAGTGGGCCGCTTTACGTGTTGAGCATGTGTAATAAGCATGATCTTTGGTTAAATGCGACTGACGTGTAAATTCCGGGTTCGTGTTGAGCATTTAGCGTAACCCGACATCTCAGTTACAAAGTGCGGCTACCAACTTAAGCATGGACATCACCTTAATCGTGGTTTTTTAAAAATACACTATTGGAGATTCTTATGAACAGTTTTTTGGACAGTCATTATTTTCCGTGCGCATCCCAAGCAGAGGCGCAGTTGTTGGCAAAAAAGTTGGATGCCATTCTTGCCCAGGATTTTAAGGGAAACATGTTGGCAATGCTGGGTGGATACCAGCGAATTTTGATGGATAACCGGCGACGAGGGGAATGGGACGGCATTTTCGAGAATCTTGAAAATCCTGTTCATGTGCGGTAAGAATTCTCCCTTGAATGGCCCGATGATTGGCGTGACCATGGCTATCCGCGACAGCGATTACTTTAAGAAAGCGGCCGAACTTTTGGGCCATGAACGTTCCCGCGTTGCTCAAATCGAATCGATGGCAACTGCCTGGAATGCTACTTTCGCCAGCACCGGTATCTGGATGGGTAAGACCTTTGAGCCGGTATCGTTGGCAACGTTTTCAAAAAAATGCGGCAATAATGCCAAAATGCTGAAAAGTTTCGATCCCGCCGTTGTTCGAATGGGGCGGAATTTTTTTCGTGAGCCAACCAATCCCGATTTTATTCAAAGTCTGGGATTACCCTCGCTAACCCGGCTTTGGCGCTTGAAAAGCCGGCCTCATAGCACGGCGGAAAAAGGTTTCGATAGTCAATTGCTGGCTGAGAATCTGAGCAAGGAAAAATACATTCCCTACAGCATGACCGGCGGGCTGTTCCTTTCTCTGCCCGGAAATTCCGTGGTTGAGGAAATGCGGGGCAAGCCGGTTTACCAGTTGAATTATCGCTGGGCCGATTTGGATCCCGTCTATCCCATGACCCTATTGGTCGACGAGCTAGTGCAAATTGCTGATGGCGTTTATCTGGGACAATTGGTGATGGCAACTTCGCACTATAGTCTGGGAACGGTAAATGCGCCCCTGTTCGGCGAGCATTTGCCGCAATGGGATGTGGGGACGCCATTCCACGGCGAGGAACGGGATTACGGCTACCAGAACAACGGTTTCTTCCTTATGATAGATCCTGCTATTGCCAAGCAAGCTTATGCTGACGAGGCGTTCCCGATGTTACGCCCCCGTCCGGGTGAACAAGGTTACCAGGAGCTGGGCTATGATCATTCAAAGCCATCTTCGCTGGAAAAGGGCGGCACCGCCCTTGGGGGCGAGTGGGTTTCCGGCTGGAAAAAAGATAAGGACTTGTTGGAAAAATTCACCCGATTCACCTTGGAGCCATCAACCAAGAGTGACGACGGAGATGTCACGAAGATGCTCAAGCACGATGAATCCATTTTGCAAATGCTGCAAAGAATACAGGGCGAGATTTCCGCCGCCAGTTGTTTAGACGACCATTTGCGCCATTTTGAAAAACTTAATTGTCTGTTCCGCGCCGGCATAGCGCCGAAGATTGCCAATGGCGTGTTTCAGGGACAGGGCAGGGGCTACAATACCCGCTTTGATGCGCCGGAAAAACTGAAGTGGTATGGTGCAGAGGAACCTTGCCACGGCTTTGATTATTATCATGGCGCTACTTTAAATCTCCATTTGGGATTTGGCGACAGTTTTACCGCCAATATTGAGAAGAAACTGCAAGAACATCAGCTTTTGCCTAGCGTGCTTGCCAAATTGTTGCAGGATAATCCTCGCGGTCCCAATGTGCTTAATGCCGTTTGGGCTAATATCGGCCGGTTTATTTTTCCTTGGTCCGGTAAATCGTTTGAAAAAATCAGTGGACGCAAGCTTAGTATGCTCCTGGACGAAAGCGATAATCTCGCTGAGCGCTACCCAGAGAGGGTGGAGGAGCTTAAACGACATCCCGCCAGTTGGCCGCATTACGATCTGGTCAAGAAAAACCAGGCGCACTACTGGAAAAAAGAAGGGCTGTATGCCTCCCATTTAAAAAGCGGTTCCTGGGATAAGGGCATGAGCGAGGCTGATAAAGACTTTTGGCGCAAAGAGGCGTCCGAGCACTGGGTGTTCGGTAATAATACCCAGGATTCCCGCATATTGGCGACTGATGGTCTGATGCGCATAGTGGACATGAATTACCACGCGCCGATTGACTCGATTCAGCAATTGGCCGATGACGGGCCTTCGCCTTTCGTTCGCCAGGGTTATACTTTCCTCGGCGTGTCGGATCGGGAGTCCATCATGCCCATGAACAATGGCCCTGAAAAAAAGAAAAAGGTTTTTCAATTCCACTACCGTTATCCTTTGGTCGGAGGCCCGGCCCCCATCGGTGTGTGCCTTGATGAAATCGTCGAGATTGCCGAAGGGCTTTACTTGGGTCAACTCATCTACTCCACCAATTTATTGAAGCCTTTCCATTCATCGGACGACACGGCAGAATATCAATATCAACTCTTCGGTTACTTCCTGTTGCTGGACAATGTTTGGGAAAAGCACAGAAGAGCGATTGGCTTCGACATTAACGTTTAATTCTGTGATTGATCAAATAAATGCTATTCTGCCGCAAACTCAATGCGGGCAATGCGGCTTCCAGGGTTGTCGTCCTTATGCTGAAGCTATTGCATCAGGGTCGGCGGATATTAATCAATGCCCGCCGGGCGGTGATGAGGGGATTATTGAGTTAGCGCATTTCTTAGGTGTTAACCCTAAACCGCTTAATCCACAATTCGGTCAACATAAACCTGAACGTGTTGCGTTTATTGTCGAAAAAGACTGTATCGGATGCGTTAAATGTATCGCCGCCTGTCCTGTCGATGCCATTTTAGGTGCGGCAAAATTTATGCACACAGTGATCGCTTCAGAATGCACCGGTTGTGAGCTTTGTGTAGCGCCTTGCCCGGTAGACTGTATTGTCATGAAGCCACTGCCAACGCCCATAGTTAAAGAGCCGTCGCTTATCAAGGAACAAAAATATGCACGGGCACAACTGGCAAAGCGGCGTTATGATGCTCGCTGTTTACGCAAAGAAAGAGAAGACACGGAAAAGGCCGAGCGTGACAAACAAAAAAGAGCTGAATTGGTAAAGATGCAATCAGTAAGCGCGAAATACTGATAAACATATTATTAATAGTCTTTATATTCACCACAAAGACACGAAGTTTTATTTCTTCGTGTCTTTGTGGTGATCATCTTTTAACAATTTACCTGTTATTAATGAGAAGTTATATCAAGGCGTTATCGTCTAATAGCTATCATCAACTCTCTAAAAAATTTCTCAACAACTCATGCCCAAACTCTGTCAATATCGATTCGGGATGAAATTGCACGCCTTCGATGTCAAGATGCTTATGGCGCACGCCCATAATTTCATCCAGTTTACCGGCTTCATCCTGTGTCCAGGCAGTTATTTCCAGGCAATCGGGTAAAGTGGCCTGTTCAATAACCAGGGAGTGATAGCGGGTGGCGGTAAACGGATTGGAAAGCCCTTTAAACACGCCTTGATTGTGATGATAAATAGGCGAGGTTTTGCCGTGCATGATGCTTTTGGCATGGATGATATTGCCGCCAAAGGCATAGCCTATGCTTTGATGGCCGAGGCAAACGCCCAGGATTGGATATTTTCCTGCAAACTTTAAAATGGCTTCAACGGATACACCGGCTTCTTTGGGTGTGCAAGGACCGGGGGAAATGACGATTTTATCCGGCGCCAGTTTTTCTATGTCTGCGACTGTTACCTGGTCATTGCGCACGACGGTAACATCCGCGCCCAGTTCACCCAAATACTGCACCAGGTTATAAGTAAACGAGTCGTAGTTATCGACCATGACCACTTTAATCCCCCCTTTTAATAAAGGGGGGCTAGGGGGGATTTTAACTGCGCTCATGCCTGTTCTCCTTCCAAGCCTGCTTCGGCCATACTGACGGCACGGAAGATGGCGCGTCCCTTGTTCATGGTTTCATCCCATTCGTTTCTGGGCACGGAATCGTAAACGATACCGGCACCGGCTTGTATATGTAGCATGTTGTTTTTGATCACAGCGGTTCTGATGGCAATGGCGGTATCCAGATTACCGGACCAGGCGATATAACCGACAGCGCCTGAATAAACACCGCGCTTTACGGGTTCCAGTTCATCGATAATTTCCATGGCGCGTATTTTTGGCGCACCGCTAACCGTTCCGGCTGGAAAAGTCGCTGCCAGTACATCAAAGGCATTTTTACCTTGCTGGAGTGTGCCAGTGACATTGGAGACGATGTGCATGACATGGGAATAGCGTTCGACGATCATTTTATCGGTCAGTTGTACGCTGCCGATTTGGGCAACGCGTCCTGCATCATTGCGGCCTAAATCAATCAGCATCAAGTGCTCTGCCAGTTCTTTCGGGTCTGCCAATAAGTCGTGTTCCAGGGCAATATCCTGTTCAGGTGTTGCGCCGCGCCGGCGTGTTCCGGCAATCGGACGCACGGTGACGGTATTATCTTCCAGTCTGACCAGTATTTCCGGCGACGAGCCGACAATATGAAAATCGTCCAGATTCAGGTAAAACATGTAGGGCGATGGATTCAGGCAACGCAAAGCGCGGTATAAATTCAGCGGCGAAGCGGTATAAGGAATGGACATGCGCTGTGACAACACCACTTGCATGATGTCGCCATCGGTGATGTAGTCTTTGGCTTTCAGTACGGCATTTTCAAAACCCTGTTGGGTAAAGCCCGAGATAAAATCAGCCTCTTCAACCTTGCAGGGTTTGGCGTGCTTTTCGGTTTTGACGTTGCATTTCGCGCAGTTTGACTGCCAGCTCGGACACTCGTGATACAGCACGATGATAAGCATCGGCTTCTTCAGGATTAGCATGAGTCAACAACAACACCTTGCCGGACAGATTATCAAATACCAGTATTTCTTCCGACACCATCAGTAAAATATCGGGACACCCCAGCGGGTCCGGTTTTCCGGTTCCACGTAGACGCGGCTCAATATAAGCAACAGTTTCATAACCGAAATAACCCACCAGGCCGCCATTAAAGCGCGGTAAATCGGCAATATCGGGTACTTTATAGCGTTGCTTGAATTGCTCGATCCAGACTAGCGGATTGTCGTGCGTCACTGTTTCCAGTAATTCACCGTTTTTTTCCAGACGAATTTGATTGCCGTTGATTTTAACGACTGTTTTACAGGGCAGTCCTATGATGGAATAGCGGCCCCATTGCTCACCGCCGTGAACAGATTCAAATAAATAGGAATACGGGCCATCGGCTAGTTTCAGATAAGCGCTTAAAGGCGTATCCAAATCAGCCAGGACTTCTCGGCTAACCGGAATACGGTTGTAGCCTTGTTGGGCATAGTGATTAAATTGTTCTGGGGTCATGGTGGTTTTGTTATTTAACGTGTGTATAGAGTTTGCGAGTGCAGCCGCTTTTAAAATAATCTATCTGGAAAGAGCTATGATCAGAATGTGCATTGCGCTTTCTAAGTGAATCAATGTCTATATCAAGACTAATCTTACCTTTATAAGATTTTAGCGCTGCAACTTTATTTCGATTAATCAACTCTTGCAACGCCAATACAATAACTTTAGTTTTTTTTAATGTCAGGTAATTGCATGGCTTCTTGTGTAACTCATCGGGTAAAGCTGGCATTGGTTTCATTTTTTAGTTCTTTATGTGATTAGCAGGTAGTGTGTTCGTCTCATACTGTTTTAAATGTATCATATGTCATAGCCAATATTGCGGTCTTGTCGTTGTTATTTTGCCATGCCACGCCATCGATACCGCAAAACACCCAGCGTAACGGCATTATTCAACTTTTTTTAATCGCTCTTTTCTTGCTCTTGATCTGTTATTGACAGAGTGTGTTCCTGTTTTTGTTCTAAAAACAAAACAAAGTCAATAAACCTCAGCTTGGTATGCCGACGATAATGCTTTGGTGTGTTCTTGGATTATTTCATCTAAACGCCTGGTTTTTACTCGTTATCGTTGAATGGTATGCAATTCTCACTCGTGGCTTTGAAAAGGTCTTCCAAGCCACATCAATTTCCGCAAGTGGCTTGAATGTAAAGTAGTGGAATCAAGGATAATCGGATCTTCCTTAATAACGCCATCTATACCATAGCTCATTGGCCTAAGATTGACCTATTATTGGATCCTGCGAATCTTTTGCACTACTAATAATCACAATCAACGTTCAAATAAGGCGTTGATAACTTGATTTTGCTCATATTATTTCTTCTTCAGAGTTACTCCTTGATGCTTTAGCCCATTTCAATACTACTCGGATGGCTTCATCTATCATCAATGTTTTCTGGACAACCTATTCTAGGAATTGCTATATTACTCTGATTTTGCCAATATTAAACTTCAAATTGCTTAAGTTTTGCTAGAAGTCGCGTATTCATTTTTATCCATACGGGCTACCTGTTGGTTGATCGCATGCTTAGGTTATTATGAGCCGCCCCGCATGTTTTTCAATTGACAAGGTATTTTGTATTTCTCGTCCTTCAACTCAGATCAATATCCTGAATATACTCAATACTGAAAAATCTGCCTGCCTTCTATTTTGTCGGTTCAAGACCTCTATAAGCAAGGCTTCAAGTGTTCCGACTAAACTAGCAAGTGATGTATTGAGAGCGTTTTCGCGTAGATTTCCTTCTGGGTTACTCAGAGACCAACCACGAAAAACGATTCATCGACATAAACGGTCAATTGTATGCTCATACATTCGCTTGCTAAAGGACGATCATAGACGCCGACATACACTACAGTATGTGGTCTAAAGAATTAAATACCTTGTTGCCAAATTCACTGACTTGGAAGTGCCTGTTGTTTGCCGTACATTTTAGGGTCGTTGCGCCACACAACAAGATCACGCTGCCAATACATACCGAAAGAATGAATAATTGAATCTGAAGTTTCATCTTCTAGAGCTGCAACACTTTCCGTGGTTTCTTCTTTTCTACCTGTGGCGAGAACTGTTGTTTTATCCTTGAGCGTGAATATTCCTTTGCCAATACGAACAAACGGAATTTTTCACCATCGTGCTTGATCGATGCCGATATTTGAGCATTCACTGTTGCCGCTGGTGTTGCACCATCAGTTGAATAATAACCGCGAGCAAGAATAAGCTCTGAAATTTCCGTGTAATGCAGTGGTGCATCAGTCTCTGCAAGAACTTTCTTTATAGCTTCTCGCCATGATTTCTCCAATATGCTCTCCAAAAAGCTGTAAGACGGGTGTCCAAGGCGTTCAGTCATTTTCCATTAAGAAGTTTGGCGGTTTGCTGACGCGACTCGTTAGAGCACGAAATGAAACCGCCCTACGTATTGCTAACCTCTAAACCGCCAACGCCAATTCCGCACGCATTTCATCAATGACTTTTTTGTAATCAGGCTGGCTGAAAATCGCTGAACCGGCAACAAAAGTATCCGCACCCGCTGCTTTAATTTCGCGGATATTGTCGGTTTTGACGCCGCCGTCAATTTCCAGTCGAATATCAAAACCGCTGGCATCAATTAATTTTCTGACTTGACGCAATTTGTCCAGCGCAGAAGGGATAAACGATTGTCCGCCGAAGCCGGGGTTTACCGACATCAACAAAATGATGTCCAGTTTGTCCATGACATGCTCTAAAAAATGCAGCGGTGTGCCGGGATTAAAGGTTAAGCCTGCTTTACAACCGGAATCTCTAATCAATTGCAAGGTGCGGTCAATATGTATTGATGCTTCCGGATGGAAGGTAATGATGCTTGCGCCTGCTTTGGCAAAATCAGGTATCAGCCTGTCTACGGGGGCAACCATCAAATGCACATCAATCGGCGCGGTCACGCCGTGTTTTCTCAAGGCTTCACAAACCAGCGGCCCGATGGTCAGATTGGGTACAAAATGATTGTCCATGACATCAAAATGCACAATATCTGCGCCGGCGGCTAAAACTTTATCAACTTCCTCACCTAATTTGGCGAAATTAGCTGAAAGTATGGAGGGGGCAATCCAGTTTTCGTTCATGTTCTGTTCCTCTGTGTAAAATTGGTTATTATATCTTTTTTTTACCGGTTGATCTTCGTTATAAAATAACGACGCTTGCCATCATACAGGAAACACAATCAATGAAACTAGTGACCTTTACTCATAACAAACAATCGCGTGTCGGCGCGGTTATTGATGATGTCGTTGTTGATAGTAAAGGCTGTGCTGATATTCCCGCCGCTATGATCGAATTTCTGGGCGCAGGCTCCAAAGCATTGCAAGCCATGCAGGAACTTATTGACAAGGGGAGTGCGCGTATTGCCCTGAATGAGGTCAAGCTGAATGCGCCTGTACCAAGGCCGGGGAAATATCTGGGAATTGCCCTGAACTATGCTGACCATATAGCCGAAACGGGTCGTGAAAAACCTGAATACCCCAGTTTTTTTACCAAACAAAGCACTTGTGTTATAGGCTACGGTGATGCCATTCACCGGCCAAAAGTATCTGATAAACTGGACTATGAAGGTGAATTGGCTTTTGTGATCGGCAAACGTTGCCGCCATGTCCCTGTCGATAAGGCGCATCAGGTGATTGCCGGTTTTACCATTGCCAATGATGTATCGGTGCGCGACTGGCAAATGCGTTCCCCCACCATGATGATTGGCAAATCATTCGATACCTGTGGTCCGCTAGGCCCCTGGATAGTGACCCCTGATGAGGTGGGCGATCCCCATAATCTGGCCATTAAAACCTGGATTGATGATGAGTTAAGGCAGAATGGCAACACCCGGCAAATGATTTTTAATTGCTATGAAATGGTTGCTTATTTATCACAAGCCATGACACTGGAACCGGGCGATGTGATTACTACGGGCACACCCAGCGGTGTGGGTGTAAAAATGCAGCCGCGCGGTTATATGAAGCCAGGGCAAACCGCCAGAATTGAAATTGAAGGCATAGGTACATTGTTTAATACCGTTATCGAAGAGCCGGAGAATCTGGTACGATATTATTGATCAACTGCTCTTTCTGATATGAAAAAAACTTAATTTCTTTTGCCACGATTTATCAACCGGCCTTACCGGCAAGGGAAACAATACCGTCACTTTCAGTCCGCCAAATTGAGACACGCCTAAAATCAGGTCGGCATTATGGATACCGGCAATCCGTTGCACGATGGAAAATCCCAGTCCCGTGCCTTTTGCCGTATTCGCTGTTTCAACACAGCGATGAAAGCGTTCCAGGGATTTTTCATATTGATCGGGAGCTATGCCCGGCCCTGAATCTTCAACACAGAGCTGTAAATATTTTTCCCGCCCTGTCACGGTTATCAATACGTTGCCTTTGGCGGGTGTATATTTAATAGCGTTATCAATAATATTCCGGATCAAAATCGAAACCAATGGCGCGTTAACAATAACCGGAACGGCATTTTCTTCAACAAACTCCATTAGAATCTGTTTTTTATGCGCTTCCGGTTCCAGATCGGCGATAACATGGATGACTTCACGACTCACCATTGTATTTTGTTTGGTTAGAAACTCCGTATTGGATTCAATGCGTGAGAAGGTCAGTAATTGCTGCACCATATAAGACATTCTATTAACAGCTTGCTTAATGCGGGACAGCGCCTGTTTGCGCACTTCCTCATCGGTAGTTCTTAAAGCGACATGCGCTTGTGTCAGTAATCCGGCTAAAGGTGTTCTTAATTCATGAGAAGCATCTGCGGTAAACCGGCGCTCGTGCTCAAAGGCCCGCTCAAGCTGGACAAAGAGATTATTGATCTCATTAACTACCGGCACAATTTCATTGGGAAGTTTTTTGGTGGATAGCGGCTTTAGATAGCTGGCTTCACGTATAGCGAGCGCTCTTTCCAGGCGATTTATGGGCTTTAAAGCATGGCCCACAATAACCCAGATAACTAACCCTAAAAAAGGTAAACCGATAAGAAACTGGGTAACCAATTGCGATGATATTTCATCGGATAATTCAGCACGAATCTCTTCTTTTTGGCCGACATGGATAACATATTCCCCCGTTGAATTGGCAATGCTGAAAACATGCCACTCATGACCATCAATATTGGTTTCGCTAAAGCCATGATCTGAAGAAGAAAAAGCAAACATAGGCGCACTATCGGAACGTAACATTAGCCCGTCTTTTTTGGACCATAACTGAAAGGCGATTTTTCTTTCGTATTTTTGGCCTAACGCATTGACTTGTAACAGATCATCAAATATAGGCCATAACTGATCATCTATATTGGTTTGATTGAAGCCATGAACAGAAAACGCAGGCTCGTTTTCTGAACGAAGTAATAAACCATCATCCTCAGACCACAGTTGAAAAGCGCTTTTACTTTTGAACTTACGTTTTAAAGCGTAGGTGTGTAAAATCTCGTCGGCCTTTTCCTGCTCCTGGCTCCAGTGTCCTGACAATGAACCTTCACGAAGCAGACTTTCGACAAAGGCATTAAGCACTTTTGCCGATTGAGCCAATTCCGCATCGAACAGATTGGCGACTTCATCACGCGTTACTTTATAATTTACATAGGCTGCAATTCCCCAGATCAGCATGGATGCGGAAAGCAGGCCGACTAACAATAATTGCCGAAGAGAATAATTCATAGCTCATCATCATTATCAATGATATAACCTACACCTCTGACTGTGCGGATAAGAGCAGGGTCGAGTTTTTTCCTAAGATAATGGATATGAACTTCAACGGTATTGCTTTCTACATCGGATTCCCATGAGTAAAGACTTTCTTCAAGCCTCGCGCGGGAAACAACCTTGCCTATGTTACTCATCAGAAAACTTAAGATCTCAAATTCTTTTTGCGATAGTTCCACCTTTTCATTGTTAAAGGTAACCAGATGAGAAGCGGGATCCAGAACAATCCCTTTATACTCAATAGTCGGCGCGCTTCTGCCCTCACTCCTTCTAGCCAATGCTCTTAACCGGGCGCACACTTCATCCAGTTCAAAGGGTTTAATAACAAAATCATCGGCACCACTATCCAAACCCAACACCCGGTCAGGAATGGTATCTTTAGCCGTTAAAACCATTACAGGAGTTTCATCTTTACGGCTTCTTAAGGCTTTTAAAATTGCCATACCATCCATATCGGGCAAGTTCAGGTCCAATACGATCAGCTCATAAGTATTGAGTTTTAAAGCCTCATCGGCAAGCTTGCCATTGGTTAACCAGTCGACTGCATAGCCTTCCATTTTTAAACCGGCAACCAAACCATCGCCCAGTATTTCATCATCTTCAACCAGTAAAAGTCGCATTTACCCTCCAAAATCATTTATAAGCATAATATTTTCAATCATTTTTTCGTTTAGTGGATATATAAAAGATCAAGCTAAATGCCAGTGCAGCAGGCAGTAGATTCCTTGTAACCAGCCACCTCCAGTTAGGTATTTGGGTTACAAAGCCCCAAAAGCGGTCTCGGTCACTTTGGGAGTATTCATTGGGTAGAAAGCAGGCGGTATAAGTGTAAAAATTGCTGTCGAAAACAAAGCATCTGGCTCTTTCCTTGATATAGTGTTGACTATAATTCTTTTCAATAGTGGGGTCGTTATATAGGGACTGGAGCACATGATGAACGGCTTTATTTTTTTCACTCATGTCACCTGGATTTCTATCGAATTTAAAAGTGTAGTTGTCACCGGTTTTCGAGATGAAATATCGATAAACTTCCCCTTGAAGTTCATAGATAAATTCATCTTTTGCTGCGTCGGCTTCAGGACAATAATGGGTTGTAAATAAAAAAATTAAGACAGACAAAAAAAAGATTTTAATATTTATCATAGCTATAAAATATCAGGGATGATTGAGGATAATGGAGACTTAAATTATTCATTAACTGGCCTTAAAGAAACCTATCTACATGATTTCCAGCCAACTTTATCACTTAATTCCTGATCTGGATGAAATTATTTATTTGGAAGAACCAGACTTCCAGCAAACAGGTTTAAAACAGTCGAGTTTAATTCGCGCCAGCAAACTGGCTGTTGTTATTGAAGAAATTCTTGTTGGTAAGTTGGGTACCATTGATACTTATCACTAGCCGTGACGTGATAAGCGTTCATTCAAAAGGTGGGTGACGAAACCCCGATAACCTATTGAAACTCTTCGTGTACTTCGTGATGAACTGCCGAATTCAGCTTCATTTTTCACTTACTCGAGGTATATATGGGTAAGCTTTTTACCTGATAATTTTTTCTCTGTGTTCTCAGTGCCTCTGTGGTGAACTGAGGTTTCTAGGTTGATGGGTACATTCCTCACGCTTTCCCCAAAATGGCATAACAGACCGGCGTCAGTATCAGGCTGGCGGCCATGCCCAGCAATAGCCCCGATGACAAGGACAAAGTCATGGGAATCAGAAACTGGGCTTGAGGACTGGTTTCCAGTAAAGCCGGCAAAAATCCGGCGAAATTGGTTAGAAATGCCAGAAAAATTGGCCGGAACCGTGCCGTGCAGGCTTCGCAAATCAGCTCGCTAATCGGCTTTTGTTCGTGCTCATGCTCTTTCAGGTAATCCAGTAACACCAGACTATCGTTGACGACCACACCGCTGGCGGCGATCATCCCGACCAGGGACTCCATCGACAAAGGCAGCCCAGCCAGCCCATGTGCAAGAACTGCACCGCTCCAGGCGACCGGAACGGCCAACAGGAAAATCAAGGGTTTTAGATACGAGCGAAACGGCACGGCGATTAATACGTAAATGACCAACAACGCGATCAGGGTGTTTTGTTTTAATGCCTCGGCCATGGCTTCCTGATCCTGGCGTTCCTGGCCGATGTCGATGCTTAAACCGGGGTAACGTTGACGCAAATTTGTAAAATCAGAGGCTTCCAGCGCCGCATACAGTGCGTTGACATCCGCCTTTTGCGAATCAACCCGCGCCTGCACTTTCAAGACACGGCGGCGGTCTTGCCGGATCAGTTGATCTACACCGGGTGTTAACCTCATTTCGGCCAGCGTCCCCAGAGGCGCTTGTTGACCGTCTGGAAGTTGTACCGGCATTGCCGCCAGATTATCCAGCGATTGGCGTTCTTCACGCGGATAGCGCACCATGACTTTGACCTCATTGCGCCCGCGTTGCAAACGTTCCACTTCATCGCCAAAATAGGCATGACGCACTTGTTCTGACAACTCTTCAAGACGTAAACCTAATCCATCGCTTGCAATCGCGAGAAGGCAGCGACTAAATCCGGTCGCCGTTCCAGCAATTGTGACGGTAAACCGGCTGATAAAACCGCAGGCGGCATAGGTAAAATAGTGGCGATGTGTTTAATCGTGTCTTTGCTTGCGTTCGGATAGCGACCCAACAACATTTCCAACCGGCGGGTAGCGATTTGCATTTGATTACGCGCCTGGGCCAGTTGCGCTTCTGCATTTGCCAGATCAGTCAACGCCAAACGCAAATCCAGCCCGCGCGTCAAGCCACGTAAAAAGCGTCCTCGCACCAACTCAACGATAGTACGTCGATCCTTGGTTGATTGTTCTGCAACCTGAGCCTGAAGATTGGCTTCGATCAATTCAAAATAAGTTTGCGCCGTGCGTGCCGCCAAAGACAAACGAGCGCCCTTAAAGTCCGCAGATACCGCTTCGGCGTCCTGGTGAACGGCTTGTTGTGAAGCCTTGATCCGCCCCCAAACATCGATTTCCCAGCTTAGCGTAAACAGGGCCTCGAAGCCGCTGAAGTCAGTGTTTTCCAGGTTGTTATTGAGGACTCCGGCGCCTGAACCTGTATGCACATATCCTGTTGCAAAACCCAGTTGCGGCCAGCGTCCGGCACCTGCGATGATGGTTTGTTCCCGGGCAGCATCCACACGCGCTGCGGCCGCCTTCAGATCGAAATTATTGTTTAGCCCATCCTTAACCAAAGCGGTCAAGGCCGGATCAGCAAAAGCCTCTACCCATTGGTTCTTGATTTGGGCTGTCGAAGGCGCAGCCGTCCACTGGCCAGGTATCGGGCCATTGGAATTAGCCGCATTTCGTTCCGGCGTTGTAGCGCAACTGGCCGTGATTAATACTAATAGAAAACATACCATGCGTAGGGTTGCTAACATAGCGCTCCAAGGATTCCGCTCATTTTTAAATACAAGCCCGAGCTCAAGTCATAGACGCCCCCCTTTGAAAAAGGGGGGTAGGGGGGGATTTGATATGTACCGGATGTTTGAAAAATCCCCCCTAACCCCCCCTTTTTCAAAGGGGGGAACCGGATTGACATTCGTTGCAGGATGTATGTATAAATATGAACCGCTTTCGTGGGAATACAGTACGTGAAGTACCAGAGTCACGTCACAATCAAAAATATAATTGCGATTGATGTACTTCCTGATGTAGGTTCATTCTGCGAGTTATGTGTTGTAGATGCCAATTTGTCACACTTTCAGTGCTTAGGTCAGCAACGTTATAAATCCGGCCAGGCAAATTATTGCTCCACCGTCACAAAAGCTATTTTCGTAATCCCCGCATGCTGAACAGTTGCCATCACTTCAGCGACCTTGGCATAAATTACCGCTTGATCGGCGTATAAATGCAAAGCTGCTTCAGGATTTTGCGCCAGTTCCTCTTTCAATACTGTTTCCAGTGCGGCAAGATCGGCGATGGGTAATTTATTGAGGGTAATCAAACCTTGCGCGTCGATACCCAATTGCAAGGGCGCATCTTTTATATCCGCTGTGGTCTCGGCGGTTTTTGGCAAGGTCACATGCACGGATTGCGTCAATAATGGAGCGGTTACCAATAAAATGATCACCAATACCAACATCACATCGACTAGCGGCGTGACGTTGATTTCGCTCATGGCTTCTTCTGTTTCTGATTGCGGTTTAAAAGCCATGGTTATTCCTTATCTTCAGTGTCACTAGTGAAAGCGATGTGGATAAAGCCGGCAACGAAATTCTCCAGGCCAATACGGTGCTGTTTAACATGGCGCAGCAGAAAGTTATAAGCCAATACGGCGGGAACAGCGACGGCAATACCGATAGCGGTCGCAACCAGAGCATCTCCGATAGGCCCGGCTACCACATCCAGGCTGGTCGACCCGCTTTGGGTAATTTCATGCATCGCATGCATGATGCCTAGTACAGTACCGAACAGCCCGACAAAGGGCGCGGTACTGCCGATGCTGGCGAGCTGGGTCAGGCCGGATTCCATAGTTCGTGTCTCTTGTTGCAGATGAACCAATAACGTTTGCGCCAGTAACTCATCCGGCGCGCCGCGATATTTAAGGTGTTTGCCAGATGACTGCCGGCTGTCATCCAGCCAGGTAAAACCTTTGCTTGCTATCCTTGCTTGCGGGCCTCGGGTGACGGTTCCTGGCAACGTTTTGGCGCTTGCTAAATCAGGCGCATCCCAAAACGCCTTGCTAAAACGCCGGTTGTAATAACTGTTTTTGCCGAACTGCCAAAGCTTGAACAGAATCAGCGTCCAGGTCAGCACTGAAAAAACCAGCAACGTATAAAAAGTCCCTTCGATTATCAGGTGGGGTTCAATATGGTAGGGCATTCTCTGTCTTTCCTTTTGTTTAATGGTTTAAAGTAAAATTAATGGGCACGATTACCGTACTGGCTACCGCCGTATTGCCTCGTTTGGCAGGAATAAACTTCCATTTTTCCACAGCGGCGACGGCCGATTCATCCAGTATATCGTGACCACTGCTTTGGTGTACGGTGACGGTCTCGCTAAGTCCGTCGGCAGAGACGCTTACCCGAAGCAAGACTTGACCCTGCCAGCCTCGGCTGCGGGCAATCGCAGGATATTTCGGCTTGGGATTGGTACCGTAATTAGCATTAAAATTAGCTTCGCTATAAGGCTCTGCATTACCCTTCGTTCCGTTTGCCGATTTTGCAGCATGAGCGGTTGGCGCGGCATCATTACTCGTCTCTGATGTATCATCAAACGATTCTTCAAGTGACGGTGCGGGCAGTGATTCTTCCGCAACGGCCACCGGTTTTGGCAGCTTGGCTTGTTTGCGGATTACCGGCTTTTTTTCTTAACCGGCTTTTTAAGCGGCGGTTTTTTTGGTTGAACCGGTGGCTTAACCGGTTCATTCGCTTTGGGCGGTGCCGGTGCAGCGGTAGTGGGCTGCTCTCCCGGCGCGGAAACCAGTGACACTTCCATCATCAGCGGTTGCGCCAGTGTGATAGGCTCCACTGGTTGCAATAACCAAAGCGCTCCCCACAGATGCAACAGCAGCACTAAAATCAGCAATAAGCCACCGATTGATAGCGGTTTTTCTTCGCCGGTTAAAGTTTCAAACAGGGTTCGCTTGTTGCCCTACGCCTGCTATTGCCTCCACCGGGAGGCCGATTGTCTGCTTGTTCATACCATCTTCGTGGTTGTTGAATAAAAACATAGGGCTATCGCCTTCCTCAACACCTCCCGGAGGCTGAGGGAACAGGATGCTCCGTTATTTGGCATGTTCTTAACGGAATGACCAATAGATCAATGCCCAGGTTCGATGTGATGACCTAATAACACCATGTATCTATCCAGTTTGTCTTCCAATTTTGCAAGCGTTTGCTTGAGCTGATCCAATTGGTTCTGAATATCATGGTTGAGATGATTAAGTTTGCCCTGAACATCATGGGTATTGTCATGAATATGCTCAAAATGAACTTGAAAATAGCGAGGTAACGGAAATGAATCAATCAGATTGTCCTCTTTTATAAAGCTGCGCTTGTCAGGATTCACGGGCGGCGTGAGTTCTGAATTATGCTTATGTTCTTGTAAACATTTTAATGTTGTCATGCCTTCTTCCTCACTTTGGTAATTCACGGACATTAGCCTGGATTTTTAAACACCGAATCATGGTAATGACTCGTTATTTAGGATAATTTACCCTCAGTAAAGCTGTGCGGGTTATTCGCTACAGCTATATTCCGAATCTTTCTCACTCGCCGTTTTTGCAGCCAACGGATAACTCCCGTTACATAAAGCAGCAATGGCACCAGACCTGTTATCAAAATAATACTCTGCCCGGTTAAGCCGAAAGCTTCCCCTGTATGCAGCGGATAAAGCCATTGCTCAAAGGTGTCGCCTGCAGTAGCGGTACGGTTTTCCCGCACATGCAGAATTTTGCCGCTGTATTGATCTATCCAAAGGCTACGGTAGGGGATTTTTTGATTAACTTCATGGGTTTCCCGTTTACCCACCAGATAAACATCTTTTTTATCCAGGGGAAAAACGATCCAGTGGTACTCTCCGTCAGGAAAGCGTGCATCGGTAATCGCTTTAACTTCAGCAAGACTGATCGGACTTTTATTAACTTTGGGCACTGTACTTTGGTAAACCGGCCAAGGTTCAGCCACCGGCGAAAAAACACTGACCAATCCCCGGCCATAATCTGGAAAAACCAGATACACGCCGGACATTATCAAAAACAAAAGTATGATCGCCGTATAAAATCCGAACGTTTTGTGTAAATCAAAATTAAGCCGTTCCGAACTGGCCTTACGCTTAATCGTTAACGCCTTCTTTAGCTTGCCGGGACTTGGCCACCATAAAATCAAACCGGTTAATACTGAAAATAGCAAACCCAGCCCGATAAAACCCACGACAGTCATTCCCGATGAACCCAAAGCCAGGCTATAGTGGAAGCGCAGGATAAAATCCATCAACGGGCCGCGCCAGGGACGTTCAAAATCAACCAGCAAACGTTGTCCGGTTACTGCGCCGGTGTAGGGATTGATCAATATTTGATGTCTTTCAGGATCAGTTCGCTTGAGGGAAGGTTGTTCAAACCATAGCTGAAAAGCCAGACCGGGATGTCTTGGAAACGTCAGGTCAAGGACTTTGCCATTGGGAGGCAACGCTTTCAATCCTGCCGCAACAATTTCATCCAAAGGCTTAAGGGTATTTTCCTTAGCCACCGCCACCGTCATCAATTCGGGATTCAGCCACGCATCCAGTGTTGATCCGAACGTAAGTAAACTCCCGGTAAGTCCAATCAAAACGAAAACAGCCCCGGCAAACAACCCAAGATACAAATGGATCTTGAACCAGAATTTACGACGGGATTTTAAAGAAAAATCCATGCTAGTAACCAATAATCTTATATTTTTGCATCAGTATCATATGTCGGGTGAAGCGATAGCCGTAACCCGACGTTTGCGACTAGAACTCCAGCTTAATCGATCCCATAAACGACCGTGGCGCGGCAACACCAATCATACTGCCGGTATTGGTTCCGGAGTAGTAGGTTTTGTCGAGCAGATTGTTGGCGTTAAGTTGGAAAGTTAAACTTTTCCCCTTTACATTCAAATTGTAACTAGTCATCAAATTCAACGTTACATAACCGGGTAATTGGAAAGTGTTGTCATTGGTGCCCTGGCTTTGACTTGATGCAATTATGCCGCCGCCAAATTTCAAGCCTCGAAAAACAGCATCCTGGAATTCGTAGGTGTTCCATAAACTGCCATAATTTCGCGGTGCGTTATACAGGCGATTCCCGGTATCGTCGTCAACGCCGCCATTAAAGCCAACATTAATTTTGGCATAATCCAGGATCGTATAAGCAGAGAGCATTTTCCAGCCCGGTAAAATCTCACCGGCTACTTCAAATTCATAGCCGCGACTTTCCTGTTCGCCACTCGCAATTTGAAGAGTGGGGTTATTAGGATCACTCACAGCAATGTTATTTTTGGTTAAATCAAAATAGGCAAAGGTGGCTGATAAACGACCTTCAAAGAACTCTGTTTTAGCACCCAATTCCCACTCATCCGCTAGCGTGGGCGGCAATATCTGTTGACCTGGGCTATTGAATTGGTTGTTGGAAGGGCCAAAGTTTTGACTGTAATTACCGTAGACGGATAACCAGTTTATCGGTCTCCATAGCAATCCGCCACGAGGGCTAACGTGATTATCATTGGTGTTTACGGATTCGCCGCTGGTCATGTACTGTGTACCTGATGGCATTGTCGTAACGCACACCAACGTTGCCGTAGACATTGAACGGAAACTTGATCTGATCTTGAAAGTAAAGGCCATACCACTCCTGATTGAAGTCTGGAATTGGGTGTAAATGCTGAAGCAAGAGGGTTGGCAAACGTCTGATAAGTTGGATTAAAGATGTTAAAGTTGGCGCCAATTGGATAAGCCGCACAACAGGCTGTTGAACCTTGGTTATCAATAACAAAATAATCAAATCCCCATAAGGTGGTATGCTCCAACATCGCGGTGGTATTAAACTTGCCCGTTAAATTGAGCGTGGTGTAATAGTTTTGTTGTTGTGTTAAGCCATTGTTGAAGCCCCGGTTACCGCCATTGGAAAAATCGGCATCGAGGTTTACCAGATTTCCCTCGGCGTCTGGCTGCCCGAAAAAGAACGTGAAATCAGCCCTTATCAATATCCAAAAATTCCGCGCCGAAACGATGGGCTGAGCTTCCATTGATCATTAAACGCGTGCGACCAGTTGAAGCCCACATAGGTTCTATCGCCCCTATTGGTGTTATTTAGCGGATCGCCGATTTGGCGGTTAATAGGAACAGGCGCGGGACGATTACCCATCGGTGGAATACCCGAGTCAATTTTGTCATTGAAATGTTCGTAGGCAATATCCATATTGATCTGGGTTTGATCGGACAAATTCCAGGTTAAACTGGGAGCAAAGAACACATCATCCGTTGATACAAAGTCACGAAAAGAATTGGCATTTTCATAAGAAAAATTGACCCGATACAGAAGCTTGTCATCGGGCGTGATGGCGCCTGGTCGAATCCACGGTGGTGCGCAAGAAATCGTAAGAGCCGAATTGTTGTTGTATGGAATGATAAGGCGTTGCTTGTGGTCTTTTGGTCACCAGATTGATAACGCCGCCGGGTTCGTTGCGTCCAAACATAATAGAACCGGGGCCTTTTAGGACTTCAATGCGTTCCAGATTGGCGACCTGCCGTTTAGTCGTGCCACCACCCAATGCGGAAGGCAGTAGAAAACCGTCTCGGTACAAATTGGTATTTTGAAAGCCTCGTATCATGAAAACATCGCTCGTTCCGCCATTAGTCCAGCTAGACTGCACTCCCGCCACGCTGGTTATGGCATCTTCAACCCGTATAACCTGCTTGTCTCGTAATACCTGTTGCGGCACAACGGTCACTGAAAAAGGTGTCTCCATGATCGGCGTATCGATTTTGGTAGCCGTGCTGGCGTTAGTGACGTTATAGCTTGTGTTATAAGGGTCATCTGGATTCTGGACAGCTTCGCCAACTACCGTCATCGGCTTCAAGGTGATTGCTGATGTGGGTGGATTGCGGGTGATGCTGGAACGGGTTTGCCAGTCACGGTAATCAGCGTTTTATCTACCACTTTGTAATCAAGGCCGGTCTTGCCCAGGGCAATATCCAGTGCTTGCTGAGCGGTGTACTTTCCTTTAACAGGGGCTGCACGTAGGCCTTTAACAGTGGCGTCGGCATAAATCAGCTTGGTGTGGGAAGATAGGGCCACACTATCCAGCGTGGCGGACAAAGGTTGCGCCGGCAGGTTAAAGGAATAGGTTGGATCCCCTGCGGCATAGGCATTGCCCATCAATAGCGGTGTGATCAAGACGCCATGCTTAATCAATTTAAAAGGTTCTATTTTGTGCCAAGTGCATTCAGCTTTAATAGCCATGATAATCGGTGAGCTTTTAACCATGTTATTTTCCCTGGTTTAGTTTTAGTCAATTTATCAACGTTTTTAGTCGTCTTAATAGTAATAACAAAGCAAAGTGGCTTAACTGGACATTATTTTTAAAATATTTCCGCGAACTTACAGTCCAGGTTCAATTTCTTTGCCAACCGCTTTGATCTCCGTTTCGTAGCCGTTGTTTGCTTTTATGTGTCTTTATAGTAGAATAGTTAACAAAATAGTTATATAAGAACTTATTTATGCAGTGTTCCTGGCTAATCTTTGTCGTCAGTTTGCCGACCCGCAACTCCGCCGGCCGTATGCGTGTATGGCGAGCGCTCAAAGCGTTGGGCTGCGGTGTATTGCGCGACGGCGTTTATTTATTGCCGCATCGTCCGGAGTTCCGGCCAACGCTTCAGCTTCAGGTCGAAGACGTTATCGCGGGCGGGGGGAGTGCCCATATTCTGGCTTTGGACAGCGAAAATCAGGATCAGCAAAAAGTCTTCGAAAGCTTATTCGACCGATCAGCTGATTACGCAAAACTGATCGAGGACATCCGGCAAACCGTTTATTTGAATCTGCAACCGGAAGACCTGGCCAAACTCCAAAAACAGCTTCATCGCTTGCGCAAAGACTTTGAAGCCATTGTGCTCCAGGATTTTTTTTCCGGCCCAGCACGGGAGCAAGCAGCCGCCGTATTGGAAGACTTGGAACATGCCGTTCATAATCACCTCGCGCCGGGTGAACCCCATGCCGTTCAGCATCGGATCAGGCGGCTCCAGCCCAAGGATTATCACAATCGGATTTGGGCGACACGCCAGCGGCCATGGATTGACCGGCTCGCCAGCGCTTGGCTGATCCGGCGTTTCATCGATCCCGAAGCACTTTTTATCTGGCTTACGGCACCGGACGCTTGCCCTGCTGAAGCGCTGGGCTTCGATTTCGACGGGGCCGTATTTACGCATGTCGGTGCGAAAGTCACTTTCGAGGTGTTGCAGGTGAGTTTCGGGCTGACCAAGGATGTTGCTTTGAATCGTATCGGCGCATTAGTGCATTACCTTGATGTGGGAGGGATTCCCGTCCTTGAAGCGGTGGGTCTGGAGACGCTCATTAGCGGAATGCGGCAATGCTTTACCTGCGACGATGAACTACTCGCCGAAACGGAAAAGATTTTTGACGCCTTTTATCAGGCCTTTTCAGGAAACGACTCATGAATAAACCCGACCCATCGCAAACATCGCCATTGCCAGTCACTTTGGCACAAGCTTTTTGGTATTGGCTGAAACTCGGTTTCATCAGTTTCGGCGGACCGGCTGGGCAAATTGCGATTATGCATCAGGATTTGGTCGAGAAAAAACGCTGGATTTCCGAACGGCGTTATTTGCACGCGCTCAATTACTGTATGTTGCTGCCGGGTCCTGAAGCCCAACAGTTGGCGATCTACATCGGCTGGTTGATGCACCGCACATGGGGAGGGGTAATCGCCGGGGGATTATTCGTGCTGCCGTCGTTGCTTATTCTGATCGGCCTTAGCTGGATTTATCTGGCTTTCGGACATCTGCCCGCTGTCGCCAGTGTGCTTTACGGCATCAAACCGGCGGTAACCGCCATTGTCATTTTCGCCGCCTACCGCATTGGCTCGCGGGCGTTGAAAAACTGGCTGCTGTGGACCATGGCGGCACTGGCGTTTCTTGCTATATTTGTATTCGATGCACCGTTTCCTCTGATCGTATTGGCGGCGGCTTTACTTGGCGCTATTGGCGGCAAATTTGCACCGCAGAAATTCGCCGTTGGCGGCGGACACGGCGCGGCTAAAAATAGTTACGGCCCGGCACTGATCGACGACGACACACCGATTCCCGCTCATGCCCGGTTTAGCTGGAAACACTTGAGCAAATTGATTTTCGCCGGATTGATTTTGTGGGGCGGGGCCATTGGCGTTCTGTGCGCGCGCTACGGCTGGAATGGGGCGCTGACGCAAATGGGCTGGTTTTTCACCAAAGCTGCGCTGCTGACGTTTGGCGGCGCTTACGCGGTTTTGCCCTATGTCTATCAAGGCGCAGTCGAACATTACCACTGGCTGACGCCGCACCAAATGATCGATGGACTGGCTTTGGGCGAAACTACACCGGGGCCATTGATTATGGTCGTCACCTTTGTCGGTTTCGTCGCCGGATGGACGAAAACATTGTTCGGACCGGATCAGCTATTTCTTGCGGGCGCTACGGCGGCATTCGTCGTAACCTATTTCACATTTTTGCCCAGCTTTCTGTTCATTTTGGCGGGTGGCCCTTTGGTCGAATCCACTCACGGCAATTTGAAATACACCGCACCATTGACCGGCATCACCGCCGCCGTGGTCGGTGTCATTCTGAACTTGGCGGCGTTTTTTGCGTATCACGTATTCTGGCCGCAAGGTTTCGCCAGCCGGTTTGACGCAATTGCCGCCTTGACCGGTCTTTCGGCGCTGCTGGCGTTGTTGCGCTACAAAGCCGGTGTGATTCCGGTGATCGCCGCTTGCGGTACGGCGGGGCTTATGTTTAATTTTCTCAAACCCTGGCTTGCCCAGGCAGGCATTTTATTATGAATACGATCGTTGGTATCTGGCTACCATACTGTTGTTGTGTGCTTTAGTCACTAACCCTGGTTTTGCTCAGCAGGGCTGTTCCTTTGCAGAGACAAACCAATACAACCCTGTTTTTTTTCGCTATAAAAATCCGCGCTTATCCACAAGCCGCCTACAGCGGCCAGCTTATCATTCAAATAAACCAAAGGTATTGCCTCCCTTTCCCATGGTGGGATGCCTGTCTCCTGAAACAATTTTTTCAAGGCATGGTGGTCATTACGCTGCGGCAAACGGATTTTTTCTCCGCCACGGCGAGCTTTAACAGCAATGGAAGCGTTTTGCCACTGTTCACGACATATCCCCGCCGATGACAGCACACAAAACAAGGTTTGGTGATCTGACACCCTTATCGATGTTTGCCCCGCAGGCCAGATACTGTCTCGTACTATTTCCCGGGCAACTTGTTTGAGGCAATACAACTTATCCCGGTAACGGCGCACAGAATAACCCTGCCCTGATAACGCCGGGTCACTATTTTGCCTTGCCGAAAGAACTTCAGACTGCAAACGTTCGACAAACGCCTGCGAGGGCATTTTTAAGTTGTGAGTTTGAAACCATTGTCTGATGACAAGCTGTTGTTGAGCAACTTCGAATGACTGTAACTGACTGATACAAAGCGTTTTATCGACTGTATTAAAAACCCGGTGAAATAATTCTTCGGTCAGTGCCGAGATCAGAAGCTGTGCATCCGCACAATGTCTGGCCGAACGCGCTACTGTCTTATCACAAGCAGGCCAACGCTGCTTTAATAAAGGCACTACTGCATTGCGCAAGAAATTGCGATCATAATCATTACTTAGATTACTGGGATCATCGACCCAGTTTAAAGCATGTACTTGAGCATAATTGTCTATGGCAAGTTTTGAAACATTAAGCAACGGCCTCAGCATTACACCTTGACCAAATACCATATTATCAGGCATTGCCGATAACCCGCGTAAACCACTACCTCGAAACAATTGCAACAAAACCGTTTCCAGTTGATCGTCCCTGTGTTGCGCAACCAGCAGCACATCATCGATGCCGATTAATGTCTTTAAAGCGTTATAACGGGCATTTCTGGCGGCTTCTTCAGGACTTTCTCCCAGGCTTGCAACGGCATTTACCCGCATCACTATAAACTCAACTCCCAGGCTTTGTGCTGTCTTTTCGCAATGCCTGGCCCAGGATTCCGCTTCTGACTGCAAGCCATGATGTATATAAACCGCAGTGATTTTATCTTTAAGCGTTGTTATTGATGCGCACAAATGCAATAACACATGAGAATCTACACCTCCGCTGTAGCCTATGTAGATGTGCGCAACATTGTTAAATTGATTTAGCGCTGATTCTATATGATGCGATGAAAGCAACTCTGTCATTAACTACTTTTTAATTAAACCCTTAATAAACGGCCAAGCGTGCTTCAACCATTGCTCTGTTACAAAAGCGATTGCAGGCTTAACCTGACTTGCCAATGTCTTGATAACAACCCATATCCTGTCTGCAATGGATGCTTCGGGGCTATCGCGCCATTCCAGATAGCGAGACCCAAAGCCATTAATAAATACCGGTTTAAACAGCCACATTTCCAGAATAGACGTGACCCACATAAACATAAATGAAATCCCCATGCCCATGCCGGCAAAAATAACCAACCAGGCAAACATCGGGTGTATTTTAGTCAACCACCAGGACATTATATCGGCAATCAAAAACGCATAAGGCATACCGATGGCGATACATTTGTATTGCGTTGTGGTTGTTTCCGCAAAACTGAAAATCAACCCGACAAACATAAAAATAAAACTGATGCCGAACAAATGGATATGGGAAATTCGGGTTAATGACGCGAAAGTGGCCCCTTCATCTTGAGTGGTATAGGCTTTTAATCCCTCAAACTCGACAAAACTGGGTATACCGGATGCTTCTTTGTTGTGACACATAAGGCAACGGGTCTCGATTATTTTGTCGATGCCATCATCTTTATAATCATCGACATCCGCACCCGCTCTGACCCATTCCATAATCTTGAAACGTTCCTGTTCCGGCGCATTTTCTTTCATGGAACCATTAAGTTTCTGCTCCAGAACAGTACCTGAACGGTTACCGTAATAACTGTAAACAATATCATCAACAGATAAGCCGAATTTGCCGTCAGCCATTCCATGCGTAAACAATATCTGAATTAATGCAAAAAGATACCCTATGCCTACGGTACAAAGATAACCGGTAAACAATACCTTGATAGGCGTATCGTGATCTTTTAAAGGTGTGAATTTTGGAGTCATAGTTTTGTATAGTTTAAATTTACGCTGGGTTCGTCTTGAATCCATGAGTTTAGGTACAGTACTAATCAGAACCCGTAAAAATGGATCCTGAATGTTAGCACTAATTAATATTATAACCTGCCTTGATTACGTTTTGGACATTTGCGCAAATCTTGGCAATAATACAAGAGTTAACAGCAATTCTCACACCAACATAAGTGTCGATCGATAAACATTATCATTAAGATATATCAAAACCAGTCAATTGCTCAAAAAACGCACAGGATTCGGATTGGCATCGTCCATAAAGATACAGATTATTTATTCATTTCAACTGAGAAATTTAAACCAAGCGATGAGAGTTTGACCATTTAACCCATTCTATTGTGGTGCATCGCACAAGCAAACGCACAAAATTGATGAGTTATTTACAAAACCTCAAACAATCTTGCCAGAGTTGATTTAATTTATAATTCGATAAAAGGGACTGTCAATTTAAAGCGGAATGATTTTACAGATAACATCCCTTTAAGAGATGTTATCTGATCCGGCTTGAGTTGGTAGCGTTTCGCCAGGAATATGCAAGCGTCGATAATGCTCATGGGGTGTCCATACGACGGCTACGTGCTGAGTAGTAACAATCTGGATTTGGTTATATATGATCAAGCGGAACTTGACCGTTATTTATCTCCCGTTTTATTCGTCTGAATTAAGCGTTTTTGGGTTAATGTGACAAAACTTAAATTCTGATTTTCCAAATGGTGGATAAATGTATTAATATCTAATACACTTTTGAGAGGTCAGCATTATGTCCAGAAATACATCCATCACGTTGGGTGATCACTTTGACCAGTTCGTGGTTGAAAAAATAAAGGAAGGGCGCTTCCAGTCTGTTAGTGAAGTTGTTCGAGCGGGTCTTCGAAAACTCGAAGAAGATGAGGCAAAACTTCAAGCATTGAGACTAAAGCTCCAAGCAGGAGAAAACAGCCCGCTGGTAGAAGATTTTGATGAGTTACTTTTTATTGCGGCAATGCATGAAAAATACACCAAATGACTTCAAGTTATCGCATCAGGCAACTGGCTGAAAAGGATCTGGAACAAATCTGGTTATATACATTTCATGAGTGGGGTATTGAGCAGGCAGATAAATATATCCGCTTATTGATAGCCCGCTTTTCGTGGCTTTCAGAAAATCAAAGGTTAGGTAAACGACGGGATGACATTAAACCGGGTTATTATTGTTTTCCAGAAGGCAGGCATTTAATTTTTTATATGCTTTCACAAGACGGTATCGATATTATTGGTATACCTCATCAAAGCATGGATATTATTGGTCATTTTGAAGAAATAATGTAACTAATCAGCCCTTATTAAGAAAACACAGCCCTGTCGGGCATGCTTTGTATGCCCGACATTTTGATGGTTGAACATGGGAATGATAATCAGTTTGCATTCAGAAATTAATATTGCCCTGCACCCAGATTTTCTGCGTATCTGTACTGTACTGATCGGCATCGTAATAGGCGTATTGCGCTAACAGCGAATAATGCTTGCCGAATTTCTTGACTGCCCTGAAATCCCATTCCTTGCCGTAATGAATGTTGCCGGTATCATCATAATAATTATGGTAAACCCCCATTAAAGTAACCTCGCCGCGATCCAGTAAGGTAGTTACTGTGCCGAACACATCCCGAATACCATTGTCAGGAGTAACCAGAAATTGATCAGCCCAACCCTGAAAAGCAAAGTTTGTACCCAGCGGAGTTTGAAAAGCCTTATTTTTACCAACGCCGTCAAGTTGCTCCATCGCGCCTTGCACAGTGAACATATAAGCTGTAAAGCCGCCCATCAGATTCCAACGGTTTACCGTATAGCTATTTGGATTATTTTGGTAATTTGATTGGATACTCCATTCGCCGGTGTAAACCAGGCCGTAGTTATCACTTAATTTGAACGAGTCCCCCGGTTTTTGATAATTTGTCAGCCGCAAACCATAAGACTGGCTCGATTTGTAATAAACAGCGTTTGCGCCTGGGTC
>CAWBLO010000031.1:0-80649 GCA_963789475.1 uncultured Gammaproteobacteria bacterium | reverse complement strand
AAGTTTCGACCGTTTTGAATTAGAAAAAATCAGCTTTTTTGAGCATGTCAGGCGAGCTTATTTGTTGCAAGCGGAACTGCATCCCGAACGTATTAAATTGATTAGGGCTAACCGGCCTTTAGTCGATGTGCAAAAAGCGCTGATTGATGTTATTCGCACTTTGTTAAGATGAGTGTATTCCCCTGGCAGCAACGAAACTGGGATCATCTGTGCGATTATAAAATTCAAAATCGCGTTCCTCAGGCTTTACTCATTACCGGAAATAAAGGTCTTGGTAAGCAGCATTTAGCTAATCAGTTTGTTTTTTCCCTACTTTGTGCGAAGCCGCTAGACAATGGGTTGGGTTGTGGCCATTGTGATCGTTGTTTGCTACTTAATGCTGAAACACATCCCGATTTTATCCAAATAAGACCCGATGAGCCGGGTAAAGCCATTACTATCGGACAAATTCGTAGCCTGATAAATCGATTGACTTTAAAGCCACAGTTTGAGTCCTATCGCGTTGTCATTATCAATCCTGCAGAGCTTATGAACAATGCAGCGGCTAATGCTTTTCTAAAATGCCTGGAGGAGCCGGCAGAGCGGACGGTCATACTTCTAATTACAGACAAACCATCTCGCTTACCAGCAACCATTGTCAGTCGCTGCCAGAAGCTTTCTGTTGCCAAGCCCGATAAAGAAATTGTCCTTGCTTGGCTAAAGCAGCAGGATGTAGAGACGTTACAGTCTAACGTTTCTACATTATTGGGCCTGGCGCAGGGTTCGCCCTTACAGGCTCTCGATTATGCCAATGACGGCTCGTTAACGCTACGTAATGACTGTTTCCAGGCGTGGATAGATATAGCGAAACAACGCAAGCATCCTGTCAATATTGCCGAAAACTGGCAGAAATTGCCTGAATCACCTTTAATATTCTGGATAACGTCCTGGATTATCGACATGATTAAATGTTGTTACCAAACAAAGGCTGACTGGTTATATAATCCTGATCTTAAAAAGCAATTGCAAGAGTTGTCGAAACAAATGGAGTTAAAAGAGCTTTTCAAATTATATGATTTAATGCTCATAACCCGGCAACGGCTCAATACCCAAATAAATAAACAAACAATGTACGAAGAAATTTTAATAAAATGGTTTGAACTTAATTTGAGTAAATGACTATGACAGAATCAGCACCCAGACAAGGTATATTGACGCTTTCAATTAAAGATAAAAGTGCTTTATATGCAGCCTATATGCCTTTTGTTGTCAACGGAGGCTTGTTTATTCCCACCACCCGGGACTATGAAATGGGTCAGGAAGTCTTTTTACTGTTAAATTTAATGGAAGAAACTGAACGGCTGCCTATTGTCGGAAAAGTAGTCTGGAAAACACCAAATTGTTCAGGAAGTTATAGGTCTAGTGGCATTGGCGTACAGTTCAGCGATCAGGACGGCGGGGGCATAGCGCGAAATAAAATTGAAACCTATCTAGCAGGCGCTTTGTCGTCTGATCGATCAACCCATACCATGTAACACTCTTATTCATGCTGATTGACTCACATTGCCACCTGGATCGTATTGATCTGAAACCCTATCAAAATGATTTTGCCTGTTTTATGCATGAAGCAGAAGCGAATCAAATTGAGCACCTGTTGTGTATAGCTATTGATTTGGAGTCCTTCCCGGTTATGCTGGATTTGGTGGCAGGTTACCCACAAATATCCGTGACTGTTGGCGTACATCCAAATGTTCAGGATTGTAAGGATCCGAGTGTCGCTGAGCTCATTACTTTAGGGCAGTCCGATAATGTTATTGGTATAGGAGAGACTGGCCTGGATTATTTTCGCAGTGAAGGTGACCTGAGTTGGCAGCATCAACGTTTCAGAAACCATATCCGTGCGGCAAAGGCATTAAAAAAACCTTTGATTATTCACACACGTGAAGCCAAAAACGATACCTTACGCATCCTGAAAGAAGAGGATGCAAGTGAAGTAGGGGGGGTTATTCACTGTTTTACTGAAGACTGGGAATTTGCCCAAAAAGCACTGGATTTGAATTTTTATATTTCCTTTTCAGGTATTGTCACCTTCAACAGTGCTACAGAAATAAAAGAAGTGGCAAAAAAAGTACCTGCTGACCGGTTTCTTATTGAAACTGATTCACCTTATTTGGCGCCAGTACCCTTTCGTGGCAGACCAAACTATCCAACTTATGTGCGTTATGTGGCGGAACAAATAGCCAATTTGCGTGGAACATCGATTAATAAAATAGCAGACCTGTCAACTGAAAATTTTTACGCTTTGTTTTAAATATACTGGCTTAAGGGGTGGTCGAAAAAATGCAATAAGAAAAACGGAAATCATGATCACCCGGTAGCATTTACACAAGAGCGCACTCGATTACATGATCGCGCAAACAAGTGTTGCGAAGTAGGGTAAGAATTCAAATTCATATTGCCCTGATGATTTGGTTGCTGCCACGGATATGGGAAGGTGTGAAAAAAGTTTTTTGTTTCATTATTAATCTGTTCAATGAAGAAGAAGTGCCTCCAGGCGGGAGCCCGGCTTATTAAATTTATATATTTTTATTGACTAGAGCTGAATAATCGAGTCTAATAACGCTCTTTTGTAGCTCTTGCCCAGGTAGCTCAGTCGGTAGAGCAGAGGACTGAAAATCCTCGTGTCGACGGTTCGATTCCGCCCCTGGGCACCATCTGCAAAAAGACGCAACACCTCAAAAGGCCCAGGTAGCTCAGTCGGTAGAGCAGAGGACTGAAAATCCTCGTGTCGACGGTTCGATTCCGCCCCTGGGCACCATGAATTCCAAAGGCTCCGATCTAATCGGGGCCTTTTTTATTTCTGCCTTCTTGTCCTCCTTTTGGTCCGAGCGGCGTCTAGTTCTCCCTGGTTCAGTTATAATTGATTTCTGCGATTAGAGTTTCCCGGTGCGATTTATCATGTCACTGCGCGCGCTAATGCTCGCGCTGTCAATATGAGTGCATATTCCATAGAACCGACATTCCGCACCCCACCACGTAAATAATATATTAAACTGCATACATCAATTACGGACTTTGGAAATAGGCATTGAACGAGGGCTCTTTACAATAGTTACAACTTGGATCAAGCCAGGCATCGCAGCAATTCCGCCAGCCAACGAGGCGGCACTGCCGTGGACAGTTCAAGCTGTACACCGTGCGGAAATCGAAGCAATAGTGCGCTGGCTTCGGCAGTAGCTACCGGTACCGATGGCGACACTTGGACGGAAATCAATTCAAGCGAGGTGTCTTTAACCATGGATGGCTCACCCTGATCACGCCGCGTCCATAGTGAAAAGGTTTTGCGATTGAGTCCGTGCTGGTGACAATAATCCGCCTGACTCAAGCCACTCTCGCGCCAAGCTTCCACATGCCGCTGCCATTGTGTATTTATTTTCATTATCCATCCTCACTAAAAATTGTGAGGATGCCATAATCAGATCCGGCAAACCATGTGTCGCGGCTGGCCGGTTACGCAACAGCAGTGACAAAGCGAGTTTTCGTGAAATGCTGAACACGCATCTGGACCAGTTGCGCGGCGGTGTAGGTCTCACTGATCGTTGCTGACAGCGCGCTGTATATGGCGAAAACACTGCAAGACCTTGGCGGTTTTCCTTGGATCACGCGCGTTCCCGAAACCATTGGCGAAACCCGTGAATTAATCTTGGCGGTCTCTGGCGACTCGGCCACGGAATTAGGTACCTGTTATGCTGGCGTTAAGCAACGTTGGCTAGTGGTTTACACCCAAGCCGCACACGGGCGTGCCGAATAAACGGTCAACAAAAAACACCTGAAGCAAAGCCAGGCCGAGTACAAAGTCTTCAACATGTAAACCAAGCGATCTTTTGCCTTCGTTGTGAATGCCCGCCTTGGCTCACTTGCAAAAGACGCTGAAAGTCGTCGCCTTGCACTATCCGCGCATCGTCGAAGTGAACGGTTTCAAAGGCAAAGGGCGTCCTCGTAAAGGTCAATCCCCCCCCCGATACATTCACCTATCGCATTGAAGCGGGTGTCGCCTTTGTTCTCGAAACACGGCGCCGCAAGATTCAATGTTTCATTATCACCAGCAACCAACTGGAGGAAGCGCAATTGAGCGGCGAAAAGATGCTGGATGACTATACGCCGGGCCAACAAAAAGTCGAACACGGCTTTCGCTTTTTGAAGGATCCCTGATTTATGGCGAATACCCTGCTTCTCAAGTCGCCGAAGCGGATTATGGCGCTTATGATGATTATGACTCTCTGTCTTTTAATCGATGGCGCTTTGGAGTACCGCATCCGGCAATCACTCCAGCAGCACCAACAAAGGGTGCGACCTCAATTTAAAGCAGCCACAACAGGAGGAACGCCAAAGAGATTTATTTTTTGCCAAAACTGTGTCCATCTTTGAGCCGTTAAAACTAATGCCCGTAAATTTAAAATGCCAGCCGCACCGGGTTGTTTCCAGCGCATACCAGCAAGACAAAATCGCTGTTTTATAAGCGTTTTACAAGCTGCTTCTGTTACGCCTGAGCCAATCGGAAAATTTTGCTCGGTGTAACTGATGTAGTTCATTTGGTGCCGATGATTTTTATAATAGGTAATGGCGGCCCCCAACTTATCTTGCAGATGTCGCGGTAATTTTTGGGTGCATTTTCGTGCCTGTAGCGCTACCATTTCATTATAAAGTGCCTCGGCAGCTCCCGCTGCGTGTTTCAGTTGGTGGCAGCGATCTTCCAACCAGGCTTTGTGAGCACTTTTATCCTTTGGATATTTTGCATTAGCGACAGCGCCGAGATAACTGCTCGCATGATAAAAATCGAGAATCTGTATCTGGGTATGCGGGGTTAAGAACTGCCAGTTGCATTCAGCGCCGTCGGCTAGCCCGACCGTTTTGGCGTTCGGAAAGTGCGCTTTGAGGCGCTCAATCTCTGCGGTAAAACGGCGCAAGAACTCCGCTTTGCCATATTCAGGCGTGGCCCCCAGATAAATCGTATGTTGCCGTTCGCCTTTGGCATCATAAAAACTGATCGTGCCCGCCATGGCTTCCCGCCAACCTTCTTTGCTCAGATGCATACAGGTGCCGTCCAGGCTGATGGCTAGTGAGGAAATCGCTTTTTGAAAATTCGGTAGATCGTAATGCCACTGGGTTTCCTGTTGCTCGGCTATAACCGCTACTTTTTGAGACAAGTTTTGCAGGAACGATACCGATATTTTTCTTCCTTGGCATTCCAGAAAATCCTGTTGGACGTCGCGTGCTGCGTTACACGCCATTTTAATGCCAACCTGCTTGGCAAACCGGGGCGTTGAACTACCGATGATGCGCGCGGATTGTTCCAAAGGGCAGAACGTTTTTCCTCGTCCGTGGTGGTGATAAACATGTCTCGCACACTGAATTTCTCCATAAGGCGTTTGGTAGAACTTTTGTTCCTGGCCCTTGCTTCGCCATTGTTTACCCTCTATTTCAATCGCTTCCCCCTGGGTGTCGAATTGCTTCAAGGCTTCTTCTGTAGCGAGACTGCCTGCCTCATTGACGACAGCCTGAATCGCTTCCTCACTATCCAGCATCGAATCTTCGAGATCAATGGTTATCTCTATAATTAGCTTTTTCCCTTCTTTTCTTATGATTTTTGCGGCCATGTCTGTTCTTAAGTTTTAAGGATTGAATCCGTTTAAGCTTCTATCTCAAAATATAAGAATAATGTCCATCTGTTTCTTTAGGCTGTCATAAAATGGAGGTCGCACCCCCAACAAACGTTTCCCACTCAACTTGGAACCACTACCACAAAGCCTACTGCACGCTGGATGTTACAATTTTTCGCGGGTATCCCTGTGTTATTGATCAACAGTCGTCGAGAAGTCATACTGAATTGCAATGAATACCACGATCAACTGCTTAAACTACTCGGCGAGCGTTATGTTCGCTTATATGCTAATTCCGGGTAACAGGGGTGCGGAATGTCGGAAAATAACTCAGCTTGATGGCTCAGCAATTGCTCAATTCTCACGCACAGCGAAGCCCACCAATCTTGATCAACAGCGAAATGCCTACCCAGATTCAACAGGGTCATCTGACGCGGTTTTCCATCTACGCGTTGGCTAGCCACCAAGCGATAGGTGTAATAACCTTCGCCTGTGGGCTTGTTTTTGGCTAAATTTAGGGGTGAGTTAAATATGGGTTAGCGTCTCTGTGGTGTGTAACTGATTTTTCCTGGGTTGTTAAACTTAACGTCGAAAGTCTTTTCAAAAAGATGCGGGTCATCGAAGTGGCGACGACCAACAAAGGCCGTAGCATGATGCCCCCATTGCCGCATTGCTCCCGGACTGGGTATGCCCATGGGCCAGAACAGAAAACGTTCAGCCCTTTCACTGCCTGCAACTATGCCGTTCTGATCGAATAAGCTGCGGCGATTTCCGTCTGGCAAGGGTAGGGAGCGTAACTTGTCAGCATCATCCCATTGGTATTGATAGCCGTGGCTGGCAATGGCAGGTGTAAAATATACCCGCTGGATATAATGGCTATCAGAGGCAATACGTAGAATTATTTGCCTTCCTATGTCAACGGATAAAGCCTGTTGAGGCATAAATACCGGTTCGTTCAGCAGTGATTCCTGTGCTGATATGCGGGTGTATTGGGTAGGGAAAAATAGATGATAACAGCCGCAATTGTGAATAGTGTCAAATAGCCAAGGCTTGCCGTCAGGTAACAGAGTGACCCTCCAGGTGATGCCGTCAAGATGACCTCCGAGGAGGTCAACGCTTGAGTTTTTGGGTCGGGATGGAAACCAGATTGTGTAATTGAGTTGCAGTAACGTCTGCTTCCATATTCGAGTATATGACAAGTGCCGGTAAACAGTGGGTCTTGATGTGTTAACGAGTGGATATTTACCGTCCAGCCAGACAGGCGAGCCGATTTTATCTGCCTCGGATGCCACATCCATTTCGAAGATCGGTGCAAAATTGTTAAATAAGCGATTTTGCTCTTCTGCGCCTGGAAATGGGCTATTCAATAGATTTTCGGAAGACTGTTTGATGATGCCGGCAACATCTGTCTGGCTCAGTAGTGGCGTGTTTTGTGTCGGCGAATAAAGAATCAGCTGTCCTTTCACAGGAAGTTCCTGCAAAGGCAGTCTGTAAGTTTTCTGGGTTTGTTGATGCCAGCGGTATATTCCTAATCTGAATATCAAAGCTGTTAAGGGATACAAGCCGACAATTTGCTGCCAGGTTTTATATTCTGCCGGGACTAACGCTTTTTCCCGGAATGTATTTTGTTCAGCAATTTCATCCAGGTCTTTATTGCGCATGATATTCCCGCAAGTATGCAGTGTTTTGATTAGCGCTAAAGCTGATGGATGATTTATATTGGCTCGATTCTGTAATTTTTGTCTGGCATTAGCGGGTAAATTCATAAGCTCAAGCTGCCAGCCGTTTATTGCGAGCTCTTGTAAGCGGTTTATCCAGCTTTCGAATGCCGCCCCCGATACTTCATGACGGAAATCAGACAAAAACCGGTTGACCCTCAAATAGGGATAACCGTTTATGCGAGCATCTTGGCTATCGATTACACCTGCCGCATATAATTGCCTGCTCAGTTTCTACAAAGAGTTCGGCGCAGTTTCGAAGGGTAGAATTTTCAGGCGCAGACAAGTGTTGTTGTAAAGGTTGCCCGTTTTGAAATGGGTAAATAGCGCAACCGCTATAAAGGCTGAACAGGAGCAGAAAAATGAAGATTTTTATGGTCATAAATTACACTAGCGCCAGGTAGTGACATTATCCAGAAACGTCTGGTAGCCTTTGATGGTTAAGTAATACAATATTCACAAGAGTTATGATAAAGTTCACATTGTCATGTAACTAATTAAATAGGCTTAATATCTAAATAGTTGCAGGCCTAATAAAAATAACTACAACGAGGTATAGATTACATGAAATTATTAAAAAGCGCTGTCGTAGCGACTACATTGGCACTTTCTTTAGGATCTTTTTCGACTAATGCTGCCGTCTGTTTGGGTATGGCATGTATGTACAATAGAATGACTCCGATTGAAGGAATTGATGCTACTTTAGGTCAAATTACTGAAGCATTGGAAGCAATTCAGGTAAGAAACAGCGGTGGCGCAGCAGGCAGTGACAAAGATAGTGACGGTGTCATTATAAATAATATCAAAGAGGCATTAAAGTTAAGTAAAGAAATCAATGCCAATGATAAACTTGACCGTAACCGTAACCGTGCTAATGATTATTTGAAAAAAGCTCGAGTAGCTGTACAAGATGGTGATTTGATTAAAGCAACAGAAGATCTAAAAGAAGCTGAGAAACGTTTTTTAGATCTTAAAGGTATGATCGACTTAACTCAAGCCGATAGAGTATCACAACAGACCAACCTGCTAAACCGTATTATGGATACGCCCGATAGCGCAGCTGGCGCCCGTAAATAATACAGTTATCAACTTCACAATAGTGAAGCCAAAGGGGATATATCTTTACTGGGTCAGAGTAATCTCAAATATAAGTTTACTCTGACCCTAGTGCTCAGTCAATCTTGTAATGTCGGGTAAAGTGTTTTCAATTTTAACCAACTACCATGCTTGGGCGTGCAGTGGATTTCCAATTTATCCATAATTCTTCGCGCTTCCTCAGGGGCGAATGCATTATATTATATAAAGATGTGTCCGTGTGGGTGTTCAAATTATCCATAACCAGTGTAATGCGTTCAGCGCGAGGGTACTCCATATCAACCAGGTTACGAATTTGATGTGCCCAATCAACAGACAGCGGTTCTTTGATCCGTTACCACCACATACCGTTTCCCCTCTAACGATTAAAAAACATGAACATATTGCTGACACCATTTCGCTCATACTCCGTGTCATATTTTTCAACGGTGCCTGGTTTTGCCGGTATCGGCTGACATATCTCCTTAATGTGTTGCTTGCTGCTTTCGTCCATACAAACCAGCAGATGAGTTTCATCATACGAGCGTTTGTAAACAGCCAGTACATCTTCCATAGCGCAGACAAATTCAGCATTTTCTTTAGCCGGAATACACCATTCTTTATTCTGCCAAGGTTTCAACTCATTTTTTTAGTGTTTGCCGGATAGTTTCGTGGGATACGCTTTCCACATGGCCCGATTCAACCATGTGCTGACCAAGCAATCTCAGTGTCCAGCGACTGCGTCCATCAGGGGCATCACCACAGGCTAACGCGAGCAGATGCGCTTCCCTTTCACCATCAATGACACGGCTTTTAACCCGGATCAGTTTAGCCCTGTTTAAGGCGGACTTGAACCAATCTTTCCCGAACTCGTTCAACTGTGCGCGTTAAAATGCCAAAGTCTTCACTGATTTGACTATCCAGCCATTTTTCGCCCAATTCGCTTATGTCTGCCTTAGCAGAATTTCAGCGTGAAGCCTTTTGTGGGCTGCCACTTTGCCTTTATGAATTAAACTTTCCAAATCAGTACGTTCTTTTTCTGACAGTCGTACAATGTATTTCTTTGCCAATTGTCAGTGCCATTAATGAATAAAATTTATCATATGGGAACTGTGACCCGAAATAACAATGATGACCGGGTACTAGTTATTCCTCGTCGAGTAGACCGGATCTTCTCAATGAAGTCTGTTCTATCAATCGCCAATACTTTTGATAGCACGCTTCACCGCACGCGGCTACTACGTGACCGCAGATCAGTTTCGCTGTGCCTCATCGATTGTCACCAAACCCCTCACAGAACCGTGCTGGCGCTATTAACGCTCACGGCTCCTCATTAGAACCGTTTCACAGCGTGAAAATGGTTTGACCATAATTCGCGGAGTCGGCAGTGGATACCGTGCTAATTTTGCCCAACTGTAGCACCCCTGCTTGCCTCTTCGATTTAGCCATTTGTTGAGTAAACCCCGCACGTGATAGAAGTAGGCGCTAATCCCCTTGCTGTTGTCGGTGACACCATAGTACCCATAATGCCCACGCAGTTTGCTGACCGTTTTCTGGATGATGTCCGGTGTGGCAAGGTTCTATTGCTCTTGAGCCACGCTTTGTAGGCCTTCAGCTTGGTGGTGAGGCGTTTACTGATGGTCTTTCTTTTCAGCCGAAACCGTTTGCCATTGCGCGAACGTGAACAGTAATGGGTAAAGCCCAGAAAGTCGAAGGTCGCGGCCTTCTCTCCCCGCGCTTTAGCCCGCTTTATGGCAAACGCTCCAAACGCGATACACTGGGTTTTCTCTGGCGCTATTTCCAGGCCAAACTGGTTAAGCCGCTCTTCCATGGCTTGCCGGAAATGTTTGGCATCGGCTTCTGTTTGGAAACAGACCACAAAATCATCCGCGTGGCGGATATGCCCTGACACGTTTTGAAAAACCTTCGGGTACACCACAGGTCGAGACTGTAGTGAAGGTAAATATTAGCCAGCAGTTGCGAAATTACGCCCCTTACACAAAGGATAATTTTTATCGATCTGTGTCGTATTGTGCCGGCTAGGCGATTTCGACGGTTGCGGATTGCCTCCTGTTGGCGCTATCTGCCCTGGTATCGAATGTTAAATCGTAATCAAATCTTTTCCCACAATTACCTCCTTAACCAGCAGTCTCATAATTCGTTGGCGTTGACCCATATCGAGGGTATCGGCATTTGAGCGGAAGCGTTCCAGAAACGCCGTGAGGGTTTCGGCAAGCTGTCAATACAGCGCACGATCCGCTGTTTGGTGATTGATCGCTTGAAGTCCTTCCTGCATAGCCTGTTCTCATTGCCGCAATGGCGGCATTCTGACACGAAGTTCGTCAAGCGACAGCAACTCTTCCTGATATGCCGTTAATAATAGCTTCATGCTTTTACGCATCCGAATCAAATCGCAATTCAGCGTTTCTAGCCGCCGCTGGGTTGGACTGGACTCACTCACGGTCGGCTTCCAGTCGGCGATTCAACTCGTTTTTTGGTATTACTTTTTGGGCGGGGGTATTCATGGCTCAATTACCGTTTCAAACACATTTTGATATTGTTTCCAATGATAACAATTTAGATCATGTTATGAGCTTACTAATAAGTCAGCAACGCAGTGCCGAAAGAATTGGTTTTAAAAAAGACAATCCAGAAGTGTTTTTGGGTACAAGCGAACCAATTACTTTGTCCAAAATTGATTGTTCACATGAATACTGTTTACATCTTGTTAAACATAGTAAGCCAACAAAAAAAGAAACCTTGCTCAATAGCATAAAAAGTAAATTTAAAGTAAATAATATCGATCCTGAAGAATTATTTGAGGACTTGATGAAGCAAGGCATTATCAATATTTAAAGAAAACAAAATTGCGTATACTCAACAAAGATTAGTTGTCAGTATCTTGACGGGTGGGAACTTACGTCTTTGAGACAACAGAGCGCGGCTTGCAACCCATTTGAAATATGACAATGAGTCAGTAAAATAAAAATTGATGGTTATGATGCAACGCTTGTGATTGTATTTTATAGAAAAGCTGCATCTCCCGCCTGCGCCGTTATGTGCTTTCGTCCTTGAACCGGAAGTTCAAGTGGGGACGGTAACCGTTACGTCAGGCTTCCCGTATAAAACGGGCATGCACACCAGTAACGGAATTCGCCCCCGGGGTAAATACAGGTTCAGGAAACACCCAGCACACTCTCGAACGCTGCAGGAGATACAGCGCATATTTTAGCGTATTTAAGGATTTTCTAAAACGTTTTCTATTTTGTGACTCATTTTTGTCAGACATTCACTCAGTCTTTGATTCAGCAGGGCATTTTGACTTTTCATCATTTGCAGTTCATGCGCTAAATTTAGCGCTGCCATGACCGCGATTCTGTCCGGTCCGGTTATTTTGCCGGAGTCTCTCATTTTGCGCATTTGCACATCGAGTTGTTGAGCCGAGTGAATAAGATCTTCCTGTTCTTCAGGATCGCAGGCAATCCGGTATTCTTTGCCCATAATGATAAGAGATACGGGTTGGGGTTTCATAGTCATGAGCCGAGCTCCATTGCTTTTAGCCGGGTGATCATTGCTTCTACTCGGGTTCTGGCCAAAGTGGTTTTTTCCAGTAATTGAGCTTTTTCCTGAACCAATGTTTCTTGTCTAATCTTCAGAGAACTGTTTTCATTTTTCATGGTGTGGTATTTGTCGATGAACTGATCCAGTTTGTCTTCGAAGTCTTTTAATTCTATAGGTAGATATGTTTCTGTCATGGTGGTGATTAAAGTTATTGCAAATAATTTGGTGCTTTCAGGCGTGTTTTCGGTAGCTACGATAGACTTTAACTACGCAGAATCAGTCGCTCAGCGAGTCAAAGTGAACAAATTTTAACCGGGTTAACTATCAATGGTAGCATAAGCACAATTTTTATTTTAGTGATAGTGGAATTATTATGGCTTATAACGTGTGTAATGCAATAATTGTACAAAGTGATGCTGATCTCTCGGCGGCTGAAGCTCACGGCATGGCAACCGGCATGTTATGTGTCAATGAACAGACAGAGAGTAGCTCTTGGTTGGATGAGCTGTTTCATAATAGCGATGCTTTGATTGATGAAAATAAATATTTGCTGGTAAGGTTATTTGAGGAGACTAGGCGTTTACTGGCAAGTGATGAGTTTGAATTTGACCTGTTTTTGCCGGAAGATGATGTGTCGTTGAGCGAGCAGGTTGAAGGGTTAAAAAGCTGGTGCAGAGGGTTTCTATTTGGAGTGGGATCAGGGGCAACGGCTACAAACTGGTCAAAAGATGTTCGTGAAATACTGAAAGATATTACCGAGTTTACCAAGCTTGATGCCAATGCGGAAGGGGAGGAAGATGAGAATGCTTTGGTGGAAATTACTGAATATCTGAGATCGGCTGTATTATTGCTTCGTGATGAGTTGGGTGAAAGCAGCGGCGAAATGGTTGATTAAGCGGCGGACAAAAATGAAACAAAGTGAATTTAAAAAACGACGGAAGCAACTAATGCAGCATATTGGCAAAGGTAATATTGCGCTAATAGGCAGTGCTTCAGTCCGCACCCGCAACCGGGATGTGGATTATCCATTCCGGCAGGACAGCGATTTTTATTATTTAACCGGATTTAATGAACCGGATGCCCTGGCCGTGTTTATCCCCGGACGTGAACAGGGAGAATACATTTTATTTTGCCGCGAATTTGATGAAAAAAAAGCGTTATGGGAAGGTGCGCATTCGGGCTTGGAAGGCGCTACAACACATTACGAAGCGGATGATTCTTTCCCGATTGATGATTTGGATGACATTTTGCCGGGTATGCTGGAAAACAAAACCAAGGTTTTTTATCCGATGGGTCGCGATCCAGAGCTGGATCATAGCTTGCTGGAATGGATAAATCATATCCGTAGTCAGTCACGAACCGGTGTTATTGCCCCCGGCGAATTGGTTTCGCTGGAGCTTATGTTACATGAAATGCGCCTGTTTAAAAGTGCCGGTGAACTTAAACTCATGCGCCGTGCCGCAGAGGTTTCTGCAAACGCCCATGTAAAAGCCATGCAAGCCTGCAAGCCCGGGCTGTATGAATATCAGATAGAATCAGAACTGATCTATCATTTTATTCAAAATGGACTGCGTGCAGTGGCTTATCCTTCAATTGTTGCCGGTGGGAAAAATGCGTGTACTTTGCATTACACTGAAAATGCCTCCAGATTAGAAAGCGGTGATTTGCTGCTGATTGATGCCGGAGCTGAGTGCGATCATTATGCCGCCGATATTACTCGGACTTTCCCCATTTCCGGGCGTTTTAGCGAGCCGCAAAAACAACTTTACCAGCTGGTTTTAGACGCCCAGTCTGCGGCACTTGAACAAATCAAACCTGGCTTGCCCTGGAATCTGGCTCATGAGGCTTCAGTTGAAGTGCTCACCAAAGGACTGGTCTCTTTAGGATTGCTCAAGGGCCGGGTAAAAAAATTGATTAAAGATGAAAAGTATAAACAATTTTATATGCACCGGATTGGTCATTGGCTGGGCATGGATGTGCATGATGTCGGCGATTATAAAATTAACCAGGAATGGCGATTATTGGCAGCCGGCATGGTATTAACTGTAGAACCAGGTTTGTATATCCCGGCTGATTGTAAAACGGTAGACGAGAAGTGGCGTGGTATAGGCATACGTATTGAAGATGATGTTTTGGTTACAGCTTTTGGGCATGAAGTATTAACCAACGGCGTGCCTAAAACCATAACAGACATTGAAGCATTAATGCAGGTGGCCTGATGCAACAGGATTATGATTTGGTAATTGCCGGCGGTGGCTTGGCGGGTAACTGTCTGGCATTGGCATTAAAAGATACCGGGCTGCGGATTGCTGTCGTTGAGGCTAATACGCGCGAGCAATTGTATACTTCTCCGGCAGGTGACAGAGCTCTGGCTTTAGCGGCGGGCACCGTAATGATGCTGGAGGCGTTAGGTATCTGGCAAGGTATCAGTCACGCCGCCACCGCGATAAAACATATTCATGTTTCTGATCGTGGACATTTTGGCAAAACGCGCTTGTCGGCACAAAAAGAAAACGTTGATGCATTGGGTTATGTCATTACTGCGCGAGACATTGAAACGCATGTCGCAAACCGTGTTGCTGAAGCCGGTATTGAATTGATTTCTCCCGCCCGTGTTGTTGGATTGATGTCTGGCGATAATGAGGTCTGTGTCAGTTTAAAACAAGGTAATGAATCCTTAAACGTAACAGCTCGATTATTGGTGGGTGCGGACGGTGGTTTATCATCCGTCCGCAAGTTGCTGGACATCGCGCAGCACCTGACAGAATATGGTCAAACAGCGTTAGTCACTACAGTAAAATCAACACTCCCCAATAAAAATATCGCATTTGAGCGTTTTACGGCTTCGGGGCCGCTGGCGTTATTGCCTGTAGACAAAAACCATTGTGCAGTCGTTTGGACGCGCACGAATGACGATGCTAACGCCTTAATGTTGGGCAGCGAGGCGGATTTTCTGGCCGAGTTGCAACAGTGTTTCGGTTTTAAGCTGGGTGAACTTAGCTTAACCGCGCCCAGGCGAGCTTTCCCATTGTCCCTGATACGCGCAGAAAAAATGGTTTCAGGTAGGGCGGTGATTATCGGCAATGCGGTACATCAGCTGCATCCTGTTGCCGGTCAGGGATTTAATTTAGGTCTGCGGGATGTTGTAAGCTTGGCTGAAATGCTTATTAAACAGCATGAACAGAATAACGATATTGGTGCTGCCGATTTTTTAAAAGAGTATGCCGTGTCCAGGAAGAAGGATCATGACCGGACAATTGGTTTTACGGATGCTGTGGTAAAGATTTTTTCCAATGAATGGTTGGCACTGGCAGCCGTCAGAAATATTGGTCTGGCGTTGCTGGATCATATACCTGCTGCAAAAACCCTGCTTACGCGCCATGCTATGGGGCTTGCAGGGCATAAACCCCGGCTGGGAAGCAATAGGTAATCCCTAAAACGGATTTGCACAGGTTGGTATTGAAAAGTATGCTCTGGAGCGTCTTAAACAAATGAGTACAACACTGGCTTCTGCCAAGGCGTTTACCTTCCGTTCAAATAACTTTATAGAAGTACAGACGGCGGCTACCGGTCAATTTCTAACCTTCATATAAGGACTGGAATCTGAACCCCAAGTTTAATGCGGACACATTTGTATTTAAAGTGCCCGCCAATTCCAAACAAATTGAGTTTGATATTTCCGGGCTGGGCAAAAATCAAAGTAAATGAATGAGGATAAGACAATGAATAAAATGAAGATGATGCTGCTATATTGAGGTAATGACTGTGTTGATTTTGCCTTGTTTTGGATATTTCTCCCGTAAACCCAAGTAGGAATTGTTATGCGATTTAAATACTTATTAAAATTATCAGGAATCGGTCTGTTTTTTTTGCTGGTTGCCGGTTGTGCCAGCACGAATGTTGAGGAGACCTACGAAGTAGCCAATACCGGGATGCCCACACCGAATCCTGTCCTGATCTACAACTTTGCTGTTAGCCCTGAAGATGTTCAACAAAATTCAAGTATTTTTGCGAAGATTCAGAGGAATATTGAGAACAATAGTCAGACAGCGGAAGAAGTTCAGTTGGGCCGTGAGGTAGCTGATGCTATGGCAACTGAATTGACTCAAAAAATAGCGGATTTGGGCTTGTACCCTGTACGCGCGGATGAAAGCTTACAGGTTCCTCCAGGGTCGATACTGATTACCGGCTATTTCGTCGATATTGATGAAGGCAATCGATTACAAAGAAATCTTATAGGTCTGGGCATGGGTCAATCCCGGTTAGATAGCAAGGTACGTGTTTTGGCGCCTTCACCTTCGGGTTATCGGGAATTGATCGCTTTTGACGCCCATGCGGACAGTGGCGATATGCCTGGCGCCGCTGTAACAGGGCCTGCAGGGGCAGCGGCTGGTGCCGGCGCAGCAGCGGTACTCGCAACCAACGCAGTAGCCGGCGGTATCAAAACTTATAAGTCAGCTTCCGCTGAGCAGGCAAAGAAAATGGCTGAGAAGATCGCTGCTCAACTGGCTCAGTATTTTGCTCAGCAGGGTTGGATTAATCCTGGTCTGGCGCAATAACACATGATTCTGCCCATTTGTATTTGGAGAAAATTAATTGAACAATAAGTTTGTTTTGGGATTATTACCTGTTTTTTTGTTATTGGCGGCTTGTGCAACGACGCAGATTCAGGAGGATGATCAAGTCAACGGCCGGTTTTCCAAAGCCGGAGTTAATTGTCGTTGATTATTTCTCTGTTTCCCCGGAGGAGGTCCAGTTGGATCAGACGCTGGGGCCGAAGCTGGCTGCGATGGTAAAGGATGTTCCTGTGAGCGAACAGGAGCGAGATGCCGGGCATAAAGTAGCTTATGCGTTGGCTAATGATCTCGTCGAAGAGCTTGCCGGTCAGGGGCTTTCAGCGGTAGGACTGGTGATGTGCCGCCCGGTTTAAATAATATATTGGAAATTCGAGGGCAATTCGTTTCCCTTGATCAAGGTAATCGAACCAAAAGAAATGTTATTGGACTGGGCGCGGGTCGAAGTGATGTCCAGACATACGTACAGGTTTACATGGAGACGCCCCGCGGATATTCGTTGGTGGAAGAGTTCAATACTGACGTTGAAGCCGATCCACGTCGAATCGCTAAGCAGTTGGCGCAAAAAATTGAGGATTTGTTTGCCCGTCAGAGATGGCATTAAGTCCAGTGCCTGTGTCTTAAGCCAAGATTGGTTAACGATAATGTAACCCGGCGTTAAAATAATAGTGTGTATTTGCACATCTTGATCGAAATCCTGGAGCCTAATGAGGTTTTTCTTGTCCATCCTGATCCAATCGCGAGCTTGGCGCGTATTCTCGCTAACCATCAAATTTTATATACCAAACCACTTTTGCTCCTGACATTGGCAACCCTGATGACAGGCTGTTATTCATTCGGGCCTGATGGGCTCAGGGGCACACAACCGCTTTATAATGCGGCTATCGTTGACAGCCAGAATGAGCAGTTTATACAAAATATTGTCCGTCTACACTACCGGGATCCGGCTTTCTTTCTGGATGTGACCAGTGTCACAGCGTCCTTGAAAATGGATTTGTCGGCAGGTTTGGATCAATCGGCCTTCACTCTGGGAAAAACCGCAAGTGACATCCTGCAGGCTAGTGGTGGCGTCGCTTATTCGACTACGCCGACTATTGCTTACGCGCCGTTGCAGGGCGAGAACTTTGTCAAGAGCGTGCTCAGGCCACTCTCTATAGATGATATTTTTGCGCTGACCGCGTCGGGATGGAGTAGCCGGCGAGTGCTGAGTCTTTGCGTGGAACGTATGAACGGACTTGAGAATGCGCCAAGCGCCTCGGGGCCGACGCCGAAATTTTCACCGAAGCGCATCGATCCATTCAACCGGCTGTTACAACTTTTTGAACAAGTGATGGGCGAAAACCTCATCATCCCCCGTATTGATCCGGTCTCGAAGGAAGTGCAACTGGAAATCAAATCCTCCCCTGAACATCATGAGGCGATTTGGGAAATCAAACAGCTGCTCGGACTCGACCAGAAGCTTACGACTTATCATGTCAACAGCGATTTTATGGAATACAAGGGTGACACTATCTCGATACGCACTCGCTCGCTGATGGGTATCTTTTCTTATCTGTCTCAAAACGTGGACATCCCAAAAGATCACAAAGAAGCGGGTTTGGTGACGGTTACCCTTAACAAGGACGGTTCCGAGTTTGACTGGGGTAAAACGGCGGGTGGAAGTCTTTTTCACCTCCGCCAAAGTAAATGGCAACCGGACATGGCTTTTGTCGCGATACCTTATCGTGGGAGATGGTTCTACCTGGCAGACAACGACCTGGAGTCCAAGTCAACTTTTATGCTGCTGTCCCAATTATTCCGTTTACAAGCAGGTGCCGCCAAAGCAGCCGGGCCGACGTTAACTTTGCCTGTGCGTTAAAATGCTTCAATTTAAAAAAAACACCCGCTTCGATCGCACTCGTCCTGGTTCTAGGCCGATAAATTTTGAGGTAATCCGGGTCTTCTTAAGTCTGTTAATGCTGCTGTGGCTAGCCCCGGCTTCTGCCGGGCCGGCATCGTTGCTCAAAGGGATCATGCAGGAATCCTCCAGCAAGCCTGCCTCAGGTCAATCCTGGATCAATCCCGTAGCGCTTATCGAAGAGATCAAGCTTAAGCTTGCCGCAACCAACGCGGAACTGGCTCTCGTGCCTTCGGAAGCCGTCGCTGGAGCATCTGCTACCGGGGCGTCCGGAGATGAGGAGATCCTTGCGCGACGATTGCGTCTCAGGCAGCTCGTTTTTCTTTATCAGGGACAGTTGGCTCGTCTGGCGAGTTTGCAGTTGCGTCAGCAGCAGCTCTTACTGAGCTGGAAAGTCAAGCCGCAAACTGGCCCGGATTCAGTGAGCCGCTCCTTCATCCCTTTCTCAGGGCAGATGAGCTTAAAGAATCTCTTACTACGCTCAGCCGTCGAGTGGATGAGCTTGAGTCCGGGATCGCAGCGATTGAGCAGGGCGAAGAACAGGCAATCAATACCGCTGAGGATTCCACCGTAAAACTAAGGCAGGCTGACGAGGCCTTGGAACAAGCTAAAGAGTCACCTGGACAGCAAGCCCTTCTGGATAGGGCGCGTGATAGTGCTGGCACTGCAAAATCAGATTGATTTGGCGCGTGCCGTGGGGTTTCAGATTGAAAAACAAATGGTTCAGGAAGAATTGCAGGAAGCTCAGGCAAAGTTGCAACTGGCCCGTAAACAACTCGGTGGGCTATCCGAACAGGTGGAGTTGACGCAGCAAGACCTCGATCAGGTACATAAAAATATCGAAATGCAAAGTCAACAGCTTATTGCCGAGCTTAAGCAAGCGGTATCAGCGCTCGATCTTGAAAATAAAGCCGGTCAACAAGCAAAACCTGCTTCGAGCGTCACTGGGGAAGCAGCACAAATCGCCGGGCCGGAGACAGCTTGATCAGCTACGTCAGGCGCAATTGATGACTTCCGATATTAAATTGCAAGCGCTTAACAGGGTGCTGGTTTATCTGCAAATGCAGCGGGATATTTGGAATCTTCGCTGGGTTTATGCCAAGGTGACCGACCGTGAAAAAGCCGGCGAGGCTTATGACAAGATCGCCAAGAATCTGACCGTTCTGAAAATGATTTATGATTATCTCAACCGGCAACGCGATGGCGCCCTGGAGCGGGTTACCAGCCAAACGGTTAGAGAGCTCGATCCTACCGTTAGCGGAGCGGATACGTTGAGGGATGAGTTAAAAAAACTTGATCTTGATCAGGTGGTTTCATACTCACGCCTGCTGGGCGCAATTGAATCAACCGAAAGTTTGCTGGAACGCAGTAAGCAGGAACTGGACGAGCGGTTCCGGGTTAAGTCATTTTCCGATTACCTGGATGAGGCGTTATTGGAAACCCGAGATGTTGCCTCGCAGGTTTGGGACTTCGAACTCTTTGCAGTGCAAGACAACATTGAGGTCGATGGACAGATTATCAGTGGCAAACGCAGTGTCACCGTCGATAAAGTGGTGTCGGCTTTGGCGATTTTGATTATTGGTTACTGGTTTGCCGTCCGCTTGTCACGTCTGGTTGAAGGTCAGGCTGTGAGCACGTTTGGGCATGGACGCAAGCCTTGCCCGTATTGCGCGGCGCTGGATACTGTTTCTTGAAGTCTTGCTCCTGGTGGTATTGAGCATGTTGGTGGTCAAGATTCCGTTAACGATCTTCGCTTTCATGGGAGGCGCGTTGGCTATCGGCGCAGGGTTCGGGATGCAAAATATGCTCAAGAACCTGATCAGTGGGATTATGCTGTTGTTTGAGCGGCCCTTTCGGCCGGGGGATGTGGTCGAGGTCGGCGGTATCCGGGGTCGCGTCACGGACATCTGTGCGCGGAGTTCGCACATTATCGATGGTAATGGGATCGAGACAGTGATTCCCAACAGTACCTTTATTGAGCAGAATGTCACCAACTGGACGCTGAGTAGTAAATCAGTACGCATTGTGGTGAGTGTTGGCATTGCCTATGGCTCGCCAGTAAGAGAGGTGCGCAAACTACTTCTTGAAGCTGCAGACCAGCATGGACTCACTCTCGACGATCCTGCTCCTATTGTGTTGTTGGAGGATTTCGGCAGCGACGCATTGCTCTTCGGCTTGTATGTTTGGGTTGAGATTAAGCCGGATGTATCCTGGAAAGTGATCGCCAGCGATCTGCGTTACATGATTAGCAAAGCGCTGGACGAGCATGGTATTGAGATTGCCTTTCCGCAACGGGATATTCATATTGATACCAGCCGCCCGCTGGAAGTTCGAGTCATTTCCGATGCGCCTGATACCGGGAGTTTAAAAGGGTAACAAATGAGAGTATTGCGACGCAGTGTTCGTACGCACATACCGGTTATGGGCAATTTTGTGGCTCTATAACCCTGGCTGTAATATCGCTATTCATCACTGAGCAATCTACATCATGGCCGTTATATAGAGCTCTGCATATCATCCAATTCCTGACGTTTGAGGCTGTCATCCATTCAATCCAGAAATCGTTTGGCAAAGTTGCGCATTGTTGCCCCCTTTTCTCTTTGCAGCATCCATGGCGATGTAAACATTTTTGAGCAACTGCTTTTCGTTGCTTCCATGTTCCGGGAAAACGGCAATTCCGATGCTTGAGGAGATGTGAAGACTATGACCAGAGAGTTCAAAGGTTTGGTGGAGAGTATGTCGAATATTTTCTGCAACCACCATGGCATTTTTCGCTTGTTCAATGCTCGCTAAAAGTACAATGAATTCATCTCCACCTATACGCGCAAGAGTGTCAGAGTCACGCCGCACACAATCCAACAGCCGAATAGACACTTCTTTCAATAGCAAATCGCCAATGTCGGGACCAAGTTTGTCGTTGATTGACTTAAATTTATCAAGATTCAGGTATAACACTGCAAGCCGGTTACTTTCGCGTTTTGCTTTGGCGATTACCTGATGAAAACGGTCTGTAAATAATATTCTGTTGGGAAGTCCGGTAAGGATGTCATGATGCGCGAGCTGCACAATTCTCTCAGATGATGCCTTGTGTTCGCTGAGGTCAGAGAAAACCCATACGTGGTGAGAAAAACGCCCGCTATCATCACAAACCTGCTTAATGTAAAACCACTGGACGAAAATCTCGCCATCTTTGCGGCGATTCCATATTTCACCACCCCCTTCGCCAGTGTTCAGAGTATTCCACAATTCTTTGTAAAACTCCGGTTTGTGCTTGCTGCCGGAAAGAATTTTCGGACTCTTGCCGAGCACTTCGTCTGGAGAGTCCCCAGTGATTTTTGTAAATGCAGGATTGAACGCGATAATGCGGTTATCCTGATCGGTTATCATCACTGCATCGTCCAAGGTATCGAATACGGTTGAAGCAAGCCACAGTGGCTTGGCTTTTTTGTGAAAGAAGTAGGATATCAACACTGCCCCACACGAGACGACCAGGATGGTGATTACATGGGATTGCCATCTGCTAATATTTAAAAAATACTGTTCTCCCAACGCCTCATAAGCGGTCATTGCAATAACGGATATTAAAAAAACTTTCAAATTGTACAGTTTTAGACGCATTACTTGCTACCCTTGACCTAAAGCGATCAATTTTTATGAATTCAGAATAATACATTTGCAAACCTGATTCAATCCAAAGTTTAAATGGACGAATGAATCAGTACTATTTTTTTAATACTTTTGAACGGCAGCTATATGGACAGTTGAATGTCAGGTTTGGGTCGTGAATTGCCAGTAGAGATAGTTAGCTTTTGACTCAAACCAATACTGCGTATTCTGATTAATCTGAACACTGATTCTGGCCGAACTTGGACATCTAAAACCTAATGCATCGGTGGAAATGAATTTTTACTCTAAGTGTTCAACTTGGGCCAAGGAATTCATTTTTTTTTTCGCATAGACGTCAAAGCAGAATTAAACTGCTCGGTAAGCCAGTCAAGCGGGCAATGACTCCGCGATATTCTCCGTCGGGATAGACTGGCTAAATCGGATTATAAACTAATAGATTTCGCCATCGTATAATTCAGTAGACCATTGCCAACTTCCCTGTGCTTTTTAAGTTCGTCGATAATAACGCTTGGAATGGGTGTGTGACGTGGGGTCCCGTTTTTAGTATCGGCTAATATTGCCAGTCCCTTATCAAAATCAATATCATTCCAGCGTAACCGATCAAGTTCACCTTTGCGCATCCCGGTAGTTAGTGCCATCAAGACTTTTAAGTAAAACTTACCACCAATATCTTTGGTCGCTTTAAGTAACCGTGGTTTTTCTTCGTCGGATAGATAACGAACGATCTTATTATCTAGCTTGAGCGAACGAACGCGCTTGCAGGGGTTATCATCAATATATTGCTCCAGAATAGTATCATCCTCTTGTTGCAGAGTGGCATAGTCCAGAATTGCGGATAAAACAGCAAGGTGTTTATTGTAGGTTGCTGGTGCTTGTGATATTTTTTGTTTGAGAGCATCCCGAATAAGTTCGGGCGTAATGTCTGAAAGCAGAGTTTGGCCTAAGCATTTTTCCCACCATAAAACCAGTCTTACTCGATCATGGTCTTTTCCAGTCCACGATTGCATATATTCATTGGCTAAATGGCTGAATTTGATAGTGCAGGGCTTAATACCTTTGGCTTCATACTCTATTGAGAACGATTGCCCCATATACGAGCATCTTGCTTACGTCTGAAAGTTTTGGTTTTTATGCCCTTACCTGATTTAGTAAGTATGGTGCGGTAACGGGTTTGGCCGTTTTTTAGATTAACTTTGAGGGTGTGGAAATTTAGCATCTGTGTTTCCTCAAAATGAGGTTAAAAACAAGACTACCTATAAAATCACTGTAGTTGATGATTTTAGTACACAGTTACTAAGACTTTTTATCCTTAAAAGTCCTTTAATACCATAGATTTGAATGGTGGGTCGCATGCGATTCGAACGCATGACCATCGCATTAAAAGTCCCAAGCTTACTACTTTAAACTCCTATTATCTCCCTATAACTCCAAGCATATCAGAAGTCTAAAATAGTCCCAAGAAGTTTCGCGTTGTTCTAAATAGTTAATTGTATTTTCAAGGTGCGCATTATTTGTGCACTAAAATGCGATGCTTAGCAATAAGTGACTTGGGATTACCTTTTATGAAACCCTCTTGGGAACCGTCCTGATTTTTCATTAAATCTATCTTCACCACGATAATAACTGTGTCTGCAGATATTGAGTTGCTTTGTACTTTGTGAATATTTGGTGAATATTTGCGACAGAACCTTGTTTTCATTCCTAAATGACAAAAAATCCGCATAAGTTAAATTTAAATGTAAACCTAACAAAGCAATTTGTATTGCACCACCGGAGCCACTGCCGTTTGCATCATAAAACAACGCACCTGTGTCGCTATTGTAAATGATATAATTATTCGCACGCCTGCGACTGGGCCTATTTTGCCTATTTTGAAGTTATCGGCGTTTAAAGCCCCGTTTGCGGTTAGTTTGGTACCATCGCCCCCCGTCAAAACATCCTCGATTCTATTCGGAAAACGCTTTATGCTGGATTATGCTGCAATTCAGTTGCTTGATAGTAAATGCCTTCAAAACTAATCATCGGATTTTTCAATTACTAAAATCGGTTAATTATTACTCAAACTGACAAACTTTACGACAGAACCTCTTTAATGCGTTGTATCGGTTTATCCGACTGTCAACCAAAATCATGATATCTAAAACTCGCTACGAACTGCCATTTGTGAGCCGTCATGTTGAGAGTGTCCTTGCTGAATTTAAAGGGAACTCTAGGGGCATAATTATAAATAGCTTCATTGCTGTAAAGGTTGTCGAAAGACTTTGAAGTTTAGGGGATGGAAAGCTCATGCTGTGCTTACCATGACTGTCCCATTGCTCCCTAAACTGTAAAATCGTTAAACTGAAAATCATTTCAACACGGCGTGGTTGGGTCTTGGTTTCTCCTCTTACGTGATGGTAACGTGGTGCATCAACCCCAAGATACCCACGATGATCAAATACCCCGCTACGAAATAATTTAAAAACCTTGGTACCAGCAAAATTAATATACCCATCACAATTGCCAGTATGGGTTCGATGGCGACGTTCATATTCATGGGTGCTCTCCTCAAAGCAAGTGAAAAAGTATAGCGGTAAGATTGGACGTTATTTGTATAGTATCTGTCAATCAGTGTCAAAATTGTCCAGCAAGAATTGCCATAACGTTGTTTGGCGAAAGAAACCGCTTTACGTTGGCGCTTTTTCAGTACTGGTCGTTATACAATCTTGAAAGGTGGTTTTATGACTTTCTTCTATAAACGCAGTATTGCCTTTATTCCAAAATACAAAGGATTCGTCTGTATTTGCATAACGAGCGCCAGAGGCAGAGATAGCCTGAAGCAGCAGCATGTGCCTTCCGTCACTCAAAGTAATTTCCGCCTGCGACGTACGCGATCTGATCGAGGGAAAGCAAGGCTGCGCAGACGCCGTATTGCTATTGCCGCCGTATTATTATTCCGCATGCCGGAACAATGGACTATGTCGTTTTTTTGTAAGCGCGCTGTCCGGAACGTCTTTGCCGGCAATGCTTTACAATTTTCCGCAGCAAACCGGTAATCGTCTCAGCGCTTCTCCTCTTAGTGATAACCTTCTCGAAGACTTCCAAATCCTAATAAATGCAGACCGATACCCGCTAGGATCAATAAAAGTCCCACTATCATCAAGGTACACGGACGCTTGGCCTCTTTCCAATCGCTGAAGATAAATCTCCAAACTCCCCAAAATGCCCATCGCCAATAGCCTTGCTTCTGGAGAGCGAGATGACCGCACCAAAGATGGCCAACCGCGATCAAGAAAATCCCTAAAAGGACAAAGTATTTCAGCATAATTAACTAAATCGATAACAAGTTATAGTATCTGTACATCAGTGTAAGCTTGTAATGTCTCCTCATTCTATCCCTCTTCAGCAGTAGAAAAAATAGAGTGTCGACATGACTAGGACTAGGACATGTGATGAGCATATTAACTAACGCTGCGAGACAGGAGTCGAGTAGTCCCCAGAAGCGATAGGGCATGTGTTTTCACGAAGCGCTTTATGCGTAGTGAAAATGCAGGCTTTACGAAATCGCGTCGAGTCATTGCGTAACTATGTTGCATACCCCTTATATGGACTCCTCGTTTATTGCAAGCCAAGTTTTCACAATTGATGACACCTACAGAGATCAAGATTGCAGCCATATATCCGGTCTCTTAATAGAGGTTTTATTACCTCAGGACTCCTGATGAATCTATCCGCGCACTTTCACCTCTACCATGTTGTCGGATTCTTATCGAACTCTCTGGGTATGTCGGGTTATGAAAGCACCGGTCTGACCTGTTTTTGCCATCAAATGGTGTTAACTTGCCTCCGCAATTCTGGTTTACCTGGTTAACTGTCAAGGTTTGTTGGAGGGTTATCCACGCTTTGCCCACTGACGGAGAGCCCTTCACTCGTGCTCGTAGTCGGTGGGCAAAGGGTGGATAACCCGGTGCTCATTATTGCCTAGGCATCCAAGGCTTCATAGTCTTTGCCGTTACTCGCCATCGCCCATAATATCCGCGCATTTTTATTGGCGAGAGCCACAGCGGCTTTATTAAAGCCGCGTCGTGCCACTAAGCCTTGTAGCCATAAGCTCAGCTTATCCGTTTTCTTCGTACAGTTTTTTAACACGGCTCGCGCACCATGTATCAATAAAGTTCGTATATACCGGTTCCCTCGTTTACTGATCCCCAGATAATGCAGCTTATCAGCACTACTGTGCTGTTTGGGTACCACGCCTAAACTGGCGGCGTAATCCCGGCTGCTTTTATAGCCCTTGCCGCCGTCGCCGATATCAGCTGCCACCATCGTTGCCGTCAGTGGCCCAACGCCTGGGACATCAAGAAAGCGTTTGCTGAGGTCGTTGGCATTGCATAAGCGATTGATCCGTTGATCCTGGGCTTTGATTTCAGCATCCAGCGTCTTAAGTTTTTCGTATTGCTCTGCAAACAGTTCCCGGCTTAAGTCGGTTAAGCCGTTTTCAGCGTCTTCTACTATCAAGGGTAACTGCTCTCTAATCTGCGTGATGCCCTGGTTGATGACGATGCCTCTTTCACTCAGCAAGCCTCGCGTTTGGTTGACCAGCGCCGTGCGTTGATCAACCAGCTCTTTGCGAATACTATGAACCAATTGGATATCTTGTTGTGCAACAGTTTTTATCGCCACCACCCGTTTGTTCGGGCGAGTGACAGCATCATAGATCGCTGCGGCATCGTTAAAGTCGTTCTTATTGCCGACTACAAAGCTTTTCACATAGCGGGCATTAAGCAAGACGACTTCATGACCCAACTTGGTTAGTTCTCTGGCCCAATGATGAGCCCCTCCACAGGCTTCCATGCCAATGATACTGGCGGGATAGTTGGCAAAAAACTCTAGCAATTTACTGCGATTGAGTTTCTTTTTAAGTATTTTTCCATCAGCCAACAGAGTAAACAGATGAAAAATATTTTTTGCTATATCTAAGCCAATTACGCTATTGTTCATTTCGGACTCCTCATTACGTCGGTTAAAAATTTCTCGGTGCTTTTATAGCACCAAGGTGTGAGAGGAGTCCATATCATCATGTTGGGTATGCAACGAGTGAAGCAGGACGGCTGGGGCCGCCGAAGGCATTAGCGGTCGCGTAATTTTTGCCGCTTGTTGGGCAGGGATGCCCAAAAAAGCTTTCGCAAAAATAGCGACTCCCCGCAACATGTCACCCAACCGCTGCTGTTGAAACAATTGCAGGACTTGGGGGTTGACATATCCAGCGGTCGGTTAAGTCAGTTTATCACCGATGGCTTGGATGTGTTCCATGATGAAAAAGACCAATTACTGCAAGCCGGCTTGTCTGTATCTCAGTATATACATACCGATGACACCGGAGCGCGCCATGGTGGCAAAAACGGCTATTGCACCCATATCGGCAATGAGTTGTTTGCCTGGTTTAGTAGCACGGAAAGCAAAAGCCGCATTAACTTCCTCAGTTGTTTAGGCCAAGGCAGCGATCATTTCTATGTGCTGAATGCCGGCGCCTTCGCGTATATGGAACAACAAAAACTGCCGCCTATTCTGTTAGCGCGTCTTGAGCTTGAATTTGAGGGTGAAGTGGTGTGTAACCTACCGCTAGCGGATCCTGCCGATAAGGTGGTGCGTATCGAAACCGATCTCGATTGGGAAAAATGGCTGGATCAGCAGGGCATCAAAACCAAGCGGCATCGGAGAATTGTCACCGAAGGCGCTTTAATGGGGGGCCTATTAGCTCAAGGCATTCCCGTTACCCTTAGCATTGTCAGCGATGATGCCGGACAGTTTAATGTCTTTGACCATGCGTTGTGTTGGATTCATGCCGAACGCATCATCAATCGTCTCATTCCCTTAAATGCCGAGCATGTTAAAGCCATTGACGATACCCGCGAACAACTTTGGCAGATTTATCGTGATCTAAAAACCTACAAACTTGAGCCAACGGCAATTCAAGCTGAAGACATCAAATCCCGATTTAAAGCGATATGCAGCACCAAAACAGCTTACGTAACGCTGAATCTTGCTTTACAACGGATGGGTAACAATCAGCACGAACTGCTTCGGGTTCTCGACAAACCTTATTTACCACTCCATAACAACCTGAGCGAACGAGATATTCGGGATTACGTTAAAAAACGAAAAATAAGCGGCAGCACGCGTAGCGAGGCAGGACGAAGATGTCGCGATACCTTTGCCAGCTTAAAAAAGACTTGCCTAAAGCACAAGATTTCGTTTTGGCATTATCTTAAGGATAGGTTGTGTGGCGAAAGCAATATTCCACCGTTATCTGATTTAATTCGAGCTGCGGCTACCTGTGGGTAATGAGAAGTTACCTTATTTATGTTGTAATATTATGATATATAAGCTGTTTGATGATCACATAAAGACCGACAAACGCCTAGCGTGTACAGACAATGATAGCGTTGTCAGACAAATAGCTGTGACTAACAGACAGCCTGTTTTATTTTTAATAATCATAATTTTAATCCTGAATAATAAAAAATAACCGATTGAAAAGCAGCCTATCAATCGGCTATCTGGTGTACTAAAATAGGGACAATGCCGAAAATATCAGCTTGATTACAAGCTTACCGTCTAGCTCCAGCACGATTTGCACCGCCATTCACATTAGCCCCTGATCTACCCGCAGCACCATAACCTGGAGCCCCGGCAGCAGGAACTCCACGTGCGCCGTAACCCGGAGCACCCGCGGCAGGAACACCTGCCGCACCAGCGCCGCGTGCGCCGTAACCTGGAGCACCCGCAGCAGGAACGCCTGGCGCACCCGCTGGCGAACCCGCAGCCCCCCTATTGCCGTAGCCTACTCCAGCACCACCTGCGCGTGCATAACTTGGCAATGACAGTACGGTCAAGCAAATAGTTGTGACCAGAAGAAAGTAACTTTTATTGCGAATACTCATAACTTTTACCTCGTATAAATGATTTAATTAATATTGGTCAGGAATTTTTGACATCCTCCCCGTTCTGAAGAAACGGTTTTTTTTCACTCCTTATCGATTACTGGGATTTTTTTCTGCTTAATAATGCGCTGTATAGCTGGCGATTTCTTTCACAAGAACACGCCATGCCATTTTGACCTATGCACTATTGTTGTACAACAATTTCTGGTTTTGGGTAGCTTTCTAAAGCCCTTCTCCCCAACGGTACTGCCAGGCAATTCCGACCAGATCGAAGTTACTCCCGGTTCGGGAGAAAACGCCGGTACTGCCGTTAATTTTGATGGAGTGATGACGGCTGAGGGGAAACGCAAGTGTGCCACCAACACGCCAATTCTGTTGAAGGTTATCAGCCGTCTTTTTGTCCATGGTAGTACGGCCACCCGTGTAATAATTGGCATCGAAAGCGCCCCAAATACCCTGGGTAAAATTGTAAATCAGATGTCCTTGCAAATTATAGATCGGAGCCTGCTCCAGCGTGTTCCCCCGGAATGGCTGATTATTATCAGTAAAAATGAACACACCAGCGGCGGCCTCGGCGGTCAATGGTCCCCACGCCTTGGAAACACCAATCTCGGGCTTGATGGACCAGCGATTGGTACCGATATTTACCAGTTTACTCGGGTCGTATTGCCCGCCCGGCGCTGTTACCGCAAGGCTTACGCCAACTATAATGTCCTGCTGGTATTTGGCGAACTCTTTCATCGACAGGGCGGGAGCGCCATATAGATTCACGTAAAAACGAAACATGGGGTCGGCAAAACCACCGATTTGCCGGTCCCGTTGCTGCCCATTTAATTCCGCTTGACCGGATAACCAAGCCTCTGGAATGATAATGTCAAGCTTGCCCGATTTTCCCCAGATATCCAACGAACGGACGTATGCAAAGACAGAGCTATGCGTTTGCAGCTTAGCGTTGTCTATGGGTAGCGTCGGGGCAAAAGCAACATTGCCCTTCATGTAAGAGTACCCGGCAAGCAGAAAATTGATACCGACAGGTATATTGGAATAAGATCTGGGTTCAATATCGGCCTCACTCACCGGCGAGTTCACTATTCCCAGCATCTACAGTACGGCTAGCCTGGCGAAACGGGATGGAAAGAATTCGATAAAGAACCTAATCACGCTTGTTACCACACCCGCTATTTAAAATGCGCCCACGTTATTGCTGATTTTTTTTCTGAATTTGTCATGACATTTTTTTTCAAGTTTATAAATACCCCCCCCTGCATAAATGTAGAGGATGTTGGAATTCGATTTTCGTCCTAGGAGTTTGTCGGTCTTATGGATTAATTAAAAACAATGAGTTATAAATTAGCGGAAGACAAATTTCGTTAAGGCTAACATCAGAAGTGTGTAATTAGTATAAAATCCGGTAACCATTAAAAACAAAATCATTTTTTATTCATATAGTTATAAGTCCGACAAACTCCTAGTGGGCGATGCGTTCCGAGGCTGATGGGCCGATCAGGCGGTCCCATCTTACGGGTTTGATGCCTCAAGGCTTTTTCGATTCTGATGCCGCCAGGTGTTCAAACAGGATGCGTTTGACTTCTTCAATAACCTCGGGCGTGCCTTGGCATGAATGATTCCAATGGACTACCACCTCGGAAACTGCCTCATCAATGCGCGCGCTTTTATAGGCGACCACGCCATCATCGCCTTCTTCTTTCGGCCCATCGCCTTCGACTGCGATAATCGAGTGGGCTGGAATACCGGGTGCAACGGGTATGGATGCCAGAGCTTGCAGAACGGGGTTGTTCGGGTTCATCGTGTCAATAGATGTCATGGGCCTGCTTAGCATTGCGGCAATTTTCTCATCGCCTGATGCAGTGGCCATTTGAGCCAATAATGCGGTGGTATTAACCACCGTTATCGGTAGGTTGACGAGCTTGGAAGCAAGCCCCGTCACAAACCGAGATGCGGCCAGCATGGCTCCGTGTTGTGGTGTCGAAATAAACACCACGCGCTTGACGAAAGGCAAGGGTGTATAGAATACAGATTGCTGTACAAATTCACGGGCTTCCGGGCTAAGCTTCATTTGCTCGAAGGGTTTGTCACTGATGAGATCCCAGAATTTCGTCCCACTGTCAATGGCCGTGAGCTTGGTCAACAAGCCCCCTTGACTGTGACCAATCACCACCATCTGCTGTAATGCCGGGTCTTTGCCTTCGGGGTCAAGTTCATGCACCGTGTTCGTTAGTGCCTTGCGTAGCCGACTTGCGGAATAGCCAACACCTCTACCGCTATCATAGATAAATAACCATACTTGAAAACGTTCACGGATTTTTGGATCGCCATTCAGTTCGTTAATTAATTCAGCCCAGCGTGCGGGACTCGATGCGGTGCCATGTACCAGTACGACAGGAATCTTGCCGGGCCGGTAAGGTTGCAGTGTGAAAATACCGTCCTGCGCCCGGTCTTTTGGAATCAGACCATTGGTGAAGACCGACGCATTGAAAAAGCCGGCGATTTCCATCGCGTAGATCGGGCTGTCATTAAGTTGATAAGCGAAAGCGGCTGTTGAATCGGACTCCATAGGCTGTTTTTGCCCATCAATCGTCACTGTTGAGGTCTGATCCGACGCGTAAACTTCAATTCGCCCTTGTATCTTGCCCTTGCTCAGATTGGCACGCGCTTTGTCAAAACGCAACAGCGCAGTGACGGGTACTTTTGTGAGTGGTCCAAGGCGATTTGAACCAGCAACCTTTATTTCTGACGCTTGTGTTTTTGCAAGACTCGCTGCCAAGGGCACACCGATTCCAGAGTTATGGTAGCGGTTTCTGAGTCCATCAACTTCCAGGGCAGTCGTCGAAATAAAGCGGTCAAGCGGGTATCCACCCCATGACATTCCGGATTCGTCCAGGCTTACCTGTAGTGTTCCGAAGGGGAGTTTATAACTTCCTGCCTTCAGACTCACTTCATTTTCTTCCGCGTCACTGGGTGCTGCCAAACCTTGAGCAACAGCCTGATTGTAAATATCATAGGCAAGCCGGAATCTTGGATCCGTTGGCGGAATCCGCATACCCTTGCCATCCCCTGGATACAAGAGTGACCAGGCATATACGGCAGATGCCAGATAATAGGCGCGGTCATTGGTCTGCTGGGCGTGAAGCAAGGAGAGTTCCGCCAACGCAAACAACTGATCATCATCGCCTACCGGTTCAAGACCTTTATGGAGTTCAGCCAATACCACCGCCGGCTCGGTTTCAAATCGATCCTGTAGCCCGTGCTGCCTGAGAACGATGCTTGATGCATTTGATGGCTGGCCGGACGAGATCGCGCTTGTTGTCTGAATGCGATAAGCAGTCGGAATGTCCACATGCTTCACGCTGACGGGTGTCGCGCATCCCGAGAGAATGAGTGCGATGCTGGCGGATAGAATAATAGCAAGCGTTGCTGTTTGTTTTTGTTTCATCTTTTTTTCAACTTTAAAAAATTTCAGGTGTTTGTATGGATGCAGACAAGCTAGGATTTTCCTAACGATTTAGACATACGAGCCGTCCGCAAAAAACATGGCTGATAGTCTTTGTCATCAACTCCTATCAAGGTAAGCGCCTCCTGCACTAAGCTGCAGAATGTCCGCACCGCCTTGAGCTAGATCGAAAGCAGATTGATCCAAACCGGCATTCAAATCCATCTTTAGGGAAGCTGTTACACTGACAACATCAAGAAAGAAAGCCGTATCCCGATAGTGTAAACGAACAATATTTTGTATGAACTGTTCATTCTGACTGTCAACGATGGCCGCATTGTACAGCGGATAAGTGCCCCTGAGCTCATCGGGCCCAAATGAATGACAGCCGTGTATTAAAGCCGCAACTCCCAGGAGAAAAAGCGGTTTGGGACATGAACTTTGAATTTTAGCGCGAATACTGGCTAAAGTTCGGGATTGAATCGAGATAAACAAAAAAAGCCTCATTGTGTTCTAGGGTTTCGACCTGGGTATGCAATGTGCGCCTTCCTCCGTAACCTTTGCTGTGTCGGGTTACGCTATCGTTACACTGTATGCAATCATAGTTGTGGGCTTCCAATTTAAAGCTGGGGGTTTTACAGATAACATCCCTTTAAGGGGTGTTATCTGTCCCGGCTTAAGTTTGTAGCCTGGTTGTGGATTTAAGAATGAATCAATCAGACTCATTGGTGTGTAGTCAATGTTGGGTTAGAATAGCCCTTCGACACGGCTCCCCTGAGCTTTGCCAAAGAACGCAGTCGAAGGGCTCTGGACAGGCATTCACTTAACCTTCTCTGCAGGGCTTACCTTATTATTGGATCCAGCCCTGTTCCCTGAACTTTACCTGTAGTACTCCGGCGATTTCTTTAGCCATATCCTTGGCCCTGCCTTCGATTGTGCTGCTGCCGCTCTCCTCCCCGTATACTTTCATCCCAGTACTGATTATAAGCCCGGCAGGGTTGGCGGTCGCAACGGCCCCGACAACACCCAGCGCTGCGCCCGGCGACTCGCTTCCACTGGTATCCGCGGCTCCGGAGCCGAGTTTTCTGAGACCACTCTTTGTCATCAGATAGCCTGCCGCCGTTGCTTTCAACTGAGCAGCACCTGAGCCGAAGCCGATTGCAACACGTTCGGTGGCGCTGCCTTCATTGATCGAAAGGATATTGCCCTTGATCACAAGATCGCCAATTTGCGGCACAGTTTGACTCGAACCACGCTCTGCTGGTAGTCCCATGCCGCGGATATCCTCGACCAGAACTTTTGCGATTTCCGCGCCCACCTGACGGCTGGTCGCGATCTGCTCTGCTGGAACATCGGCAGGGGCTGCGGCAAAGTCATAAACGATAATATGATCGGGCCTGGCAATCTTGCCGCCCTGGTATTCCTGGCGTGAGGTAATGGTGCTTGATGCGCACCCGGCGATGGCAATTATAAAAAACAAACAAAGTATAATGCGGTTAAACAGTTTCAAGACAGATCTCAAACCAAAATAAAATTTTTATTTTAACATATGAGTGTAAAGCGTTACTTACTGATTATCGAAATATAGAAAAATCGCCTCAAAGGCAATGAAAAAAAGCCCATTTGGCAACAAAATACGTTTATACGACGAGATGATAGAAATTTTCTCCGGTAGAATTTGCAACTGTTAACTGGTACAGTTTCAGTGCTTTTTTCACGAATCCCTATCGGGACCATTGGCATTATCTGGAGATAATAAGCTTCAGTCGAAGTCGATCGTCGCTTAAGACGCAAATTTTACGACTGCAATTCGTCGCCACCCTTGATAAGATCGGTATTACCCTACATTTACAATAATGCCCTTTTACACTTAACACTCGCCCCTCATAATGACAGCAAAAATCAATCGATCGTTTTTCATATCTAAGCCTTGCCTCGTCGCGGCCTTTCTTGCGCTATGGGTGTTTCAACTTTGGGCCATGCCCGCCAACGCCGCCGACGAGGAGAACCCGCTCAGGCCGATTGATACCTCCAGCCCAAGGGCCACGTTCCAGGGATTTATCGAATTCATGAACAAGGGCTTTGGGACGGGGGTCGGGCTTGTAGATTCGTATCTGGCTTCTTCGAATCCTTACTTAACACCCGAGCAGATGGCTGCTATACATGACTCTATGCATCTTCAGGAATCGGCCCAACGGTCACTGGATTTGAGCGAATTGCCACCGGCCATAGTTCACGAGACCTCACGCCGGCTCGCCATACAATTGAAGGAAGTGCTCGACCGCATCGCTCTCCCGCCGGTCGAGTCAATCCCGGATGCGCAGATGATGGCTAAGGCCGAGTTCAAGCGCTGGACTATTCCGGGTACCGAAATTCAGATCGCGCAGGTTAAAACCGGACCGAGGACTGGAGAATATCTGTTTACCCCGGAAACATTGAGCCGCTTGCCAGAGTTCTACGCCAAGGTCCGGGACCTTCCCTACAAACCTGGTGCTACCGTCGGCTGGTATGATTTCTCCACCTATAGTCCCGTCGGTGTGGCTATGGCATTACATCGAATCCTGCCGCCTCGCTGGTTGCTCGATACGCCTCAGCATAGGACACGAACCCTGTTTCTCGACCAACCGGTGTGGCGCTGGCTGGGTATCTTGGTCGTTCTGGGCGCCGGCTTCGCCTTCGTTCGCGGGTCTTTTCGCCTCAGCGCTTACTGGGCCGGTCGATTGGTGCCCGCCGGAAATTGGGTGGAGTTGCTCCGGCCACTCAGCATCGTATTAGTGACGCCAATTGCTGTAGTGATGCTTGCTGAAGTTTTACGGGTTTCGGGAACCCTCTATGAGGTAGCCACGCGTTCGCTCTGGACGGTATTTTTTCTCGCACTCACCTGGCTGGTTTGGGTAGCGGGCGGTGTGGTCGCGGAAAGTGTGATTTCTGTGGAAAAGCTGCGTACAAGCAGCATCGACAGCCAGCTCGTCCGCCTGATGTTACGGTTACTAACGATCATCGTGGCGATCGCCATCCTGGTTAGAGGCGCTGATCGCATCGGATTACCTGCCTACTCGGTGCTTGCCGGACTCGGGGTCGGCGGTCTGGCCGTCGCCCTGGCGGCGCAACAAACCCTCGCCAATCTGCTGGGCTCGCTTATTATAATGTTCGAGAAGCCTTTCGCCATAGGCCATGCAATCAAATTGAAGGATATCGAGGGAACCGTCGAGAGCGTTGGTTTTCGTAGCACCCGGATTCGGACGCCCTCCAATTCCCTCGTAACCATCCCAAGTAGCCAACTGGTGAACAGTCCGATCGATAACATGGAAATGCGCAAGTACCGGCAGGTGCGAACCGTACTCAACCTAACTTACGACACACCGCATGGGAAAATCGAAGATTTTCTCGAAGGCGTCAAACACATCCTACTGGCCCATCCGAACACCCGCAAAGACAACATTCAGGCGGTGCTTTACGATCTTGGCCCTGACAGTTTGAATATCCTGCTGAATTTCTTCTTGCAAGTACCTGACAGGGCGACCGAACTTAACGAGCGGGAACGAATTCTGCTGGATATCTTAATTTTGGCCGAGGCTAAGGGTATTCGCTTTGCGACTCCGCCGGAGACCTGACACATCGAGAGTTTGCCGGAAGAAAAGCCAACAATTCCGACCCAATATATAGAGTCCGAAGCTGATTAAGCGACACCCGCCGCATACATGGGATCCGGCAGATGGAAAAAAGAAATAATACGCCGGGTGTTTTGTTTCAACGAATCCAATGCGGAAGTGAGGCGGGCCTTCAAATCCTCCTTGTTTTTCACCGGCTGCTTTCCGATGCGGTTGTTCTTGACCTCGTTCCAAACCTGTTCGTCCGGGTTGTATTCAGGTGCCCGCTTCGGCAAGAAGAACACCCGCAATTGGCTTCGATGCGCCCGCACATAATCACGCACCTGTTTGGAATGGTGGAAGGTGGCGTGGTCGGCCAGCACGATCAGGGGGCGTTTCCTGCCCGCAATTAATCCGCCCAGAAACCCGATATACCGTTCCCCGTTGACCGTGCCGTCCTGAATTGAATAGTCCATTTCCCCTTCGGCGGTGACGGCGGACAGCACGTTGTACCCGCCCCCTCAGCATGCTGACTTTGATGACAGGGGTTTCCCCGATCATCCCCCATGTCCGCCCGTGGCGGGTCATGACCCCCACGCCCGCCTTGTCCTCAAACGCGATGTCCGCCCCCATCCTTTCGGCAAGCCTTTGTATCCGTGGGAATTTGTCGTCAAGGAATCGCGCAATTTCCCCTTCGTCCCTTGCCACGTCCTGGTATTCGGGTTTCTGGCAGGTCAGCCCCATCGTTTTTAGGTGTTGTTTTATTGTTGTGTCGCTCACCGTCACCCCGAACTTGTCCCGCAATAGGGCGGCCAAAATCGGGCATGTCCATAAGTGCGTGTCGTAGCCGCGCGGCATATGGCTTTCCAGCGCCTCAAATCCGCCCCCGTCGTATTGTTTCAGCCAACGGTAAATGTACGAACGGTCAAGGTTATAGGCTTCGGCCACCTTTTCCGGGCTCTGGCCCAGCACGCGGACGGCGTACACCGCCATCCTCCGTATGTAGTACATGACATCATCGGGTACTTTTCTTCCGTCTTCCAACCATTCTGGGGTCATAATGCGCTCCACTACCGCCGGTTACTTTGTATGGGAAGAGGACAATTGCCCGGCATAATAGTTTAATATGTCGCTTGATTAGCTTCTGTATCTATACCACTTATCAGAAGGATGCTTCAAAAATAGGAGCCACTTTCGCTGGCAGCCGGAAAGCCCAGAGGAACAAACACGACAACGATGTAATACCGGAACATATTTAGCACTTGCAGAATAAATTAAACAGCGCTGCTAAAGGGTTCAACTTTTACTTTTGCCTTGTTATTTGAATAGCAGTAAAGGGTATATGGCTGTCGATCACTGGCAGTCTCTGAATGACTGCTTTATAAGGTTGTCCAGCCATTCACTGGGCACTGGTGACTGTCTCTGAATGGCCGAACTGGGACGATCAGCAATATTGAATTAATAAATTTTCATAGCATTGTTAGAGTCTTAACCCGCTCTGCCAGCCAATCCGTCCAGGCTGAAAAATTATCACCTTTAGTTGCTGACAGCTGGATGATCTGTATCTCGGGATTGACTTGCCGGGCGTACTGAATACAACGCTCCACATTAAAATCGACATAAGGCAATAGGTCGGTTTTATTGATCAGCATTAAATCCGATGCATGAAACATGTCCGGGTATTTGATCGGTTTATCATCGCCTTCGGTCACCGACAATACGACCACTTTATGCGCTTCACCCAAATCAAATGAAGACGGACACACTAAATTGCCGACATTTTCTATTGCCAGCAGGCTGTTGTCTTTTACGCCCAGATCCATAACGGCATGTCCTATGCCGTGCGCATCCAGATGGCAAGCGCGACCGGTATTAATTTGTAACGCCGGTATGCCTGTGGCTCTGATTCGGTCCGCATCGTGCTCAGTCTGTTGGTCACCTTCGATCACTGCAATAGGAAAGCGGCCTTTTAAAACTTTAATGGTTTCAACCAGCAAGGTTGTTTTACCTGCGCCGGGGCTTGAGACCAGATTCAGGGTAAAAATATGATGCTGTTGAAAATAGCTTCGGTTCTGCGCGGCGTAGGCATTGTTTTTACTGAGTAAATCCTGCTCAACTTTAACCAGGCGCTCGGTTTCATGATGATCATGGGCATGACCGTTATGACCGTGGTCATGTTTGAGAAGGTGCTGATTTTGCCTGAGTACACGTTTCAGCTTCGTAGTGTTATTAGTTTGACCGCAACCGCATATTCCGCACATAAATAAACCTGTAAGTGTGTTTCGCTTTGCGCGAAGTTTAGATAACGATTAAATCCTTAATCTTCATTTCCGCGCCCTGAATGACTTTAACAAAAGGGCTACCGCAATAGACACAAGGATCGTATAAGGTTTCCATTTTTATTTGCTGTCGGCATTGCTGACAATGCCCAAGTCCATTGAGTTCGGAAATAATCAACTCGGCATTTTCTGCCAGTGAGCCTTGCATGACCACATCAAAACCGAAACGTAATGCGTCCGGCTCAACGCAGGACAGTTTGCCAATTTCCAAGGTCACTTTGGTTACTCTGCTGAAGTTTTGTTTCAGCGCATGATTTTCGAGAATTTCCCGCACATTTTCAAGCAATGACAGCTCATGCATGGCTATCCCTGCCATGTACCCTTCGGGTAAATGCAAATTCGTTCCAGACAAATTTGTCATGCATTATCTGTCTGTTGCCCTTTGCCGCCATATGGTACTATCCAGATTGCCTAATAATTGCCCGCAAATTGACACGCCTGCGCTAAATGCTGTTTTGCATTTGTGCTTAAACCTTCGCCCAGTTCAAACTTTTCGCCTTTAATGCTCAATAAAAAACACGGCGGCGGCGTTTGTTTTTTTATTGCTTGATATACCTCTAAAACTGCCGCTGGACTCATCGCGTGGGTGGTATAGCTCTTGTCTCTGGCAGGTTCAAGCACGGCAAAATCAAAGGCATTGGCACAAGCTACAGAAGCATCGACAAACAAGACCAACTCCCTATTTTCCAAATCCAGCGCATGTTCAATCTGCAACTGAAAATCGGTCAGTATTTCAATCGTGTCCAGATTAACTGTGTTCTCAACGTATTCCAGCAATAACGGCCCCAGCGCGTCATCGCCACGACTGAGATTGCCATAGCCAAATAGCAATACCGGTTTAACCATTAGTATTCCGTTCGATTTGGCCATCACTGTGCTTAACCAGCTTATCAATCAACATACCTTCAGCATCAATGAGTTCAAGCTGCAACGGCATTTTTCCTACGGCATGGGTCGCACAGGACAAACACGGATCATAAGCACGAATCGCCACCTCCAGATTATTCAATAACGGCTCGGTCAATTCCCGGCCGGATAAATATTCCGCCGCCACTTGCCGCACCGATTCATTCATCGCCATGTTATTACTGGTAGTTGAGACAATTAAATTGGCTTTGGTGACGATGTCATTTTCATCGACTTGGTAATGATGGAATAACGTGCCGCGCGGCGCTTCAATGACGCCTACGCCTTCATAACGTTTTTCGCCTTGGGCGACTAAATCATGGCCCATGATGTCGGGATCGTGAAGCAATTCCTTGATACTTTCGGCACAATGCAGAAGTTCAATCATACGCGCCCAGTGAAACGCCAGGGTGCTATGGATCATGGGTTCTCCTCTGTGCGCTTTAAATTCCACGCGAGCGGCTTCCGCTAATGGCGTGTTAATGGTGTCACAGTTATTTACCCTGGCCAGCGGCCCTACTCGATACCAGCCGTTTTCCATGCCCATGGACAACAGATAAGGAAATTTCATGTAGGTCCATGAGCGAACTTCTTCATGGATATAATCGTTATAATGGCAATAATCGACATGATCCATAATGGTTTCGCCTTTATCATTTTTGGCGCGTATGCCGCCGTGATAAAGTTCTAGTGCGCCATCGGGCTTGGTTAAGCTCAGATAATTAGAACGTATGGTGGCGAAATCATCATAATAGGGCAGGTTGGAGCAATGCACTGTTTTAATGAGTTCAACCGAAGCGGCCGCCCACTTGATTATCTGCTCACTATCTTCCAGTAAAGTGTCACGCTCGGCTTTAGTCAACGATTTGTTCATGCCTCCCGCAATCGCCCCCGTCCCGTGAATACGTTTGCCCGATACCATGCGTATCACTTCCTGCCCGTATTTACGCATCTTTACGCCCTGCAAACCGAGGTCTGGAAATTCACCCAGCACGGCAATAATTGAACGCTTGCTGATGTCGCTTTCAAAACCAAACAATAAATCAGGGCTGGATAAATGAAAGAAATGCAGGGCATGGGATTGCAGAACTTGCCCAAAATGCAGCAGACGTCTTAATTTGTCCGCTGAAACGGGTAAGTTTTCAGGATCAATACCGACCAGTTGGTCTATGGCTTTAGCAGCCGCTAAATGATGGCTGACGGGGCAAATGCCGCATAAACGCTGCACCAAAACCGGCAACTCCCAATATGGCCGGCCTTGAATAAAGCGTTCAAAGCCTCGAAATTCAACAATATGCAGTCTGGCCTGTTTAACTTTATTATCCGCATCCAGCAATAAAGTGACTTTGCCGTGTCCTTCGACGCGAGAGACAGGATCAACGACGACGCGTTTCAAGTTTTCCCTGTTTCTGGCTGTTTCTAAATGTTCGTACATAATAATTCTCTAGTGTGAGTTGGAACAACAACACTGTCCAGCTTGTATCGGAGGGCAAGGGACGGTTCCATAGGAACAAAAAACACAACAATCACCCTGTTTAGGCTTTAATAATGCCTGGCATTGGGTGCATTGGTAAAAATACAGGCAGGCATCCGTTGGCATGAGCTCCTGTTTTTCAAAGCCGCATTCGGGGCATTTAATGATTGATTCTAAGATTAATCCTGTCATATTCTGTTTAGGCAAATTCCACTTTAAGATGGACTTCATACCTTAGCCCATCCTACCGTGCTGTTTCATAAGAACAAAAAACTGCAATTAAACTATCCCGATAATCGGCATTGATTTGGAGGAGGTCATGGGCTAATAGAATTTCATTTTTTGTCGAAAAAAGCTAGTTTTTTGAGAGGTGAGCGATTACGTTAATGATTAGTTTCAAATGTTTTACGCAAAATCACATCAACTGTTATTTTTGTTAACGCCCATTGCTATGACTTCAACAACTTCAACGCCAATTTCTTCGCATAACCAACGGGCAATGCGCTCTCTACCACCTCTTCTCCGTGAAATATTCTATCTCGAAATTTCTTGATGTTTTTGAACTGCGTTATATCTGCATCACTTATTTCATGCCATTTTAGTATTGCACACCAAATGAAGCGTTGGGAAAGATTCTTGGACTCCACCTGACGATCAATGAAAAATTCTGTAACAGATGACTCTATTCGCTGAGGAATATTGTTTAACTGAGAAATGCTGGCGTTATAGTCAAGTTTCTTGAAGGTTTGGTGCGTGTAAATCTCTATTACTAAAAAGTAATATATAAATTGTTTTAGGACATCACTTTCTTGCAGGGCGAGATGGAAGAAATATCCAACCTTTGGATGCAGAGTGCCATACAAGCTTAGTGCTTCATCGATTTTTGACACTACTTCTTCTGTTGAGATTTTTTGAGAAACATAAGCTTCGCCTTTCAAGGTGAATTTAATATCGCGCAATCTTAGGTGATGGTTTGTTTGTGCAAATACCTCTCGAGCTATTGGAATAAAATTTACTTGATGGTCATCGGAAGAAAAACTAACGGTTAACGACGAATGAGTGTAGTTAGTATTTGCTTTTCTTTTTTTCTTAGATCTTCTTTGGCCGCAGGAAAGCAATTGTAGGTTAGTATTTCATTGTTCTCGTGCTTCCAGTATCCGTTTTCACAAACGGACAGTTCAGTTAAACTAGTTAACACAATGAGATAAGGAGGTGTCGATTTGCATTCTTCTTGCCATTTTTCTTCGGCTTCCACGAAGTCATCACCGAGGAGAACCTGAGAGATCGCGTTTACACTATCCCCGATAGAAAACGAAAAATCGTTGGAAACGTGCTTTAGTTCTGCCGGCGATAACAGTGACGTATCATCGGAACTAATGCCTCGGATTTCGTATACGTTTATTGATTTGAAGTGCGCTTCAATCCTCTCGCCGTCAGGGATTCTTTCGAACCCCATTTGTTCAAGCGCGTAGTTCGTGAGCCCCATCTAAATACTCTCGTGTGTGTTTTTCACATAACCCCTAAGCACGTAGGATGCGCTGAGGTACGAAGCGAATCGCTCGCGATTAATGCGGCTTCTTCGTCGGCACGCCCCATAAGACTCGCCCCATCACTTACCAGGCAAGCATGAAATGCACGCTCAATCATAATGAACCAACTCATAAGGCAACGAAGGCTCACGCCCATCAAGCAAATCGGTCAGAAATTTCCAGAATACATCTGCTGAAGGCGGGCAGCCCGGTAAAAAATAATCTATTTTCACGATCTCATGAATCGGACGGACTTTATCCAGCAATAACGGCAACTCAGGATCACTGGGAATCTGCTGGATTTTCGATACCGATACCATCGAGATACGCTTCGCTCAGACATTCTTCAAGCGGGATAAAATTACGCATTGCCGGTAAGCCACCGTTAATGGCACAAGCGCCTACGGCGACCAGAATCTTGCAGTTTTTTCGAAACTCGCGCAGCACATGCACATTTTCGGAATTACACACGCCGCCTTCGATCAGGCCGATGTCGGAGTTTGTGCATTGTTCGATGTCGGTTAAGGGTGAACGATCAAATTCAACGACTTCCGCCAGTTGCAATATGCGTTCATCAATGTCAAGAAATGACATGTGACAACCGAAACAACCTGCCAGCGACGTGGTTGCAACTCTAATTTTATTCGCCATGCTGCTGCTCCAATTCGACTGCCAGGGATGGCGGGACTGTCGTAACCGGTCGGGAACCGGATGCGGCCAAACTGACTTGATCGATTTGTTTATGATCGTAAATACGCTCACCAATAGGTACTTGAAAACCGGTGCGCTTAATCAAAATTGCTCCGGTTGGACAAATATGCGCTGCCTGGTCTGTGGCATCTAAATCCGTATCTTTCAACAGCCCGCTTTGCGCGTTAACGATCAGGTGTTTATTAATACCGCGTCCACTGATGGCAAACACATCTTTACCATCTTTTTCCTGACTTGCCCTGACGCACAGGGTACAAAAAATGCAGCGATTATGATCAATCATGACATCGGCATGAGAAGCGTCCACTTCCCGGCTGGGATAAAAAAGCGGGAAATGGTTGTCGAGCATATTCAAATGATAAGCGATTGCCTGCAATTGGCAGTTACCTGTTTTTTCGCAGCCACGGGCAAAAATGATTGCCTTCAACAAATAGCATTTGTGTGATTTTTTGACGGTCTTTCGTTAATTCTTTGGTGTTATTAAGCACATCCTGACCTTCCATTGCCGGGAAGGTACAGGCCGAACAGATGCGTCCATTCACTTTTACCGTGCACAGTTTACAACTGCCATGCGGGGTGTATTCCGGATGATGACACAAATGCGGAATATAAACGCCGGCCGCTGTTGCGGCTTCCATGATGGTCTGTCCGTCTTCAAAAGGGATGCTGTTGCCATCAATAGTAATTGCTTTGCTCATGAGTCTTCCTCCACCTGAGCTAAATGCGCACCGGCATCGATTCTGTTCGCCAATCGCCGGGCCGTTTCCAACGCGCCATCCAAATTAAATCCTGGTTCATAACTGATTTTTTTTAACTGGCTTTGATACAACTCAGGATAGCGTGCCAAAGTTGTTAACACGGGATTCGCCGCAGACTTACCCAAGCCGCAGTGGCTATGGGTTTTAACTAGCTGACAGAGTTCTTCAAGTGCGACGACGTCGCCTGCTGAGCCATGCCCTTCAATTATTTTATCAAGCTGTTTTTTCAATAACGACGTGCCGACACGGCAAGGTGTACAGAATCCGCAACTTTCGTGAGCAAAAAAATGGGTGAAATTATTGACAATATCCAGAATATTACGGCTGTTATTGAACACAATAAATGAGCCGCCTGTGGCTAAATCTTCAAAAGCCAGTTTACGGTCGAATTCCTTGTTAGAAATAAACGTACCCGATGGTCCGCCTATTTGTATACCCAGCACATCGCTTGCCCCGCAATCATTTAATACAGACTGGATCGATGTGCCGAAAGGATATTCGTATATGCCGGGACGGGAACAGTCACCGCAAATACTCAGTATTTTGGTGCCTTTTGATTTTTCCGTGCCGATGCTGGCAAACCTGTTACCCCCGTTTACAGCGATATTCGCCGCCGCCATAAAGGTTTCAACGTTATTAACGACCGTGGGTTCGCCCAAATACCCTTGAGTGACAGGATAAGGGGGACGATTACGAGGAATACCCATTTTCCCTTCCAGCGATTCTATTAGTGCAGATTCTTCACCGCATATATAGGCGCCCGCTCCCAGACAAATTTCAATATCAAAATTAAAGCCTTCATTGAGGATATTCTTACCTAATAAACCGCCCAGTCTGCGCTCATCCAATATACTTTGCAGCTTCTGGTAAAGATGCAGATATTCGCCGCGTAAATATAAAAAGCCATGTTGAGCACCAATAATTGCCGCACATAAGGTCATACCTTCAAACACCTGGTGCGCATAAGAGTTTAATAGTACTCTGTCTTTAAATGTTCCGGGTTCGCCTTCATCAGCATTGCAGATTACATAGCGTTGTTGCTGATTATGCGTAGCGACATCACAAAATGCATCCTCTTCAGGCCCTTCATAACAAAGATGACATTTCCAGCCTGTGTTATAGCCGGCGCCACCGCGTCCGCGTAAACCTGATATATCAATTTCTGTTAAGGTTTCTTTAAGACCTCGTTTAAAGGTTGATAGCAGTGCGGAACCTTGAGTGATTGACTGACTTAACAACAAACCCGGTTTGATGATATTGTCATCTACCTGAAAAAACTCGCTAGGCCATTCGTCCAGTGGTTTTTGTTGATTAATCAAATCGGTAATCCGGTCGATTCGAGGACGATCCAGGCGTGTTAAGGCATAACCATTAACCAAAGCAGCGGGGCCTTGATCACACATGCCGGTACAGGAGGTATTGTCCAGACTGACTGTTCCATCTTGGCGGACTTCGCCAATCCCCACATTCAATTTTTCAGACAAATAGTTGATGATACTTTGCTTGCCCAGCATGTGATCGGTAATGGAATCACTAATATAAAGTTCATATTGTCCTCGGGGCGACAGGTGAAAAAAACTGTAGAATTCAACAACATTAATAATATGAGTGCGGGATATGTTTAGCACGCCGGACAGTTGTTCTATCGCATCCTCCGGTACATAATGATAGCGGGACTGAATCGCTCTTAATATTTGCAACAATCGCGTTGATTGATGGTGATTTTTTTCTGCAAGGTCCTGAATAAATTGTCTCATGTTATCTCTCAGGTTTAATCTTTCCGGATGCTTATAACTATAACTCTACCCTATAACTGCGCTGATTGCATCATAAAACCCTGACAAAAATAAGGATGAAAGCCCGTGGAAAATATCCAATCTCTCCTCCCGCAAACAACTATGCCTTAACAGCACAAAGGTCTTTGTATGGTTTAAAAAGCCGGTCCTTGTTATCTTCGGATACCCGTTTGGTCAGATAGGTTTCAAAACCTTTGGTAATAATGTTCTGATGAAGGATACTTTCATCGACATGACTGGTTGTAACATCGTCCTCTACTGTGGTGGCTAATAACTTGATGACCATTTTTAGCTTGATCACCGGATCTTTAATATTGTTGGTATGGAAAGTAACTTGGTATTCAAGCCAGTTCTTTGATCCAGCCCAGGCCCAGTGAGGCGAGCGTAATGCCCAGCTGACAGGCCGACAGATAGGCGTCGAGTTTTGCGTGTACTTTCGCCAGAATGCGTCCACGCCAACCCCGTGTCTTGGCAATTTCGCGAATACGCGTCTGCCGCAGTTTGACTAGACCAAACTCTGCCGCCACAAAAAAGCCATTGAGTGCAACCAGCAACATAGCGACAATGATCAGAAAAATATTATTCATATTTTTAGATTTATTTTTAGTGAAAATTCAGTTATTCACGCTCATCTTTGAGAGAGCCGATCTCAATAATTTGCGCAACTCCTCAAGAATGAGTACAGAAGCCGCAACACTGGTTGCAATTAACCAATCCAGCATCGTCAATGCTGTGGTATGGAATATGGCCTGAGCAGGTGGCCAATGAATAACCAGTATTTGTAGCAGAATGACTGAGGCAATCGCCAACCAGAGCATTTTGTTGGCGAAGAAATGCCGGTTAAATGTGCTGTTTTTTTCAGCTCGGGCATTAAAAACGTTAAATACCTGAAACAGTACAAAGGTAGTAAAAGCCAGTGTTGTGGCATGCGCCGCGCCTGTTTCCGGCAGGCTTGCGGCATACACACCAACTTTGGCGATAGAGGGTTCCCCGGTTTGCAAGCTGTAATATAAAACACCCAGTGTACCTATTGCCATCGTCAACCCGTAACTAAAAAGATTACCGAAGCGCCGTAATGAGAGTATACGCGCTTCCGGATCACGCGGCGCTTCGTTCATACTGCCCGTCCGGGCTGGATCAACACCCAGCGACATGGCGGGAGGGCCATCCATGATAATATTGATCCACAGCAATTGTACGGCAGTAAAAGGGATAGGCATTCCCAGCAGAGGGGCGAAAGCCACCGTAAGGATAGCGCCAATATTGGTGGCAAGCTGAAAGCGAATAAATTTAACCATGTTGTCGTAAATACCTCGTCCTTCCTTGACCGCCTTGACGATCGTGGCGAAATTATCATCCGTCAATATCATCGTTGCCGCTTCCCGGGCGACATCGGTGCCGGTGATACCCATGGCGATGCCAATATCGGCGCTTTTCAGGGCAGGCGCATCGTTGACACCGTCACCCGTCATGGCAACTATGTGACCATCAGCTTTTAAGGCTTTGATGATCCTTACTTTCTGCTCAGGCGCGGTGCGGGCAAAAACGCCGATGGCGTTAATGCAAGTAGCCAAAGCCTCATTATCCAGACCGGCCAGTTCCTCACCTTCAATTACTTCACCCATCAAACCGAGTTCCTGAGCAATCGCCTTAGCGGTCACCTTCTGGTCGCCGGTAATCATCTTGACGGCAATACCCGCTTGCTGGCAGAGTTTGATTGCCTCACGTGCTTCAGCTCTGGGCGGATCCATCAGACCTACCAGCGCGACAAAAGTAAGTTCCTTGATATATTGAAACAGATCAACATCAAGTTGAATCGTATTGGCGGGCAGCGTGCGTACGGCGACTCCCAGCACCCGCAAACCTCTGCCGGCCATGGTTTCGTTTTGGGCCAGAAACTCATTCTGTTTAACAGGAGCCGGTGTTTGATTGTCGTCAACAACCGATTGACACAGTTTTAGCAATACTTCAGGAGCGCCTTTAATGAACACCTTGATGTCATCGCCGTGACGATGAAATGTCGCCATGAATTTATGCTCGGCATCAAAAGGAATTTCGGCAATCCGGGGTAGTTGATTGTTTGCCTGTTCCTTGCCGATGCCGCCTTTGGCTGCAAGCACCAGTAGTGCGCCTTCCATCGGGTCACCAACGACCTGATTGTCTTGTAAATGGCTGTCATTGCACAGAGCCAGTGGCAACAATAAATCAGACAGATCCTCAGGCGAGCTGCTGGGCAAAATTTCACCGCTAAGCTCATAACCTTCGCCACTAACGCTATAGCTTTGGCCTTTATAAAAGATTGATCTGGCCGTCATCTGATTAACGGTTAGGGTGCCGGTCTTGTCAGTACAGATAACTGTGGTACAACCTAGCGTTTCCACGGCAGCCAAACGCTTTGACGATGGCTCGCTGACGAGCCATGCGGTGCATCCCCAGTGCAAGCGTTACTGTAACAACCGCCGGTAAGCCTTCGGGTATGGCCGCCACAGCCAGTGCGATAGCGGTAAAAGCGGTTTGAATCAGTGGCTCGCCTCGCCATAGGGCGCTGACAAACAAAATCACAATGACCGTCAGCGCAATGAGCACCAGGCGTTTTCCCAAGCTATCGAGCTGGATTTGCAGTGGCGTGGCTCCGTCTTCCGCTTGCGTCAACAGGTTCGCCAGTTTGCCAATCTCGGTTTCCATGCCGGTGGCAGTGACCATCATTTCCGCACGCCCTCGGGTAACGGCATTGTTCATATAAAGCATGTTGCTGCGTTCGGCGAGAGGTGTTGATTGCCTTCGCGAGCGCTTGTTTTTGTTTTGCAACTGGAATCGACTCACCGGTCAGGGACGATTCATCGACTTCCAGTGTGTGGGCGTTGATCACTCGACCATCTGCGGGGATCTTGCTGCCGGCTTCGAGAATGACCATATCGCCGGGCACCAGCAGGTCGGCAGACACTTCAATAGTGCGCCCGTCGCGGCGAACTTTGGCCTGCAATGAGAGCATTTTCTTGAGTGCGGACAGGGATTTTTCAGCCTGAAATTCCTGATAAAACCCTAATAAGGCGTTAATGATGACCACCACCAGAATCACAATACCGTCTTTTACATCGCCAATAGTGGCCGCTAAAATAGCCGCTGCAATCAGCACCAGAATAAGAAAGCTCTTGAACTGGGATAACAATAAATGCCAGGCGGAGCGTGGCGGCTTTTCGGCTAAGCCGGTTGGATCCGTAACGATTCAAGCGCTCTGCGGCTTCTATTTGACTCAAACCAATGTCATGATCAGAAGCCAGGCTATGGATCACTTCTTCCGCAGATAAAGTATGCCATGCATGCGGGCTTTCCTTGTCTGAAGAGTGTTCTTTTTGTTGTAGCTTTAGCCATGCCTGCCACACGGACAGCAAGACAGCCAGAATCACTGGTCCCAAGAAAAGGCCGACTGCTCCAAAGGCATTGAGTCCTCCAAGCACACCAAACAATACGACAGGAAAAGGCACTTGGCTGGCGCCACTAATTACCAGCGGACGAATAACATTATCAACCGTACTAACGACCAGAAAACCCCAAAGTAGACAGTCCTATTCCGGGCCAAAGCTGATCAGTAATAATTAGCATGATGCCAAGGGGGAGCCATACCAGTGTTGCCCCCATGGGAATCATAGCCAATAGTGCGGTAATTGCTCCAAACAACACAGGCGCCTTGACACCGGCAATAGTGTAACCCAATCCTGCCAGTATACCCTGCCCCAGTGCCGCAAGCACCAGGCCATAAACGACAGCACGGGTAGTACTACCCGCAGCTTGCAAATAAACATGCTGATATTTGCCAAGAAAACGAACCAGTCCACGCTGCAGTTGTTTAATTATTTCCTTACCGTCACGAAAACAAAAAAACACCGTGACTATAACAACACCCAGTTTCATAACATTGTGACCGATACCGCCAAGAAACTGGGCAAATCCTCCCAACCCTTGTTTTGCCCAATCTGCGAATTGTGTTGCCACCGCCGCCCGGTCATTGGTTAATCGATCCAGCCATTCCTGTAAATAATGGCCCAGCCAGGGTAGTCGTTTAATAAAACCGGGCAGTTGAAAGTGCCCTTGAGTAAAGCTACCCGCCAGGCTTTGATAAGCGGTTTTGGTCTCTTCCTGTAATAGGGCTGCAAGCCAAAAAACGGTTAAAAAGATCACCGCTGCTATAATCGCTGTCATGACTGCCGCACTGAGACTGGCTTGGTCTTTGAGCTGACGTCTCAGCAACTGGTAAGGTGGCCACATGACATAGACAATAATAATTGCCCAAACCAGCGTGAGCAATAACTCACGTAGTACCATAAAGCTCAGTGTAAATAGACCTGCTAAAAGAATGCCTGGGATAAGGAATCGCATCGGTTTATTTTCTAATAAATCATTCATATTAGTAACAATGTCATTTTTAGATAAATGAATGTGCATTTGAGATTATAATAATGCGTTTTGCCCCTTTTTTAAAACTGTCAGTTGCACACTAGCCGGGATTAAGGAAATAGTGATAGAGGAGCTTAGAAATATCACGAACGCGCTAATCAATGCACCGATCTATCCATTTCCCCTAAAAAATTGGGGAAATTTCAAATTACAATAACTCAATGTGGCTAAATGCAATACTTAATAATAGAAAAGTCGTGCCGCAATAATCAGGTAACAAGCTTGTGATGATAAAGAATTCGCAGAAATGCATAACAAATCCCGGAAGTTTCAAAAAGAAACGGTCCAGTTTATCCAAATACTATGGGCTGATACTGTTCTTTAGCATGCTGGCGGGTTGTTCAGAACAGGCCATTCAAAAGCTTGAAGGATCTGCCCAAGGGACGACCTATCATATCAGTTATTGGTCTGAATTACCGGTGGATGGCAAAGATATTGAAGCCAGTATTAAAAACGAACTCGATAGTATCGACAAAACGCTTTCTAATTATCGGCCTGACTCGGTCATAGAGACGTTCAACAGCACCGAAAACACGGATAGCCAAGCCGTCGGTAACGAAATCGTATCGTTGGTGCGCATCGCACGAACAGTTCATCAGGCCAGTCAGGGTTGCTATGATTTATCGATCAAACCTTTATTCGAGTTATGGGGTTTTCGGGGAGATAAACTGACTATTCCAAATGATCAAACAATCCTTAAAACACTGAACCAAATCGGTATGGAAAAGCTGGAAGTATTGGATGACACGCACTTGCGTAAAAAACAAACTGATTTGAAAGTCGATTTATCGTCCATTGCGCAAGGCTATAGTGTGGAAAGTATCAGCAGGGTTCTGGAGCAAAAAGGGATCAGGAATTATTTGGTCGAGATTGGCGGCGAATTGAAAACACAGGGGCACAAGCCGGACTTACAAGCCTGGCGTATTGCCGTGGAAAGACCTCTGCCTGGGGAGCAGGTCATGCAAAAAATCATTACCATGCCTAAGGAAACGCCGATGGCAGTTATGACCTCAGGCACTTACAGGCATTATTTCGATGCCCAGGGACAACGGTACAGCCACATTCTTGATGCTCGCACGGGGCGGCCGGTTTCCCATGATCTGGTTTCCGTCACCGTCTTTCATGAAGATCCGGTCATTGCTGATGCCTGGTCTACCGCCCTGCTTTGTCTGGGTCAAAAAGACGGGATGAAAGCCGCTAATGCAGAAAAGATTCCTGCGCTTTTCATTCAGCAGCAGGAGAATGAACTTATCGAATCCCGAAGTGATGCTCTGAACGCTTTGGATAGTCTCACCATTCATTAAATGCCTGAATAATCGGATAACACAGAATGTCGTTTAAAACTTATAGTCGCAGTTTTCTTTCTTTCTGGGTAAATTGGACTCTCAACAATCCTTTATTGGTGTTGTTAATCATCGGTTTGCTCGCCATTTTTGCATGGCAATATACAGTCAATAATTTAAGTATCAATACGGACAATACCGACATGATTGCCCCTGATGCGCCTTTTCATCAAAATCGCCGCAATTATGAAAAAGCCTTTTCGCAAGATGTTCATAAGGTATTATTGGTGATTGAATCCGATACACCGGAATTAACCAAAGCAGCGACTAAACGATTAGGGCGTTTATTAAGCGCTGACAAAGCCAATTTTGATTCGGTTTACATTCCCAACGATAACGAATTTTTTCATCAGAACGGATTGCTTTATCTCGATAGCAATGATTTGCAAACCTTATCCAACAACTTGTCCCAGGCTCAACCGTTTATAGGACGAATTTCCCAAGAGCCTAATCTGACAGGCTTTTTTTCAATTTTTGAAGACGCTTTGACTTCATCCAACAAAAACCAGGAATTACCCATTGATCTGCCGTCGCTGATTGATAAGGTTTCACTTGCCTTGCATAAAAGCATGAATGGTGAAAATTACTTGCTCTCTTGGGAAACGTTGATCGGTGAAAAAAAATTAAGCGGGCAGGGTTCAGATAAAGGCTTTATTAATGTCTCAGCCAGATTAGATTACACGCAAATCCGCCCGGCCGAGAACGCGATTAATGCCATTCGCAAAGCCATTGCTGAAATTCAGCAACCTGATTTACCTTCGGTTAAGGTTTGGATAACAGGAGAAGTCGGTCTTGAAGATGATGAAATGGTAGGTATGAGTAGCGGTACTTTTAACGCCAGTATTTTTTCCATTGTATTGGTTTTATTCATTTTGTTAATTGCCTATCGCTCCATTTTGCTGACAGTAGCCACACTGATCACCCTGGCTCTGGGCATGGTTTTTAGTGGAGCGTTCGCCACTTTTGCCGTGGGAGAATTGAATTTGATTTCAGTTGCTTTTGCTGTATCCAATATCGGTTTGGGGGTGGAATATGCCATTCATTTTTGTTTGCGCTACCGGGACAATCTGTTGCTTCATATTCACAGGGGAAGGGCCATACGCAGTACGTTAGTATCCACCAGTCCTTCTTTATTACTCTGTGCGGGCACTACCTCCATCGGACTTTATGCATTTATACCCACTGATTTCAAAGGGGTATCCGAATTGGGTTTGTTGGCAGGAACGAGTCTTTTTATCTGCCTTTTAGTGACCTTGACTGTTTTGCCTGCGCTGTTAAGATTCATCCCGGTGCAGGTTGAGTCCGAATCCCCATCCACTCACCCCGTCTTGGCAACGCTGGCAAAACAATTGGCGACATTGACACTGCATTACGCCAAACCCATTTCCATAGCAACCGGCCTTCTTGCTGTCATAGCCGTAGGGCTCGTTTTTAAAGTCAAAACTGATTTCAACCCGATTAATCTGCGTGATCCCAATACTGAATCCGTTATTGCTTTCAAAAATTTGATTAAAGACCCGGACACTACGCCGATGACCTTAACGGTTCTAACTACCGATAAGCAGAAAGCCGAAGCTATGCAGAAAAAACTGCTTGGATTGGATTCGGTTGATAAAACCGTCAGTCTTTTTGATTTTGTGCCTTCCGGCCAGGAAGAGAAATTGGCGATGATTGAAGACATGGCGATGGTACTCGGATCTCAAGCACAGGGTTTTCCTGCATTAAAACCCGATAATGATCCCACGCCAGGCATTAACCGGCTGATAAAAACCATAGATAATAGCTTGCCTGGAAAAACCGATCCCCATGAGATAGCGGCGCTAAACGCATTTAAAAAAGAATTGCAGGATATGTTGATCGAACTTGATGCAAGGCAGCAGCCTGGTCGACGCCTGTTTATAGAGAAAATCCAAACGACGCTGCTCGGCACGTTACCGAGTGCGATGAACGAACTATTAGTCAGTTTAAACGCCAGGGAGGTTACGCTGGGTGATTTGCCACCCGATATCAAAGAAAGATGGCTCAGCAAGGAAGGGTTGTACCGTATTCAGATATTCCCTAAAAAAGACTTGAACGACCTGGACAATCTGCAACAGTTTATTACCGATGTGCAATCGGTAGCCCCTGAAACAACCGATTTGCCTATTATTTACTGGGAGTCGATGAAAGAAGTGGTTGGCGCCTTTAAAAAAGCGATTACGATCGCCTTAATCACCATTGCGCTGCTTTTGTATGGAATACGACGCAATATTACCGATACCTTGTTGGTCATGACGCCACTGATTCTGGCGGGATTATTCACGATGGCGAGTACAGTGCTCACCAACACACCTATTAATTATGCCAATATCATTGCTTTGCCGTTGTTACTGGGACTCGGTGTTGATAACGGCATCCACATGGTTGAAAAGCTGCATCATTCGCTTTCGGAAGAACAAAACATCTATCAATCCAGCACCGCCAGAGCCATGTTCTATGGCGCATTAACCACGGCTTCCAGTTTTGCCGGCCTGGCTTTTTCACCCCATCAGGGCATCGCCAGTATGGGCTTGATAATTACGATGGGTATTTTCTGGATTATGACTTGCACATTTATCGTTCTTCCCGCTCTTAGTAAAATTGTCTTAAGGGAAAAGATTAGAGCGTAGGATTATGAGTAACTTTGGACGGCATAGCGCATTAACTTAAATATCCGGTTTGCCCTGTAAATAAGAGGCATTTGGATCGATAATAAAACGATTATTCATCGTAGTGCGACCTATCAGCATACGAAACAGCATGCTGTCCCGATTAGTCAGCGTCATTTCTGCAGTGATGATCGATTGCCCTAATATTATAGGGGTTTCTATCACATAGCGGCGTTGTTTGTGCCCACCAGAATCTGTCACCAAGCGCCGGTCTTTAATCAGGGCGTGACATTCAATCGACACATCCGAATGTTTTTGTTTGGGATGAATAGCAAACATGACCCAGCGCTGCCCACCTTTTCGATAGGGATCAATAGCGAACGCATGTAAAGCCGATGAACGGGCGCCGGTATCAACTTTAGCTTTAATCTGGGCAATGTTAAGCTCCGGCAAACCAACCCATTCGCGCCACCCCAAAAGGGGTAATGATGGTATATGCGTCATATGTAAACCCCTCAGAGCAGTCAATCAACCTTTGTTTTATTACTATTGCCATCGACCTGATCGGAAATGTCATTACCCTGTTTGGGATCACGCTTTCGCCCCCGGCGGATATGACTATTGCCTCGTTTTTTATTGTTACGCGCTTTTACCCGCCTTATATCCAGTTTATGCTGATTAATCTCTACTGATTTTAAATGTTGAAATATATCGGGCGGCATTTCGTCGGGAAGTTCAATAAGCGTATATAAGTTCTGAATATTAACATTATTGATATTGTTTTTGTCGACACCTGATTCTTCAACCAACACTTTTTTAAGCTGTTCCAGGGTGATACGGTGTTTACTCCCCACGTCCAGGCGATAACGAACCATTTTAATGCCCAATGGTGTATTTTTTGCCGGTAACGGATTGCTTGTTTTTTGATTTACGAGGAATGTAGAAGCCCATGGTTTTTCAATGGCCTGAGTTAAATAAGTTAGCGCGGCAGCGCAAGTTAAGCTATCGATTCCCAGTTCAACTGCTATGGTGTTTATCAAGGCACGCTGGGTATCAAGATTCTGGTTATTTAGAATCTGTTCTAGACGCTTTTTCAGTGGCTCTTCTTTGCTTAAGTAGTCGGTCATAAGTTTTTTAACATTTTTACTACGAGCAATATGAAGTCTTGTAGATATTCCATGGGTAGATTTGGATAGCCAAAGTCGGTATTTCTACTTACTCTACTCTACTGTATTTAAGATTTATTCATAAATTTCCACATAAGCCTCATCTCGCAGACGCCGCATCCAAAGCTCTGTTTCTTCTTCAATTTTCCGTTTGCGAATGGCATCTCTGACCATGTTCTTTTTGTGCTCCAGACTGTCATCCTTATTTTCCCGGTCAAGAACCTGAATTAAATGCCAACCAAATTGCGTTTGCACAGGTTCACTGATTTGCTTGATGGCCAATTTTCCCATAGCCTCTTCAAACGGCTTAACCAGGTCTCCAGGACCTACCCAATCGAGTGAGCCGCCCTTTATTGCCGAGCCTTTATCATCTGAATGAGCGCGTGCCAGTGCCGCAAAATCGTCGCCGTCTGCGATACGCGCCTTTAATGCCAGCAAGCGTTTTTGAGCTTCTTCATCATCTATCAACTCATTGGTTTTTATTAAAATATGGCGAACCTTGGTTTTGGTAATCATATGATTAGTATCAAGGCCCTTGATTTCCAGCATTTTAATAATATGAAAGCCGCTAGGACTGCGAATCGGATCGGCTACTTCGCCTTGACGCATTGTGCCGGCCTTGTCGCTAAACAGGGTCGGTATATCATTGAGCGTACGCCAACCCAGATCACCGCCTTTCAGGGCATTGTCGTCTTCTGAATTACTCATGGCTGCTTGGGTAAAATCCTCCCCTGCACGCAGTTTTTTGACCAGATCATCAGCCCGGCTCTGGGCTTTTTGTATCTGAGTGGCTGATGCGGCTTCTTTAACGGCAATCAGTATATGGCCTAAATGATACTGAACGGCCTCATTGCCAATCTGTTCCTGAGTTTCCATGTAGTGCTCGACTTCTCTGTCAGTCACTTTAATACGTCCGCCTATTTCTCTACTGCGCAATTGATTAATAATGATTTCATTACGCATATTATCTAAAAAGCTTTTATAGGACATGCCCTGACGCTGCAATTCTGCTCTAAATTGCTGGGGTGTCATATTATTTCTTTGGGCAATGTCCGCAGCCGAACTGTTAAGCATCTCCTCGGTAATAGTAATCCCGGCTTTTTCCGCCAGTAGCCGCTGAAGCTTATCGATGATCATTTTTTCCAGCACTTGTTTACGCAAGATATATTCCGGCGGCATCTGCGTCTTACTGGCTTGTATTCTTTGTGTAATAGCCGATACTTCTCTATCCAGTTCCTGTTCAAGAATAACATCATCTTCAACAACGGCGGCAATTTTGCCGAGAACCTCGGCACGTACAAAAAAGCTACCGGACAGTAAACTGCAAATGAGTATGGAAATAAGGGCCTTTTTAATAGTGTTCTGATCAATAATCATTTTGAGATTTCCGGTAACCATAAATAGTCTGTTGCAAGAATTTGTCGAGATTATCTCCAATACCGGTCAATCCTTTTAGCTCTATCTGGAAAAATATGCCGTTCTGGGCGGTACCCTTGGGTACAAAATCAGCCGTACCAGTGAGGGGGTTGTTGTTAAAATTATTAATGTAATGCCGGCCGAATAGGCGAAAACGCCAACAACAATTTTCTTTTTCCACACCGAATAAACCGTCTTGAGTTGTATCATACAACCACGAATACTGCCAGCGTCCTATGGCATACCATTTGTCATAAATCGGCAAACGAAATGACATATCACTCTGAGTAATGTCATTACTTCCATCCTTTACAAGTGGGTTGTTTCTATAAAGATACCCTATATTGAAAAGCTCATTATCCTTATTGCCATAATGAAGTGCCGCATTGACTCTTTGAATAGCATTTTGTTGAGGATTCCATTGCAAGCCTGAAGCAGCCGATAAATTATCTGTCAATTCGCTAGACAATTCAGTCACCAGATTTGAATAGCTACTGGTTTGTTGTATCGGACTATCTGGCGAAGTAACTAACCGGTCACGAAAATAAAAAATCTCGCCCACACTCAATTTTAGCCTTTCCAAGCCGGCTTTGTCATCAACCAGTCGCGAGGTAAAGGCGGTCGTGATCTGATTGGCATCTTGTATTCTGTCGGTGCCGCTAAAGCTGTTTTCCCTGAACATGGTGTAATATTGAAAATCATACTGCGCACTGTCAAACACAGGTATATCCTGCTGATTGGCATAAGGAACATATAAATAAAATAATCTGGGCTCCAGTGTATGCAAGTATGAAGTATTGCCAATATCAAGATTCCGCTCAAAGAAGAGGCCGCTGTCGGCAGAAAAAATAGGCAAGGTTCGTGAAACGGAGGTATCTCCTACTAACCATTGTTGCCCGTTACGACTGAGAAAGGGTTGCCCGCTATTAAGAAAATACTGGGTGTGCTGCAGAGAAAGTTTAGGTGTAAAAAAAGCGCTGGCCGTTTGCAGTGGAAGACTGACAGAGGGCTTGGTATTTATACGTTGACCTGAGGGCGTAAAATTTATACTCTGACCATTCACATTCACCGCATTGTCACTGTGTTGAAAATAGACATATTCATTTTCCATCGCCGTATAGAGCGGTATGAACTTGAAAGCATGATCCAGATTAAGGTTAATTTGGGGTAGTTTTCGATAAGGAAGATCTTTATCGGCTATTTGTTCATTAATTGACTGGTAATTCTCAGCCCGAGTGCTAAAGGAAACCCCTTGAGTGTTATAATTAACGTCGGCCGTGCTTCTAAGGTAATTGAAATTAGCAAAACTCAGTGCATTGCCCAATTCAGAAAAATAGGTTCTGTCAGAAACATAATTCAAATCCAGATTTGAATTCATATTGGGTGTAATTTGGGAGAAGTTCTTAATCGATCCCAGATAGCGAGTGGTATGGGTTTGGCTATCGTCAGGCATGACTTCTGCGCCAACTTTACCACTGGCATACTCGGTCAAATACCGAAATTTACCTGCCAGTAAAGCGCCTCTTTTGGTCAAATACCGGGGGATGATTGTCGCATCATAGTTGGGGGCAATATTCCAGTAATAGGGGGCTGATATATTAAACCCGCTTTTTTGCGTACTGCCAAATGCCGGCGCAAGAAAACCGGAAAGTCTCCTGTTGTCAATCGGAAAAGAAAGATAAGGCGAGTAAAAAACAGGCGTACCTTTGAACTCAATCCAGGTATTTTTGGCAGCGCCTCTACCGGTAATTTTATTCAATTTCAATTCAGAACCATGAACAACCCAATCCTGATTGCCGGGACGGCAACTGGTAAAGGCGACATCTTTGTAACGTGACAAGGTTTTACTGTCCCGATAAACAGCTCCCGCCCGGCCTCTGAGCGGCGTGGTCGGTGTAATGAACTGTACATCTCTCAGTTTAGCCTGATCAGAGGCTAATTTAAGTGTTGCCGTGTCACTATGCAAGGCCAGTTCATCTTCGCTGTAATAGACATCGCCATGAAGATCCAGTACCTCAGAAACACTATCATAATTAGCCGTGTTGGATGAAGATTGCTGATCTGCACGAGTCATTTTGACATTACCGGAATAACTGCCGATTTCATTATCGAAAACTTCCGCATAATTCGATGTGACATCCAGAGGTGAAGCGTCTCTTTGATCTGCCCCCGGCACAAAATCAGGTTTTGTACCCGGTTCTATAGAGCAGTTTTCCCAGGGATCATATTTCAGCTGTGATGTTAGCGTGCTAAAGGTTTGTTCTTGTTGATGATCAAACGCCGGAGTCAGTAGCCTCCAAGTGGATTCATTGGTTGCTACAGCTTGAGCTTTGCCCTTGGGATCGGGGCCAACCAACTGACAGTTCCAGTTTCCATCTTCTTTATTAGCCCCGCAGTTCCAGCCTGCCCGATTAATTTCGTCGCCTGAAGGTTTACTGATTATGACGGTTTTTTGGGATGCAGAGAGTGCCGGTTGAACGCTTTTAACGGCTTCAGTTACAGAGGGTTGATTAGCCTGAACAGATGCGGGCTGGGTTGGTTGAATGCGTTCAACCGATTTAGCCGTAACCGGTGCAGTTACTGGAACAGGTTTTGGCATAACAGACTGAATACTTTCAACCGGTGCCGGTATAACCGGTTGAACAGGTTTAGCCGATACCGGCTTAACGGGTTCAGTGATTTGCACAGGTTGCGTTTTAACCGCTTGCATTTTTTCAACGGGCCCGGTTAACGCAGGTTGAGTCACATTGACAGACTCACGTTTTACGGGTGGCGCTGCCTCACTGGTTTTAGCAGCCTGTTTTTTTTCGCCAACGCAAACCCATTCTTTGCTATCTTTATTCTGCTCGCAATTCCACGATGCCTGATCGGCATAGCTGACAGATGCTGTTAATGAGGGTATTAAAACCAGAAATAAACGGCGGAGCATAGATGGTATAAGTTTAGTAGCGTAATGAAGCGTAAATAGAATAGAATGCTGAATGTACATTTTACCTCAAATCACCCCGGCATTATAACTAATCTAATCTAAACATCATGATGCTTGACAACTTAAGAACACTATCCATGCTCGATTGGCTTGAGAATGATCTGTTGCTGACCATCGACTCTTGCGAACCTGCATCCAGCGACGCCAGCTTCCGGCGTTATTTTAGAGTCAAGGCGGCAGAGGGGCAATTTATAGTGATGGACGCGCCACCTGACAAGGAAAACATCGAACCGTTTATAAGAATTGCCGGTTTATTGGCGCGGTCTCACGTCAATGTACCGGAGATTTTTCAACAAAATCTCTCTGATGGATTTTTACTGCTTGAGGATTTCGGCTCGCGGTGTTTTTTAGACCAACTTAATGCACACAGTGCTAACGGATTATATCAAAGCGCTTTCGATACTTTATTTAGCTTACAAACAAATACAGCAGCAGAAAGCTGCGGTTTGCCGGGTTATAACGAACCACTTTTGCAGCGAGAACTGGCTATTTTTGAAGCCTGGTTTTTAAATCAATTACTGGACATTCAGATTCCTGCATCCATTTGGGAAACGGCATGCACACTTCTCGTCAATTCTGCGCTGGAGCAACCTCTCACCTGTGTACACCGGGATTTCCATTCGCGCAATCTTATGGTTTTAAATGACGATTCCCCAGGTGTTATCGATTTTCAGGACGCTGTTATCGGCCCGGTAACTTACGATCTGGTGTCACTATTGCGGGATTGTTATATTGCTTGGCCGCAGCATCAGGTTGAACAGTGGATGACCCAGTACTATAATCGGCTTCTGCAAGCGGAACTTATAGTCTGTGATCCAGCTCGTTTTAAACGTTGGTTTGATCTGATGGGCATGCAACGCCACCTTAAAGCTATCGGCATCTTTTCCAGACTGCATTTAAGAGATGGTAAATCCGGCTATCTTAATGACATACCGCGAACCCTGAATTATGTCATGACAGTATGTGCAACCTATCCTGAACTTGTTGAGTTCAGTGACTTTATGCAAAATCATGCTTTATCTGTAAACGCTATTTTATCCTCTTTCTTTAAGCAAGAGAGCAGGGGAGAGGAACTAATAACGCTATGAAAGCAATGATTTTAGCTGCAGGGCGCGGCGAAAGAATGCGTCCCTTGACGGATCACACCCCTAAACCACTGCTTCCTGTTGCCGGAAAAACTATCATTGAACATACCATCAATCAACTGGTTTCGGCGGGTTTTTGTGACATAATTATCAATCATGCCCATCTCGGACAGCAAATAGAAGACCACTTGGGTGACGGCCGGCAGTATGGCGCCAATATTCACTATTCACCGGAAGGTGAACAGGCCCTGGAAACGGCTGGAGGCATTATTAACGCCTTGCCTTTATTGGGTGACAGCGTTTTTTTGGTGGTCAATGGTGATATTGCCACGGATTTTGCTTTTGCCGAACTTAAAAAATTGACGGTTGATTTGGCGCATTTAGTGCTTGTTGACAACCCGGAACATCATCCACAGGGAGATTTTGGTTTGGATAGTACGGGAAAAGTTACTGAAAACTGCCCGAAGCGCTACACTTTTAGCGGTATTGGCCTTTATCGCCCTGAACTGTTTAGCAATATTCCCGCTGGAAGCAGTAAACTGGGCCCTTTGTTACGCCAGGCCATAGCAAACCAACGCGTTTCAGGGCAAAAAATTGCAGGGTTCTGGATGGATATAGGCACTCCGGAACGCTTGCAGGAACTCAATCTTTTATATAACGAGAACGCATCATGACTGACCATATTTACAAAAAAATAGAACTGACTGGCTCATCAACTGTGGGTATCCAGGACGCTATCGAAAATGCAGTTAATAAAGCATCGCAAACTATCCGGGATATGCGCTGGTTTGAAGTCGTCGAAACCCGTGGACATATAGCTGATGGTAAGATCGCACATTGGCAAGTTACCATTAAAATCGGTTTTTCTTTGACCGAATAAGATCCTGTAGAGACGCGATAAATCGCGTCTCTACTATGCCCTCCCGCGCATCTTCCCGGTCAATGACCGCCCCCTATCTCAGTGGAAGCCGCCGACACCTTTCTGACTAATGGCATCAGCAAGAGTGCCAGAACGAAAACCAGGCTTAGAGTATGAAACAAAGTATTGAGAGTAAGCACTTCGGCTTCGCGCATCACAAGATCGTAAAGCTGCTTCAATGCGGCAGACTCTGCATCCGGCACCCCCGCGCTCTCCATCCGTTCCTGTAAGCCTCCCAAAACAGCCTGTGCTTGCGGCGAGCCGGGCGTCACATGCTCTCGCAATACCGCATAATGCTCCTTGTTCAGTTGTGTCATCAGGGTGTTAGCTACCGCCAGACCGATCGCACCGCCCAGGTTGCGCGTCAGGTTATAAAGCCCGCTGGCATTCTTGACTTCCTCCGGCGGCAAGGTGCCTAGCGCCAGGGAATTGATTGGCAGGAAACAATACATCAACGAAAAGCCCCGAATCGCCTGCGGCCAGAAGAATTCCCAGTAGCCGGACTCAATCGTGAGATTGCCGTTCATCCAGCTACCCAGCGCAAAGCCGGATAATCCCAGCGCCAGCATCAGCCGGGAATCGATGCGTTTCGCCAAGGGGCCTGCGACAAACGCGGACAATAACTGAAACAGGCCGGTGACCATGATGTACTGGCCGATCTGCAAGCTGTTCAAACCCTTAACGCTGGCCAGATAGACCGGCATCAAAAACATCAGCGTAAACATACCGATGCCGAGTATGAAACTGAATGTGCAGCCGACCGCGAAATTGCGATTGCGAAATGCCCAGAGATCGATGATGGGATGCGCTATGGTCAGTTCGCGATGGAATAGCGCGACGCCTGATAGCGCTGCGACCAGGCTGAAAAACACGATCTCCCGGCTTTCGAACCATTGTTCGCGCACCCCCTCTTCCAGCACGAATTGCATGCTGCCGAGAAAGACCACGATGTAAACGATGCCGAGAAAATCGATTTTTTGCAAGAGCTCCCACTCCGGTTCATCGACCCGGACGAACCGCCATGTAGCCAAACACACCAGCACGCCCGGCACGAGATTGATCAGAAACAGCGCCTTCCAGGACAGGACTTCAGTCAGATAACCGCCCAGCACCGGCCCTGCGGTAGGTGCAATCATCACCACCATGCCGACTACGATCACCATCGCCGGTTGGAGCCGGCGCGGAAACAAGGTGTAGATCACCGCAAACACGGTCGGTATCATCGCCCCGCCGAACAAACCCTGAAAGGCGCGGAACACCACCATCGACTGCAGATTCCAAGCGAACACGCAGCACAGGCTCATCAAGGTAAAACCGCCGCAGGACAGCACGAACAAGATGCGCGTGGAAAACGCGCGCGCCAGCCAGCCCGACAGCGGGATGATCACCACTTCCGCCACCAGGTATGCAGTCTGCACCCAGGTGATTTCATCCGCCGTCGCCGATAGCCCGGCCTGTATCTGTTCCAGCGAACTGGCGACGATCTGGATGTCCAGAATCGCCATGAAAATGCCGAACACCATCGCGAAAAAGCCTATCCATTGCGCGGTGCTGACTGTTTGCGGCTCCGGCGCTATGCTATCGCCTAAGGCTGGTGATACTGTTGATTCTGCCGTCGTTGCCATATTTGCTTACCGAACCTTGACCTTGATCACAGTCGAAAGCCCCGGCCTGAGTCGACTCAAATCGGTGCCCGGAGCGAAGCTTATCTTCACCGGCACTCGCCGCACAATCTTGGTGAAATTACCGGTGGCGTTTTCCGGCGGCAGCAGGCTGAATTCTGAGCCTGATGCCGGCGCGAAGCTATCCATACTGCCTTTAAAAACCTGATCGGGATAGGCATCGATTTTAATCTCCACCGGCTGCCCCGGCTGCATCTTTGCAATCTGGGTTTCTTTGAAATTCGCTTCCACGAACAAGCCATCGGTGGGTATCAAATAACTCAGCACGGAACCGGGCTTGACCAATTGCCCGACCTGTACGCTACGGTTGCCAATAATGCCGGCCATGGGGGCGGTGATGCGCGTGTTTGCCAGATCGATACGAGCCAGTTCCAGGTTAGCCTCGGCGGCTTTAACCCGGGCGCGCGTTTCCTCGATCTGGGCATCCAAAGCCGCCAATTGGCTTTCCGCTTCCTGCCGCGCGGAACGGACTTTGTCCCGCTGGGCATTCGCCTGTTTATGAGTGGATTCGGCAGTATCCCGGGTTTGCGCCGAAACTGCACCCTCTGCGGCCAGATTGCCGAAACGCTTCAAATCTTTTGCGGCCCTATCCAGATCGGCCTCGGAGGCGGCGATGTTCGCAGCTTCCTGACGAATCTTGGCACCTTGCGTGAGTTTGTTGGTTTCCAGCGTCTGAATGTGCGCAGTCTCTGACAACAGTTGTGCCTCGGCTTGGGCCACTTTGGCCTGGAAATCGTGATCATCAATGACGACCAGCAAATCGCCCGGCATTACCTTCTGGTTATCTTCAAACAACACTTCCTTGACATACCCGGTTTCCTTGGGACTGATCAAGCTGGTGTGCGCCTTCAGATAGGCGTTGTCGGTGGTTTCGAAAGGATGGATCGCCTTCAACCAATACAAGACGCTTGCCGCAATTATGATCAGCAGAATCAGAATGGACCCTGCGGTTTTTTTGGAGAGAGTAAGTGACATAAATTTTTGTTGCCTAACTAAACTGTGTAGTTTAGTATACTTACTAAGCCCTTGCCAATGCAATCAATTTATTCAACGATGCGATGAACAACCCTCACAATCCCAAACGACAAGCCATACTCGAAGCAGCGACGCGCGCCTTCATTGCTCACGGTTACAGCGGCGTTAGCATGGAAGCCATCGCTGTGGCGGCGCCGGTTTCCAAACCCACGCTTTACAATCATTTCAGAAGCAAACAGGACTTGTTCGCCGCCGTAATCGAGTGCCGATGCGAAGCCTTGCTGGGCACCCTTGCGAGTGTTCAAACCGAACTTAACGACCCGGTGGCAGGTTTGCGCGCTATCGCCGGCGCGTTCATCGATCTGGTTTATGCCGACGAAGCCATACAGTTGTATCGACTGATCATCGCGGAGCAGCAGCATTTTCCAGAGCTTGGAGAGCTGATCTACCGTTCCGGCCCCGAGCCGGTATTGCGGAAAATGTCGTCTTACCTCGCCGAGCTGCATGCAAGAGGCATTCTGAATATCGCCGACCTCGAAACATCGAGCCACCTATTCCTGGATATGTTAAGAGGTGATAAACATTTCCGCTGCCTGCTCGGTTTACAATCAGGCATGAGCGACGCGGAAAAGCGCCATTTGATCGATGCCGCAGTTTCATTATTTCTCAAGGGGCATCGTTATGATCTATAAAATCAGCGGGTTATTACTCTTGGGCGGTTTGGCCGGCTGCACGATGGGTCCCGATTACCGCAAAGTTGAGCCTGTAGTCCCGAAGCATTGGCAGGCAGGAAAAGTACCGGAAGCAGGCTTGGAACCTGTCCTGAGCTCTGCCGAAGGGCCGGCCAGCCCGGAGTCTTTGAAAAACTGGTGGAAAAGTTTTGGCGATGCCCGGCTGGACCATTTGATGAATCAGGCCTTGGCGGGAAACCTTGATATCAAGATAGCACTGGCTCGCATCGATCAAGCCCGAGCCGAACGCCGCAGCACCCGTGCAGAACTGTTCCCGACAGTCAACGTAACGACGGGAGCCCAGCGCCAAGACAACCCATTCCCTGGCCTTGCACCCGGCATCCGCTACAATCTCTTCGAACTGGGTTTCGATGCCCTTTGGGAAATCGATTTGTTCGGCCGTCAGCAACGGCGGCTGGAGGCAGCCACTGACGATCTGGAAGGGGCGGCAGAACAGTATCACCAGTCCCTGGTGACACTGACGGCCGAGCTGGCGAGAAGTTATGTTGACTACCGCAGTATTCAGAATCAACTGCGAATAACGCGCTCGAACCTGGAATCGCAACAACATACGCTGGAACTGACCGAAAGACTCAACGCCGAAGGCGTGGGAACCCGGCACGATGTGATTCGGGCGCGGGCCCAGACCGAGACCACGGGAGCCCAGATTCCAGCGCTGGAAGGAAGACTTATCGCCACATTGCGTCAACTGGAAGTCCTGGTGGGACGCCAACCCGGCACGCTGGATGCCCAACTGAATTCTACAGAAGCAGTGCCTGCAGCGCCGGGAATCGAGATTCTGACCACCCCGGCGGAGACGATACGCCATCGCCCGGACATTCGCGTGGCCGAACGCCGTCTCGCGGCAGCAACGGCCATGCAAGGGGCGGCGATCGCGGAATTGTATCCTAAAATATCTTTATCCGCTTTTTTGGGCTTTCGTAACACCGACATAGAATCCTTGTTCAAATCGGCCGCTTTCTCCTACGGCACCGCCGCCAACCTGTTGCAACCGTTGATCAACTTCGGTCGAATCCGCGCCGGCATCGACCTGGCCGATGCGCAGCAAAAGGAAGCCTATCTGGCCTATGAAAAGGCGGTGCTCGAAGCTCTTAGGGAAACGGAAACCGCTCTGACCAACTATCTCAAGGAGGAATCGCGGAGGCAGACTCTGACCCATGCGGTGGCAGACTTACGCGAATCCGTGCGGCTATCCCAACTACGCTATAATGAAGGTGTGATATCATTTTTGGACGTGCTTGAATCCCAGCGCGCCGTTTATCTTGACGAAATCAATCTGGCTCGTTCAGAAGCTGAGGCTTCCACGAATCTGATTGCCGTGTATAAGGCGCTGGGCGGCGGCGCGAACGCCCAGCTGCCGGAAATTTCCATGGGAAAATAATGAACGTTGATCACATGCATAAGTTTTACGAAACTGTTAGTCTCTTTTATTTTCTCAGAAACCAATGGGAGCAAGCATTATTTAAGCGGGTGCCTAACGTAAAGTTAAGGGGCTGCCGCGCTTTTCGGCAGTCCCTCTTGAACGCCAGGTTAGGTGAAGTGCTCGCAGGCTTAGCCTTTTCTATTGATTGGAGGTAGTTCATTGTGCATTTGATAGTATTGTGTAAGAAATAACCGTTCAGTGCTTTTATGGTTTGAGCTTACATAAACATCAACAGAAATGGGGCCATAATTAGCTACGGCGTGACTGTATACTGGCCAGAATTCATTAACATCACTCTCGGCATCGTATCGACTCCAGACGTCATATTTTGTTTCGCCAATATAAAGAATATTGCTGTATCCCTTTAGCCTGGGTATGGGGTTGTCTGTTTTAAAAACGTAGACAACTCCAGCAACGTCCCTCGTTTCCTCTAGAGCCAACCTGTATTGGCTTATAAATTCATTTATATCAAATGATTCAATTTTAACGGTGCCATTAATTACTTTTGAAACATCTTTACATGCAAAAGGATTATCCATAGCATTTTTACCTGCCTTCACCTAACGTAATGTATACGACATCTTTTGTCGCATAATAAATATAAGTTGTCGCATAATCATGTTCAATTAAAATAACCTATTGTTTCTGTTGGCCTGAGTATAAATAAACACGACAAACAGTGTAATCAAATACGACACCAGCACAACCCAAGAAATTATTGGATCAAGTACGCGACAAAATACGGTTCAAGCACTATAGCCTGAGCACGGAGAATACCTATCTCTCATGGATTAAACAACTTATTTTTCACTTTGGTCACTTATCGCCGCCGCCCGATTCTGTGTGAGGTGCTTTAAAAAAAACCATCTTCTTGTATGGCCAACGTAATGCTCTTTCAGGCTGAGGGCTCGTCGCTCGACGAAGTGCCAGGAAATTATAGCCAACAGGATGGATACCGCGGCAGAAATCAATATCATATTGACAACAGACACCCCTGGAATCAATGCCGCAACTGATTGCTGGACGGGAAACGCATAGATGTAGATACCATAAGAGTAATCACCTAAGCGATTGTAATTTCTTATATATCCGGATGGAACATAGGCCATAAAAAACAAAAGGTAGGCGATTGATAATGTATATATGACATAAAAAAGGTGAACATTCCCGATTGCAAACGCTAGAGCAATCACAATGAACCAAAAAAGCAAGGACGAAAGGCGGATATGTTCTTTAAGAATATAGAAGGATGCCCCCGTAAAGAACATAAAAGAAAATTTTACGAGGTAATTTATAGTTGGGAAGTAAAATGGAATAGCCAGAACGTAAATGCCGGATAGCACAGCATAGGTAATGATAATTAGTTGGAATGCTTTTAATTTATAATTTCGTGTGATTCGTAAGGCAAACCAGACAGCGGCCAAAATAACATACATACGTACTTCATAGGGCATTGTCCAAATCGAGCCATTAACTGCGCTTTTGTAGGGGTTGTTCTCGAATACCCCGGGTAATTTGAAAGGCAATCCGGAGGAGATCAGCGTTGAGCACTTTAACAAATAAGTGTAGGTTCTGGAGCTTGTAAAATAAGTGGATAAAGGCAGAGTAGTAAAATACACACCCAGCGCAAAGACAGTAAAGATCACCAATACCAGGAGAGCAGGGTATATTCGTAACACTCTGGCCCAAATAAATTCAGTAACGCTTTGCCGGGTTAATAAGCTGGCTGTAACAAGAAAACCGCTGGTTATAAAAAAAACATCAACCGCGATCGAACCCATAGTCATGCCAAGGCTTTGACCAACTGGATCGGCGCTCCCGACTAAATCAAAGCTGTGGGTTATCAGTACTGCTAGTGCCGCAACGATACGTATGAGGTTAAAATTGTTGTTTCTACCTTGAGTGAAACTCGATAGCTTCATTGTTATTTGTGTACTCTCAAAAAAACTTCCATTTGATGTCCTTTCATAAGAAGTTTGGCCGGTAAATTCAATAATTCTGTAAATATTTTAATTGTCCGATATAAGATGTGTGGAAGCTCACCTTTCTCGCAAAAACTTACGTTATGAGTTGCGACTTTTACCACACTAAATCCAGTTCGTGAGGCCAGTATACTGAGCGACTTTGGCGAGAAAAAGCTAATATGACCACCATGTTTTTTCATATCAAAAAAGTCCCATTTGCTTTTTTGCATTTGTCGAGTCCAGCTCTCTGTATTCCCTGTACCAACAAGAAGAACGCCATTGGGTCGTAAAATGCGAGCGCATTCTTTTAATAAAGTAATGGGATCAGAAACATGCTCAATAACTTCATGTAGTGTTATTGCGTCAAAGGAGTCGTTGTCAAAAGCCAGGTCATTTAAAAGCCCTAAATGAAGTTTCAAGCCTCTTTTTATGCCATTGTTGACTGCTTTTTCTGAAGGGTCAATACCTTCGGCTTGAAGTCCTAAGCTATTAGCAATAAATACAAACGATCCGTTCGAGCAACCCACATCCAAAATTCGAATATCTGAATTATCTTTCGATAATATTTTTGCTATATGATAAATGTCATTTTTTCTTCGCTTAAACAAGCGAGCATAATCTCTATCTGAGGGCCAGGTTCCTTCTTCACTATTCCATTCTTGATTCGACTTTTCATAATAGTCCTTGCTGCAAGAACTAACCAACTGCCCACATGATGGGCATTTTTTTAACTCGCCTTCGGCAACAATAAGTTTAGAGGGTTGTAACTCTGAATTACAACCATTGGGACAAGCTTTGAATAAGTTTTCCATAGATATTGATGGATAGTTGACGTTAATGACTACTGGGAGCATTGGCTGAGGGTTTTACTGTTATATCAATATAATCAGCACTTGACCTTACATAGGATGCTCGCATGTGCATTTCATCCCAGTAAAGAGGATTGCCCTCGCTATCAAAAACAGGGCATTTATTTTCACGACAAAGGTGTTTTATTGGATCAATGACTATTGCACCGTTCTTAATGGCTAAATTTTCCAGTTCTGTTCGAAAGATCTTGTGTCTATCGAGAAATCCTTTGTAATCAAAGACGACTTTATCGGTATTTTTAGTATCGAGTGTGCGGAGGCGAGATCCGGTAAACATATTTTTGGGATTTAATTCTTCTCCGTCCGGCATATTTAAAATTAAATAAAAGCGTTTATTTTTTGAAATGGCGCTAATGAATTGAGACAACCGCTCGTATCCTGTTTTATCCTTAATCAGGTGATCATATGCAAACCAACTAAATATCAACACTACAGCTTCAACATCCTTATCATTTGCAAGATGAGTAATGTCTTCCTTTACCGAACTACATTGCTCTGAATCTGTTATAAACATTGTGTACATTGGATAGCACCGCAATCCTTGATTGCCAATAAAAATTGCAGAATTAAATTTACCCGGATTTTCAGATATCAACTTGTCAATTCGAGGGTAATATTGCTCCATATTCGAATCTCCTATAAAAAGAGTCTTTTGAGATAAGTCACTTTTTAATTCATAGGCTCTTCTTAGATGACCCGCTATGATCTTGCCTTTAAGGCCATCCGGATAATCCCGATCGTAAGCGGCAACCAGTAACTTTGTAATTGAAGCGTTCTTATGTCGAGGTTTTACATTCTTGACAAATGAAAATAAAGATACTGCGAGTATGCAGACTAGAGCGATCAACAATACAGTTGCAGGCTTGTTTGAAGTACTCTTTTTTCTAATCGGATTTTCAAGTAGCCGGTAAGTTAAATAGGCGAGGCCTATTGAAACTGCAATTATTGCTATTCTTTCGAGAACATGCAAGTTGCGCCCCACGACAATTTTTGAAAATACCAGTAGCGGCCAGTGCCACAAATATAGTGGATAGCTAATAAGTCCAATTCCAACAATTAAGCGATTGCCAAGGAGATTACGATTTAACCACGCACCGGATCCAGCTGAAATTATCAGGAATGCACCAACGCCAGGAATTAACGCCCAATAACCTGGGAACGCTCGTTCTTTGTTAATTAACAATATTCCAACTGCAATTAACAAAAGCCCGATAGCTGATTGCCAATTTGGCCGTTGGGGGAGGTGTTGGGGTTTATGTAATGTTAAGTATGCCAATATACCGCCAATCATAAGTTCCCAGAAGCGGGAAAGTGGCGAATAAAAATCGGCAATAGGGTTATTGTTGACAGTGTAGATGTTAAGAGCAAAGGAGATTACTGCGATACTGACTGTCAATGTTAAGAAATTCCATTTATGTTTCCATACTAAACCCAATAATAGTGGCCAAAAAATATAAAATTGCTCTTCAATTGCCAGCGACCATAGATGCAGAAGCGGCTTAGTGTCCGCAGAATTATCAAAATAGCCGGACTCATACCATAAGATAAAATTGGATATAAAGCCTGATCCCGACGCTACATGTTTTACCAGTTGCTGAAACTCGTCAGGAAGTAATACATACCAACCAAAAGCAAAGCTGAGAACAAGAACAAGTATTAATGCAGGGAAAATACGCTTAATACGCCGTACATAAAATTCAATATAACTGAAGCTGCTGTGTTCTAAATTGCCAAAAATAATGCCGCTTATGAGAAATCCGGAAATTACAAAAAAAATGTCTACGCCAATAAATCCACCAAAAATCCAATCCGGGAAAGCGTGAAAGCCAACAACTGAAAGAACTGCGATCGCACGCAAGCCATCAATGTCGGCTCGATATTTTGGATGCGTTAAGTGGTGTTTTGGACGTGAAGTGATACTATCCAGTGTCATTTATTATTTTATTAAATCGGTGATTGGTTTTGGACGCTTTATCTGTTTCTTACCAGGCCGGCTCAAGCCGACGAGTGAATTTGAGTAGAGAACGTTCAATTAATTGGAAGCTAACCATGCCAATAACCAGAGAGGAAACAAACATGGTAACTATAGCTAGGCCATTCGCCCAAGGTCCGGTTACGCCAAATTTCCCCCAAATACGCCATATAGCAGCAAATACCAGTGTATGGGATAGATACACTGAATAAGAGGCATCACCTATTAAAACAAGCCAGATTGGTAGTTGCCATCTGGAGTTTTTTTCCATGGCGACCAATGCATAGACAGAGATAGCCGCTGGAATACCAAAAATGAGTACTCGTAACCAATGTGATGACTCTGGCGCCAGGCCCAGTTTCACACAAATTCCATACCCTAATAACCACCAAGCAAGAGCCATAATCAAAAAAGGCCGCCCGGCGAACGCCTTTCCAGAATAATGAAATCGAGCAACTAAGCCACCGGCAATAAATTCCAGGGTGAGCGGGTTTGTAATGAGCTGGATAGTCGGATTCTCATTTGGGAATAGCAATAGACTTCCAGTTATAGTTGCCCCCCCCCATAAAATCATAAGAGGTAACAACCAGCGCTCATGGAAAGCCAACAATAAAGAAAATACCAGGTAAAAATATATTTCATGGATCAAGGTCCATCCCACTACCAGCAGCGGCCATTGGTTTTGTGGCAATAAGAGAAAAGAAGCGGTAATGTCTACCATTCGGCTGTTATCGCCCTGTCTTTGCTGAATCAAAAAAAATGCAAGCATGATTAAACTATAAAACCAATAAGTCGGGTAAATTCGCATCAGACGATGGTAAATAAATCTTCGTATTGAGCCTGTTTGTTGGAACCTGCCCCGAGTAATTGTCACCATCACAAATCCGGAAATTACAAAGAAAATGTCAACACCTGAACCGCCAATGGCAAACCATTTGGGAAGAATAGTGTACCCATGACCAAACTTTTCTTCGTAGCCAGCCAGATGCACAGCGATTACCAGTAAAACGGCTAATCCGCGTAACGCCTGAATATTGACGATTTTATTACCAGGGTATTGCATAAATACATTAACTTATAGAAAATTATATTATAACCTAACGGCACGTAAGCGCGGAGTCAGAGTCTCTTTCAACAGCATTAAAAGGATAGAAATGAAAACAGCGATAAGGGGCAGTTCTGAGCGACTGGTTTGGGTTGATGCATGCAGGGTCATTGCAATATTTACTGTCATTCTAATTCATACGGCAGCACCCGTTGTTGATGATTACCGCACTATTCCGCTGGATTATTTCTTGGCAGCAAATTTGATTGAATCACTATCAAGAGTTTCCGTACCCTTGTTTGCAATGCTGTCGGGAGCCCTGTTGATTGGCTATAGCCCAGACATGCAGTTACAACGATTGCCTGGGAAACTGGTTCGAGTTATCGTGCCGCTTGTTTTTTGGAGTTTTCTCTATCTTGGCTGGAGCGGCTACTGGAGAGTTAAACCACTTCCCTTATTTGAAGCATTTGGCTTGATGCTTCAGGCTCCGGTTATGTATCATCTGTGGTTTGTTTACATGATAATAGGTGTATATTTATTATTGCCTTTGATTAGCGTAGTTTCGAAAGCCATTTTGCAAAATCAGCGTTTCGCAGTGTATATCTTTGCGCTATGGTTCCTCATTAACTCGGCCCCGAGTTATTATCCGATAAGTTTAATAGGCCAGTTAAAACTGACTGGTATTTTAAATTGGGCAGGTTTTTTCATTATTGGATACTACGTAACTCACGCTTCTTTCTTTAACAGAATTCCTGCTCGGCTTTGTACAATGGTGTTTGTTTTTGCCAGTCTATGTACCTTTTTTTTAAATTGGCGAATTAACTCCCTTACCAGCATCCCAAATGAAATGGCCTATAACTTCTTAACTCCAAATGTAGTTCTGGCTTCTGTTGCAGCTTTTATATGGATTCAAAAACTGCAAATTCCGGATTATCTTGACAAGCCGCTTGCATTTATATCCGGCTTGGTTTTCCAAATATATTTCATGCATCTACTGGTCATAGAGATTCTGAAAGCGGGGTGGCTTGGATTCTCGATTTCGTCATATTCATTACATCCAGGTATTGGTATATTATCCCTATCAATTGCAACCTTCCTTATTTCTCTGGCAATTGCTGCAATAACACGGCTTTTTCCCCATTCCGAAAAGATTTTTGGGTGAAAGCCGATGAAACCGGCTTAGGTAAGCTATTGCCTAAAACAGGCCCCGATAGTTTTTTTCGATATCCAGCACCCAAAATCGTCAAATGCCGTATTAGTGAGTCCTCCAAAAAAAATTATTTTGCGACAGAATATCCGCCCCTTTTTCGCCAGGGAATTCGGAAAGCGTTACAGCGCAAATGTCTCTGGAATTCAGCTAACAGGCTATTTATTGGGTAATTGGTTATAATCATCGCAATTCATACACGACAACACAGCACACTATAAACAGTCATCGTTTTCATGTCTTTATCAAACACTATTGATTTCAATTACTCGAATTTTAATCCATTAGAACAACAGAAAAAATCGCGTCTTGTTGCGGGTTTGTTGTTAATGGTGGTTGTGGTATTGCATATGACCCTAGCATTGTTTTTGTTGAACACACCAATAACGGAACATAAAAAACCACCCGTCGTTATGGAAGTAGTGATGTTGCCAAAACCTGAACCGATTGTAAAACAAGTGGCAAAAGAGCCGCCGCCTGCACCACCGCCTGCCAAAAAAGAACCCATTAAACCTAAACCCGTGGTAAAACCACCCAAACCGATTAAAAAACCTGTCGTGGTAAAAAAGCCCGCGCCCGTACCTAAGCCGCAGCCGACAGAAATAAAGGAAGTTATACCCGTGCCGAAATTTGAGCCCGTGCCAACCTTTAAACCTGCCCCCCCTGTTGTTGCGCCTGCACCCGCTGCCGCACCTTCGGCTTCATCAAATTCACGCGCTACGGCTAAAACCACAGAAACCTCAGGACATGGACGCGATGACAGCAAAACTGTCGTTTCAGGTGTTGTGCCATTAGTTCGTGTACCACCAAAATATCCTGCACGTGCGGCTAGCCGGCATATTGAAGGGTGGGTAAAAGTCGAATTTACCATTCAAACTGATGGTTCAGTTGATAATGCGGTCGTCGTAGGTTCAGATCCTGAAAGTATTTTTGACGATGCCGCAATTACTGCAATCAGCAAATGGAAATTTAAAGAAAAAATTGTTAACGGTGTCGCTGTACCGCAACGCGCAGTGCAAAAGTTACAATTTAAACTCGAACAATAACTTTTTAAAAAATTTATACAAGGATAATTATCTAATGCCCATTCATATTGCCCCCGAATTTATTATTGATGCTACGCTTTACACGTTACTGGTTTTTTCAGTGACGACTTGGACCTTAATTTTTTTCAAAATCTGGCAATTTTTTAATAACAGTCGCAGTAATGAACGTTTTGAAAGTGCGTTTTGGAAGTTGCCTGATTTAAAACAAGTCAAAACCTTACCGCCCGAATTAGCCAAGGGCTCACAAGCGCGGCTTGCTTATGAAGGTTTAACGTGGCTTGAGGAGCATCAACTTTCAGCGGGCAAAACGCTCAAACACTGCGGTGATCCAACAGAATTGTTGGAGCAAACCTTGCGCGTACAATTGCAACAAGAACAGCATACTATGGAAAGCGGTTTAACATTGTTGGCAAGTATCGGCAGTACTGCGCCATTTGTCGGTTTATTTGGAACAGTTCTGGGAATTATGAACGCAATGCACGATATTACAGAAAGCGGTTCGACCAGTTTAGACGTTGTTGCCGGGCCGATTGGTGATGCGCTAGTCGCAACGGCAATTGGTATTGCCGTCGCTGTACCCGCTGTTTTGGCGTATAATTTTTTTCTCCGTCGCATGAAAGTGCAACGCACACGCTTGGAAAATTTTGTCGCGAGTTTCTTGTCCGTTGCTTTAGACACTAAAAAAGAGCAGGCATAATTTATGGCGTTTAAACCTCAATCCGAAGATGAAAACGCGATGAGCGAAATCAACGTCACGCCATTAGTGGACGTGATGCTGGTGCTGGTGATTATTTTATTGGTTACCGCGCCGCTTCTTACGCAATCGGTTCATGTCAAGTTACCCAAAACCGCCGAAACGACCGCAGATATCAATGCACAACCCTTGCAAGTCGGTATCGACGCACAAGGCGCAATTACTATTAACAAAAATCCAATTGCTGATTTAGCCGCCCTTGAAATCGCCTTAAAAGCCGAATTGGCAAAAAATCCGGAAATCGGTGTGCATTTATATGCAGATCAAACTGTGGTTTATGCCAAAATCGCAGAAGTGATGGCAACAGTACAGCATGCGGGCATAGTTAAATTAGCCTTCGTAACGCTGGAACAGTAACCTTAAGTTGGCGCTTATTCAGGGAGGTGCGTGTCTCCCCCTTCTATTCTTCGATTTGCATACGAGCAATTTTTCTGCGGTGCAGGAAAATGTAAGATATCACCAAAACAACGCAGGCGGCTATTACGTCGATAACTGCCTGATGAGAGTATTGCATGATTAATGCTTCGTTATGGCCCAGGAAATAGCCAATCCAGGTCAGAATGGAGACCCAGATGAAAGCGCCGAGCAATGTGTAAACAGAAAATTTGATGTGGTTCATACCCGCTAATCCTGCGGGCAGTGAAACCAAGTGGCGGATGACGGGTAACATACGGCCAATAAACGTAGAGATTTCGCCGTGGCTGGCAAAATAATCTTCAACACGACGGAAATGTTCTTCAGTTATCAATACATAACGTCCGTACTTGAGTAAAAATGGTCTGCCCAAATAGTGGGCAGCGAAATAATTCAGATAAGCGCCAAACAAACTGCCCAGCGTGCCGCTGAGTATGACCAGAGCCATGTTCATTTGCCCTTGCTGCACCAGATAACCGGCTGGTGGCATGATGATTTCACTGGGAATGGGCACTATAGAGCTTTCCAACGCCATTAGCAAAAAAATGCCGGTATAGCCCATCTCGCCGATGGTTGTGATTAGCCAGTTGATTATTTCGTGTAGCATTTATTTTCTCTATGAATGAATGATTGCCAAGTGTATTTCTTTGCTCTGCAAAAGCCGGTAAACATTACCAGAGAACGCGACTGCAGGAAATAAAAATTTTGGCGGATTGTTATGTGGTTGAATTGAGTAAAGCACAATTTCGGTTACAGCTCGATCCGAATTCCAAGTTCCACAACCCGGTCAACAGGTATTTTAAAAAACTCAATCGCACTGGAAGAATTGTGAAATAAAAACCTGAACAACGCCCTGCGCCATTTCGGCATGGGGCTTTTGTTACGAAAAGATAGTTGTTCGCTGCCGATGAAAAAGGATGCATTTTTGGGATTAATATTCAGTCCTTGTTGTACGCATAATTCCAATGCACGGCGAACGTCGGCGTTTTGCTTGAAACCGTAATAAAGTTTTACCCTGTAAAAGTTCCGGTTTTCACCGAAGGCCCTGATTTTGACCAGATGCGCTTCGTCAACATAGGGTTCGTTCGTGGTAACAATGGTCAGCACAATAATTTGCTCATGCAAGACATGATTGTGTTCAAGGTTGTGCAACAGCACTTGAGGCACACCGTGCAAGCTTCTGGTCAAATAAATCGCCGTACCCGGCACCCTCGCCAATTGACCACTTATTTTCTCTTCCAAGTCTTCGAATAACGTTCTTCTCTCATCCATATATTCCGAAAGTAACCTGCGTCCCTTAATCCATGTCGTCAATATTAAAAAGAAGACTGTAGCAACGACCAGCGGGAGCCAACCGCCGGTCGGGATTTTCAGGCTATTGGAAGAAAAAAACAGAAGGTCTATGGCCAAAAAAGTCGACAGGAAAGTCACGCTGGTAGCCTTTGTCCATTGCCACAATGCCTGGATGATGATAAACGCTAGTACAGTGTCAACTATCATCGTACCTGTAACAGCAATGCCGTAAGCCGATGCAAGCGCTGAAGATGATTTAAAGCTCAGCACCAGCACGAAGACCGACACCATCAACAGCCAATTGACGGCGGGAACATAAACCTGTCCCATTTCATCGCCCGAAGTGTGTAAAACGTTCATGCGCGGACAATAACCCAGCTGTATCGCTTGCCGCGTCACTGAAAACGCACCCGAGATGACCGCTTGCGAGGCGATGACGGTCGCCAGCGTCGATAGAATCAGCAAAGGATACAGCGCCCAGGTCGGCGCAAGTAAATAGAAGGGATTTTCTATCGCTTCGGGATGGCCGATCAACAGCGCCCCCTGCCCGAAATAGTTGAGCAGCAACGCCGGAAACACAAAACTGAACCAGGCGTAACGGATCGGCTTCAGGCCGAAGTGTCCCATATCGGCGTACAGCGCTTCGGCGCCGGTGATCGCCAGCACGACCGCGCCCATAATCAAAAATCCATGCCAGCCTAACTCAAACAGTATATGCGCTGCGTAATATGGGTTAATCGCCATTAACACGCCCGGTTCATGGATGATATTAATCACGCCCAAGACCGCAAGCAATCCAAACCAGAAGCACATGATCGGCGAAAAGATTTTGCCTACCTTGCCGGTGCCTTTCGCTTGCAGAATAAAAAGCCCGCCCAGCACTGTGATGGTAATCGGCAACACATAATGAGCCAATGGCGGAGCGATAATTCGCAAGCCCTCGACCGCGCTAAGTACGGATATAGCTGGAGTAATAATGCTATCGCCGAAAAATAGTGACGCGCCCAATAAGCCGATAGTGACAATGAATACCATTTTTTCAGGATTATCTTTGGAACCCTGCAACGCAAGAGCCATCAACGCGATAATGCCACCTTCGCCCTTGTTATCGGCACGCATAATAAAAATAGCGTATTTGATGGTTACAACCATTGTTATTGCCCAAAAAATCAGCGACAAAACACCAAGCACATGGATTTTATCTATCGTCAAGCCGCCGTGAAATACTTCCTTCATAGCATATAAGGGGCTGGTACCGATATCGCCAAACACAACGCCTATGGCACCCAGCGCCAGACCGGCCAGTTTTTCTTTGGATTGATTTTGTGAATTTGAGGACATTATTGTATTAAAAATAACTGGCATTTATCCAGAAATGTACAAGAATACTGGCGAAATAGCCCAGCAAAATAACGGCATCCAGCGCATGTGGAATGCAAAGGTATAGCCTTCCTTGATCTGGCCGAGCAATGCGACTCCGGGAGCGGATCCAATTGCCAGCAGACTACCGCCTACACCGAGGGTTAGGGTCAACAGCAGCCATTGGCCGGGCGGAAGTTCGGGATGCATGCTCAATACAGCAAACATCAATGTGCCGTTATCAATAAATGCAGATGAAAGGCCGATACTAATATTGGCAACTGTAGTGCTAATCTGCCCGAACAGAAAATGCGCAATGGCATCAAGATAGCCGATAAATCCCAAGGCTCCAATAATCATCATTGCGCCGTAAAAGAATAACAGCGTATCCCACTCCACATTGCCAACATTCTTGAATACGTCAAAATCCTGTTTTCTATTATCTTTGGGAGCTTCTACTCCGAAGAGATCGTATACATGAGCAAAATCGCTTTTGACTTCCTGTGCCGTTTTGGTCAGATAAAAGCAGAAAAACTGTAATAAACCAAGACCTGCCATCATGCCCGCGGCAGGCGGCAGTTCCAGCGCGACGTTAGACCAGACCGTAATGCCGAGTGTCACGACGAAAAGAATAATAACCCGTTTGCTGCCACGGCGAAGCCAAACGGCGCTGGTGGAAGCGGCCGGTGTTTCTTTGGGGACGAAAAAATGCATGATGGATGCAGGCAACAGAAAATTGACCAGGCAGGGAACAGCCAATGAGAAGAACTCATAGAAATGCAGGATTTTATTCTGCCAGACGAACAGTGTCGAAATACCGCCCAAAGGACTTACCGAACCGCCGGCATTGGTCGCCACGACGATATTGACGCAAGCCAGGGCGACAAATTCTTTCTTTTTTTTACCCACAGCAGCCGCAATGGTGCCCATTATAAGGCCTACCGCCATACCGCTGATCACTGTAGAAAGCAGAAAGGCGAGAACGCCGGTAATCCAGAACAATTGCCGGTAGCTGTATTGCCGGCTTAGCAGCCAAATCCTGAGGCCATCAAAAACGCCGCGTTCTTCCATGGCGTTCAGGTAGGTCATCGACACCAGGATAAACAAAAGCAATTCGACATAAGCAAGAAGATTGCTTTCAAATGCGATTGCCGCTACTTTGGCTTGTCCGTGCAAGGCATAGTAAATACATATTGCAAACCACACAACAGCTGATCCCAATACCATCGGTTTGGACTTGCGCAGTTCGATTACATCTTCCGACATCGCGGCTACATAGGCCAGAACGGTCACTGCGATAGAAAGATAGCCAATAATATGATGGGTTAAACTTAATGGCTGGGGAGCGCTTAAAACTTCTGAAGCTTCGCCGGCAAAAGCCGCAACGGGCAAAAACAATAACGCAAAGCATAATAACTTTAATAAGTTGCTGTTCATTTTCTTGTCAAACATTTAATGAATGGAGGGCGTTACAAAAACTGGCTACCGATGGATCGTTAAACTCATCTCAACTCGAAGTCTGTTCTGATACAACTTCGTTCGCTTCGCCCATTCTAAGGGAAGTTTAAACAAAGCTGTATAAAAAAATGTAAAAAAGATGGCCGTTTGCAGTAATAGCCTTGGGCTGGTATATGACTGAATGAGGAAAATTGGCGTTTCAATCTATATCGCTTTAAATTTGCCTCCCATTAACTCTTCGGCATTGAAATCATCGACAGTAATAGCTGCCAATCTGGCCTGTTCAGCCGTTATACACAATTCGGCCTCATCCTGAGTGATGATACCTTTGGTTAATGCCTCTGCAAGCATTTTAATATGGTCGCCTTTGGGTAATTGCTTTTGCTTTTGAGCAAGGCGAATTTTGGCTTCAACCGGCGCGGCTGCCAATACGGCTTTAAAGGCGACTTCAATTCTGCCGGTTGCATCGTCGGTTTTGTTGTTGATGTAAATGCCATGGGTTAAGCGGTCACGCACAAGCGTATCGGAAAGCAATAGTGATGCAGTTTTGTGAATCAGTAAGTCTCGTGGTGGTGAGTAGGGTTTTCCGATGGGGAAAATAAGGCTACGTAAAATCCACGCAAGCGGGCGCAACGGCAATTTCCAGAAAACTGCACGTAATGATTGCTGGGCCCGGTAAATGCTTTGCTGGCAAGCCCAATTTAATAAAGGCGCTTCGTCTTTGGGACACCCCTGATCCTGGTAATGTTTAAGTACACAGGAGCACAGGTACAGGTTGCTTAAGACATCGGCAAAAAGGCCTGAGAGTCTTTCTTTTCTCTTAAGTGTGCCGCCCAAAGTTAATAAGGCGAAATCGGCAAACAAGGCAA